>JBCCXO010000116.1:0-2119 GCA_039191645.1 Pseudomonadota bacterium | reverse complement strand
TTCAATGCTGTGGGATGAATGTTCGCCATCCATGAGGACTTCTGGTTCCACGATTGGTACAATTCCGGTTTCCTGACACAAAGCAGCATAGCGCGCCAAGGCATGTGCGTTTGCTTTGATGCAATTCCAGGACGGCGTGGTGTCGGTAATGGTAATTACCGCACGCCATTTGGCAAAACGCGCGCCGGCTTCGTAGTACTGGGTGAGGCGGCCGCGCAGCCCATCCAAACCCTCTGTTATTTTTTCGATTGACGTGCCGGAGAGAGCTTGCGCTCCTTTATCGACTTTGATGCCAGGAACGGCTCCAGCAGCTTTAATCAAGTCGACCAATGGTGTGCCATCGGCGGCTTTTTGAAAGAGGGTTTCTTCGAACAAGATGACGCCTGAAATATAGTTTTTCATGGCTTCATCTGCACGAAACAGCATCTCGCGATAATCCCGACGATTATCTTCTGTCGATTCAACATTTATTGAGTCAAAGCGCTTCTTAATTGTACCGGTTGACTCATCTGCAGCTAAAATTCCTTGCCCTTCGGCGACCATAGCGATTGCAATATCTTCAAGTCGTTCGCTCATCGAATTTCTCCTGGCTTTATTTTCGCTTTCTTTACCAGAGCCAAATAATGATTTGAACATTTGAATTCTCTTTCGCGGCAAGAATTCTTCGTAATGCCCAGATTTCTTTCCCATATGTAGACTGTAGAGCGGTTTGAGATGGATGTGATGTTCAAAAATTTGCAAACGCAGGCATTTATGCGAAATCCAGTGCCAACATTGTCCGCAATGCGGGCGGAGGCGCCGCTCGTTCAAACAAAAATTCCGCTTTTGGGCAGAGTTTGGTTGACGACAACATCTGCTGCAACCTCTGAAATTCTCAAAAATGATAAACTGTTCACTGTTCGAAAACACAACAATCAGGTCGTTGGTCTTTCGTGGTGGATGCCTAAGATGCTACATCGCATCACCTCGAACATGCTTTCCAGTGATGAGCCGGAGCATCGGCGTTTGCGCGGTATTGTTGATCAAGTATTCCACCGAAGAGAAATGTTGGAGATTAAACCATCTATTGACGGGATCGCAGGTTCACTGGTCGATGCGCTGTTTGAAAATGACCGTCAGGTTGACTTAGTTGGCGCGTTTTCCAGGCCGTTGCCACTTTCGGTGATTTGTGAGCTTTTGGGTCTTCCTCAGGAGGATCGTGCTAAGTTTTCGGGGTGGGCAGAACGCATAACGACTGTGAATGGTGTTGTTTCATTTCTGTTCGCGGTTAACAAATTTAAGCCACTCACTCGGTATCTTGAAGAAGAAATTCAACAGGTCCGACACGTGCGAAAGTCTGGATTGATTTCTGAGCTGGTTTGGACAGAGGGTGAGAACCAGTCACTTAGTGATGATGAATTACTTGCGATGATTTTTCTTTTGCTTTTGGCCGGGCATGAGACAACCACACATCTGATTTCCGGTAGTGTTCATACCCTCCTCAATCATCCTGATCAGCTCAATGCATTGATGAACGAGTGGGATAAACTTGATCTGGCGGTAGAGGAGCTCTTGAGATTTGTTTCTCCGGTTCAAACAACGAAACCCCGCTTTGTTAGCAAAGACTGTGAGGTAGCCGGGGTTAAGCTTGCCAAGGGGGACGTTGTGATGCCACTGCTTGTCGCTTCAAATTTTGACCCTGAGGTTTTTGAAAATCCGGAACGGTTTGACATTACTCGAAGACCGAACCGGCATGTTTCCTTTGGCACGGGAATTCACTTTTGTCTTGGGCATCAATTGGCGCGTTTGGAACTCCGTAGTGCATTGAAAACCTTATTTACTGCGTATCCCTCGCTGAAACTTGGTGTACCGGAACTGGATTTGAGTTGGAATGAAAGGTTCGGGATACGCTCCTTAAAGCAACTTCCTGTTCGAGCTTAGCGAGGATTCCAATCCCTGTCAGGTATCGATTTTTAGAACAGCCACGCCCGGTAAATCCTTGCCTTCCATCCATTCAAGGAACGCGCCTCCAGCCGTTGACACATAGGAAAAATCCTTAGCTGCATTTGCATGGTTGAGCGCTGCGACCGTATCTCCCCCACCTCCAACTGAGACGAGATTGCCGTTTTTTGTCTGTTCT
>JBCCXO010000115.1:0-3327 GCA_039191645.1 Pseudomonadota bacterium | reverse complement strand
GGTAATCTCAACGTGTTTTTTGGGAGTAGGAAGTTGGGCGGCGCTGGCACCACTATCCTCTGCTGCGATTGCACCTGGACAGATTAGTCCGGACGGAAGCCAAAGAACGGTGCAACACCTGGAAGGTGGTATCGTTCGCCAGATATATGTGCGTGAGGGGGATACTGTTTCTCGGGGCCAACCCATTATGGTTTTGGACAAAGCACTCGCGAAAGCAAATTACCAATCCCAATTCCGCAAGCTTTTAAGACTTCGCGTGATGAGAGACAGGCTGCTTGCACAGGAAAGCGGTCAAATTGTATTTCAGCCGGTGATATCAGAAATTGTTCAGAACGACGCCACGTTCAAAGAGTTTGTGAGCAATGAAATTGCGACATTCAGACTGAAAAACCGCCTCCGCAACGAACAAATAGAAATTCATGAACGTCAGGAATTGCAGGTTGAGGATGAGATCAGAAGCTTAACTTCTCAGGCTGCTGGTATGGATGCACAAGTCGAGTTTTTAGATGCTGAAATCAAAGATAAGCAAAAACTCGTAAAAACCGGGTTGGCCAGGCTTCCTGAACTCTATAACTTGCAGCGCCGCAAGGCCGAACTGACCTCAGAAAGTGATGCCATTTTGTCATCGGTCTCCCGGGCACGTCAGAAAATTGCAGAAATCCGTATAGCAAAACTGACCCTAGACACTGAAAACCTTAATGAGGTTGCCGAAGAGCTGTCCCGCGTCAACAGCGAAATTGCCCAGGCTGAAGAGGCACTGAATGCAACGGATGATGTGTTGCTACGCACCGACATCATTGCACCGATTGATGGCAAGATCCTTGAACTCAATTACAAAACCATTGGCGGAGTGGTTAGACCTGGTGAACCGATTATGACGATTGTCCCTATCAATGAAGAGCTCATTGTGGATGCCAAGCTATCACCCACCGATATCGACAATGTAAGTCTTGGAATGGAGGCCAAGGTTCAACTGACGTCATTTTTGGCTCGGCATATGCTGCCCATTGATGGAGAGGTATTCCATATTGGTGCAGACGTTACCACCGATCCAGATACGAAGGAAAAGTTTTATGCGCTTCGTATCAAGGTGGATCAGGAGGATATGGAAAAAGCCTCTCAAGACATTGAACTACAAGCAGGTATGCCGGCGGATGTGTTTGTCCAAACCGGCGAGCACACCCCATTCAGATATTTGGCTGACCCGGTCATCAAATCCTTTAACCGAGCATTTCGTGAAGAAGCGTTTGGGGATAGGGTTTCGTTTTGGAATAACCCTGATAAGCAAACGGAAGTGGAATAACGGTTTTCTTTGACACCTCTGTAAAGGGAGTATGATTGGTGAAATCTTGGTTCAGGAAAGCACTGTTTATAGCCGGCATTAGCCTAGTTCCGCTCCCGGCTTTTGCCGGGTCCAGTGATTGGATCGGCAGGGTGAATTATGCCGGTTATTCGATGAGATCACATTGCACCGGTGCTTTAATTGCTCCTAATCTTGTCTTAACAGCCGCACATTGCCTGGTTTCTGGCCGAACCGAAAAACCGTTTAAGCCCAAAAACGTAATCTTCCGCGCAGGATACCATCTGGGAAAAAGTAAAGCGGACGCACAGGGTGCGCATTTTATTTTTCTCAAAGGATATCTGGAAGCTCAATCAGACGCGGAAAAAGTCAAAAGGGACGCAGCAATTATTGTTCTCCAAGACGAAATTAATCTCGACGCCGGTAAAATTTCAACCATAGACGCAACCCACGGTTCCTTGGAATTTCAGGGTTATTCTATTTCAAAGCCGCACGTATTAACCGGATCGGAAGATTGTAGTCGAAAATCATCGCATTCAAAACTCTTTCTCGTAAGTTGTACCGCTGCATTTGGACAATCAGGGAGTCCGGTACTCTCGGGAAAGAACAAAGAAATTGTCGGGATGATCGTAGGTGTCAATGATAGCAATCAGGCAATCATTTTGAGTCTCACCGAACTACGCCATCTTGAAACAGACCTCTTCAATATAGGCGCATTACAGCAATAGCAGTTTATAGATTTGCATATGCTGAATGCATAAAACATAGACAATCAGGCATCAATCGCATGATTGCGCGCATCCCGCTGGGGTGCGACACCAAACTTTCTCGAATACTCCCTGCTGAATTGGTTTGGACTTTCATACCCGACTTCGTACGCAACGGTAGAAACCGAATGCTCTCCTTCGAGTAAAAGCCGTTTTGCCTCCATCAATCGCAAATCCTTTTGATAGCGCAAAGGCGTTGTCTGAGTGACCGATTTGAAATGTTCGTGAAAGGAGGAAGTACTCATGCCAACCGATTGAGCAAGTTCTTGTACAACAAATGATGATTTGTATTTCTGTCGAATAATACCGATGGCTCGATCGATACGGCTGGCGTGGCTGTCTCTGTTCAACATCTTTCTAAGCATGCCGCCATGCGGTGCAGTTAGGAGCCTGAAGTGAATTTCTTTGCGGACCAGAGGTCCTAACACTTTTTCCTCCATCGGATCTTTGTGAAGGGAGAAATATCGTTCCAGCACTCCAACCAACCGCGCTTCTGCCTGTGAGACAGCAATCGATGAAACCGCATCTTCTTCCTGGTCATGCACGCCAAGCTGATCTTGAAGTCCCCTTAAAATCGTCAAATCCAGATAGAATATCAGTGCAAGATACGGATGTTTCGCGCTGGCCTCCGTAATTCGTGAAACAACTGGGAGATCATGACTAACGACCAAAGCATCGCCAGCACCATACGTGATTGTCCGGTCCCCAATGATAGTCTCTTTTTTACCTTGTAAAATCAGGCAATAAACCGGTTGATATAATGTCGCTTCGAATGTGGTCTCACGATCACAAGAAAACACGCCAAGATCTGGCAAACTAGTCTGAACAGGTTCGCCCAAAACGGCGGACTGCCGTGCGTATTCACGCATATGATCTATCAGCTTGGCATATTCAACCATCTCAAAATCCATGATTAAGATATATATGGCGGCCACGTACAATGGTCACTCAAAATCTTTCCTACCGGAGGAATGGGCAAATTTTTTGGAGAATTCAGCAGGCAGGCAAAAGGTCCTAATTTTACCTTTAGTGGAAGCGGTGCTTGATTTGCGTATGACCGAACGAGATTGCACGCTAATCCGCTGGCAAAAACTTGCAGTGACTTGTCTAAAAACTGTTTTCCAACCAATGGAAGGGAAGAAATAGAATGAGTATTCGACTGAGCGTTAATGGAAATGAACATGAAATCGAGGCTGACGAGGATATGCCATTGCTTTGGGCAATCCGCGATATCGTGGGGTTGACAGGCACGAAATTTGG
>JBCCXO010000114.1:0-4001 GCA_039191645.1 Pseudomonadota bacterium | reverse complement strand
GTGTCGCTAAACATTGAGCAACGGGCACGATACGCTGAAAAACTCGCTTTCCGGAAAATATCTTCTTCAAGCCTTGATTGGGGCCCGGTACTGCTACGCCTTGGGTGTGCCGTGACCCTTGGCCTAAGTGCATTTGGCGGGCTTCCCAGACACGGAACAACACTCTGGACCGAACCGACATTATTTGTGCCCGACATGCAGTTATCCCTGGTGATTGGATGGGATTGGTTGGCAACCGCCCAATACATTATAGCCATCATGCTTCTGTTTGGCTTTGCAATACGCTTGGCCTCGCTAGGTGTGATCGGACTGGCGCTGATTGGATGCGTTGTGTTTGGTCGCGACTTTATAATGCATTATGCATTTCATTTTATAGCACCCGCATTGGTGCTGCTGATCTGCGGGGCCGGGAAATTAAGCTTAGATGCACTGATAAACTGGCCTGCCCTCACACTGAAAAAACCCGCTCCAAAAGTCCTATGGTACCTCATTCAGGTCATGACCGGAATGACATTTGTTGCCCTTGCAGTCGATGTGAAATTTCTTCAACCCACATTGCTCATCGCGATCCTTGATCATGCAAAACTCAATTTCTTTTACATACCAACACCCTGGGTGGCCTTGATCATGATGATGATTGAGTTTCTGGCAGGTGCCCTTCTTGCACTTGGATATCTCGTTCGTCCCATATCGCTGTTTCTGTTGGGGGCGATGATCTTCTTTGCGGTGGCTCTGGGAGAAAATCCGGCACTGCACGGAAACCTTTTTGGCCTAATGTTATTCCTGCTAGCCCACGGTGGAAAACGGTTTTATCCAGGCCTAACGGTCATGCGCTTCAGGCGCCTCTTCAAAATCCGAAAATTGGGGGAACTATGATGATTGCGAAACTGCCCCACGAAAGAATAGCCGTGACATTATCCATTTGCGTGCCGCTGATCGCCCTACAACTCAGCTTGCCGGAGTCTGAATCACTCAAAGCCCTGCCCCGAGCAGTCTTCGTTGAGATACCGGAGGGAAATCCTGTACCAAAGCTCTCCGCAACCAGCTTTAAAGACAGCAGGGGTGACTGGAGCATTCAGATCAATGCGACCCATTTCCAGTTTACCGAAATCTGCAATGCGTTTGCAACGCAAGCCAACATTGGACATGCGCATGTCCACCTGAACGGAGAGAAGATTGGCACAGCTTTTACACCGATATTTCCCCTCGGCACCCTAAAGCCGGGCGTTCACAAAATCTATGTCACGCTGCAGGCCCAAGACCACCGGACAATTGCATCCCGTGACGGGGTCGTTTCTACGGAATTTGATCTTGTTATACCTGAGCACCAAACGCACAAAGATCAGCTTAGGTTAAAGGCATTTTAAAAGGCAGCCTTTAAGCGGATTTGGATTCCTTACCCAGATGCGCAACAACATTTTCGATCATCCGCATGCCGGCTTCACCCCCCAGCGACATGATCGATTCAGGATGGAATTGAACAGCAGCAACAGGCTCCGTCTGATGCTCTATGCCCATGACAACACCATCTTCTGTCATGGCTGTCACGGTAAATGCATTCGGCAATTTTTGCGGATCTGCATGGATAGAATGATAGCGTCCAATGGTAATCTCATCATCGAGGCCTGAAAACACAATACCAGGTTCCGTAACATTGATCCGCGATGGTTTTCCATGCATTGGCACATCCAACTGCTTCAGAGTTCCGCCATAGTGTTCGGCAATAGCCTGTAGCCCAAGACACACCCCGAAAACCGCCAGTCCGCGTTTTCTGACTTTTTCAAGTGTATCAGAACAGTTAAAATCTGAAGGACTACCAGGCCCCGGCGATAAAACCACCAAGTCAGGCTGATATTGCTCAATCACGTCCTCAGATATCGGGCTGCGCACGGTCAAAACTTCTGCACCGGTTTGACGAAAATAGTTCGCCAATGTGTGAACAAAGGAATCTTCGTGATCCACGAGAAGAATTTTTCGGCTCTCTCCCACTTTTGCCGCATCCCGTGCACTGTCCGCATGATTGGTTTTCCCCGCTTCTCGGATCGCAGCCAACATCGCGGAAGCCTTAAGTTCTGTCTCCTTTTCCTCTTCCATCGGATCGGAATCAAAGAGCAATGTTGCGCCTGCCCGAACCTCTGCAATGCCATCTTTGATCCGTACGGTCCGCAAGGTCAGGCCAGTATTCATATCACCATTAAAATGCACCACCCCAACAGCGCCGCCATACCAGGCTCGTGGTGATTTCTCGTTTTCCTCAATGTAGCGCATCGCCCAAAGTTTGGGCGCACCAGTGACGGTGACCGCCCAAGCATGAGACAGGAAACCGTCAAAAGCATCCATGCCCTCCCGAAGGCGGCCTTCAATGTGATCAACCGTATGAATGAGCTTGGAATACATCTCAATCTGACGCCTTCCGATCACCTTCACGCTGCCTGGTTCACATACGCGAGACTTGTCATTGCGATCCACATCAGAACACATGGTCAGCTCAGATTCATCCTTCTTCGAATTTAGCAATTTCAGGATTTGTTCGCTGTCTTCAATCGCATCACGGCCACGTCGGATTGTCCCAGAAATCGGACAGGTCTCTATACGACGGCCCGTAACCCGCACAAACATTTCCGGTGAAGCCCCGACCAGATATTCCTGATCACCCAAATTGATAAAAAACGAATAGGGGGACGGATTTATTGATTTCAGCTTTCTTGAAATTTCAGCTGGGGCAGTCTTGCATTGCTCAAAAAACATTTGCCCTGGAACAACTTCGAACAGGTCGCCACGTATGAATTTCTCTTTCGCCCGTTCAACCAGCTTTGCATATTCGCCAGGTTGATGATCACCTTTTGGGGGCTCGGTTTCACATGGCCGAAATGGATCCTCTACAATTTCACGTGGTATATCGCGGGTAGAAATTTCACCGATGCTAAACTCGTACTTATCATGCCAGGCGATCGCCTGGTGGTGATCCACCACAAGGATCTCATCTGGTAAGAACAAGACGAGATCCCGCTGTGATTTTCCCCGATCCATCTTGAACTCGAGGTCATCAAACTGAAAAGCCAAATCATAGCCAAAGGCGCCAAACAGCCCGAGATTTGGGTCAGCATCACTTCTAAAAAGGTCCACAATCGCACGAACGACAGAAAACACAGTTGGCGCACGGGATCGTTCTTCCTCCGATAAAATCTTGCCCGCCTCTTTCACTCGGACGTTCAGTTGCTCTCCAACTTGCGTTGCTTGCAAGACATGATCATGCGCAGATAGGGTTTCCAAAATCGGTTTCAGGAAAACCTCACCACGCCGATTGTAAGCAATAACAGAGACATTGCGTCCCTGCGCTTCAATACCCAGGGGCGGATTGACAATAGCCGTGTCCCAACGGGTATACCGTCCCGGGTATTCATAGTTTGAAGAGAGCACTGCGCCACGCTGCGCATTTACCCGATCCAGTGTTGTGTCTATTGCAGTTTCATATGTATCCGGGAAACTCTCGCGCTCGACACGAAATCCACCTTTGGTCTCAAATTCAATCATCGCCGATACCATTCGGCTTCTCCCTCTCAGTTTCCGCGATCACAGACCAAACGGCTTGAAGGCAAAACAAAAGCCGCTCGGGGTTTTCCGGCGGCCTAACACTTTTTCGCGCATGATGGATCGACCGCTATATCAGCAGCACCACCACCAGTTGTTTACGCAAAGTTTTTCCATGCGAAATTACTATCGCGGAGTAATTGTTTGTGCAAGTCGTTTTCGATAGCTTTAAGATTAAGAAAATTAGGGAGGCTCTAACCGGGCGGATTGGCAGAGCCTCCCTCTCTTAAATCCTGCTGTAAAGCAGGTCACACTCCGTTCCGGCTAATAGCAGGGGGACCGGAACATCGTGTCTCGTTGCGCATTTTTGTATCGCGCTTAATCTTATAAATACACAAATAGCGTGTATTTGTAAATAAATTACTACTTAAAGTTGTATTTTCCGTAGTCAAATAGTTGTTAGATTTTCT
>JBCCXO010000113.1:0-4532 GCA_039191645.1 Pseudomonadota bacterium | reverse complement strand
CCTGCCATCTTTATCGGGTTGTTGGAAATTTCAGCCAAGGTCTTTTCCTGTTGTTCTGTCGTTAGAAAATTCATGAAAGTTACCCCTTCTACCAGCGGCGTTCAAAGCGTTTCCGCAGCAGTACGGCAACAGCGTTCATAATAACAAGGAAACCGAGCAGAACCATAATAGCAGCTGCTGTTTTCTGTTGGAAACCCGGCTCAGGAAAATCGGCCCACATATAAATCTGCACCGGAAGCACTGTAGCCGGATCTGAAAAGCCGCCCGGAATATCAACCACAAAGGCAACCATTCCAATCATCAAAAGCGGCGCTGTTTCACCCAAGGCCTGCGCCATACCAATGATTGTCCCAGTTAACATTCCAGGCATGGCAAGGGGCAAAACATGATGGAAAACGGCCTGCAGTTTAGATGCCCCAACCCCCAGTGCTGCCTCGCGTATGGAAGGTGGAACGGCTTTAAGGGCGGCACGCGAAGCAATGATGATGGTCGGCAAGGTCATTAACGCCAGCACCATGCCACCCACCAAAGGTGCAGAGCGCGGAAACCCAAAGAAATTGAGAAATACAGCCAATCCAAGCAATCCAAAGACGATCGATGGGACCGCAGCTAGATTGTTAATGTTCACTTCGATTAGCGCTGTCAGGCGGTTTTTGGGCGCGAATTCTTCCAAGTAAATTGCAGCTGCCACACCAAGTGGGAATGAGAGCAGCAACGTGACAACCATGGTGAAAAAGGATCCTACAACCGCACCCCAAACACCGGCAAGTTCCGGCTCACGGCTTGCACCTTTTGAGAAAAAGATGTTGTTCCAGCGGCTTTCTACCCGCCCATCTTCAACGAGTTTATCTACCACCGCAATTTCTTGGTCAGAGAATTTCCGATTATCCTCTGGTTCATCTACGATGTGCATCGTCCAATCACCCGCAGCAGCTGTTGTTGCTGAGGGGGTTATGATGATCTCACCTTTCGCAGATTTTGGATCAACCTCCGTAACCTTGATCGCGCCACCGGCGACTTTCAACAATAAGGACGGCATGGAGCTGTCTAACGTTTCTGCAGCTTCCGTAGCATTTTTTCTTGCGATCAAAGCATCAAATTTGGTTCGGGCAGTCGCAATTTTCTGTTGGATGCTTTCGGTTTGCAAAGTCGCTTTTTCTACTGCCTTTGGGTCTGGCGAGGTTGCCTTGATGGCCAGCTGCAGGTCCAGGCTGCGTTGAAGGGACGCCATTCTCCTTCTAAAAACCTCTGCATTTTGACCGACCGCTTCTTTTGCTTCAGCCAGAAAGTCTTCAAAAACGTCGGCGCCGGCTTCGATGGTCACACTGCCTTGTGTATCGGAGATTTTGATGATCGCATCCGGGTTGCTTTTTTGAGGCTTAGCCGTCAACCCTTTTAGATAGAGGTCTGCGAAATCGGACACTGGAACCCCAAACTCCAGCGAGCGGCCAGCCAAACTCGGATCTTCCAGCACTGCATTTCTGAGCTCAATTCCAGACCCGCCGGAAACAATACTGCGAGCAAGCCGACGCCCCTTGCGACCGGTCAGGTATGGCATGGCTTCGGAAATCCCGGCTCTCAAGGCTCCATCGTAATCCCCTGCTTCCACAGTGGCTGAGTCAACTTCAGTGAGGTTAACTGTAATCTTTACATAGTTGTAGGTAAACGCAGGAATGCCGCTCCCCACGACTGTGTATAACAAGAATATCAAAAACGTTACGGATACTAAAACAGCGCTAAGACCTGCATATTTGAAACGTCTTTCCGCAGCATAGCGTCCACCAAGAAGCGCGCGCCTACGGTCTGATCCAACGACAACATCAATACCGGGTTTCTGGGACAAATCAGTCATATTGTTCTCTATATTTTTGTACAACGCGCAGCGCGATGACGTTTAAGCAAAGCGTGATGACGAACAGTACCAATCCCAAGGCAAAAGCCGCGAGTGTTTTTGCGCTGTCGAATTCCTGGTCACCGACCAGCAGCGTCACAATCTGGACTGTTACTGTTGTAACTGCCTCGAGCGGATTGATGGTTAAATTGGCCGCAAGTCCGGCAGCCATGACAACAATCATTGTTTCTCCTACCGCTCTGGAAATAGCCAGCAAGAGCGCTGATACGATGCCTGGAAGCGCAGCTGGAAGAACTACTCTGCGTATTGTCTCAGATTTGGTCGCACCCATGGCATAGGAGCCGTCACGCAAGGACTGTGGAACGGAGTTTATGACATCATCAGACAGGGACATGACGAACGGAATGATCATAATTCCCATCACAAGGCCGGCAGCAAGTGCAGATTCAGAAGACACCGAAAGCCCAATTACTTCGCCCCAACCGCGAATGGCTGGAGCAACAGTGAGTGCAGCAAAAAAACCGTAAACAACAGTGGGAATTCCAGCCAGAATTTCCAACACGGGTTTCGCAAAAGCACGGAACCTAAGGCTGGCATAGTCTGACATGTAAATTGCGGACATCAATCCGAGCGGGGCTGCAACGGAAATAGCAATAAACGTGATCAGGAATGTTCCTACGAATAAGGGGATCGCTCCGAACACCCGGGAAGTATCCTCCGCAAGTGACCCACCCCCAGCGGCTTCAAAAGCACTTTGCGGGGACCAGTGATAGCCAAAAAGAAAATCAAACAATGGGACTTTTTGGAAGAATCTGATCGATTCAAATACGAGCGAAAACACAATTCCAACTGTTGTGAGGATCGCAACAGCAGAACACGCGATCAAAAGCCCCATGACAAATCGCTCTACAAAGTGACGCGTGCGGGCAGACGCCTTAATCTTTGTAAATCCAAAGAAAAAACCAGCACCAACCAACAAAACTGCTAGCGCAAGCAATGTCGCATTACTGGTCGCTACCAATGAAGCGTAGCTTTCTGCTGCGCCTTCCGCTGCGATTTTCAGATCCCCTTTCGTGCTGAGAATAATCTGACTGCTTTCGCTACTGAGATTTGCAGCCATTGCTCTGACATCGCGCATGAACGCTACGACTTGAGGTCCCTCTAGTTCGGCAAGCGTACTAGAGAAACGATCTTTGATTATTCCATCAATGACGCCGGTCGAAAGAACCGACCAGAGAAAAACGAGTATTAATGCGGGGAACGTCGTGAGGATTGCCAGAAATCCGCCATGATATGCAGGACGGGAGTGCAGCGATGAAATCTCGCCACCAGCAACAGAATTTGCTCGCGCACTTCCCAAAAATACTGAGACAAGCGCAACAAAGCACAGCGCGATAATCAAATAATAGGCCATAGATCCCTACCCAATTTGGCCGAAAAAATGCAACTCGATTGAGTTGTAAACCCTTGCCCGGCGGGACCGCCGGGCAAGCGATAATTTGAGTTAAAATGACATTGGCGCCATTGCTTTTGCAGAGTTAGCAATCGCTTCGCGATCAGCATCCGGGAGCGGTATCAACCCCTTATCGGAGAGATATCCGTCCAAGCCCCACGTGCTTTCAGCAGTGAATTCAGCAACGAACTCTTCAATCCCAGGAATGACACCGACGTGCTCTTTCTTTACATAGAAGAATAGTGAGCGGGAAATCGGATAATCACCAGCAGCAATTTTCTCAAACTCTGGGTCCGTGCCGTTCACAACAGCGCCCTTAACTTTATCAGCGTTTTGATCAAGGAATGAGAAACCAAAAACACCAAATGCATTTGGATTGGCTTCAAGTTTTTGAATGATCAAATTATCATTTTCCCCCGCCTCAATGTAAGCGCCGTCTTCGCGAATAGCATGTGCGATTTTCTTAAACGCCTTTTTGTCTTCTTTGCGAAGAGAGGCAAGAACTTCAATCTTCTTCGCACCGCCTTCAAGCGCTATTTCGGCGAATGCATCTCGCGTGCCTGAGGTGGGCGGAGGACCGAGAACTTCGATTTTGATGTCTGGGAGGGAAGGATCAATATCCGACCATTTCTGGTTTGGGTTCGGGACCATTTTTCCATCAGCATCCGGGATTTGCTTAGCAAGCGCCAAGAAAATCTGTTGTCGGGTAATGTTCATTTCCGGGCCAGACTTGGCGTTTGCCATGACGATGCCGTCAAAACCAATTTTCACTTCAACAGGTGTCACACCATTTTCGCCACACAGTTTAAATTCATTTTCTTTGATACGGCGGGAAGCATTTGTAATGTCCGGTGTGTTTTCACCAACACCCGAACAAAAAAGCTTCATGCCACCGCCTGAACCAGTCGATTCGACAACCGGTGTTTTGAACGAGGTTTTTTGGCCAAACTGCTCAGCAACCGAAGTAGAGAACGGGAATACGGTTGATGAGCCGACGATTTGGATTTGGTCACGTGCAACAGCAGTACCAATTGCAGTGGTAGTCAAGAGAGCAGCGCCAGCAGCAATGCCCATGAAGTTATTAAATTTCATTTGTTTCTCCAGCTCTAAAAGCGGTGATGTGAAACGACCAAAACGGAGTACAAGCCAGTTCCCCTACATTAGCCACGAAGATGATTTCATTATCATCTGGTCCGGAGTCTTAGCGTTTCATTCAGTAAGTTTTAT
>JBCCXO010000112.1:0-4765 GCA_039191645.1 Pseudomonadota bacterium | reverse complement strand
TGGGTGCAGGAGGAGAGGGTATGTCCATTGCAGGCATGGATCTTACTTCCCTCATCGCATCGATTGGTGGTGGTGCAGTTGGAGGTGGTGCACTTACCGGTATTGCAGGTGCGCTTTTGAAGGGAAAATAAGCTTCAAGCCTGGTGTTTGAATTAAGGGGTGGTCTTCACGATCACCCCTTTGTTTTTTTACATTTTTCAATAAATTGTTTCTGTGAAACCGGAGGCCGTATTCATGGGTAAACTCAACATTGCCATTGTTCCTGTAACCGCGTTCGAACAGAATTGTGCGCTCATGTGGGATGAGGAGACTAAAAAAGGGGTCGTGGTGGATCCCGGTGGCGATGTGCCGCGTATTCTTCAGGGCATAGAACAATCCGGGTTTGAGGTTTCGCACATTCTCATTACCCATGGTCATCTCGATCATGTGGGTGGGGCCATGGACCTGAAGAAAGAACTTGGCGTAGAGATCATTGGGCCACATATCGATGATCAACAAACCTGTTCCAGCGTTGAAAAGGTGGCTGAAATGTATGGTCTACCTGGCGTTTACAGGAATGTGACCCCTGATCGATGGCTTGAGGAAGGCGACAGTGTCGATATTGGCGGCCATGCGTTTTCAGTGCTGCATTGCCCGGGGCATGCGCCAGGACATGTCATTTTCTTTTCTGATGCGCATCGGTTTGCCCATGTGGGCGATGTTTTGTTCCGCGGCTCTATCGGAAGAACAGACCTGCCAGGCGGAAACCATCAACAGTTGATTGATTCAATCAAGAATAAGGTCTTGCCTCTAGGTGATGATGTGAATTTCTTGTGTGGGCATGGGCCGGGAGGAAACATTGGTGAGGAACGGAAAACGAATCCGTTCCTCCAATAGCGTTTTGTCAATCTGACGCTGGGTCTTAACGACCGAAGGTTTCGTTGCCGATTTTGCTGATGCGGGGCTGCACAGCTTTTTCGGTCAAATTGTAATTTTTAGAAACTGAGTAACGCGCGCCCAGTTTCAGGCCTTCTATAGTTTCGCGAACAATATCAATTACTAACATTGCATCTCTCCAAAGTCTCAAGTTAAAAGTCACAACCTTTGTATTAAGGTAGGTATTGAAAGCGGTCTTCACCAGTGCAAAGCCTGCAACCCTCGTGTGTGAAAAAAGAGGGGCTATAAATACGTACAACCCCTCTTTTAAATCTGCTTTTTGAGTGGAACGCGCTAGCCCTCGGCCTTGCACCTGATGAAGTAGATTTCCTCTATGCTCAGGATTGTGTGATGGATACGGTTTAGGAAGTGGTCACATTTCGCTCTGCTTTCAAAGCAGGTGCGGATTTGAAACCGATCTGTAAAACCGCCGCTATCATCCTCCAGTCGTCCGCGGACTTTGGCAGACCAGTAGGGGGTCCCACGGTCAGCGAAAGCGTCACAAATGCGTTTGCCTTCTCCATTTATGCGCACAACCGGCCCGCGTCCCGGGACAGCGGCTCCGGCTGGCGTGATTGTTTCAACAACCGGAAGTGCTAACGTGGCGCTGATGGCGAACGCGTAGATGGCTTTGTGCATGCCGCTAAGCTCTCGATTTGCAGC
This sequence comes from Pseudomonadota bacterium, assembly GCA_039191645.1. GTDB lineage: Bacteria > Pseudomonadota > Alphaproteobacteria > Rhizobiales > Rhizobiaceae > JAALLB01. The sequence continues at coordinate 3,187 of JBCCXO010000112.1, read as the reverse complement.
CAGCGTAATGCAGCTGTTCAATCTGACTTATTCTGTGGTCAATTCTGGCGATAAACCGATCACATTCGAAGCGGGTTTCAAAACAAGTCCGGATTTGGAATTGTCTAAAGCCGGAAGAACGATCACCACCGCCGCCATCGCCAAGGATGCCGCGTGCAACGGCAGTGTAGCCGCTGTTTCCTAGAGATTTACACCTGCGAAATCCTTCGCCATTGATTTTCGCAACTGCTGCGCCTGGAAAATTCGGAGCGACTGCAAAGGCTGACGCTGTTGGACCGAGCCCCGCGCTCACCGCTACGACACCGGCGGCTGCAATTTTGACTAATCTGTTCATTGTTCTCTCCATGTTTCGCTGACTTTAATATCTGCCTCTATCCCGTCACATGCAAGTAAAGCCAGCGTGCGAGCTGTTTGCAGTGTGCAATGCATCACACGTTGTCGCGTTTTTTGAGGGCTTGGCAGCAAAAAAGCGACAAAGGTATCTTCTAATCGCGCTTCAGTGTATCGAAGCTCTCCAAGCGACGATGAAACTGACAAGCGATCATCAGATTGAAAAAAACCTGAAGGTTTAGTCTTGTGAGGCTAATCTTCCAGTATGAACGTAACTTTCAAGTTGACGCGGAATTCGGAAATTTTGCCGTCGGTCACGGTGACCTTTTGATCCTGCACCCATGCGCCCTGTACATTCTTCAGGGTTTTGGAAGCGCGTTTTACGCCCTGTTTTACTGCATCCTCAAAGCTTTTGTCTGACGACGCGATGATTTCTGTAACCCGTGCAACGGACATGGTTTCCTCCCGATAGATTTCTAACCTGTGAAGGGTAATTTGGGATTGTGACCGTCCTGAGGCTTCGCGGTTTTGCTTTGGCGCTAGACTAGGTTGATGTCGTGGTTCAGTTTCGAACGCAATTGCCGCCATCTAGAGTAAAACTCGTCGCTTCCCACATGCGTCAGTCGCACGTGTCGATTTCCATTGAAGCCCGTACGGGCATGCAAGACCCTAGCATTGTCGAACACAAGCGCCTCACCGTCTTTCAACAGATGGTGCATGTGATACTTGGCATCATAGGAAAGTTCAAACATCCGCCCGATCGCTTTATAGACGCGTTCCATCAGGTTTACCGGCAGATCAATTGGTCCCATCGTGCGCTCATTCAGGCGAAATTCGCTGATGTTTCCAAAGTAATCTAATTTGATCACGGGTGATTCTGCTCTCAAACCAACATCTTTTATGAAGCGGCGGTGGGGAATGGGGACTGTGGTCAAGAGTTCGAAATCTTCCGGGTAGAGTTCTTTAAACGCTTCGGCAAGTTTAAAGCCATCGGTCATCACGGAGGCGCCGCCACCGCATTCGCTCGCTTTAATGGAATGGAAAATCATGATGCCCGGTGGCGGTTCACGAAAATTCTCATCCGTATGCGGTCGAAGCGGAACCGGGGCATTGGCGATGACTTTGGGTTCCGGCGTTGAAATGATTTCAAATACCCGGCCATAGTGTGTTTCGCGCACAAATCCGATCAAGCTGGCAATTTCTTCTGTGGCTGGTCGCGTGGGTGGGACATTGCGCAACAGGCAAATGCCATGACTGCGGACGGCGTTGTGCAGGTTTAAAAGTTCCGACTCATTTTTTAACGCCAGCGTATAATCAATTTCGGGAACCTGTCCGCTCAACGACGCATCCCAGGTTTGTGGTTGATGTCTTCGTTTTGCCCGCTCTGCATCGCTGTAACAATGGGCGCGTAACCATGCTGGATCATAACAGGTGATATGACCATCCTCCGTCCAGGTGATTTGGATCATGTCGCCGACAATCCTTGCGGTGTGGTCAAGTGTGTCCGGCAATCCATTCAGTTCAAAGAAACGATGACCTCCGGAATGGTCGCCACACTGCTCACAGGCGCAATTGTCTCTCAGCCAGACGTTGTGAAAAACGGATTGGTGGCCATCCAGCCAGTCTATCTTCAGGGTTTGATTATCACTTGAAAGCTGGCTTATCAGGCTTTCGGGTTCTTGAATGTGTCTTGCAACGTTAGCGGCTTGCATGTCTTCCTCCTCACCCTTGATGTGGTGAGAAATGCTACGCCTATAATGTCAAATGTCCATGCAAAATTTAAAACGGCATATGCAAGGATAGTCTAACGGGGGCGATGCTTGCGCAGAACTTGTTCAAGACGCGTTTCAGAAATGCCAAGAATTTTTGCAGCTCGTTTGATGTTTGGTGGTGGCGGGCCGACAGCTTCTGCCAGTCTTCTCTCGCTGACGCCCAGCTCTTCAGCAGCGGCAGAAAGTGGGCCCCCACGGCCCCGGCTGGTTTGCGGTTGATTATTGCTGGGTCCACGCTGGTGTTGGAAATCTGCACTTACCTCGCCCCAGTGGCAGCGTGGGAAAAATGGAAACGTGTCGGTCGCGAAGTAAACATATTTACCTTCGAGGTTGGCGCCGTTGCACTCGTCAAGAATGCCGGATCCCTTTACATATTCCCAGTCTTCAACAAATCGACCATCGTATGCGCCGCCTGGGGCTGTGGGACGCGTTCCTTTTTTGAGTTGGTAACTGGGTTGAGCTGTTTTGCCTACATAGTGAATTTCAAACCCGTCCGCTGCGTAACCAAGTAGCGAGCCCTGCAAGACTATGGCAGGCGGCGGGCCGTGATAGTGATACAAGCCTTGGTTGTCGACATGCGCGTTGTTTTTGTCGATGCCAAGTGCTGAGGCTGACCCCATCCCTTCCAGATTCCAGCCTGAGGCCGAATTTCGACTGAAGCCACGCGGCGACGAGGCATCATACCAATCTGCGGTTCCAGGACGTAGCACAATGCCATTTAATGCGATGCCGACAATTGGTGTGCCGCGGATCGCTCGCCAATTCCGTTCGGGGTTTTTTGGAAAGCAATATTTCAAGCGCTGTTCTGAAAAACGGTGGGGGTTTCCGGAGTTGGGGAATTTCCCGATTTTGTGGTTCGGAACTCCGTTTGATTCAACGCATCGTTGATCCCCGTCTTCATAGATTTTTACCCGCGGATTCGCAGATTGTACCGGGATCGATGACGCCAAAATGGCTGCAGATATCAGCAATGCGGTTCTGAGGTTTTTCAAAAATGCCTCTTTCGAATCAAATGCCCCTCTTGTCTTGGTGATAATCCATTGTGGCGGATTTTGGGAAGCGATTAATTTTTCTGATGTGCAGGC
>JBCCXO010000111.1:0-4953 GCA_039191645.1 Pseudomonadota bacterium | reverse complement strand
TTGGAATTCAAAAGCCTTCCTTCTCCCAGATCAGCTTACAACCGTGATTGTCAATCCGGATTCCAAGAAGAAGCCGTACAAAAATTTCGCAAAAATTTTCAACGATAAATTTCTCTCTTCCCATTTTATCGCGCTCTTGCAGTTGCTTGACCGTTTCGACGGCTCGCCATTGAACAGAGCGCCTCTCCTAATCCGGACATCCGAATACCATGTTAAGCCTGCAAACACGTGGGCAGGCAAAGAGTTCCAATGCATTCAGTACTGAAACATCATTACCGGATGCAGCCGGTAAAAGTTTGGGGCGTCCAACACCTCGCATCTCAGATAGCAAGAAACGGCATTTTCATTTTGGGGACGTGCACAGGCATCTGCGCGTAACCAAATAGGCTACCGGGAGCCGACACAGCCAAACCCCTGCCGCTCCCGGTGGCCCTTAAAACTCCGACGTCAACATATCGCGTGCGATCAGACGATAAGAGGGAACGCCCAATCAAACGTCATCAACCTTGCAAGCATCATACAACGTGCATGCGAAAGCATGCGCTTTTGGCCCTCAACGGGCAACGTACAAGGTTTGACCTACTTTGATTGTATAGGGCGCTTCTAGGCCGTTTAGCCTGGCAAGTTCAGAAAGTTTAAGTCCGTGCCTCTGGGCAATCGCAAAAAGAGTATCCCCCTTCTTGACGCGGACGCTCACCCGATCCGTTCCGGATGAAACGGAGGGCGCAATGTCCGCATTTTCGCGTATCAGCGAAAGAACTGAAGGCTCTTCATCCCGCCGACTTTCGCGCGTAGAACGCCCACTTGGACTTTCGGAATTTGCTATGCTGCTTGTAACAGTCTTGTCCAACTGTTCCTGAGCTTCTTTCCATTTTGCATAGCTTTTTGGCCCGAACCTCGACACCAGGGACTGATTTTCAGCTTTGGAAAGCTGCCATTTTTGCTGAGAATCGGGGCTGCCGCCATTGTCAGTCAAAATCGCATTAATCAAAAACCCAGCACAAACCACAGCGGTAAATCCGCTGGAAACATGCGAAACTGAGAATTTTTTTGCGATCTTCATCCCGAAATCATGCCAGCTTAAGGTAAATAGGCTGTAAACTTGGCACAATTGTTGTTTTAGGCCTGTTTTTCAGCCCACCGGCAATCGCTTGGGTTGACTTTAATCCGGGCGATACGCTTTTTCTTGCCACCCCTTTGCTTAAAGTTGGCAATGAGTTTAATGCCCTGTTTATAGAGGCCGGTGTTGATGTAATTTTTGCAAAACGTATCAAGAAATTTGTTTTTCGGAATTCTGCCAACCTTTGCACCGTAAGGAACCTTCACATCGATCAACAGCTCTATCTCACCGGCATCAGCGCGTGTAACCACATCCTTGAGATAAAAGTTCAGCGCAGCAGGTCCACGTCCATTTGGCAAAAAGAATTTTGCGGCTCTGGATATAACCTTTTTCTGCCCTTCCAGCCATTCCTGACGCTCTTCCAGAGAGGCCGTCTTATAGTCAATAGCGGGTCCGGCACCCAAAGTGGCCATACCTGCGAAGGCTGCCACTCCAACGCCGATGGAAAGAAGTACAACAACAAACTTCATGACAATCCCCTGATTTCTGCCAATTTCAGTGTCTAAAGTTCCAATAATCCTGTCAGAAAGAGCTTAATATTTGATAAAATCGCCTTGCGAACGCTTTATGGCGCAAAACCACGCCCAACAAATCAGCATCGAAACCATCCTATTTTGCCTATTTTTTAGGCATTATCGATTCGCCTAGATTTTCTGCACATTTTTCAGACCAAATGATCGACATCCATCTTGCAGTCGCGAGGGAGGGTTTTATCCAAGCCTCACCTTTGTGACTTGGGGAGTATTTGAAATGAACGCAGCTGATACCAGTTGGATATTAACGTCGTCAGCCCTAGTGCTGCTGATGACCCTGCCGGGCCTTGGCCTGTTTTATGCCGGTCTCGTACAGGCAAAAAATGCACTATCTGTCCTGATGCATTGTATTGCGATAGCATGCCTTGCTTCTCTGCTTTGGTTTTTCGTGGGCTATTCACTTGCGTTTTCCGAAGGAAATGCCTGGATTGGTGGATTAGAACGCATCATGCTTGCGGGCATAGACCGGGAGACGGTGTCAGGTACCCTGCCTGAATCCCTATTTGCAATGTTCCAAATGACCTTTGCAGTCATCACACCTGCCTTGATGGTCGGTGCTTTTGTGGAGCGAATCCGGTTTGGCGCAGTGATGCTGATCAGCACCCTATGGCTTTTGATCGTGTATGCCCCCGTAACCCATTGGGTTTGGGGCGGTGGCTGGCTTGCTGAACAGGGCGTCATTGATTTCGCGGGCGGGATAGTCGTCCATGTCACGGCCGGCGTATCGGCTGCGGTCATCGCAATCATGCTTGGCACCAGAAAGGGGTTTCCAAAAAAGGTGTTACCACCACACGCACCATGGATGGTGATGATTGGCGCATGTCTGTTATGGGTAGGCTGGTTTGGCTTTAACGCGGGTTCCGCTGTAGCGGCAGACCAAAATGCTGCGATGGCCATGCTAGTCACGCATTTATCTGCCGCGACTGCCTCACTGGTCTGGGTCGTGATCGAAAAAATCAAATTCGGAAAGCCAAGTTTGATTGGTCTCGTTACCGGAACAATTGCAGGCCTTGCAACGATCACGCCAGCGTCCGGCACGGTCAGTCCGCTCGGCGGCGTGATCCTCGGTCTGGTTGGCGGAACCTTGTGCTATTTCGCCGTGGATTTGATCAAAAACAGACTAAAAATCGACGATTCCCTTGATGTTCTTGCCGTTCATGGCATTGGCGGTGCAACCGGTACCATCTTGGTCGCATTTTTGGCCAACGTTGGCGATGGGGCGGCAGGTCTGTCAGAAGGAACCACGATGGGAGCACAAGCAATGGTCCAGGTAACCGGTGTTGTTAGCGTCGCGATTTGGTCTGCGATTGCAACGGTGGTCATAGTTTTGGTAACAAAGGCAATCGTCGGCCTTCGCACAACGGATGATGAAGAAACAGAAGGCCTCGACTTCAGTCATCACGGCGAAACAGCATATCGGTTGTAAAAAAAGCGAAAGGAAAGAAACATGAAAATGATCATGGCAGTCATTCAGCCATACAAGCTGGATACCGTTCGCGAAGCGTTGGCGGAGATTGGCGTAGACGGTATGACCGTGTCAGAAGTGAAAGGGTATGGCCGTCAAAAAGGCCACACCGAAATTTACCGCGGCACTGAATATGCAATCAACTACGTACCAAAGGTTAAGATCGAAATTGCTGTTAAATCAGACGTTGCCGAAAAGGCAGTAGAAGCCATCAGATCCGCTGCGGGTCAGGGAAAAATCGGAGATGGAAAAATCTTCGTGTTTGATCTCGAAAACGCATTGCGGATCAGAACCGGCGAAGCAGGTAACGATGCCCTTTAGATCGTTGAAAATATAAAGTATCAAAAGCCGGGGCCACATCCCCGGCTTTTTCATGCGGGATCCTTTATGAAGCAAACGCGATTTTACATCGACACCGATAAGAAAACGGCAAAAAGCCTGATGCAGGTCTTCGAAACAGCTTTCGAAGAAGATGGTTTCGCCGTTGCAGCTTTTGAAAATCTTGATGCACCCGGGGACTGGACGGTCTCCGTTTATTGCCCAACGTCAGAGGCTAATGTTGTAGAAACGCGATCCACCTTGCTGCTTCGCGAAACTGGCAACGCATCTGTTTTAGGACGAGAAGAATTGCCCGATGTGGATTGGGTGGCAGCAACATTGCGCGATCTTTCTTCTGTGCGCGCTGGCCGCTACATCGTGCATGGGAGTCATGAAAAAGATGCCCCTAAACCGCATGAAATCCCGATCCTGATTGATGCCGGACTTGCTTTTGGCACCGGTCATCACGGGACAACTGCCGGTTGCCTTGAGATGCTTAGCCGCGTGACCAAGAAGACAAAATTCTTCAACGCACTGGATTTAGGGGCAGGCTCCGGGGTGTTGGCTATTGCGGCAGCAAAAACAATGCCCATGCGGGTCTTGGCGAGCGACATTGATCCAACCGCTACAGAAACGGCACTTTACAATTGCCGACGCAATAAGGTTCAAGCTTCAATCAGGTGTATAACGTCAACTGGCTTCAATCATCGGGCTTTTGGGGAAGCGGGACGCTTTGACCTTGTAATCGCCAACATTCTCGCAAAGCCCTTACAGTCCATGGCTCTGGACCTTGCTTTGCACACCTTGCCTGGTGGGACGGTCATTCTATCCGGTCTACTTCCCCATCAACGAGCCAGGCTGGTCTCCACGTTTAGACAACAGGGTTTGTTTTTTGAACACGCGCACATACGGGAAAACTGGCTTACGCTTGTTTTCAAAAAACCATAACAAAAAAGCGGCCTTGAGCCGCTTGTTTTGTCTGCAATCCTCCAAGTGATGGAGATTAAATGAAATGGTTTATGCTACCGCCTTTTTTCAACTCTTCACGCTTCATGCCAAGACGGGCAAGAGTGCCATCATCCAACTGGGCAAGGTAAGCATGTACGCTAAGTTGGGCTTGCTTTTCACGTGTGCGAAGCAGACTTTCGAAACCGCTGCTGATATTTCCAATCAATGCCATTTTGTTTTCCCTTTCTGAACCCGATGCGTTATGCATCGTACGCAAAGCCTATATGGGTTATGCATTATTGGTTGGTTAGGGGTGCAAATGCATGAATGCTATGCATCCAGCGCATAGCTAAAACCAAATGAGCACTGAGAAACCATGCTGAATTAAAGGGCAGAGACGCTATGTTTCAGAGTTTTATTTCCACCTCAAACCGTGAAGCGGGACCAACGCGCCTTGCTGCACTCCGCAAAGAGATGGAAAAGATCGGCATATCTGTTTTTCTTGTCCCTCATGCCGATGAACATCAAAACGAATACCCTCCCGAAAGAGCCGAGCGTCTGGCTTGGCT
>JBCCXO010000110.1:0-4980 GCA_039191645.1 Pseudomonadota bacterium | reverse complement strand
TTGGACAAAATACAAATGTCAGCATGATAGCGCAGGAAGTTGGTTTCAGTAATCCATCACATTTTGCTCGCGCATTTCGACGGCACTTTGGTATCTCGCCAAGACATTGGAAATTACAGCAAGCACGCTCACAAGCCGTCTATCTAAGTTAGTATTTTTCCTTTTTCTGTCGTAATTTGAACACTGAACCAAAAGGTAAAAGGTCTTTTATTGGATTCCGCTGGGACGTGAACTGGTACATCATTGCTTGCTTTAACCAGATCCGACAGTCGCGATTGTTGCAGCGTTACACCTATATGGGCTGAGAGCGGTCATCTGTTGATTATCGGCCACACTGATCATCTTGAATGACTGGTATGCAGGACAAAGCCGACATCGCATTCGTTCGCAGTTTGCTCAAGTTTTGGCATAAACCTCCGCTGTTTTGTAGTGAGTTGAGTGCAGCACCATACCCTTTGCTCTAAATCACAAAAGAGGTCAGAGCTTTCGCTCCAACCTCTCTCGCGATGTCTAAAGCTTTGTTATGTTGATCTCGTGTCTATGCGGGATCTTTGTGATGCCAAGCAGTGTGATCAATATCCAAATCCGGAAATTGTTCAGGATTGAATACTGGTCGAGCAACTCCGGCTTTCCGCTGATCGTCGAAATCTCTAAGCACTCTGCGCAGAATCGGAAACAGCATCATAAGCGCCAAAAGGTTGACCAAGGCCAATACCCCCATCATCGGATCTGAGAAGAAGAAGACTGCCGTTGCACCGGGTGCAACCGCTCCCAAGAACACAATTGCCATTAAAACCAGCTTGAAACCGAAAAGCACGGATGGTGCTGGTGTCATGAACGAAAGCGCATTTTCACCTAAATAATAGTTGTAGATGATCGACGAAAACGCGAACAACAGAACTGCAATCGTTAAAAAGTATTGCGTCCATTCTCCAAGGTGCGAAACCAAGGCGTTTTGAGTTAGTACAACACCGTCAATGCTGGCGCCTGGCTGATACACATCACTCATGAGAATGACAAAAGCGGTGCAGCTACAGATCAGGATCGTGTCAATAAATACAGAGAAAGACTGTGTAATGCCCTGACTGATTGGATGTTTTACATCCGCTGCTGCAGCTACGTTCGGAGCAGAACCAAGGCCAGCCTCATTTGAAAACAAGCCACGGCGCAAACCTTGTGCAATTGCCGCACCCATGCCACCCCCGACGGCTTCTTCGAACCCGAAAGCGTTCTTCACGATCAAGGCGAAGATTGCAGGGATTTCGGTAACATTGATCGCGATCACAATAAGAGCCATTAGAATATAGCCCAGTGCCATTACCGGAACGATAATATCTGATGCTTTGGCAATCCGCTGGATACCTCCAAACACGATAAATCCCGTACCAGCAGTTAGCAAAGCACCCGTGATAAACCGGCTCAAACCAAAAGAGTTTTCTGCTGCTCCGGCAACCGTATTTCCCTGAAATGCTGGGAAGCCAATGCCAAAGGCTGCGATCAAACATATCGCATACAATATCGCTAACCACTTATAATCCTGCCCCAAGCCGTGCATGATCATGCGTGCTGGACCGCCCCTGTAAGACCCATCTTCCTGCTTACGTTTAAATACCTGCGCCAAAGTACACTCAACTAAACTGGTGGCCATTCCAACAAGCGCGATCATCCACATCCAAAAGACGGCTCCCGGTCCGCCGAGTGTGATTGCCACAGCGACACCAGCAATATTGCCTCCGCCCACTCGCCCGCCGACAGAGACAAACAAAGCTTCACGCGCAGAAATGTTGTTTGGATCATTGGACTGGTTATCGCCCGAGAGCACCCGAAACATTCGTTTGAAATATCTGAACTGAACGAAATTTGTGGCTATGGTTAGAAAAAGCCCGAAAATTACGAGGAAAGGAATCAAAGCCCAGCCCCAAGTCAGATCACCGATTAACCCAAAGATACTCTCTAGAAATTCCATTTCTCAAACCTTCCCCTGGTTGGTATGGTTATTTTTTTAATCCAAAACCGTCGCTGGTTTTGAAAGAGTTTGCAAAATTCCACAAGAATCTAGAAGATTTTGTATTTTTTGCCTCAATAATAGCATGAATTTCGCCAATTTTCTGCTTGGTATGACAAATTTTTGGCCTTTGAGGCGAATCTCGTGGTTTCAGCTGACTGGCCAATTCTTAAAGATTTCCGTGCATGACCATGTCCGCTATGGGCTCAGAGTAGCCATTAGAACTAGTATTGACAATGTCGTTCACTCGAATGCCTGCTCAGCGGACAAAGCAATCAACGCGCACAAACGCTGGTTTGCGTACCGGGTCGTTCAGCAGTCAATATCCTCACCCTTTCGCCACTTCTCGAAGGCTATGGCAATGAACTTGTCGATTTCAGTGTTTCCGACTTTCTTTGTTTTGGTGAAGCGGATGCAGCCCTTACCGACGTTCAAACCTTTCAATAAGTCGCCGCTAGGATCGACCTTAGACGCATTCCCCACGTATAGGCTGACATAGCCACGCTGTGCATTGAGATGGAAGACCTGTTTACCATCCATGCCGTATCCCAGCATTTTGTAGTGAATGCTCTCTTCGAGTTGGGGTGCCTTATCTTTGATGATTGCGCGTATTTCTTCGAGCGTTTCACGCCGCCAGTCATCATCCAGCTGGTTGACGTAATCCTCGGGCGTTTCAACGTCGTACAGCACTGATTTATCCTTTCTGCTGCTAGGCTCTAGTCTAGCGACAGAATAGCAGGAGAGCCATCGAAAAACTGAACGATAAGATCATTGACCCATGCTACTATCACGCCGAAGTACGAGTAGCGGTAATGTTCGACTTGGGCTCCGAGCAGACATTCAAGCCGTGATTGACGAACTTCTATTGGCTGATGTCAGTTATGCGGGCAGAGCCACTACCGGTAGATGCTCCATGAAGGTCTACTCTGGGAAGTTGACACGGAGACCACATAAGGTCTCCGCGCCATTCTCTTATTACTGCGGCTTTACAGTATAATCTAAATCTACTGCTTCCGGACCCGTTGCAGGACCAATGAGTTGGCGCATTTGCCCACGAAAGCGCTCTACAAGGTCTCGCTTTAACATCCATCGATGGAAATCGCCTGGGGATGTATTGTGGTGCAAGACAGATTTGTAACCCCCTGGTGCCTCAATATCGTAGCGGGCTGGAAATTGTAGCCATGTGCCCTGCATTTCTTTCGACAACATCCAGTTCATCCATAGTCTTGCCGATGCCTTGTTCTTCGCTTGCTTTGGAATACCGCCTGTCTGAAACCATGTCAGGAAGTAGTCTTTCTCAGGAAACAAAAACTTGGTGTTCAGACCGGGGAAATTCTCAAACGCCCAAAATGTTGTGAAGCTTGCAGCGTACCAGCCATTATTAACTGCATGATAAGGCATAGCAGTACCACGCGTCCAAACAGGTTCTTGAGCCACTAGCTTTTCCAGATATTCCCAACCATATGCCTCTTTCAGATTCCAGAACTGATAGAGAACCGCGTCATCATCATGCGGATATGTCAGGATGATTTTACCTTTTAGAGACGGGTCGAGGTAATCCAAGGCGTCGCGGGGAGGATTTTCTGGGTCAACCATATCGAGGTTGACATAGTTCGTAAACGTAACACCGTATAGCCCTACCCAATGGCCGTTAGGATCACGATGATCCGGATAAACCTTGTCCCAATTTGCAGGCTTGTAAGGCTCTAATAGACCTTGTTCCATATAGTAATTGAAGTCATGCAGCGTTTGAAATTGAATGACATCCGGCACATTCGAGTCACCCCCCGCCGCTCTGGCATTATCAAAACGCGGCGCATGATTGATGCTGACATCGACACGATGGTTCACCTTAATTTTCGGGAAACGCTCCTTGAATTTGTTTAGATAATAGTCAATTTGGTTGGGCTCATCGCCACCTGCACGCAAAACGAGTTCTCCGCCATCGGAAAGCGCTTCTGCGTAAAGTTGATCGAGAGTTTTGGTTTCTATTTCAACAGCTGATGATGCGCCCGTCAGAACAACAAGTGCAGTAACCGCAGCGGCAAGTTTCTTGTACATGATTGGTCTCCTGTTTGAATGATGCAAATCAGGTAGGCAATCAATTTGCGCAATAAAATTGGCAGTATATGCAAGCCATCTTTGCATAAAAGCACAGAGGCGGCATGGCCAAAAAGAACGCACTTATGAAAAGCAGACATAGGAAAAACGTCATTAGTCTGCTTTGGGCTCAAAGCAGCCGTTGGAGCGGTTTTCAACTATTTGGCAGCCCCGAATGTCAGGTAGGCAGGACAAAGCGACTTTTCTTTAAAAACTATCTAATGTCTGCTTCTCGAAAGGTAAGACCGTCTAGCTTCTAAAAGATTGGATGAGATAGTCTGTGAATGCTTTGGCAGAAGGTTTCGCCTGTCGTCCACCTGCCAACACCGCATGAACCGAAACCAATCCGATCTCCCATTCAGGAAACAGCCTTACGAGTTGACCAGTTTCAAGCTCTGCTTTGCATCCCCAATAGCTTGTTGTGATGATGCCCATACCTGCGACCGCAGCGGCAGTTGCAGCTTCATTTACCGAGACGGTTACGGGGCTGTCGACCTTGACGGAAAGTGCTTTTCCTCTCTTGGAAAACTTCCAGCCTTGAGCACCTCGTCCCGAAGGGCCGAGTATAATTTTATGACTTGCCAAATCGGTCGGTGATTTCAGATTGCCGGCTTTCTCAAGATACGCAGGGGATGCCACAATCATTCGCTGAGTTTCCCCAATCTTTCTTGCAATCAATGTCGAATCTGCAAGCTCGCCGAACCGAATTGCGACATCTATTGCTTGGTCAATGAGATCTTGCATTGAGTCTGTCAGCACAAAATCAATCTGCAATTCGGGGTGCGCTTCGACAAATTCTGGAATTCGGGGAATGACCTCTCGAACCGCAAAACTAGTTGCACAGCCGACTCTAAGTCGCCCCTTAAGCGTCCCGT
>JBCCXO010000109.1:0-5009 GCA_039191645.1 Pseudomonadota bacterium | reverse complement strand
TTAAAGCAAACGGAGTGGATATCTACATAGATGGGGTTCCAACTTTAATAGGCCTTATTACTGAAAGTATTTTGGCATTTTTGTTCATTTTAACTGGCGCAGTAAGTGCTTGTTTTTTCAGATATATCGGAAATCACACTCAGATTTGGCTGTCTCGGAAACACAAGAAAAATTCAACGGAGAATGCTGCAAATGACTAATTTTGATCCTCAGTTCATAGATTTATCTCCCAGCGATAACACTGTTTCAGTTAACTTCAATGGAGAATTGGTTGTTAACTTTGGGAATGGTGAACAGTGGATCGTGCCCAACAGCGGACTTTTTAATGTGGATGTGCAACACCCAAACTATCACAATTATACTTTGCGAAGCGTAGTGGGAATCCATACAGGGGGAACATTATCAGCTGAAAATGAGGCGTTGATCCAAATTATGGCGTTTCAAGGCAACTCCCTAGGGGAGACAACTCTGGACGCTGCATTTCATGCAACTAGGCTGTATCCTGCGCCTCGTCCAATTGAAGATTTTTTTGAGACGCCCGATCCTGTAAGGACTGGGGATGTTTCGCAAGTACTAGGTATGAATGCTGATTCTGTTCTTGGCGGTGCACTCAATCTACCTTCATCAGGTCCTGTATTCCATATTGTTAATGACGATGACAGGATAATTGCCAATGTGACGGCGGGTGAGCAACACCTGCTTCATCCCGGCATGATCATACGACATGTTTATGCGGAAGACGGCCTTATCTATGTTGAAACACTAGGTATAGGTGTTGGCATATTGCCGGAGTTTAATACTCTTGCTGCTCAATTTGTTTGGCCCACGTTGCCGGACTCCAATATATTGGGTCACATTCACGAAAATCCAAATCAAACAATACCTGCCGATACAAGGCCACCAAATGGAATTCCTGAAGAATTTGTTTTACCCATTGCAGCTGGACTAACTGAAGCAAACATAAACACAGATTTGAGTGAAGCTCTGGCTACAGTCGCGAATGCGTTCGAGGAATTTGTCGCCAACTCAGCGAATATAAACAACGCTAATATTATTCATAATTTTCTTAATGATCTATCTGATTTTCCAGAAGTCGCTGTTAGATCAATCGTCGCCGCCCAGGCTGTGCACGGCACGGGCAATGGTATTACGTCCGGTGTCGGCTACGATTTCCGGTTTGATCAAGTGCTTTCCGATTTTGAAGACAACGACATCATCGGCGGTGGCATTGACGACCTTGGCAGTGTTTTCACAATAACAGCAGGTGAGTTGCGTGATGATGTAGCAGCGGCCACGGCATTAGGCATTCCGGGTCTTGACGAAGATGCCGTAGTAAGAGGTGCGCTCAATGGCGCGGCGGATCAAAACGGCCCTGAACTGGTTGTCAATCTTAGGGGCGAGGAGAGTGTTGGCGATGCCCGGTTCGGGAGCAACCAGTTTGACTTTGCGGGCATGGATCTTGATGTCCTGCCTGAGGTTTTATTTGACCCCGATGCGCCGGGGTTCTTTGGCGGGTTTACGTTCAATGATCTCAACTCAATCGGAATTGAGAACACCTTTGCCTTCAACATCAACAACGATGCGTTTGATCTGCCAACGTTGAGTTTTACAGACCAGTTCACGACGCAAGGGGGTGGCTTTAACTTTGAGGATACGTTCCTGGGTTCAGCGCTTACAGCAGGGTTTGACGCCGCGAACCTCGCCTCGATCGGGATTGGCAACGGATTTTCGGGCATTGATTTTTCTACAAACAGCGCCTTTACCGGTTTTTCTGAATGGAACCCGACAGATCATTTCGGGTTTAGTGCCAACGATGTTTTCGGCGGTTTGAACTTTGATCTTTTCTCGACAGCCACTTCCCAAGGGTACGGTCTGAATACGTTGAATAATGTCGGCTTCTTTTCCGATTCAGGGCAGTTTTTTGCACCAGAGACGTTCAATACAAACACATTTGATCTCGGCTTTGGGTTCAATGATTTCAGTTTCGATCTCAGCAGCTCCTTCGGGGGAGGATTCAGTCAGTCCAGCTATTATGACCCGCTCTACGGGAACAGCTACAATTATAACCGAATTGACACCGCGTTTGGCGCAAGCTCCTCCAGTTACTTGAACATTGACTATGGGTTTTCAAGCTTCAACAGCTCCTTTATTTTTCCAGTCGTCATCGATTTAGATGGTGACGGGATAGAGCTTGATCATCTCGCCGATGCATTCTTTGATTTCGATGGCGATGGCTACGTGGAACAGACCACATGGGCTTCGGCCGATGATGGTTTTCTGGCGATTGATCTCAATGAAGATGGATCTTTCGGTGCGGGTGACGGCAAGATTGATCAGGCGCGCGAACTTGCTTTTTCCCTGTTTGATGAAAATGCGGCGACGGACCTGCAGGCGCTTGCTGAAGCGCGTGATGAGCATGGCGCGCTGCTCTTTGATAGCAACGGCGACGGGGTTCTGTCCTCCGCCGACACGCTCTGGAATTCGTTTTACATCTGGCAAGATGAAGATAGAGACGGGATCAGCGATGCCGGTGAACTCAAGACTCTCGATGAACTGGGCATAACCGAACTAGGTTTGAGCTATGATGACGGCACCGAATTTGGTGACAGTCGAAACGATACCACGCTGTTTGGCAATACGCTTTACGGTGCGGGAAGCTATGTGCGAAATGGTGAGACGGTTAGAGGTGCAGTAGGGGATGTCTCTTTGGCGTACTCCAACAACGGATGGCGGCGGATTGAGACCGAACACGGTTTCAGGGTTGAGTTTGAAACGACCGGAAGAGAAATCGATTATGCCGAGCTGGATGGGTTTGGCGCCACTGATGTTAATCTGACTGCGCTTGGCCTTGATGGGGCAACAGGGGACAGTCGAGCCAATGTGTTGACAGCCTCTGGCTTTGCAACGGCAGTCGTTCTTTCCGGGGGTGCCGGGAACGATATCCTCACCGGTTCGGAGAATGATGATCTTTTATCCGGCGGAGAAGGCGCGGATACGATTTTTGCCGGAGCGGGTGACGACGCACTTTTCATCGATCATCTGGACATTGATATCGATGGCGGGGCAGGCAATGACATCGCGGTTGTGACCTCCAACACCGGGGTCAATCTGGAGCTTGCCAGCAAAAGCATTGAAGTCGTTTATGGAAACGTGGGGCATGATACCCTCGATGCACGCGGCAGCGCAGAGGGCGTGACGCTTCACGGTGGCGAAGGCATTGACACGCTACGGGGAGGGGATCACGAGGACATTCTGTCCGGTGATGAAAGCAATGATGGCCTCTATGGGAACGGTGGAAATGATATTCTTTTCGGCGGTATCGGGAATGACCTGCTTGTTGCAGGGAGCGGCGATGATGTGCTGTTTGGCGGGGTTGGCGATGACACATTGTTTGGCGGCATCGGCGACGATGTCTTTGTCTACAGCCGCGGGGATGGTGCGGACACGGTGGAGGATGATGGCAACATCCCTGTCGTCCAGAATATATTTGCGGACGTAAGACTTGTTGCTCCCAACAATTTCGGAGGCACATCTACGCTTGATATTCCGAACGTTAACATCACGATATGCGGGCTGATTGTTTGCCCATGAAATGAATAAATGTCGCTTGAGTAATTGTTTGTCACCAAGAACAAAACATCAATTTTTTCCAGAATGGTTCGTTTCTTGATCACCTCAAGAGCATACTTGGATCGTGCTTTGAATGCGGCACGCTGTTGCCGGGTCAGCTTACCTGCTTCATCAAAAAAATTTAGCGCAACGGCCATCGTCGGGTCGAACCAAAGGTTGATTTTGGAGAAGACTACACGAATTCAGGATTAACTGAAAAGGATGCACTTTCTGTGTCACGATCACATTTATTCGGGACCATCAGGAGCCAAATTTGTTAAAAAACAGCGCAATACGTGAGGAAAATCAGAATTGATTGACAATTCTCAATCCAACGCCAAGTTCTTGGGAGGACAGAACGCATTGGAACAATGCCTGTACCGCGGAGAGATATAGGAGGAACTTGTGCTGGAAAAAGCCGACTTTGATAAGACGTATCTAAGGTCATTACTCGAAGAAGATGAGGCCAGGATGAGCGTGGTATTTTCAGACCCCAACAAGCAAGATAACCCGATGATTTTTGTCAGCGAAGAGTTTGAACTTCAAACTGGCTATTCGGAAGCAGAGGCGTTGGGCCAAAACTGTCGATTTCTGCAAGGCGCGGAAACAAATCAAAATGCAGTCGAAGCAATTCGGCAGGGGTTGAAGGCCGAAACAAGGTTCACGATAGATCTCTTGAATTATCGAAAAGATGGTGTGCCGTTTCTTAACCGGTTACGCATCCGCCCGATTTATGATGGCTACGGTAAACTGCTGTTTTTCGCAGGTGCACAAAATCCGGTATAAATTTTCTAAAGCCATTTATTTGCTGACAGATTAGGATCGAGGCAACCCCGTTGTAGGACGGACCGTGCGCTTACAGGGGAAATCTAATCAAAACCGGCTTGGCATGCGAAAGACCGTCTTTCCCAAAATTGGAAACGATAAAGTCGGCGACATCCGCACGAGCAATGATGCCGTTCCGCCAACTTTTTTTATCGGTGAGCACTTTGTACCGGCCACTGCTACGCCCATTGGTTAAAACCCCCGGTCGAACGATCAGCCAATCAAGATTGCTATTCTCTATGATGTCCTCCTGAATGGATTTATCGCCGTAAGGATGCCTGAAAGCGAAATGGAAGGGCAGCTTTTGGAAAATGTTGATCGCCTCTTTGCTGTCTCCGGCACCAAAGCCGGTTACGCTGATAAGGCGGGGAATCTTCATCTCCTCCATCGCTGGGACCAGAATTTTTGTTGCGTCGGAGAACAAGCTCACGGGTTCAAAGGGCATTTTCGGTGACAATACAATCCCCAAAGCTTGCACAACCACGTCCACACCCTCCAACGCCTTATTGACGTCGTCTCTGTTCAGCGCATTGCCCGCAATCGCTTCGCACGTGCTGGGGAGACCATTTGGCAAT
>JBCCXO010000108.1:0-5024 GCA_039191645.1 Pseudomonadota bacterium | reverse complement strand
TTTATCCAAAAGCGCCCATTGGCGCCTGACTGCTGAGTTTCACCTCGGAAATTTCCGCGACAGGATCACGGATACGCTGATGTGGGAGTTTGAGCGTGGCCTGGCTTTCAACTTTATACCGGTTGTAATGGCTTGCGGAATCGCAGCCTACTTCTTTGCGCCTTCTGAGCCAGTCATGCTTGTTCTTGCGGTTACCGTAGCCGTACTTCTGTACAGCCTCCTTCGATTTCTGACGCATGGCACGCTGTATTATGTCGTTGCTGCCCTATTGGTATTCGCCACGGGCATGCTGGCGGCAAACGTGTCTGTGCTGCGATCCTATTCTCCGCAAATCGAACGCCAAACGACAACAACGCTTTCAGGTGTTATTTTGTCAGTCGATCAAAATCGGCGCGGTTTACCCAGAATGATTTTACGGCCCACTGATATCGAAGGCATACCGCAGCAATCCATCCCTCGAAAACTCAGGATTTCCAGCTCTGCACGCGATTTAAGCGTAATGCCAGGACAGATCGTACAAGGATTGGTTCGACTACAGCCGGTCGCAGGTCCTGTTCATCCCGACAGCTACAATTTTTCATTTCATGCATGGTTTGCGGGAATTGGCGGAAGTGGTTTCTTTATGGGAAAGCCGACAATCCTTCATCAAAATCCAGATCTGACCGTTTTTGAACACCTTACCGTATTCGTAAACTCGCTACGAGACAAAATCGAAATGCGAGTTGTCAACGCCATTCCCGGAACCGGTGGCGATGTTGCCGTAGCATTGATCACGGGCGATAAATCCAGAATACCAGAGGATGTGAGCCAAAGTCTCCGTACGACCGGATTGGCGCATATTCTGGCGATATCAGGGTTGCATATGGCACTTGTCACCTTGACGATCATTGCCGTCGTTCGGTTTGCCTGCGCGCTGCTGCCCAATCTATGTCTTAACTACCCAGTGAAGAAATGGGCCGTTTGTGCCGGATTTTTGGGTGCCACCCTTTATCTTTTCCTGTCTGGTGCAGGTATTGCCACGCAGAGAGCATGGATCATGATCTCCGTAATGTTGCTTGCGGTCTTGTTAGACAAGCGCGCAATTACCATGCGCAGTGTAGCCGTCTCGGCAACCCTTATCTTACTGATAAGCCCGCAAAGTCTTTTCGCACCCGGGTTCCAGATGTCCTTTGCTGCAGTAGCGGCATTGGTTTCTGGTTACGAATACCTGACTGCAAGGAAGAAAAGCAAACATCAAGACTCATATCTTATCAGTCGGCCAACATGGTTTCATCGGTTTTCCGGCAGTGTCATCGGCTATGTCTCCGGGTTGATAATGACAAGTTTAATAGCAGGATCGGCAACGGCTTTCGTAGCGGCATGGCACTTCCATCAAATTGCGCCACTAGGGCTGTTGGCAAATGCGCTTGCCATGCCAATCGTTGGGTTTTTAGTTATGCCATTTGCGCTGCTTTCCATGCTTCTCATGCCATATGGGTTGGAAGCCTTGACCCTCATGCCGGTAGAAGTCGGCATCAACAGCGTAATCCGCATATCGCGCGCGGTGGAGAGCATTTCGCCGTCAGGCATTACCGGCAACATGCCGTTCTTTTCTTTATGTATTTTTGGCTTTGCCTTAACGCTCTTAACCGTTTTTAGAAGTCGGCTCCGCTTCCTCGCAATAACCCCTGTTATACTCGCGCTGCCTTTGATGAATTACCCGACAAAACCGCATATCTTGGTCTCCGAGAATGGAAGAGCAATTGCAGTTGCCGACCGTTCCGGAAATCTTGCCCTTGTTTATCCGCGTCGTAACAGGTTCGTAACAAACATATGGGCAAAGGCTTGGGCTGGTGGCGACATCGCACCTCTAAATCTCTCTGACGATCAATGCAATAAAGACCGCTGCATCATCGTCCTGCCTACGAGTCAGATACTTCATGTCGTATATGACCCACAGCTGTTGAATGCTTCATGTTTGCGCGCTGATATTTTAATTGCCCCAAGACTATGGTGGGTCAGATGTCCACAGCGACAACCCGCACTAACGCTTAATCGACAAAGCTTTGAGCAATACGGTAGTCATGCGATCCATATTCAAAAGTTATCTCTAGAACCCTCATCCTCATACGAAATCACTGTTCAGACAGGGCTTGCCAAATCCAGACGTCCTTGGTCACGGGATGTCGGTCTTTATGATCCACCTAATGATACCGTCGAATAAGGCCCACAAGCTTACCCTGCACCTTAACGCGATCGGAATTTAACATCCGCGTCTCATAGGCAGGATTAGCAGCCTCAAGCGCAATTTCTGAACCATGACGCCTAAAGGTTTTCAACGTTGCCTCCTCATCATCGATGAGCGCCACAACGATCTCTCCTGGTGTCGCAGCGTTACCCTGCCGGATCACAACGGTATCTCCATCATGAATGCCAGCTTCGATCATCGAATCGCCTTCAACTGTCAAAGCAAAGTAATCACCACTTCCAACCATTTCAGGGGGTACCGTAACCGAATGTGTATTGTCTTGGATCGCTGAAATCGGGACACCTGCAGCAATCTTACCCATCACCGGAACTGCATATCCGTAGCTTTCCTCATCTACACTCCCGTTGCTCTGACCCGGGAAGGGGGTCACATTGCTTTCGGGAGTCACCAGAGTTGGTTTTCTCGATGCACCGAAATCAGCCTGAATAACACTGCCGGTCGTTTCCTCTTCCTTGGAAGCCCAAGCTTCCGGCATTTTGATAACCTCGAGGGCTCGAGCCCGATTGGGAAGACGACGAATAAAACCCCGTTCTTCCAGCGCCATAATCAAACGGTGAATACCTGATTTTGACTTCAGATCCAGCGCTTCTTTCATTTCATCAAAAGAGGGTGGGACGCCCTCTGCCTGTAACCGTTCATGAATAAACTGAAGCAACAGCTGTTGTTTTTTTGTCAGCATCGCGATCAACCCTTTCCATTTCTATCCAGCCATCTTTGATGGATTTACAGCCAGAATCAGTGAAACATTTGTAGAACATTCTATACTTGTTCTTTTTATGTTCTACAAGTTTTAATATTAAATTAACGCGTATGGGTGTCTCTTTAACGCTCTGCTAACCATAAATGAAAAAGGTCTCGAGCGCTTCATAAACCGCTAGCTATAATTACCTATTCATTACTCAACGGTGTGAGGTTGGGTAATGCGTACGACACTTAGGTTGATGATGATTTGGATTGCGATTATCTGGTCGCAAACCACGCCTGCGAGCATAAATCATGCGGAAGCTGCATCCTGTAAACGGAGTAAAGGAATTGGCGTGAGTAGGACGGTCACGCTAAGGCCGACCGGTGGGGCACGCTATGGATCTTCTCACGGAGGTCACAAAAATTTCTTGAGGGACAAGGAAGTTGTCCTCACTTTCGATGATGGCCCTGTCCCATCAACAACAAAAAAGGTTCTTTTGGAATTGGAACGTCATTGCACCAAAGCGACGTTCTTTCTTGTCGGTAAGATGGCGAAGACTTATCCAGCCACTGTACGAAAGATTCTGGCCAAAGGTCATACGGTGGGTGCGCACGGGTACACGCATCGCAACCTTGGTCATACGAATGCAAAAACTGCGATCCAGGACGTTAGTGCTGGCATCCAGGCCGTAAACAAAGCGGCAGGGAGAAAATCAGCACCTTTTTTCCGATTTCCTTACTTGTCAGAGAGCAAAGCGGTAAATGGTTACCTGAAAAGAAGCGGTTACGGCGTCTTTGCGATTGATGTCGACAGCTTGGATTATCGTATCTCCAGCCCAAAAGCGATGGTAAACAGGGTCATGTCCGAACTTCGCCGGCACGGCAAGGGCATCATCCTGATGCACGACATCCAAAGGGTAACAGCAAATGGCATTGGGAACCTTCTCGATCGGCTGAAAGCAGAAGGATACAAAATCGTACATATAAGAGGTCGGGGCGGGCGCTCTCTTGCTGATCCGATGGTAGTTGCGGATAACACACAGACGATTGCAAACATGACACTACGTTCTTCTATTGGCATTGATACGACCCGCAACACGGGTGTCACTTCAACGTTCAAACGTCCGAAAACGGCACGGAAAAGAAAGTTGAAAACACCAGATGAGAAAACAACGAACACAGGGTTTGCCAAGGCCATCGAGAAAAATCAGACAGCGTTTAGAAGAAAGCTCGCAAGCAACAAAAAGAAATTTCGATCGTCGATCAAAAACCGTTTGATCACGCAATAAAGACGATCTTGCAGGGTGACCCCTTTGGTGCAAATGGCGCATGCACCGGGCGATACAAAAGGCAATCAGCACGAACGAGGTTGGCCAGCATGGAACTGTCTTGAGATTCGAAGGCCGTCGCAATCAACGCCCCGTTCGCACCTTTTTCGACAGTTGCACGCATAAATTCGGCTCTTTCATCATTTTGCGGCATGTCACGACCCAAAACCGCGGTTTGCATCGTTACAGCTTCCGCTGTTTGCCCACTCAAAGTTTGAATAAGGGGTCTCACGAAAACATGGAATGCGACCAACGAAGAAACAGGGTTCCCCGCCAGTCCACAGAGATAGACTGTTTTTCCATCTCGTTGAAGTTTGCCAAACAAAAAGGGTTTACCCGGCCGCATCGCGATTTTTGTAATCTCAAAAATGAAGCCTAATTTTTCTGCAACAGGAAGAACAAGATCATGATCTCCAACAGAGGCGCCACCAGTCGTTAGAATTAAGTCACAATCCGCATCGAGCGCAGACTGAAAGATGCCTTCCAGCGCGTTATGGGTGTCTTCAACGATCCCAAAATCATGAAGAACGGCCCCCACATTCTCGACGGAAGCACCAAGACCAAATGTATTGGAAGCAATGATTTGACCGGGGCCGGTCGCTTGCCCGGGCATCACAAGCTCGTCGCCAGTAGAGATCAAGGCAACCTTGGGCCGCTCAATCACAGGCAGAGAGGCGTGATTCATAGAAGCAGCAAGTGCAAGCCGAAAAGACGTAAGCCTGTCTTTCGCCTTCAAAAGAACATCTCCCATTTGAAAATCGAGC
>JBCCXO010000107.1:0-5447 GCA_039191645.1 Pseudomonadota bacterium | reverse complement strand
GCTTGACCGGTTTATTCAGGACGGTTAGCCCGCTTTCTTCAGCCAGTTTTTTCACCTCTTCTGATCGGTCAGCAGTGATCAAAATCCCGGAAAGTTCCTGTCCCATATATTTCTCCAATGCGTCAAACGCTTCAATTCCGGTAGAATCATCCAGATGGTAATCCAACAAAACGATGTCAGGACGTTTAACGGAAGAATGAAGGTGCGCCTTCGCTTCTTCTTGATTGCGCGCACAAAATACCTCACATCCCCACTGCTTCAGCAAAGCCTCCATCCCGGTCAGAATTTCTGGCTCGTTGTCGATGCACAGGATTTTCATGCCGTTCAGCTTGCCCGTCGGAGCCTTAGACGCTTTGCGTCGCGACTGCTTTCCTGCTGTGATCGGCTCGACTTGATTGAGCACTATTTTGAAACGACTACCATGCCCTGGTGTCGAGTGGAGAATCACCTCATGGTCGAGCAAATTGGCTATGCGATCGACAATTGATAATCCAAGGCCTAACCCGGGCGCTTGATCCTGCATCGTTTTCAATCTCGTAAACTCTGAAAAGACGATTTTCTGTTCATCGGTATTCATACCAATACCAGTGTCAATTACCTCTAGAGATATTGTATCTCCGCTTCCCCTACAGCCAACCAACACCTTTCCGTCTGGAGTAAACTTTAAAGCATTTGAAACAAGATTCTGGAGCATTCGTCGCAACAATGCCGGATCAGACCTTACCCATTTTGAAGAGTGAATGAATTTCAAGTCTAATCCAGCCTGCTTCGCAATAGGCTCAAATTCAATTTCCAATTGTGCAGTGATACGGCGCAGCGGAAAATTGCTCAGGTTTACATTTGGATTTGCGGTGTCAAGACGGGAAATGGCAAGGATCGATCCGAGAATTTCTTCCACTGATCCAAGCGATTTACTAATTTTATCTGCCAATTCTGCATCCCGCTTTTTGCCGACCGTTTCCTGAAGGGTGGCAGAATAAAGACGCGCCGCATTTAGTGGCTGTAAAACATCATGGCCAGCAGCGGCTAGAAAACGTGTTTTACTGGCATTCGCACGGTCCGCAAATTGTTTGGCTTCCTCCAGTTCTTTGGTGCGTTCTTCCACCCGTTTTTCAAGTGTTTCGTTGGCTTCTTTCAGTGCTTCTGCAGCATGCACCCGTTCAGTAATATCATGCCACGTGACAACAAAACCGCCTTCGGGCATTGGGCTCGTGCTAATTTCGAGAACCTTACCAGTTTTGGGGAGATGAAGTTGCCACGGTTCGTCCTGATAGACCAGCTCATGAACCAGATCATCTCCTGAGAATCCGCCCTCAATTACGTCGGTTTCAGTAATTGCATTGGCCACATCGATGATCGGTGTCCCGGCTTGGCCGATTTTATCAGGCAACTGCAAGATTTTTCGAAACTGTTGGTTCCAGGAAGCCAGCCTGTAATCACCGTCGAATACGGTTATGCCCTGTTCAAGCTGATCAAACGCGGTTTGAAGCATGTCACGGTTGAATTGAATTGCCTTTGAGGCCTCATCAAGCAACTCAAGATTGCTGCGATTGGTTTTGTCATGTTTTTGTATCAACAACGTGTGAACAAGTCGGGAGGACGACGCTCCAATCGCGCTCGCCAGCAATTGTTCTGAAAAACGGAACAGATCCTGATCCACCATATTCTCAGGTGCAGCGATCGAGCCGCGTGTATTCCAGTAAGCATCAAAGGCACGTTTTGTACGCTCGGGCCCCAAATACCGTGAAAGGGTTTCACTCAGATGCTGAACCCGGATCGTTGATCCACCAACACCCGCATATCGATCGCCAACAGATTGATAGCTGACAAAAAGCGAAGCCTGGAGACTTTCCTGCAGGTCAGAGTTGCGTGATTTGGAGCCCAGAATGAAAAAACTGGTGTTGATGAGCAAACTCCAGATAACACCATTGGCAATCGGACTTAGTTCAAGTCCAAACAGGTTTTCCGGTTTTAAGCTGTTAATACCGAACAAACCGTTCTGCACAAATGAACTGCTTTCCGAAAGCAACGTTGGCAACAGAAGACAATATGCCCAAACACAAAATCCGGCCAGCATGCCCAGCATTGCCCCGCGTCCGTTCGCCCGTTTCCAAAACAATCCGATAAAAAACGCAGGCGCGAGTTGCGCGATCGCAGCAAAAGAGACCAATCCGATTGATGCAAGGGCGGCAGAATTGTCAGCGGCTGAATAATAAATGAAAGCGAGACCGAGGACTGCGAAAATTGCAGTCCGACGGATGTTTAGGATTTTCCCTTCCATGTCTTCGGGATCTGCTTGCCCGAAGGTGGCACGTGACCGCAAGATCAGTGGGAGTACCAAGTCATTGGAAATCATGATTGCAAGCGCGACAGACGCAACGATCACCATTGCTGTTCCTGCTGACAATCCGCCGAGAAAAACCAGGAGCCCCAAGGCACGCTGCTCTTCTAAAATCGGTAATAACAACACATAGTCATCGGCATTCGCTGCAATGCCAAAGCGCAGCATCCCTGCAACTGCAATAGGAACAACAAACAAATTGATGACAACCAGATAAAGTGGAAACAGCCACCGCGCTCTTTCCAGTTCACCTTCTGAATTATTTTCGACGACCGCAACGTGGAATTGTCGTGGCAACAACAAAAACACAATCAGACTGAGAAATGTAAGTATGAGAAAGTTGCCGACATCAAATCCCTTGTTGGCGATTGCCTGAATCTGCGAGTTGTTTTGTGCTTGCGTGTATAAATCTGTTACGCCGTCAAACATAAACCAGGTTACGAAAATTCCTACACAAAGAAAGGCAATCAGTTTGATGACTGATTCCATTGCAATTGCGAGCATCAAGCCATGTTGGTGTTCCGTTGCATCTGCATGTCGCGTTCCAAACAAAACCGCAAATAAAGCAAGAATTGCAGCGACAAATAGAGTAATATCACCAAAAGGTGTTGAGCCAGTTGGGAAACCATTGCTGAATTCCGTGACGAGTGTGTCCACAGACGCCGAAATCGCTTTCAACTGAAGGGCAATGTAAGGGATCGTCCCAATCACTGCGATGATGGCCGCGACAGCAGCAACCTTGTTGTTTTTGCCGTAACGCGAGCCCAAAAAGTCAGCAACTGAGGTAATTCTCTCCTCTTTTGAAAGTGTTACGATCCTCCGCAGGATCGGGAAGCCCAGCGTAACCAGCAAGATGGGGCCAACATAAATCGCCAGAAAACTCAATCCGCTGGTTGAGGCAAGCCCGACAGATCCAAAGAAGGTCCAAGTCGTGCAATAGACGGCCATGCTAAGCGCGTAAATGTTTGGCTTGATCTCATGATAGCCAGGGCGCTTGACGCGCACACGGTCGCCATAACTCGCAACAGCAAACAATGAGCTGATGTAAAGAATCGCGACAAGCACCGTGACCCAGGGTTGGATCATTTCACAAGCTCCCCTCCAAATTCACTGTATTTCAGCACAAAACGATATTTCTTGTCCAATACGAACCGTAAATGCGTGCATATGCAATAAAGTGCGTAAAAAAATTACTTAACGTAAGTTTAAAAATAAAGTAGAGCATCGCCAGCTGCTTTTAGCAGCAGTTGTGGGTCGAAACATAAGAGGGGAAAGAATTATGTTCGGTGAATTTAAGAAGTTTATTCTCAAGGGCAATGTCATGGACCTTGCTGTAGGTGTAATCATAGGCGGTGCGTTCAGCGCGATTGTGAGCTCGTTAGTTGACGATGTGCTGATGCCAGTAATAGGCGCAATTTTTGGTGGCCTTGATTTCTCAAACTATTTTGCGCCACTGGCGGAAGGTGTCACAGCTTCCACGCTAGATGCCGCTAAGGAGCAGGGAGCAGTCCTCGCGTATGGAAATTTCATTACCGCAGTAATCAACTTTCTGATCATTGGTTTTATCATTTTTCTGATCGTGCGTTCAGTAAATAAACTGTTGGAAGCGGCCAAAGAAGAGGAAGAAGCTGCGCCGGCGCCAACACCTCCTCAGGAGGTTTTGCTCACCGAAATTCGTGATTTGTTAAAAAAATAACCGAATCGTAGCAATTTGAACGTAATTACCCCGGAGTTTACTCTGGGGTTTTTTGATTTGCAGGGCCGAATGTGAGATTCTCCCAGTGAGTCGGACAACAAACTCGAAACGTTATTTCTAGGCAATCGCCAGGGGCATGTTACGATGGAGAATCTGAATAGGGTAACGCGTAGTTTCCGGAACGCCTTACTTGTAATTGGTTTTTTCTCACTTTTTGCAGCAATACTTCAGCTCACCATGCCGCTCTACATGCTGCAGATTTATGATCGCGTTTTACCCTCCCAAAGCACAGACACCTTGATCTTCCTGTCAATCCTGGCTGCATTTGCGCTCATCATGCTTGGGATAACAGAAACCATTCGACAGATTTTGGGCACCCGTGCGGCAGCAAAAGTCGACACGTTTCTTTCAAATGAAGTGTTGGAACGTGTAATTCGCGGCGGACATGCAACCGGAGGGAACACGCAACCCCTTCGGGATTTGCAAAATGTCCGCAGTCTGGTCGGTTCTAAAATCCTGATAGGCATTGTCGATTTGCCATTTGCCACAATTTTTGTCGGCTGCCTGTATCTTATTCATCCTGATCTTTTCTGGCTTACGATAGCAGGTGTTGTGATTCTAATTGCCATCGCCACTTTAAACTTGTCTTTTGCCGCAAAATCCTCTGCTCAAACAGCGGCTGCAGCAGCAACTGCAAATCGTCAATCAGAGTTTTTTGCCCGCAATTCCGACAGCATTGTCTCAATGGGAATGCTACGCGATGTTGTTGCAAGCTGGGGTAAATGGAATGCAGATGCCTTGGTCTCAATGGATCAATCTTCACAGATCAATTCATTTTTCTCTGGTATTTCACGAACCATTCGTTTCGGGATGCAAGCCGCGATGCTTGGCTACGGAGCCTACCTTGTTCAGCAGGGTGAAATGACGGCGGGAATGATATTCGCGTCTTCCATTCTCTCAGGTAGAGCACTGCAGCCGATCGATGTGGTGATCAATTCCTGGCCTCAGATCAGCAATGGCAGGCGATCATGGCATAAAGTTAAGGAATATGTAGAAGGTTCAGAAGTCCAGGAGAAATACACTCAGATGGCCGAACCAAAGGGGCATCTGTCGGTAGAAGGAGTTTTGCAGGCCAACCCGATCAATCCCAAAAGTGCGCCAATCTTGAACAGGGTTTCTTTTGAACTTGAAGCAGGCCAATCGGTTGCAGTTGTCGGAGCCTCCGGTTCCGGCAAATCGACACTGGCGAGAATCATAGTAGGTGCATTTAAGCCATTCGCAGGTGATGTACGCCTGGATGGGCACAACATTGCCAATTGGGATCCTAAAGACCTCGGACGGTATATTGGATATCTCGCCCAAGATGTCGAATTGCTACCGGGTACAATCACCCAGAACATTTCACGCTTC
>JBCCXO010000106.1:0-5548 GCA_039191645.1 Pseudomonadota bacterium | reverse complement strand
TTAAGCAATTGATATACATGTGTAAGTCGGAGGGCTCTGACAAAGTCACTCATTGGCTTTTTCTCTATAAGGATCTGTCAAACTCGGCACCGGTTTCTTTTGAATTGGGAGGCGAAGAACTGATTTCCTTTCTGAAAGCTGCAATCAGCGCCGATAACGAAACTGCCAAAGAAGACATTAAATCCATAAAGGCCGCGAAAAGTTTTTGTCGCCATTTTGAAAGGGCTAAATTAAATCCCTCAATCCCTAAGGATGAATTTGAAAACCTCCTTGCGCAAGTGGAGGGTACGGGTGCTTCGAAAGCCTGATAGGATGAAGCCGCCAAGCTCTTAGGTAACTTCTTTAGATTTCTAGGCCTAAGTCTTTCTTTGATGGTAAACCTAGTGGTGATTTTAGAACGGTCTAAACCCTTGGTTTTTTTATCCTTACCGTTGGCTTGCGTTCGTTGTTTCACACGTTTCTGATTGGTCAGACGTGAAGACAAATCACATATGCGGATTAAAGAGTAACCAGTAAATCCCAAATGCATTTTATGCGCATATGCATTGGATTGTGGATATATAGGCTCATCTCCCGGTTTGAAGCTCAACAAACCTTCAAATTTCGACTTATCCCCGGCGGCATCTAGGTCCATCAAACCGCATTTGAAAAATGGCATCTGCTGCTAAGAAAGCAACCATTGCTGTATTGCTTTACTCGCTTTTCGTCGATGAAACAGAGGGTGCGCATGCATTGGGCATCAAAAGCATTTCTTATGCCTGCGGGCATTCCGGTAATGGATATACGTGTGATGTCACAGTTGATGCTACATCCGGTCGTCGCGTTCACCTCGGTATGAATTCTGACCAGGCTGCCGCTGCTTTAGAATTCTTGGGCGAAAGCAATCCGGCTCTACAGCGCGATGTTAAGAAAATTTACGCTAAACGGGCCGTTACAGGCTCTGCAAATGGTGGTTTTAAGCAGAGCGCAACCCGAGATGAAGTTGATACGGTTATCACTCAGACCAGCGGAGCTGGATGCGCGTATCTGACGGGTCTTTAAAATCCCAAGTTAGGGGTTTGGACCTGCGTTCCGTTTTATGGTGCCTGGCAGAAGTAAGATGATCACTAGGAATTGTTGAGAGTTGTTAGATTTAGATGTTTGAGGATTTACTGTGCTAGTAAATCAATTGAATTTGATACAACCGGGGTCGCAACGTTTTTTCTAACTCTGTGAAACACTCGTCCTTCGTACACAACGGTTCAGTTTTACATCCAGGCTTAATTTTGCTTGGCTTCTAAGCCCTTTCTAAATAGACCTGAGACGCTCCTTCTACAAAAAAGCCTGTTGATGAATGGTAGGCCTTGTATCCATTGGGACCGGATACCCAGCAAATGAAGCTGTTTGATGTATCGAAGACATAATAGCCGCGGGTTCCCGGAGGTTTGTAGATCGCGATGCAATGTCCGCCGTCAACACGTCCCAGTTCTTGAAAGTGAGCCATCACAAAACACTTGTCAGAGAACATTGAGCTAAGTGCTTTATCAAAGTTAAGGTGAAGGGATGTCGAGACGTTTTCAAACCCGAGCGTTTCCAAGTCTATCCAGTCATCTGAACACTGCAACTTACCGGCGGTTTCAGCGCTTATCAGTCCTGTTACCGGATCTTCGGCATGTTTATGTATGCCTTTTAACCATTGGATGCACAGACCTAAGCAACAACCGCCGCTGGCGCAGGCTTCTTTGTACTTATCAATATCGCCTTTAAAATCGATGCTGTCGTAGATATAGCGCATTTCCTCGTAAAAAACGGTTTCCTCCTGGCTTTGTTCGGTCTCGCTATCGCAACTAGCACCATCCTCTTGATTATCCGACACGGAGCTGCCGTCGTTTAGGTATGCATTTACTGCATCTTCCACCGTTTCGTGACCGCGATAGGTTCCAACATCCTCGTAGTACTCGCCGACTTGCTTTTGCAAGACGTTTGTCTCGGTGTTGTAACGCCAATAGCGATCATGCATGTATTCGCCATCGAGCCAAGCCATATGGGCGTTGTGGGTTTTGGAACTGTCTGTGGAACTTCTGCTCACAGGGAGCTAAGACCTGAAATGATGGTATTCGCATAGCATACACCAGAAGAAAACGTTTTCCTCAATTCTATTCGTTGTGCATCAAAACGTTGAAAGGCGGATGACACCAGTCTCTTTTCAAGCGTTTCAGTAAGCTCATTGGTCCGACGAAGCACAATCGTCCTACGAGGGTTTGCTGAATTTATATCGGTGCAAAGAGTGAAACGATTAAGCTCTGACTACACCTTTACATATCCTGCCAATACGGTTTCCCATTTCGGCCTGAAAATAGACTGAAAGCCGGTCTCCCGGCTTATCAAAAGTATCAGTGTGTTTTGAAGTAGATCAGAACTTTATTGCGACCCTGGCTGCGAAATAGTCGAAGGTGCCCTCAATCGGGGTTCCGTCATATCCGTCATACCAACTATAAGTATATTGTCCGCCGACGATTAGATTATCGGTAAGTGCATAGTCGATACCACCGCCCACAATGGGTGTCCAATCTTCCAAGCCTATGTTCACGCGGGTGTACATTGCGCCACCGAAGCCATAAAGCTGAGTAGATTCTCCCCAAGCATACCCAATCCGGGCTCTTAGGGCATGGGCATCTTCAATAAATACTGGAATTGGGCCGACACCTTGCCCGATGAATTGCGTGTCGAGATCAACATATTCGTATTCAGCACCGTAGACAAAATCCCCATCTTGATAGGCATAGCCAACAAACCCACCAGCGGTGTTGTTTTCGCCCTCAGATTCGAGTGGGATTATTACGCCCGGTGCGATCGGAAATGCTGGGTCGTCGTCATATGCGTAGACGTAACCAATGGTTCCGCCGACATATATGCCAGACCAATCAAAACGGCCGGTATCGAATTCAACCACTTGATCGGATTCAACCACATCAGCTGCGATTGCTGGGCTGACTAGAAGAAGGGTCGCGATAGTAATAGATAATGTAGTCCGCATTTCATTTCCCCAGAATGCTACAGTTTTTAGTTTAGCGATGTATGGTAAATGATTGGTTAAGCGACTGATCTTTAATATTAATTATTGTTATGCCGTTGCTTTGAATGTGTCGGATAGCTCTTTATCCAAATTTTTGTGCTGATTTGTGATAAAATATGACAAATCGGCCTTGGAAAGCGGTTTTGCGAAGTAAAAACCCTGGAATTCGTCACATTTGATGCTTTGAAGGAATTCTACCTGTTCGCGTGTTTCGACGCCTTCTGCTGTGATGCGAATACCAAGTTGCTCTCCCAAGCCACTGATCATTCTCAAAATCGCGCGCGCAGCGTGATCATCGCTCGAAGCCATAACAAACGAACGGTCTATTTTGATTTTGTCGAATGGGAATTTCAAAATATATGACAGGCTTGAATATCCCGTTCCAAAATCATCGAGCACAATATCAACACCAAGCGCCTTTAATGCATTGAGCAATTGAGCTGCTTCTTCAGCATTGTTGATGAAGAGGCTTTCTGTGATTTCGAGTTCCAGCCTGTCTGGTGAAAGACCGGTGTCTTTCAATGCAGATTTGGTGATGTTGACAATATCACTGCCAATTAGATGCTGGGCGGACAGATTAATCGATATCCGCATGCCGTCAGGCCATTCTATTGCGGCTGAACAAGCTTCTCGGATTGTCCAGTTCCCAATTTCCTGGATGAGTGATGTTTGCTCGGCGATCGGCATGAACTCATCTGGTGAAATCCGTCCTCTGATCGGATGGTTCCATCGGATCAGTGCTTCCATTCCGATTGCAAATCCGGTCGCTGTTGAGATAATCGGCTGGTAGAACAGTTCAAATTGTCCTTGTTCAAGCGCCTCACGCAATTCGAGTTCCAACATGCGTTTTTCACGTTGATCCGCATCCATTTGACTTTCGAAGAATCTAAACACCCCTCGGCCATCAGCTTTTGAGCGATAAAGCGCCAAGTCTGCATTGCGCAGGAGCTGGTTTGGTCGCGTGCCATTTAACGGTGCCAGTGCAATTCCGATGCTCACCCCGATGGTGTGAAACTCCCCATCGATCTCATATTTTTTACAGACTGTTTGCAGAAGCCTTGCTGCTAGCCGTGCTGCTGCACCCGCGTCACAATCATCACGCATTAGTATTGCAAATTCGTCGCCACCGAGACGCGCTACAGAATCGGTTTCTCGCACAACATCTAGGATGCGCTCGCTAACCAGTTTGAGAAGTTTGTCTCCCACGAGGTGGCCACGCATGTCGTTTACGAGTTTAAATTTGTCGAGGTCCAGGAACATAAGGGTGAAGTTTGTTCCGTAGCGTTCAAGTTTCGCGGTCTCTCGGTCAATTTCAGCGGAAAATCTGGCACGGTTCATCAGGCCGGTTAACGGATCGGTTAGCGCCAGTTTGCTGCGCTCTTCTTCTGCAATCTTTTCGCCCGTTCTGTCTGAAATCAAAATAATATGGCCGGTAAATTCCTTTTGCCCATCTTGTGTGGGGAGCGCGGCAATACTCCAATGTGCAGGTTGCCCGGCGATCGTCAATGACAGTTCGAACCCAATGAAAACATCCTGATTATGGATTTTCTCAGTAAGTTCCGTAAGCACAGTCTCATCAACCGACAAGAGTTTCAAAACCTCGACAAAATGTGCGTAGATGATCTGGTCGTTGGTGATCTCACATGAGTGCAGAAATTTTTCGGGGCAACTCATGATGCGGCCGGATTGATCAATCTGGAGCAACCATTCTGCATGGCCCTTTGCATTTCCTTCTGCGAGCAACAGCCCGATGATGCTGTCCCGCTTACTCATCGCAATTTCAGAGTGTGTGTTTTTGGCTACCTGTCGCGTAAACAAATATCCAAATCCGATGGCAAACATAAAGATTGTCAGCAGGAATGCGGATAAGGGAAGCGTATGGACGAAGAACCATTCGCTGGAGGCAAACCCGGCAGCACCAAACGCGGCAGGTGCAAGAAATGCCGCACCCCTGCGAGGAATTGCGAAAAAGTAAATTGCAGTAATTGCGACGACCGCCAGTTGACCCAGGAAAACGGCGAGCATTTGAGTGTCGTTCCCGATGTGTCCCATCAGAAACGGAAACAGTCCCCATATAATCCCGAGCGAAGCAGCGCGTGTGATTCCAAAGTCTCTTCCGTTTTTGAGGCTGGAGGGAATAATTTTCAAATTTCTGACGCCTGGAAGTTCCGGCGAAACCGTCACAAATAAAATGATAAACCAAAGCAGGCCGGAAATGTGGGTGAAACTGCTATATGCCAGAGAAAACCAAAGACCGAAAAGAAGTTGTGATACCGAAGCGACAGGCGCAATTCGACCAATCATGCGCATTTTTGAACTGCGCACTTCTTCATTCGATGCTTCGATCAACGAAGGTGTCGGTAAGATTCCACCCGAATTGAACATTTGACCTTCTTCAGCCACCGCCATGCCCCTGCTACAACTTGAAGATTATCACTACATTCTAGTTAATTTTGCGTTGACCTATGGTAATCTATTTGAGCTTTAGTCCGA
>JBCCXO010000105.1:0-5736 GCA_039191645.1 Pseudomonadota bacterium | reverse complement strand
CTAAACGGGATATGATTCAAGAATTCAAAGACTTTATCGCCAAGGGCAATGTCATGGACATGGCTGTTGGTATCATCATGGGTGCAGCGTTTACGGCGATTGTGACATCGCTCGTCGATGACCTGATCAACCCGATCATCGGCCTCTTTATGGGCGGAGTTGATTTCTCCTCAATGGGCACAAGCTTCGGCGAAGGCGACGGGGCGGCCTATCTCGCTTGGGGTAACTTCATCATGGCGATTATCAACTTCTTGATCATTGCTTTTGTCGTCTTCATGCTTGTCCGTTACGTAAATAAAGTCAAAGAAGCCTCCGAGAAGCAGGAAGAAGCGGCCGAAGAAGAACCGGCCGGTCCAAGCGAGATCGATCTTCTAACCGAAATTCGCGACTCGCTCGCAAAATAACTGAAACGCAAATTTCACCCATGCAAGAGCCGCGTTAGACGCGGCTCTTTATTTTAATCAAGTTCATGATTCTCCTGTACACAGCTTTTTTTCTGCATATTCCTTGCGCAGAATGGATATCGATGACATAGACCGCCGGCTTTTACGCGCCTTACAACGCAAAGGGCGTATGTCGAATGCAGAGCTATCAGAGGCTGTAAACCTGAGCGCATCCGCCTGTCACCGGCGGGTTCAGCGATTGGAGCGCGACGGATACATTAAGGAGTACGTTGCCTTGCTGGACGCACGCAAACTCGGTGTACCGACCACTGTGTTTGTAGAAATCAGATTGCAAGGCCAGACTGAGGATATACTGGAAGCGTTTGAAAAAGCCGTTGCTCGCATTCCTGATGTCCTGGAATGCCATCTGACTGCTGGCTCGGCAGACTACATACTTAAGGTGGTGGCAGAAGACTCTGATGATTTTTCGCGCATTCATCGCCAATATCTAGCCCGCCTGCCTGGAGTCGCACAGATGCAGTCCAGTTTCGCGTTGCGTACTGTGTTTCGCTCAACCGCTTTGCCGGTCTGAAGTTTCCGAGCTGTCCCCGACAACCTGAGAGGTACGGTTGCCGGGGCGAAGGGGACATCAAATCAGCACATCACTCGCAATGAGATCGTCATAGTTCAGACCTTCCAGCATCAACACATTGCCACTACCAAAGTCGATGCGCAGTCCAAACTCCGTTTGCGAGGCAAGAGTCTGAAACTGTGAAAAAGTGGTAAATCCGAAATGCGTAACATCAATCTTATCGATACCTTTTTCAAAGTCTTTGATGCGATCATAGCCGTAAGCATTGTCGCGATAGACAAAAGTGTCTGCACCCGCGCCACCGGTCAGATTGTCATTGCCCGATCCACCGTCAAGCCGATCATTGCCATTTTCTCCTAGAAGATAGTCGCGGTGTTTGTCGCCAAACAGCACGTCATGGCCATGGCCGCCATATAGGTTGTCACTGCCATTGCCGCCTCGCAGGTCATCGTCATCACGATTGCCGCGCATAATGTCATTTCCCGCTCCGCCCCAAAGTGCGTCGGACCCCCGACCACCATAAAGTGCGTCATTGCCCGCATCGCCGCGTAATTCATCATCTCCGGTTTGGCCAAACAACATGTCTTTGCCATCGCCGCCGCCGACCACGTCATCACCCGCCCCGCCATCGACAAGATCATCTCCTTGCGCAGCAAAAATATGATCATCACCCTCTGTCCCAGCATAAGGCTCAGGTTCAGGTTCGGCAGGCTGCTGGTCCGGCGTGAGAAATGGCAATTCAACACCGGGCTCCAAGACATGCACTTCGACGAGTTGATATGGTTCAATCGTCAAATCCAGGGTCCAATTGGTTTCATCGCCTTCCAAAGTAACATCCGGGAAGTGATAAATCTGCGCATCAGACCAAAACTCAGTACCTGTTGTGCCTTCAGCCGCACCCAGCACGCGGACATACACCATTGCGTTATCGGAATAAAACCGGGTCAAATCCGCAGTAAGATCAATGACCTGATCCACGCCAGACACATAGTAGGTGACCGATGACTGGTCATTTTCAAATGAATAGGTATAGCCAAGATCTGTGCCCGAAACGTTTTCAAGCTTAAAATGACCATCTGGGTCAATCAAACGTTTGCCTTCTGTCGAATCGGCCAACATCGATAAAAACAGTCCTGTGGGTGAAAGATCGCTTCCAGTTCCTTCCTTGTTGCTGAGTGCAGCGGGTGTGTTGCTTTGTGCGGCCCAAATAGTGGCAATATCCACACCCGCTTCGATCATCTCAGCATAGATGCGCAACAGGGGTGCGGAACGCATGATCCCGTTAATCAATGTATTGTCCTGGCCGTCCTCACCAACATTCCATTCCGTTACAGCAAGCTGAAAGTCGTCGCCAAGCACAGACCCCCAAACCGCGTTGATATCATCCAGCCGATCCGCGATTCCGCCGCCAATTCCAAGCGTATTCCCGGATGAATTCGCGCCATAAAAGTGCGATACAACTCCATCAACGTGGTCTGCATCCTGCCCAGTAAAGTGGCTAGCCATCATAGCGTTATCGGAATAGTTGCGGCCGGCTTGGGCAAAGATGTCAATCTCACTCCGAAGGCCCAGATCGCTGGCCTCTTCATGAATCCACTCGGCAATTTGCGCTTGAACTTCTGCAAATTGGGCATCCGTCCACAGAAAGCGAGACTGATAAAATTCATTCCCAATTTCAATCGTCACATCGTTTGCCGATCCGTACTGATCGGACAAAAGTTCGCGGATGAACGTTTTGATTTCTGTTTCCGCAGCCGGGTCAATTTTGCCAGAAGTAAGGTCAAAATAGCGGTATGTAGGCAGGCAAATGACCGGATGGCTATCCGTGTCTGAGATAAAATTTAGGTATTCGCTGAGTGTGAGAACATCACGAGTGCGCACAGCTTCTTCGCCATGCATCATATCAATAATGTTGACCTGTATAGGCGCATTGGGATTAGCGAGATCAAAATACTCTTCTGCAATTGTCCCGCCGGGATAGCGGATCGTTTGCGCCCCAACAGAGTCAACTACATCGCGGAAGTCACTATCGGCATTCACTTCATCCGAATGGAACAGAAGGTTCACACCGTGGTGTTGATCGTTGATGGTTTCCCCCACCAATCCGCCAGTATTGGCGGACACATTCACGCTCTGCATGGAAATCCCCATTTCCACGCCCCCACTAATCATGGGTTTTTGATAGGAGAGGTTAAATCAGAATTAACACGGCCAGATGTGGTTGTACGGTTTTGATTAAATCTGGAAAGGTCAGGATCGGCACAGGAACCCTTAACACCGGCAAGACTGTTTGATCTTTACCACAATCTGGAGAACATCTGTCTGGAAAAAGTTTTTATAACAACATCTTAAATACAAGAAAGTGTAAAGAAAGAGCAACAATTCCTAACAGTGCATACTGACACAGATAAACAAGTTGTTATATGCGAGCCCGCACTTTAAATTTTGCGCAACAAATGTTGACCATCAGACAATCAACGTGAACTTACGTTAAGACTTGGCTGTCGTATTCAGGTGACCGCCCACACCATCCCGACGTAAGTCAATTGATGCAACAATTGATCCGCTCCGAAGGCCCGCCAATAGCTTGCTTCAGATGGCGTATGTGCAGCACGGTCTGACCAAACCCCTTTAGCAAAATCGATGTGATAGTGCGCGATCCATTCTGCGACCAGTACGAGAATGATCAAGGCAACCGGGATGCCGAACGCCAACAAGCACAAAAGTGAACCGACCACATGAACCAAACAATGCAATGCACGGCCAGGATGCAGATACACGGCCCGGTTGGCCAGCATCAGAGATGTTTGCAGAAAATAGTCTGCTAACATGTGTTTGACCTGAAACGCGGCCAATAGGATTAAAATACTGGCAGCCTCCAATGGCTTACCTCCTTGTTTTTGGCATTGTTGACCGCGATTCTAAATAAAATCAATTGATCCGTGCATTTTGGCAGGTAAGGTCTGGATCGTCCGGTTTAGTTTTTTTGTGCGGGCACTGGGGAAATTCGGAAAAGATTGGGGGTGTCCGATCGAAAACTCCCTTTTCAGTTTCATATGGAAGTACTCCAAGCGCGATCAGATCATTCTTCTGGTCGTTACGCTGTTTTTGTTTCCCCTTTTGTATCTCACTCTTGAACTGCCCAAGCAGATTATCAATGGTGCCATTGATGCACCGACCAGTGTGATCACAACTTATGGTGTAACTTACACACAAATCCAATACCTGATGATTTTGTGTGGGTGTTTCTTGGTGGCTGTACTGCTTCACGGCCTCTTGAAAATGCGCATCAACACTATGAAGGGCGTATTGTCTGAACGCCTCTTGCGCAGGTTTCGCTATACCTTAATTGCGCGTATCTTGCGCTTCCCTCAACCCTATTTTGAACGCACATCACAAGGTGAGCTTGTTTCAATGGTCACCGCAGAAAGCGAACCAATGGGTGGTTTGATGGGCGACGCCTTGGCACAACCGGTTTTGCAAGCCGGCCAAATGCTCACAATTCTCGCTTTCCTCTTTGCACAATCCATCACGTTTGGGATTGCGGCTTGCGCCCTGATCCCACTGCAAGCATGGATCATTCCAAAACTTCAACGCCAAATCAATCTATTGAACAAGAAACGTGTCGTGCAAGTGCGTGCGCTTGCTGCCGAGATTGGCGAGGGCGCGGCCGGCGCATCAACCCTCCGGATAAATGCCGGTTGGCGTTATCGACTGGCTATGATTACGGACCGCCTCGGTCTTCTGTTTGAAATCCGTTTTCAAATCTATCAGAAAAAATTCTTCATGAAGTTCCTAAACAACTTCATTACTCAATTGACGCCATTATTGTTTTACTCGATTGGCGGCTACCTCGTCATCATCGGACAGGTAAGCCTTGGTGCGCTTGTCGCCGCTCTTGCTGCGTACAAGGACTTGTCTTCCCCATGGAAAGAACTCCTCGCTTATTACAACCAGTCACAAGATATGTCCTTGCGCTGGGACACCATCACAGAAAGGTTTGCTCCTCCTGGTATGGTCGACGAACATCTCTTGCACAGCCAACCTGACTCCATTCCGCACCTGCGGGGGGATATTTTACTCAACGATGTGACTGTACGGGATGGTGACGGCAATGCAGTGATCGAAAACATCTCGGCGCACTTACCGGGGGGCGGATTGATAGGTGTAACGGCACCCCGTGACGAAGATCGGCGCGCTTTTGCTGAAATCATTGCGCGAGAACTAATTCCAACAGCCGGTACGATTAAGATTGGCGAAACAGATGTATCCGATTTGCATCAGATCACGATTGCAACCCGGATCGGATATGCAAACTCGCGTCCTATTCTGTTTCAGGGTGACTTTGGTGCAAATGTGCTGATGTCGATTCAGTATCGTCCACAAGAGACTGCAAGCGAACACCCGCTCGCTGCCGAGGCGAAGCGCGTCGGAAACAGCGTGGACATTCTGGAAGCCGACTGGCTCGAACCAGCGCGCGGCGGCGCCACCACAAAGGAAGAATTGCGCCGAAATTGGTGTGAACTGGTTGAAAAAATCGGTGGTGCAGGTGCACTGTTTCGGCGCGCTCTCGATCAGGTAATCGACCCAGAACTACACCCGAACCTTGTATTAAGCCTGATCAATGCACGGCCCGTAGTCATGGAAGCGCTCAAAGAAAAAGGGTTAGATCCATACTATTTTCAACTTTCGCCCGATACCTACTGCCCGGCATTGCCAGTTGTTCAAAACCTACTATATGCCACACCGCGCATGCCATTG
>JBCCXO010000104.1:0-6879 GCA_039191645.1 Pseudomonadota bacterium | reverse complement strand
TTATGAACGCTGTTGCCGTACTGCTGCGGAAACGCTTTGAACGCCGCTGGTAGAAGGGGTAACTTTCATGAATTTTCTAACGACAGAACAACAGGAAAAGACCTTGGCTGAAATTTCCAACAACCCGATAAAGATGGCAGGAAAGGCCGTTTCCGTATTCTACGGAGAAAAACAAGCTCTTTTCGATGTGGATCTCGATATTCCAGAGCGTCAGGTGATGGCACTGATTGGCCCGTCAGGATGTGGCAAGTCCACGTTCCTTCGTTGTTTGAACCGTATGAATGATACAATAGATGTCTGCAGAGTTTCTGGTGAAATCACGCTCGACGACAACGATATCTATGATCGGGACATTGATGTGGTCGAATTGCGTGCAAGGGTGGGGATGGTTTTCCAAAAACCCAATCCATTTCCAAAATCAATTTTCGAAAACATCGCCTACGGACCGCGAATCCATGGGCTAGTCCGTTCTAAGGCCGAACTCGAAGAGATTGTGACAACAAGTCTTCAAAAAGCTGGGCTTTGGGATGAAGTTAAAGATCGCCTTGATGGCCCGGGTACAGGCCTGTCAGGCGGGCAGCAGCAGCGCCTGTGCATTGCGCGGGCAATTGCTGTGAGTCCTGAAGTAATCTTGATGGATGAGCCTTGTTCTGCACTTGATCCCATTGCCACCGCTAAGGTCGAAGAATTGATCGATGAACTTCGGGAGAACTACACAATCGTGATTGTAACACATTCGATGCAACAGGCCGCTCGCGTTTCGCAACGCACGGCGATGTTCCATTTGGGGAATCTGGTTGAGGTCGATGAAACGGACACGATATTCACAAACCCAAGTGATCCAAAAACACAGGATTACATAACAGGTCGATACGGCTAGGATTCACCCTAACCGAATCCTTATAAAGGTATACCCATGTCTGAACATACGGTAACGGCTTTTGACGACGATCTACAATTCCTCGTCGCGAAAATATCTGAGATGGGCGGTAATGCGGAGAGCATGGTTGCGCGATCTGTAAACGCATTATTGTCTGGGGACCAAAGCTTAAGCCACACTGTGGTTGCAGACGACAAGGTCCTTGATGCACTTCAACAGGAAATTGATGATCATGTAGTTCTGTTGATCGCAAAAAGACAACCAATGGCACAAGATCTCAGAGAAGCAATCGGCGCGCTTCGCATGGCAACAGATCTCGAACGTATCGGAGATCTAGGCAAAAACATTGCGCGACGCGCGTTTCAGATCGAAGATAATCTCCCGACGAAAAAGCTCTTGCGCGGCATTCAGCATCTCACCAACGTTGCATTGGAACAATTGAAAGACTCCTTGGATGCATATGTCGCGAAAGATGTTGCAAAAGCCAAACTAGTCTGGGATCGGGATGACGAAATAGATGGTCTTTACAATTCGCTTTTTCGGGAACTGTTGACCTACATGATGGAAGATCCGAGAAACATCACTTATTGTACCCACCTTTTGTTTTGCGCGAAGAACATGGAGCGGATTGGTGATCATGTAACCAATCTTGCAGAAACAATAAACTACATCGTTACCGGTAGTTATGATGTCGTCTCTGAATAGCCAGGCATAAGGAAAACCCTGTGTATCAACCGCAGGGAATATGCAGAAGAAGAATAGAGGAATTGTAATGCACCCAAGAGTTATGGTCGTTGAAGATGAAGACGCCCTAGCGGAACTGCTACGATACAATTTGGAAGCAGAAGGGTATGAAGTCGAAGTACAAACAAGGGGCGATGATGCGGAAATCCGTCTCCGCGAAACAGTCCCCGACCTTTTACTTTTGGATTGGATGTTGCCGGGATTATCTGGGATTGAACTTTGCCGCCGCATTCGTCTGCGCAACGAAACAGAGACGTTGCCAGTCATCATGCTGACAGCCCGCAGCGAAGAATCCGAGCGGGTACGTGGGCTTTCAACAGGTGCAGATGATTTCGTTGTGAAACCTTTTTCTGTTCCTGAACTGATGGCGCGCGTAAAAGCGATGTTGCGCCGGTCCAATCCTCAAAAGATTTCTTCTCTATTGAAAGCAGGTGATATTGAGTTGGATCGGGAAACTCGAAGAGCCCACCGAAATGGAAGAGAAGTACGGC
The DNA here is from genome assembly GCA_039191645.1 of Pseudomonadota bacterium. Lineage (GTDB taxonomy): Bacteria > Pseudomonadota > Alphaproteobacteria > Rhizobiales > Rhizobiaceae > JAALLB01. Next base: position 4,764 of record JBCCXO010000104.1, on the reverse strand, counting down.
TCGGACCTACAGAATACAAATTGCTGGAGTTTCTGATGAGTGCACCTGGACGCGTGTTTTCGCGGGAGCAACTATTGGATGGTGTTTGGGGTCACGACAATTATGTAGATGAGCGCACCGTCGACGTTCACATTGGCCGTCTGCGACGTGCTGTTTGCAGAGGTCGGGAGATTGACCCGATACGGACGGTCCGTGGGGCCGGATATTCGCTGAACGACAAATTCGCCGTTCAGTAAATTGTTCGATACTAGGTTTTTCGGGACAGGGTGAACTTACCCGTTTGCAACTTTCTTTTCGCGGCGACGGTCTGTCGTGGGCTGATAAGCAAGCCGACAATGGTACTCGCAATACGGTGCATCCTCTTTCGTTGGATTACCGCAAAAGTAAAAGTCATCAGTAGCCGGATCGCCATGCGGCCATTTGCATGTCTTTTCAGATAATTCCACCAATTGAAGTTTTTTGGCTACCGGTGCAACCATATCTTCTACGGCATTCCTGGCTGAATTGTTGAATCCGCCCGATCCTTTGTTGAGCGCAGGAACACGAGAACTGCTTCTTGGTCGTGAGTTGTAGCTGCTGCTGCGGGGCGCGCGTTTAACCCGCTTTACCCCGGATGAACTTGGTTTTGCCCGCCCGGAGAGACCCAGACGATGAACTTTTCCGATTACCGCATTCCGTGTGACGCCGCCCAATTCTGCCGCAATTTGACTCGCACTTAAACCGTCAGCCCAAAGTTTTGAGAGGATTGCCACACGCTCATCTGTCCATGACATACTATTTTCTTCTCCAGTTTGCAGAATCCCCCCTCGTTCTGAAACTGGAAAATTTCAGCTGTAGGATTCTGGTTTTTGTTATTCCTGCCAGCGCCCGTTGCAGGATGCCTCACCACGTTACTGCGAAGGACTAAACCAGTCGCCGACTCCCAACACAAGAGTCTGCGAGGGTGAACGAATCATTTTTTCTGAATATCCCCAACTATGGGAATCGAATTTCATTTACCTGTGGAAACTTGAATCAGTTTTACAAATCTTGAATTGAAAAATGCGGAAACTTTGATCGCACGAACCTTGATTGTAATGCTTGACCTGTGGAAACAAGCCCAGTATTTTCATCCACAAGGTCAAACAAGGTTTGATTTTGAAGCAACCCGTCATGTTGACGGGTTTTTTGTTTTGAAACACGCACTGGTTTTGATCTTGATAAACGTGCCCGGGATTAAGGTTATGGGAAAAGAACAACATACATTCGATGTTTATGCACCGCCGAAAATTGAATTTGCCCGGGGTGAAGGTGCACGTTTGTTCGATACCGATGGCCGTGAGTACATAGACTGTACATCGGGAATTGCGGTAAACTCCCTTGGGCATGGGCATCCCCATTTGGTGCAGTCCCTTAAAGACGCAGCCGATGGGATTTGGCATCTTTCCAATCTATTCACCATCCCTGGCCAAGCCAAGCTTGCCTCAAGACTGTGCGAGAACACGTTTGCAGATCGTGTCTTCTTCACCAATTCCGGGGCTGAAGCAATGGAATGCGCCATAAAGACTGCACGGAGATTTCATTTTGCCGCAGGCAATCCGCAACGGGTCAACATAATCACATTTGAAGGGGCATTCCATGGTCGGACGATTACGACCATTGCAGCAGGCGGGCAGGAAAAGTATCTGGAAGGATTTGGCCCAAAAGCACCGGGGTTCACCTCGCTGCCTTTTGGAGATCTTGATGCGCTTAAATCTGCAATAGACGAGGAAACCGCTGCCCTTCTTATCGAACCTATTCAGGGAGAGGGGGGTGTACGCGAAGTTCCTGGTCAAACACTTCGAGCAATGCGTGAGCTTTGTGACAAACATGGGATTCTGCTGATCTTTGACGAAGTTCAAACGGGTGTTGGTCGAACCGGTAAGCTGTTTGCCCATCAGTGGCACAATGTCGAGCCGGACATCATGGCAATTGCTAAAGGCATCGGAGGCGGGTTTCCCGTAGGCGCATGCCTTGCGAGCGAAGAGGTTGCAATTGCAATGATCCTGGGAACGCACGGTTCCACGTTTGGCGGCAATCCACTGGCTATGGCCATGGGCAACGCGGTCCTGGATGTTGTTTTGGAAGACGGTTTCTTAGAAAGTGTGCAGCAACGGTCGCTACTGTTGCGGCAACACTTGGCAGAATTGCTCGACACATATGGGGATTTGCTAGAGGACGTCCGTGGCTCAGGATTGCTGATGGGACTCAAGGCCCGGGTGCCGAATGCTGAAATATTGCAGGCCATGCGCGATCAGGGGCTCCTCGTCGTGCTGGCAGGAAGCAATGTGGTGCGGATTGTTCCTCCCTTGGTGATTTCCGAAGAGGAAATCCATTTGGTTCATGAAAAAATGAGAGCGGCTTTAGATACGGTCCGTCAGAACAACGGCTGAAGACCATGACATCCACGCCTAAGCACTTTCTGGATATATCCGCTATTGAATCTGAAAATTTACATCAGATCATAAAACGCGGCCATCAATACAAAAATGATGAAATGCCTACGCGTCCGCTGGAAGGCAAAATGCTGGCGATGGTCTTTGATAAGCCTTCAACAAGAACCCGCGTTTCCTTTGATGTCGGAATGCGGCAACTCGGGGGCGAGACGATCATTCTGTCGGGCGCGGAGATGCAATTGGGCAGAGGCGAAACAATTGCCGATACAGCCCGCGTGCTTTCCAGATATGTTGATGCGATCATGATCCGTACAACCGAACATACCCGTTTGATTGAATTGGCAGAAAACGCAACTGTTCCGGTCATCAACGGCCTAACGGATGACACGCATCCCTGCCAAATCATGGCAGATGTGATGACAATAGAAGAAAAGCTTGGTTCCGCAAAATCCAAAAAGTTGGCATGGACAGGGGACGGTAATAATGTCCTGAACTCGTTGATTGAAGGCGCTGTTGCGTTTGGATACGAAATAGACATAGCGGTTCCTGAGGGCCGCGGCCCGTCTCAGGCAATTGTGGAAAATGCCCGCGCCCGTGGAGCCATTGTCAACATTGGTACGAATGCTGAAAGTGCCGTTACAGATGCGGATTGCGTCATCACAGATACCTGGTCATCCATGGGGTTTGAAGATGAGACGTGTGGCCATAATACGTTTCAACCCTATCAGGTAAATCAGCGTTTGATGACCATGGCTGGTGAAAACGCTATTTTCATGCACTGTCTACCGGCACACAGAGGCGAAGAGGTCACGGATGAAGTCCTTGATGGCCCTCAGTCGGTAGTATTCGATGAAGCAGAAAACCGGCTTCATGTACAAAAAGCAATTTTAGCGTGGTGTTTTGAATGACCAGCCCTGCATTTGGTGATTCAAAGTATCAGTTGGTAGGCGATGATGTTGTTGTCCCGTTTGCAGTGGCTCCGTTGGATGTTCGTGGACGTGCAATCCAGATAGGACCTCTTCTCGATACGATATTGAAACGGCACGCCTATCCTCAAGATGTTGGCTTTCTGCTTGGCGAACTGATTGTGCTGACAATCATTTTAGGAAGTTCATTAAAGTTCAAGGGTAATTTTATTTTGCAAACGCAATCGGATGGTCCGGTGTCGCTTGCTGTCGTGGATTTTGCAACGCCCGGATCGGTGAGAGCCTATGCAAGGTTTGATGATGCTGCAATCAAGACGGCTGTCGAGGAAGGTCGTGCTTCGCCAAGAGAATTGCTTGGCAAAGGTGTGATGGCACTAACGATCGACCAAGGCGTTGACATGCAACGGTATCAGGGGATCGTTTCTTTGGAAGGAGCCTCGCTTGAAGAAGTGGCGCATCAATACTTTAGACAGTCTGAGCAAATTCCGACACGCGTGAAATTAGCCGTTGCACAAATTATGCGTGCAAGCGATTTGGAGGGACCTGTGGAGACGAGTTGGCGTGCAGGCGGACTTATTACCCAATTTCTACCGGAAGCAGAAGAAAGAATAGTCATTCAAGATTTACCCGGTGGTTCGGACAACGAAGAAATCGAAGTTGAAGAGGATGATTCCTGGGTCGAGGCCGCTTCACTGGTAGACACAGTCACGGATGATGAATTGACTGACCCAAACATCAGCGTTGAGCGCCTTTTGTACCGCCTATACAACGAGCATGGCGTTCGGGTGTTTGAAGGAATTCCAGTAATTGAGTCCTGCAGTTGTTCGCGCGAAAAAGTTCTCTCTTTGGTCAAAAGTTTTGAGGACGAGGCAAGAAAAGACCCTGCTGAACAGGAAGATTTCATAACAACCTGCGAGTTTTGCAGTACAGTATATGAGATAAAAGCGGACGAGTTGATCGACGACTGACCCAAAATGGTCGCGAACCCATCGTTTGGTAATTACAAACTTGTAACTTGTCGTTACCTTCTTTTGGTATACTTATAAGCCTCACGAAGGCTGAGTTTTGGTAATGCTGAAGCAGAATGAAGAAATCGCTGCAAAAATTGACAACGGATCAGAAGCTGGCCCTGTGCCCGATTCCGTTGGCAAAACCATTGTGCGTGGTGCGTGTCAGTTCCTCCTAATGGCCGCTATTCTATATAGTGGTTTTTTTGGAATGAACTATCTCACTGCCCAACGGGAAGACCCGCCAACACGCCCCCCATTCAAAACAGTTTACACCGTTGACAGCGTCTTGGCTCAAAAGGGTGTGTTTCAACCCAATTTGACCGTCTATGGAGAGGTTCAAGCATCTCGGGAGGTTGACCTCCGATCATTGGTCGCAGGTAAAGTCATATGGGTAAACCCGGATCTGAAAGTTGG
>JBCCXO010000103.1:0-7193 GCA_039191645.1 Pseudomonadota bacterium | reverse complement strand
GGAAAATTCGGGCGCCATCGTCATTCCCAACCCGGCTAACGCCGCCCGACGCGCCACTTCCGGGCTGTTAACTTCGATTGCACCACGCACAGGCACGCTAAATTCTTCTCCATCATCATCCAGAAAACACCAGTTTGCCCGGCGCATCATATTTGTATCCACGATACACGGTGCATCACCCAAATCATGCGGCGAGGCAGGCTCACCATAATTCTTGATAAATTCTGGTGCAGCACAGAGAATAAGCCGGACATCTGCCATCTTTTTTGCGATGAGAGAAGAATCCGTCAATCGGGAAACCCGGATGGCAACATCGAAACCATCCTCGACCATGTCCACCATCGCATCGTCAAGATCAATATCCAGCGTTATGTCCGGGTAAGCGGCTGCAAACTCTACAATGGGCAAGCCAATTTCCAAATCCGTTAGCGAGCGCGGGGCAGAAATACGCAGCCGCCCCTTGTGACCAGTTCCGGCTTCCCGGACCTTATCCTGTAAATCTCCTACTTTTTGGAGAATTTCGAGAGCAGATCGATGAAACACATCGCCCGCTTCTGTAAGGGAAAACTGCCGCGTTGTTCTGTTCAGCAATAAAATACCAAGTTCATCCTCCAGTTCCCGCACATATTTGGACATCAGCGCCTTAGAGCGTCCGACTTTTCTGGCCGCAGCAGAAAAGCCCTGCTGCTCTACAACATCCACGAATGCCTGCATTCTGGTTAGTGTATCCATGAGAAATGCCCCCGGTCATCTTCTGCCAATATAGGAAACAAAAGGCGCGAAATTCAATCGCTCACTTTAAAGATTTAAGATCAAATGCATGAATATCCAGCATCAATTCTTTAAGTCCATCAACCGCTTCTGCCAGATAAGCTTCTCCCCGCTCCAGCGAAGCAAGGCAAGCATTTCCAGTAACCCCTAAGGGATTTAAGTCCTGCATTTTCCAACCAAACGCATGCGGCCCATAAGCACGAAGATGTTTGTAGTCTGACATCAGGACTTCCTGAAACGACCCGAAATCCTGCGCTAAGTCCATTTTTACCCTGTTTGGCGCCAAAGCCAACATGACGGAAGTTTCCAGATCGCCACCATGAATGCCGATCGCTTTTTCTTGAGCAGTGATGGTTTTTCCTGCTTCGACAAAGCGTGTCCAACTGGTAGCCACACACAAAGTACCGCACCGTATGCGCAATTCTGTGGCAACGATGGTCATCAGCGGTGAATTACCACCATGGGCATTTAAGAGCAGGAACTTTCGAATCCCCAGTTCTGCAAGCTTTTCACCCATGCCGATCCACTTTTCCAAAGCTTCTTCGAATGTAAGGGTCAAACTCCCCTGATAATCCATATGCTCGACAGAGTACCCGACAGGTTCAACGGCAAGAAACGTAGCTGGGATTTCGGGTTCCAAAGACGCTGCAAGTCGTGCCGCGACCCCCGAAGCAATAATCGCATCTGTCTCAAATGGCAGATGTGGACCATGTTGCTCGTGTGCTCCTAGCGGCAGAACAGCAATCCAGTCAGAAGTATCAGCTGCCAAAATGTCCTCAGGACGCATGGCTGCAAAGTCACGGTCAGGCGTCAAAGTGTTCTCCGAATCCCTTCAAGGCGATTGATCTGCTTGCCTTCCGCATCAAAATTGGAAGGATCAAGCCAACGGCGCATGGCCTCACCTGCCTTTGGCCATTCATTATCGAGCAGCGAAAACCAAGCAGTATCACGATTTTCACCCTTGATTACCAACGATTGACGATGCACGCCTTCAGCGGTCATTCCATACCGCAAGGCGGAATCTTTGGATGGTTCGTTACGATTATTGCACTTCCATTCAAACCGGCGATATCCCAATTCGTCGAAAAGATGGGTTGCAAAAAGATAAAAAGCTTCTGTCGTCGCAGGGGTTTTCTGAATAAGCGGTCCCCAGTGGATGTGTCCTATTTCTGCAACACCATGCTCAGGGTTCATACGCATCATGGTTTGTCTTCCCGCAACTTTTCCCGTTGCCAGATCGATGACCGCGAAATACATCGGGTCTTCACTTTTTTCAACACGCTCAAGCCAGGGTTGGAACGCCTCTCTGTTTCGGGGCGTTTCTTCCATCAGCCAGCGGAATCTGCTGTCAGCATCGCCTTGGGTAGCCGCCTCGTAAAGTTCATCACCATGCTTGCCGGCATCAAGGGGTTCCAGTCGCACGAACCGCCCTTCAAACACCTTTCGATGTGGACGTTCACATCCTTTCCAATCGGAAAGATCCCGCATCTCTTTTCAAACTCCGCAAATCATGGTCTTAAGAGACTATCATGGCTTTTCATCTCACATAAGGGTTTTACGAGGCAAGACAATGTTAAATACGGTTTCAGGTTTTGATCGCATTGGCGAGGAAAACGCATTCGCAGTTTTAGCCCGTGCCACACAACTGGCCAGTGCCGGAAAGCACGTGATCAACCTCGGCATAGGCCAACCGGACTTTGCTACGCCTGAACACATCGTGGATGCAGCGATCAAAGCCTTGAAAGACGGACACCATGGGTACACGCCTGCAACTGGCACCCTCGCGTGCAGAGAAGCCGTCGCTCGGCGGGTATTGACCATGACTGGCGAAGAAATTTCACCTGCAAACATCATGATAGTGCCAGGCGGAAAAGTAACGATGTTTGCGGCAATCTTGATGTTTGGCGAGCCGGGGAGCGAGATTCTCTATCCGGATCCGGGCTTTCCAATTTACCGTTCCATGATCGAATTCACCGGCGCTAAGCCCGTACCTGTCCCCATCCGCGAAGAAAATGGATTTGCGTTCAGTGCCAATGAAACACTTGCACTGATTAATGAGAAGACCCGCCTGTTGATCGTAAACTCACCTGCTAATCCTTGCGGTGGGGTTACCCCGAAATCCGAAATCGACAAACTCATCGCCGGGCTCGAAAACTGGCCGCAACTCGCAATCATGTCAGACGAAATTTATGACGTGATGACCTATGACGGACAGACCCATCAATCTTTGCTGAAATACCCGGAAATTCGAGACCGTCTGATAGTCTTGAATGGCTGGTCCAAGACTTGGGCGATGACCGGTTGGCGCATGGGCTGGTCAATCTGGCCAGATAACCTTTACGACAACGTTCGTAAATTAGCGGTCAATGCTTGGTCATGCGTAAACGCTCCAAGTCAAATTGCAGGTATAGCAGCAATCGATGGCCCTCAAGATGCAGTCGACAACATGATGGCTGCCTTCGATCGACGCCGGCAGCTGGTTGTTGAAAAAATGAATGCAATTCCAAACGTCTCTTGCGCAACGCCAAAAGGCGCGTTCTATGCGTTTCCCAATGTCTCAGGAACCGGTTGGAAATCCAAAGATTTGGCTTCCGCGCTCCTTGAAGAAACCGGCGTTGCTACCATCGGTGGCCCGGATTTTGGAATTTTGGGAGAAGGATATATCCGTCTGTCCTATGCCAATTCACAGGAAAACATTGAGCAGGCGATTGAGCGGATTAAACAATTTCTCGAAGCTAGAACCTGACCCGATTCAATCCGACCTGTTGTTTCTGCGGCCCGTTGATATTCGGTCTGAGATAATCTCCGAGATCAAGATCGCAACAAAGGAGATGGCAATCCCAATCAAAACCAATGTGATCGCTGCTGAATCCCCATCTGGTGATTGCAAAAAAGAATAGATTGCGAGGGCCATGGTTTGGGTTTCACCCGGGATGTTGGAAACAAACGTAATCGTTGCACCAAATTCCCCCAAAGCCTTTGCAAAGCCGAGTACCCCTCCTGCAATAATTCCGGGCATCGCCAACGGCATGGAAACCGCAAAAAAGGCAGACCAACGGTTTGCACCCAGAGTTTTGGCACTTTCCAGCAATTCCTTCTCCTGCACCTCAAAAGCAAGGCGTATGGGACGCATCACGAGGGGAAAAGCCATGATACCAGCAGCCAACGCAGCTCCCAGCCAGTTGAAAGCAAAGCTAATCCCCAAGCTTTGAAGTGGCCCTCCAATCCAACCCTTAGGACTGAAAGCCAACAGCAACAAATAACCGGTAATCACTGGAGGCATAACCAAAGGAAGATGGCAAATCGCGTTGAGTAAATGCCAACCCGGAAATTTGCGCGTGGCAAGAAGGTAAGCAACAGCAGTCGCCAGCGGCAACACAAATAACATCGCGAAAAGCGAAACGCGAACAGACAGTAAAACAATTTCCAAAAGTGGTGCTGAAAACAAAACCATGCCTAATTCGTAGCTGAGGCCGGAAGAAAACCAAAGCGTTGAAAAATCACTTGCGCCTGGTTGCCTTTGAGAAATGAAACCAGCGCAACGCCGCTCATGCTTTGCCCAACAACCCCTGCAACATAATGGATGGGCTTATGAGTTTCAGCCGGAAACAAAAAGTGTGAATGAAGATCAGGAACCAGTTTCAAGTCCGACTTGTAAACGATACCTGCCAGCAAATCGCCGCGGCGGATGGAGGCCAAAGCCACTCTGACATTTTCACTGAACACCGCATTTGACCTAACTTCTCTCCAAATTCCAAGCGTCTCCAGTGCCTCTCGCCCGTATATCCCGGCAGGCACACTAACCGGGTCTGCCATCGCAAACCGACCTTTGTGGAGTATATTGAAACCATCTTTTGTCTTTGCTGCTGAAGCAATCACCAAACGGTTCCCTGCAACCACGGTGCGCGTATCCGTCTTGAGCAGGCCTCGGATTTCAAGCCAATCGGCCCAGGCTTCATTGGCAGAAATGAAAACATCCGCATCAGCACCAGCATCAATTTGTCGGGCAAGCGTAGACGTTGCTGCAAAGGAAAAAACCACCGAGCAACCACACGTCGTTTCATATAACTTGCCAATCTCAACCAGTGCATCGCGTTGACTTGCTGCCGCAAAAACCAAAACCCGGTCCTTTGCAAAAGAAGGACTTGCCATGCACAAAAACAATAGGATCAAAAATCTGAACATCATCCGTTTTTAGAACAAGTTTTGATTTCAAGGAAGATAGCTCTAACGTCACGCTGCTGCAGGAAGTTTCTGGAGATAGATTTCATAGGACTTAGGTCCAAAAACCCCGTCTACCTTGAGATCGTTTTCAGACTGAAACAAGCGCACCATACGCTCGGTTGCCGGCCCGAAGTCTCCATCCGTTTTCAGGCTATATCCAAGTTTGCGCAAATCTTTTTGCAACTTTTTCACTTTGATACCATGCGCCCCAAACCTTAGGTCAATCATCCCGTTTCTGGCTGGCAGCCTTCGGGAAACTTCAGGCATCATGAACCCGCTTGAATAGTGTTTGTAAGCAGCAATCAATTTGCGATCATACTTTTTGTTTCTGTATCTCGGCCCTTTGAAAGCCCGCGCAAAGCCAGCCCAATCATGCCTTTGGAGTTTTTCAATTTCACCAGATCGCAAGAGATACCGCATCAGCAAGCGGACTTGTCCGGTTGAGCCAAGACACGCTTCTTCAACAAGGCCGTCAACAGAAGCATATCCAAGCCAATGCCACAAACTACCCTTGATCTCTCCGCATCCCCATCGACAGGACGCAAGCGCTGCGGTCCGATCGATCTCCTCGGCACGGCCGATCATTTTCCAACGATACGGTTGCCAAATCGAATTCCTGATCCGGCCCTCCTGAAAGGTCGCTAACCCGCGCACAATGGCCAAATTGCGTTTGGCATTTGGCAACAGTTGATAAAATTCATGCGCCTCAAAACGCACCGAAGGCTTCAGCTTCCCCTTTACCCGCCTCTGCAACCTGCCTCTACATTGGACCTGAACAAGGGCCAAAAGGATTGCAGGCTCCAACGCATTTTCTTTTGCTATCTCCTCAATTTCCGATCGCTGTGTTTCATCAAACATCATTGTCTCCGGTCAAATTTCGTAAAAGTGTGAAATACAAACTCCATACGGGGATAAGTTTTCTTTGAAACACGGCAGATTCCTGCTAATCGGCTCTCATGGAAAAATCGATTTTACTGATCAACGGCCCAAACCTAAATCTACTTGGTACGCGTGAACCTGAGACTTATGGTTCTCAGACGCTGGCCGATGTAGAAACACTCTGCAAGGACCATGCAACCGCCAAGGGCATGGCCCTTACGGCTTTTCAATCCAATCATGAGGGCGCAATCGTTGATGCCATCCAACAATCCAAAGGCATATACACCCATGTGATCATAAACCCGGGCGCCTATACCCACACGTCAATTGCGATCAGAGATGCAATCCTTGGTGTCGAAGCGAAAGTTTTTGAAGTGCACATTTCAAACATCCACGAACGCGAAGCGTTTCGCCATCATTCTTATATCAGCGACATCGCGAAAGGCGTTTTCCTCGGACAGGGAATCCCCGGTTACATCGCAGCCATTGATGCAATTGCAGCAGAGTAAAATCCATGCGCGACTACGAAACTGTAAAAAAAACTATCACCGCTTTATGCGATGGCGAGACCGACGCAATTTCGAAAATGGCAACCATCAGCTGCGAATTGTTCCAAAACCTTGAGGGATTTGACTGGGTCGGTTTTTATCGGGTGGTTGAACCAGGCCTCCTGAAGATAGGTCCTTATCAGGGCGGACATGGTTGTCTGGTAATCCCTTTTGACAAAGGCGTTTGCGGTGCCTGCGCACGAACGCAAGAAGTGCAAATTGTCGACGATGTTGATGCCTTCGAGGGACATATCGCCTGCGCAGCCTCCACAAAATCAGAAATTGTGTTGCCGGTTTATGAAAATGGAGCGCTGATTGCAGTTCTGGATATCGACAGTGACAAACCGGCAGATTTTAATGAGAAAGATCAAACCGCCTTATCATCCATTTTGAAATCTGTATTTTAGAGGGTCTTTTTAAGTCAGCGATATCAGAGGTTTAACTCGTAAATCGAGACTTCGAGCGTGGTATCTTTGCACTCGGCCTTGGTTATCGTGCGGCGATATTCATTCCCTTCAAAGGCATCAAGTCTGTCCCAATGACGGGCGAGGTCTGAGGATTCAAAAATATAAACATCTACAGGGCCACCGGCTGGATCAAGGATAATTCCGGGGCAATCATGTTGAGCACCCCACCCCTCTTCCAACACACGACCCTTCACAATACCCTTACGCCAAAAACCGTTAAGTTTTGAAATTTGATGATGATTAACCCGACCGGGCGCGAGCGTTCCGTAAGTCGCAAGGCGAGTTTCTGCCGACATGTTGTATC
>JBCCXO010000102.1:0-8367 GCA_039191645.1 Pseudomonadota bacterium | reverse complement strand
CTCTCAGGTCGGCGCTGTTCTTGGAACTGATGCAGCCCGTCTCGACAAAGATACTCCTTTGACCAACCTCGGTCTCGACTCGTTGATGGCAATCGAGTTGGTAAACCGAATCGAAGACAAGCTTGGTATGTCAATGCCGATGGGATCCGTTCTAAACGGTCCAAATATTCGCGACCTCGCTGCTCCAGTTCTGGAGAAATTGCTCGAATCAGGTGGCTCCGGAGGTGCTTCTGCAGGTGCGGCGACTTCGCACGAATTGGTGCCATTTGAAGCAACTGGCGAAATGCCTGAAGTCTTCCCACTTTCGGAAGTACAAAAGGCACTCTGGTTCCTCAATCGTCTTGCGCCGGAATCGTCAGCCTACAACCTCGTCTTCTCTGGCAAGTTTCGGCCTCTCCTTGATATTGAGGCGATGAAGACGGCTTTTGCCCTACTCTTCGAACGGCATCCGCTCATGGACGTCACCTTCGAAACAAAGGACGGCGAGCCGATGCAGGTTGTTCACAAGGGGCGTACTGTCGACTTCCGCGAGCATGATTGCACGGAACTGGATGACGTCCAGCTCAAGGAAACCATCAGCGAGCATGCAAACCGCCCCTTTAACCTCGAACGGGGCCCGGTCGTTCGCCTTGAGCTGTTCCGCACCGCAGATGAGGCGCACGTTGCGTTGCTTTCGATGCATCCCGAATTCAGGAAAGTTCAAGAAGGATGGCAACAGCCATGTCTTCGTGCCTGCAGATGCAGGATAACAACCCTGTTCGATGTGAACCCATAAAGACCCGCCTCATTTCGAGGCGGGTTTTTTCTTGCCCATTGCAAAACAACGTTTCCAAGGTCATCAGATATCACACATCAAATCTGGTGAGCGGCTAGAAGCGTTCCATTAATCAATTCGCCTGATTTTAAGCAGCCATTCCGGGTTTGGTTTTTTGCAGGTTCAGCACCCCTTTTTCTGTGCCAGATGGAATTCCTTATCTCCAGGCTGTGATCGACTTCGAGGGGTTTGACGTGGGCAAAACATCGAAACCATTTTACTCTGACTTATCAACCAAAACTGGCATGGTTCTTCAATCACACGATCGACAAGGTGAAAAATCAATCGCATTTGCGCAAGCCATGATTGCGTTGTTTGTTTTGATCTTCCATGTCATATCAAACTTGAAATCAGGCGGCTCCATGGGAAACATGACCGTCATCACGATTTTGGGGATGCTGGTCATTACCTCCGTATTTCGCTTCCGTCTTGCCAATAGAGACGCGTTGCCAGAAAGGGCGTTGAGTGCATTGAGTGTGGGCGATGTGACCTTGTTCGGTTTTCTGATTTGGTCTTATCAGTATGCCTATGAGTTATCGGCTGGCAGTGTTCTGAAATCCCCCTCGTTTTATCTCCTGTTCGCGTTGGTTGCGACGCGCTCTTTAAGGTTTCATCCTGTTCCAATTCTTGTCACGGGTTGCTTCGCCTTGATGGGGTGTATTGGCTTGGTGCTGGCTTCGGTGCTTGTGGATGGTCGCGCGGCTGTCTCTTCGGGGTATGTCGAGTATCTGTTCACTGCGAAAATCCTGATTGGTGCGGAAATTGAGAAGGTGTTCGGATTGTTTGCTATGGTTGCCTGTCTGACCTACGGGACCATCTGGGCTCGAAGCTTGCTCCATCAAATCGATTCTGTAATTGAGCATTTGCCGCAGGGAGTGGTGTTGATTGACCGTCAACAACGCTTGGCAGTTTTCAATAACATGTTCCGCATTCTTCATCGCATTGAACCTTCCGAACTGCAGGTTGGTGCAAAGATTGATGAATTGGGGCCCGGGCTAGCCTTGGTGAACGCTCAGCTAGGCGGCAGTGAGCAGGGTGAGGATAAATCTCAAGATGCTGAAAGTACCGGTGTTTTCGCAGCCGTCCATCAAACGCCGGAAGGGCAAATATACTCTATTCGGCAAAAAAGCATGCCTGATGGCAGTATTGTTTCCACGACCGAAGATGTCACAGAATTGCAGCGGATACAGCATCTTGCGTTTCATGATCCGCTAACGGGCCTCGGGAATCGGAGCAAGCTGGACGCGTATCTTGACGTTTTGAAACAAGATCCAGATTGCTCAGGTGCGATCCTTTGTATTGATCTGGATGATTTCAAGCCTGTGAATGATAAACTTGGGCATCAAATCGGTGACTATTTGTTGGTAGAAGTAGCAAAGCGCCTGCGGGCTTGTGTCAAGTATGAGGATCTCATTGCCAGGACTGGTGGCGATGAATTTATTGTCGTGATCAAGTGTTCGAATCCGCAAAAGGTTGCGAAGCGGATTGCAGAAGATATCCTTGAGAACATCTGTACTGCATTCAACCTTGACGGGAATGTTGTCAATATTGGAGCCTCTATAGGTGTTCGGATCTTCGAAGCGGGGCTGGCATCTCATGGGGGTTATCTCGATGATGCCGATAAAGCGCTCTATCGGGCAAAAGAGGCTGGTAAAAACCAATTCCGGTTCGCGCACGCCGCTTAAAACGCGCAGTCAATTTTTACAAAATTTACAACTTTACCAATGTCGGGCTGACATCTTGTCACTGTTTTACACGAAAGACCGATTGTGCTGCGCGAAATTCTTCTCCTTTTTGATTGATTTGATGTATGGGAATGCTCAAAGAGGATGAATTGGAGATTTTGATCCTCGTAATAACGGAGTTGGTCTGACCAACTTCACAACTCTACAAATTTTTACAAATGGAAAAACTCGAAGGAGAGTACCCATGTCTTATGCGCAGGAAATTGAAACGATTTCAAACCTTGTTTCTTCGAATGGCCCTCAGTGGAGCGGTATTAATCCTGAATATGTGGCGCGTATGCGTGTGCAAAACAAATTCAAGACCGGGCTTGATATTGCCAAATACACTGCAAAAATTATGCGTCGTGATATGGCGGCATATGATGCGGATGCTTCCCAGTATACGCAGTCACTTGGATGCTGGCATGGCTTTATTGGTCAACAAAAGCTGATTTCCATCAAAAAGCACTTTGAGACGACTAAAGGGCGTTACCTTTATCTGTCCGGTTGGATGGTTGCGGCATTGCGTTCAGAGTTTGGTCCGCTTCCAGATCAGTCCATGCATGAAAAAACATCTGTTCCGGCTTTGATTGAGGAGCTTTACACGTTTTTGCGCCAGGCTGATGCCAGAGAATTGGGTATGATGTTCCGTGATCTCGATGCTGCACGTAAGGCGGGCGATGATCTTAAAGCCCAGGCAATCCAGAAGGAAATCGACGCGCATGAAACCCACGTTGTGCCTGTTATCGCCGATATTGATGCCGGCTTTGGCAACGAAGAAGCCACTTATCTCTTGGCGAAAAAGATGATTGAAGCAGGTGCTTGTGCGTTGCAGATCGAAAACCAGGTTTCCGATGAAAAACAGTGCGGTCATCAGGACGGTAAGGTAACCGTGCCACATGAAGATTTTGTCGCTAAAATTCGTGCATGCCGCTATGCATTCCTCGAGCTTGGTGTGGATGACGGGATCATTGTTTGCCGGACCGATTCATTGGGTGCTGGTTTGACAAAGCAAATCGCGGTGTCCCATGCGCCAGGCGATATTGGCGACACATACAACTCTTTCCTTGATTGTGAAGAAGTTACTGCAGAAAACGCTCAGAATGGTGATGTTATCATCAATCAGAATGGCAAAATGATGCGTCCCAAACGGCTTCCGTCAAACCTTTATCAGTTCCGCGCCGGGACAGGTGAAGCGCGGGTTGTCTTGGATTGCATCAACTCATTGGATAATGGCGCAGACCTATTGTGGATCGAAACTGAGAAGCCGCATGTGGGTCAAATTGGTGCGATGGTTGATGAGATTCGCAAAGTACATCCCAATGCCAAGCTGGTTTACAACAATTCACCATCCTTCAACTGGACATTGAACTTCCGCCAGCAGGTTTACGACTCCTGGCAAGAAGAGGGCAAGGATGTCTCTGCCTTTGATCGTGCCAGATTGATGAGCATAGATTATGATGCGACGGAGCTGGCTGAAGAGGCAGATCGCCGTATTCGTTCGTTCCAGGCAGATGCGTCTATGCATGCCGGGATTTTCCATCATCTTATCACGCTCCCGACCTATCACACCGCGGCTCTTTCGACGGATAATCTTGCCAAGGAGTACTTTGGTGACGAGGGAATGCTCGGATATGTCAAAAACGTTCAGCGCGCCGAAATTCGCCAGGGTATTGCCTGCGTCAAGCACCAAAACATGGCTGGATCTGACATGGGTGATGACCACAAAGAATATTTCTCCGGTGATGCGGCACTCAAAGCAGCTGGTGAAGACAATACCATGAACCAGTTCGCGGCTGAGTAACGGGTTAGCTTTTCAACCCGGATGCCAAGAACCGCGTCCGGGTTGGCACAGTTCCTGCAAGTAAGGGTTTGTCGAACGACATTCTCTTGTGACTGGGGCCGCTCTTTGCGGCCCGTTTCTTTTTCCACCGGATAAATTTTTGAAACTTAATCAGTAATTGTGGTTTTCCACATGCAACTGTCCAGTTGATTCGACACAACGCAAAAGTTGAGGCACACTTTTCACATCGAACAGACCTGAATGAAGTGAAAGCAGAGTTTGGGTACCTGATCGGTCCCGTTGGGAGCAGAGGTGTTTTTCGGAACACGTCTGGGACTGATGGGAGTGCCGGAAGCACTCTTCGGAAGCGGAAGGCACCCTGATAAACCGTAGAACGGCAGGGAAACCGAAACTGCGGCGTGAACGGAAATGGTGCTCAGTTGACTGAAGCCTGACTGGTTCGGAAATGAAGCCTCCGGGCGGAATGATGACCGAGATGGATTGAAGGTAAAGCAGAGAGAGCCGTCCGGGAGCGGATGGAGGAGGCCGAAAGGCAGCCAAAATCAAGATAGGCGTGAATGTCGATTTCGGCAGGCAGCGCGGCCGAAAGGCAAGCGAAGCCAAACGGAAATGACATAGGGCGCTTTGACAGGGAGGCATCGGCAATGTTCGGTGCCTTTCCTTTTTTGTGCTTCAGTCCCCGTCATCTTCAGTCCCCGTCATACAGACCGAAAGAACTTTCAGGCCGCAACACCACAACGGTGGGTTGGACGGGCAGGGAGTTGAGGGAGACTGTAACAGATGTCTGCCTTTGATCCTGGACCGGAAAGGCAGTGCGGGCTTCAGCCAGAAAGCGTTCTAGTGAAAAACTACCAAACCAGTGCATCGGTAGTATGAGGCTTGCCCGTAGCCTTTTTGCAATCTCGGTCATGCCTTCCACGCTCAGCGTATAGCCACCATCAACCGGGATCATCAACACATCAAGTCTACCGATCTGGGCGTAATGGGCGTCCGTCAATTGATGATGGAGGTGACCGAGGTGACCGATGCACAAGCCATCCATCTCAAAAATGAAAATTGAATTGCCATTGGGTTCGTATCCAGCCCATTGACTGTTGATATCGGTCGTCACATTGCGGATCAAAGCCTCGCCGACCAGTAGGTTGTGCTTGGCCGGATTTCCGTTTTTGCCCCAGCCGCGCAGCACATGAGGAATGCGGGGATCGGGCGCAATCGTGAAATGCGTGCTGTGGGCATGGTTCATGGTTACGACATCTGGAATGATGTTGTGACCTGCAAAGCCCGCAAAATCCGTTGCAATTTTTAGACCTGCAGCGTTTTCTATTCTGAAGGTTGAGTGACTGACATATGTAATTTTAACATCAAATTTTTCAATCGGCTTCTGGCTGTTTGTGACGCTTGCCTTAAGGATTGGTAGTGGATTTTGGGCAACCGCCTGACAGGTTGAGGGCCGGTCCGTGTTTTCCTGGGCATGGAGGGTTGGGGCTACCAAAGTCAGCGCCGTTAGCAGTATAACAAAAGCAAGCGTGTGTCGCACAGAACGTCTCCCTTCCATCAAGTGTCCCTCGGAACCTTGTGTTTGGCAAGGTTCCGGGTTTCACATTTTATTTTCTGCTTCCGCAGTCCAGGTGAAAAGTTTAACCTTTCCCATGAGGCCGCGGATAGAATATTCGCCAATCTCCCTTGTTTTTTCTGTGGCAAGGCCCGCGACGGCGCTGCTGCACAGAAATGGTTTGCCGGTTTCTTTGGTCATGTTTTCTATTCGGCTTGCCACGTTGACGGCATCGCCAATCACCGTGAAATCCAACCGGTCTGGGCTGCCCACGTTGCCGTAGATCACTTCACCGAGGTGAACGCCTGTTCCAAATTCAATCTCGCTCAGCCCGATTGCTTTTCGCTCGGTGTTCCAGTTTTCAAGGGCAGTGCGCGCATCAAAAGCTGCTGCGATTGCATTTTCAGCTTGTGCTTTCGCGGGCAGGCCGTTTTTGATGGGGAAGACAGATAACACGCCGTCTCCGATGAACTTGAGAATTTCTCCGTTGTGATTGTGCACGGCGGTGACGATGATCTCAAAATATCGGCTCAAGCTTTTTAGCAGTTCCTCTTCTGTCCATTCGGTTGATTTTTGTGTGAAGTTGCGCATGTCGTTCATCATGATGATTGCTTCGATGCGGGTCACGTCACCTTGATGGATCGCTCCGTTCGCGACAGCGGAAGCCGGGCCTTTTCCAAGGTAGGTTTTTAAAAGACTTGAGAGCGAGCGCCGTGCTGCAATCGGTTCCATGACCAGGGCGAGTGGGTGGCGCATGGCTTCCAGCGTTTCCAGGTGTTGATCTGTAAATCCATCCGGGTGGTTGGTTACAATGCTCATGCCCTGAACGGTGCCGTCACCATATTCCAGCGGCATGGCGTAAAAGTCTGTGCCGCCTTGCTCTGCGAGTTCATAAAAGACGTGATGTTCGATGCCGGTTGTCAGGCCGGACAAGCGTTGGCGCAGGGAGCGGCGATTTTCCGAGACATATTGAAAGGGACTGCCAATCCAGACATCGGTTGAGAGCGTTTTGGTCGCGACCACGTAGTCTTCTGCGTGTTGATTGGGTCGCCATATCACGCCCCACGCAGCGAGGAGGGGATTTGCAAAGCGCTGAGCGATCCGCATGCGTGATATTGGAATACCGGCCTTTACAAGGCGGTTTCCCAATTCGTCCACCAGAATCACGCCATCGTTTAAAAACCGTGCTTCGGTAACAAGCCACTGCGTGAGCGTGTCGATGTTTTCGTTTTCTGTCATGCCGCCTCTTATTTAGGAAGCTTTGGCGGCATGAACAGGGCTTTTTTTGCCTGCGTGTTGATTAATAGACGACCTGTTGTGCGCGGCGGTCGCATCCGCCCCGGCGATCATCGCCAGAACGGCGTTCGCCGAGAATGCCCTTTTCGGTTTCCACCCGGACATCTTGTTCATGTTTGCGGCGCTCTGCGATGCGGCGCTCGAATTCTGGATCCCTGCGTTCCTGCATGATATTCACCTCAATTGATTCAAATTTGAACCATTCTACCGCAGCCAAGCGGATATCCGGTGAAGGATATCGTTCAAATTCTAACGGTGTCGGTAAGGGATTGTTCATGCACCAAGCAGGTCCGTTTTCTCACCACGGGCCAATGATTTTGTCCAAAACAACATCGCCAAACGGTCCGGTATAACCTGAAAAAGGGATCGGAACTCGGTAGATCAACAGGAACAACACACTCCAACCCAGACTGGAAAGGAGCGTTGCGCAAATTGCTATTGTCGCGGCTGACAGTTTTGGTTTGTGCATGGCTTACAAATTCAGCGCCAAATGGGGTGAAAATGAATTGCCCCCATTTACAAGCGCTGTCACCTACCTGAACGGCGGATGATCGGCCGCCTCTTGAAGCGATGATGGGCGCGGTCTTACATATTTATGCTTGGAGGGTTCTTCATAGAATTCTTCAAGTCGGTCCATCACTTCTTCCGCCTCCTTGGGGGAAAGTTCCGCGTCGGCTGTGTCCTTGGTGTTCAATTCGCATAACGGCACCCCTTTTGTTTTTCTGTTTGTCCCCCTTGGGCCTCCGGTACAAACTTCGCGCTTGCGGCATTCATTGTGCATGCATGTTCGCCACTTGCCGTCAAAATGCGCGATTGCTTTGGCGTATGTGAAATCTGAAAGGGTCATTGTTTGAATTCCCCACACAAGTTTGTTCACTCGTGCCGTCGGCACAGTGGTTTGAAAGTAACGGGCCAAACGCACACGCTTACGCGTATGGTTTGGACCCATTGATAAAAGCACAACGTCGAGGGCCAGCTTATAAATGCCCTGTGTGCTGGGCGTGCCGGCCCTCGCGCGGAGATTTGATGTCTTCAGCCGGAGATCTGCGGCACACGCTCCGGCGAAGCCTCTTGGAAACCGCAGGTGCAGAATCGGGCAAACTCTCAACAAATCCCAATTCCAACACCGCAGAAACCGTAAGCCGCCCATACGCATTCGATGGCTACGGCCGCTCCG
>JBCCXO010000101.1:0-8506 GCA_039191645.1 Pseudomonadota bacterium | reverse complement strand
GCGGGTTACCCGTGCTTCTTCCCAATTGGTGATGGAACTCTGCATCCCATTTCGAAAACTCGTCCCTGTCGGTTTCCGAACCAACCATCCGGTCCAAAATTCCTTCCATCATTTCCACATCGCGTTTTGTGGAATGAATGACAGCCAAGCGGGTCATCTGCCGTTCTATTCCAATTCTGGCATCAATGAGTTGAATTGGGCTGATTTGGTCAACAACATCCCCAACGTAATAGTCGGATTTTCCCGAGTAGGTTACATATGTGCCGCTACCAACTTTCCGCTCCAGAAAACCATCGGCTTCGAGCATGTCCAAAGCATTGCGAATCGTGCTTCGTGATGCCGTATATGTATCAGCCAGTTCACGTTCGGTCGGCAGCTGCTCCCCATCGGAAAAAGTCCCCGATTCAATGGCTTTTCGAAGCCTCAATCCGATTGCCCGGGCTCCAAAAACGCCTCTTTGCTGATCAGTAACGTCCATAATTTAAAGACATGCTCCTCACTTAATATACACGCACTTATACTTTATATACACGTTGAGACGTCCGCAAAAGACTGATTTGGACAATGTGACATGCCAGTCGCAACAACATTTTCCACAACACACTCTCTCCAATTTTCAGTTTAGTCCTCATTTTACCTATTGTCAAAATTGGTATGCTTTTGGTAGGGTATTGGTACGAATTGATTTTTAATCAGAAAAATAGAATTTGTAAGGTCTTGGGAGGGAAGTTCAGTATGGCCATGGATATTGAGAAGTTCGTCGACGCAAAGGGTCGCGACGCGAAGGTCAAAGAAGTTCGAAAACTTATCGACGAATTGGGAATTGAATACCTCTACCTCCAGTTCGTTTCAGTGACCGGTAAAATCATGGGTAAAGGTATTCCCGCTGACCACTGGGAGAGTGTTGCAAAGAAAGGCTTTCAGCTCGTCTATGGTGCCACCATGAACTTGTTCACCAACAGAGCAGGCGAATATATGGGGTATGGCCCGGAAGCAGCTGAATTGGTCGGCATCCCTGAACCTGAGACGTTTATGCAATTGCCATGGGCGCCGAAAATTGGTCGCTTTTACTGTACGCTTTTCCGCAACCGGGAGGAAAAGGATGACCCCGGCGCCTATCTGACGTCAGATTGCCGCGGAAACCTGCGTCGTCTGCATGATGCGTTTCAAAAGAAACACAAGTTGCAACTGCGCATGGGAACTGAGCCAGAAATGATGTGGCTCAAATTCAATGAGGATGGCGTGCCCGAAGACGGTTTCTCCAAGCCGTATTGTTATCACATCGACCAATTTGAAAGCCTGCGCCCGGTCACGATGAAAGTCATGGAATACACCCGCAAGATGGGGCTTGATATGATCCAGGGTGACCACGAGGATGCGCCAGGTCAGCTTGAACTAAACTGGACATTTGACGATGTACTGCGCAATG
Source organism: Pseudomonadota bacterium (assembly GCA_039191645.1). Lineage (GTDB taxonomy): Bacteria > Pseudomonadota > Alphaproteobacteria > Rhizobiales > Rhizobiaceae > JAALLB01. The sequence goes on along the minus strand of JBCCXO010000101.1, from coordinate 7,077 downwards.
CGGACCGTTTGACCACCTATCGTCAAATTTGCGCTCAGGTCGCCAGAGAGCATGGCATTTTTGCTTGCTTTATGACGAAGCCATTCATGGGTGTTTCAGCCTCCGGGTGCCACCATAACATGTCGCTTTGGACGAAGGGCAAAGACGAATTTGTTAAAACTGGAAATGACCCGAAGAAACTTCCGGGCATGAAAGAAAATTATATGTATGTCCGCGGTGGCGATAACACCTTTATGCCGGACACGGACGACCCTCAGATGCCGGGTAAAACAGGACTGAAGGCAATCGGCGGCGTCGTGGCACACTTACAGGCCTTGACTGCAATCGGATGTTCAACGGTTAACTCTTATCGCAGACTTTGGGATACGGGCTTTTGGGCTCCTGTCTTTTCTGACTGGGGCTTCCAGAACCGTACAACCGGTCTAAGGGTGTCTGCACCTGGCAGGTTCGAGTATCGCTCGGTCGATTCAATGGTGAACCCCTACATTATGGGTTCGGCACTTTTGGCTGCGATGGACGATGGTCTTGATAACAACCTTGATCCGGGAGAACCGGAAGAACGCAACATCTACGAAGCAATGGAAGCTGGTAAGCAAGTTAAAAAACTTCCCATGTCTTTGGGTGAAGCGTTGTCACATCTTGAAAGCAATGAAGTTGTCAAAAAAGGCCTGCCTGGCGAGATGTATCGCCTCTACCATGAGTACAAATCTGACGAATGGGCTCGCTTCATGTCAACAGTAACGGATTGGGACAAAGAAACTTACATGGAGTGCCTGCCGTAAGCGGGACTGCACTTCAAACAACACAATTCAAACAGGAGAAACTCAAATGTGTGGTATCGCTGGTATCATTCACCGAAAGGGTTCGAGCAATGTAGGCCAAGAAATGACGGCCATGTTGCAATCGCTAAAACACAGAGGACCGGACTCCACTGGTTTTGCCATATACGGAGAGCCGGAAGAGGGTGAGTTCATCCTCCGCTTTAAAGTTGCTGAGCAGGAAGACCTGAGCAAGGGAAGCCGTATCTTTTCAGAAATCGAAGGCCGTAAGGCGAAAGTGGATGAAATTCTCAAAGAACTTGGCGTTCATGTCGACGAACTGGAGGAGGCAACAGAATACGCCTACCGGTATGAAATTAAGTTTGACGGCGACATGAAGCAGGTGGCGGACCGGATTGAGGAAATCGATAATGTTGAAATCCTTTCGATCGGGTCAGCACTGGAACTCATCAAAGACCTTGGGGATTCCACGGTCGTGTCTGAGCAATATGGCCTAGGTGATTTCAAAGGCACACATGCGATTGGGCACACACGGATGGCAACTGAGTCTGACGTGGATATTCGTTCCGCGCATCCGTATTGGGCTTACCCGTATAATGACATCGCTGTAGTCCACAACGGCCAGATTACAAATTACTGGCTAATGCGTCGACAGTTGGAACGCGAGGGACAACGGTTTGTCTCTAACTGTGATTCTGAACTGCTGGCAGTGTATGTAGCGGTAAATCTGGAAAAAGGACTGACTCTGGAGGAGACTCTGAAACAGTCCATCGAGGAGATCGACGGCGTTTTCACCTATCTGGTCACCACCACTGACCAATTGGGTATGGCCAAGGACACCATGGCAGCAAAACCAATGGTCCTTTACGAAACTGACGAGATGGTTGCACTGGCCTCTGAAGAAGTGGCGATCCGTGCAATCGTCCCGCATGAAATCGATACGTGGGATCCATATGACGAGGAGGTAAGAGTATGGCAGGCATAAGTACTTCTCATGAAATGGGAATGCACACGGAGCCTTTGAAAGGCCGTGACATTAAAACAATGTTCGCTCTCGAAAACGAGGGAGGCTACGCATATGCATTTGCTAAAGACGTCGATTTCAACAAAAGAGCGGAAGTTGACTGTGAAGGCAAAGAAGCAACCGAGATCAACAAGGAAATTCGCGATCTGATCGACAGCGGTCACGGTACAATCGTGCTGAATGATCCAGGCGCAAAGCATTCATTGATCGTTGGGATTCTGAACAGAATGAACTTCATTGTGAATGGCTCACTGGGATATTTCGGGTGCGGTCTGCTTGATGGACCAAACGTTCGTATATCCGGACGGGTGGGTTGGTCCTTTGCGGAAAACATGATGGCTGGTGTTTGTATCGTAGAGAAAAACGCCGGATCTACATTTGGCGCAGCCCTGCGCGGTGGTGACCTTGTATGCAAAGGCTCTGTGGGCTCGCGTACGGGTATTGACCAAAAAGGCGGAACCATTCTGGTTGGCGGTGATACAGGTGCATTCTCAGGCTTCATGATGCAGCGCGGTCGCATGGTTGTATGCGGCAATGCGGGAAAGAACCTTGGGGATTCAATGTATGATGGGACAATCTACGTTGGCGGAGAAATCCGTGATCTGGGAGTTGATGCGGTCCCCGCCGATCTCACGGATTTGGACAAGGCTTGGCTCACACGGAAACTTACCCAGTATGAAATGATGCCTAAAAATGGTGTCGATCATTTCACCAAGATCGTCGCTGGCAAACAACTGTGGAGCTACGACAATCTCGAGCCGTCGGAAAAGAAACTAGTTCTGTAAACAAGACACAATGCGGGTATTCCCCCGCGCACCGGGTATTCCCCCGTTTAGAGGTAAACTGAAATGTTGGAAAAACCGAATAAGAAAGACACTGGCATTGCAAAGCTGCAGGTAGAAAAGAAGTACCAGCTTGGAAAGAGCCAGATTTTTACACCGGAAGTCGTAAACGACATCCACATTAAATCTGAGCTTGGCCGTTATCGGATGCGAGGCTTTTCTCTGTTTAAGAAAATTCCGCACTGGGATGATATCACCTTTCTGCCCGGCACGCTGACCCGCTTTGTAATTGAGGGATATCGTGAGAAGTGTTTGACTAAAACCGTGATTGGTCCACGGGCAAAACGCCCATTGGAACTGGACATTCCCGTTTACATAACAGGAATGAGTTTCGGCGCGCTTTCCTTTGAAGCAAAAACGGCACTCGCCAGAGGTGCAACAATGGCAGGATCTGCAACGTGTTCAGGTGAGGGAGGAATGATCCCCGACGAGCGTCGTTACTCATCTAAATGGTTCTATCAATGCATCCAGTCGCGCTATGGATTTAACCCGCATCATTTGCAGCTTGCAGATGGGTGCGAGTTCTTTATCGGTCAGGGCTGTAAGGTAGGTCTGGGGGGACACCTTATGGGCCAAAAAGTGACCGACCAAGTGGCGGAGATGCGCTCGTTACCAGCAGGTATCGATCAGCGCTCTCCTGCCCGTCACCCCGATTGGCTGGGACCGGACGATCTGGCATTGAAAATTCAGGAAATCCGCGAAGCAACCGATTGGCAAATCCCAATCCAGTTGAAGTTGGGTGCAGCGCGTGTTTATGACGATGTGAGGATGGCAGCCAAGTGCGATCCTGATTCCATCTATATTGATGGCATGGAAGGGGGTACTGGCGCTGGTCCACACCTCGCAACCGAAGAAACCGGTGTACCGGGCATGGCTGCAATTCGCCAGGCGCGACGTGCCATTGATGACATCGGTAAACGTGGTGAAATTTCACTCATCTACGCTGGCGGTATCCGAAACGGGGGCGACATTGCCAAGGCACTCGCTTTGGGTGCAGATGCGATTGCAATTGGCCACTCATCCATGATGGCATTGAACTGCAACAAGGATATCCCGGAAGCAGACTACCCCTCTGAAATGGGAGTGGAACCGGGAGAATGCTATCACTGTCATACTGGCCGCTGTCCAGTAGGCGTTGCCACTCAGGATCCTGAATTGCGCAAACGTCTGGATCCCGATGAAGCCGCTGAACGTGTCTACAACTTCCTGCACACACTGACGATGGAAGCTCAGATGATGGCGCGTGCATGCGGTAAAACAAACATCCATTCGCTTGAACCGGAAGACTTGGCAGCGCTCACCATGGAAGCCTCGGCCATGGCTCAGGTTCCTTTGGCTGGCACCGATCATACGGTTGGCGTTGAAGACTATCATCACATTTAAGGAGACGGAAAATGGCTGGAACAAGTTATAAAGGTTCTGAAATCCAAGACGTCGACCAGTTTATCAAAGGCGATGGATTAGATTCAGATCGCGAAAAAACCATCGGACAGCATATCGGTTACCGATATGATGTGAACCTTCTACCAGACTATGATCGGCTTACCCCGTTCCTTAAAGGGTATATTGAATTCATGGGCTGGGACGATCTCAATTGGCTGGAAGATGTCCACATGGGCTATGATGACGGCAAGGCTGCGGTGTTTGACCGCAACATCAATGGATGGGTGGCAATTCCGGAAGACATGGATTTGCCGGACAATCAACAGGATCGCGATATGATTGCGCGCGAGCTTTTGATAAAATTCCAGATGTCACCCGATCATCCAATGGTGCAACTGAATAAGGCTTACCGAAAATTCTAACGGTAAACACAATTTGGCATGGGGCGTTGAAATCCTGTCCGTAATACGGGCAGGGTTTCATTTTTTGGAGTAGAAACATGGAAAATTTTTACAATATTGAGGATGAATCGAAAGGCACTCCCCGAAAGCTGGCCGAAGGTATATCTGCTCGCATATTCCCTGGTGAGCAGGCCATGATTTCAATTGTGCGCATTGAACCCAATGCGATGGGGACGCTGCATCATCACCCGGAAGAGCAATGGGGTTTCATGGTTGAAGGTTCCGCGACCCGGTTTCAGGGGGATGAAGAAATTGAAACAAAAGCAGGTGATTTCTGGCGGACACCCTCGAACGTTCCTCATACCATCAAGGCCGGTCCCGAAGGCGCTGTCATTTTCGATATTTTTGCGCCACCGCGCGAAGCGTATTTGAAACCAGGCGAAGGGTTTGGCACGAACTAAGCAGCGCGTAAGCTTGATACAAGCCAGTCCGGTTCAAACTTCAAGATCATGACGTCATCGCCCAAGTTCGGGTTAAAACACCGATTGTGCCACAGCGTTGCAGCGTGCTCCGGTTCATCAAAATCCAGAAGTGCCACGTTGCATTGCAATTTGAACCCTTGATTGAATTGCTTAAATTCCAGGCTGCACTTTTCAAGCTGTGCCAAATCCCGGGCGAAAGCCGACCTCGCGGAAAAGAGCGCAGTCAGGCAATCTCTGAATTCTCTGGGCCCATGGTAATGGGTTGCCTGCAAATACGTAAGCGTCTTTTTCCTTATCTCATGCGGATCATTGTTTTTCTGAACCTGAAACTTAAAGAACTCGGTGGACTCCTCCGGAGCACCGCGCACTATCATGGTTACGATCCGGTCTGCCAACACATCCTCATTTTGATTCAATACCTTTGGACACATGCCGTGGGAGGGGCGTCCCTCATCCTCTCGCATCGCCATTTGTCGGATGCGACATTGCCAGGCAAAAAACTGTTCACGAAGTTCGGTCTGATTCATTTGTCTCACAATTTCCCAATTCAAAAAACTAAATAGGACTGTCATAAAAAAGGGCCACCGTCAGGGTGGCCCTTTCTGTGCATTTCAAAGATCGGACTAGTTTCCGGCCTTTTTGTAGGCATCGGACTCGTGCTTGTGTCCGAGGATCAGTGGCAGAACCAAAAGGACAATCATAACAATCATCCAAAGCCACTCTGTGCTTCCAGAACCCGTGTAGTAAGTGTCTGCGACACCGTTCCAGGTACCTGTATCAAATGGTGCACCCATTGGTAATCCTCCTTCTTATTCTGCTGGAGCCGGAGAGGACATGCCTTCCGGATAAGCGCTTGATGGAACTTTTGTCGGATCAAGGCCGGCAATTTCTGCTGCCTCACTGACACGCAGCATGCCGAACATTTTAAACAGAAGCGACACGACATAGCCTGGTACAAAACCAACCAGGGCCATAACAATCATACCAACAAATTGCCCTGCAAAGCTGGTAAGTGGCACGCCCGCATCCCCGCTGAGCGCAGGATAGCCAGCCGCAAAAATGCCGACCGCCAAAACGCCCCAAGCACCAAGGGTGCCGTGCACGGTGACAGCGCCAACCGCATCATCAATACCCATCTTCTCAATCATCTTTGCTGAAAATGGCATGATGAATGCTGTACCAACAAATGCGATCGCAAATGCAAGTTTCGGATCCCAAAGTTCCAAACCGGCCGCACATGAAATGATACCGCCAAGGGCACCAGACATCATCCAGAACGGATCACGCGTTGCCATCCATGCACCAATTATACCGCCTGCAAAACCCATAAGGATGTTAAAGGCCAGAGCGGACAAGTTGGCAGGTGTTCCATAAATGGTGGCAAACTGGTTTGCACTCCATGACCATGCTTCGCCAGGGTAAATGACGCAGGCCATCAGGAAGCCCCAGAAGCCGACAATGATCGCCATCAATCCGATCAGCGTCAACGGCATGTTGTGACCAACAAGCTGATTGGCTGATCCATCGGCGTTGAATTTGCCCAGACGTGGCCCAAGATTGATCAGCACACCAAGAGCAAAGAACCCTGAAATCATGTGAACAACGCCAGCAGCTCCAAAGTCATGATAACCCCAATCCGTTACCAGCCAGCCACTTGCGCTCCATCCCCACGCTGCCGCAAGGATCCATGCAATAGAACCCAACACGACGGCCAGAACGATGAATGACACCATCCTAATGCGCTCAATGACGGAGCCCGACATAATAGAGGCCGTTGTGGCAGCGAACAAAACAAAAGCACCAACAAAAACGCCGGTCGCATTGTCCGCTAGGTTTGGTCCCATGACTGCCCCTATCGGACTGCCAAAGTCGCTCGCCGTTTGGAGAGACTCTGCCGTTGGTATTAAACCAGGGGTGAACGCCCAGTATATCCACCAACCGAACAGGTAAAATGTCGGTATGACAAAAGCGAAGGCAAGAATGTTTTTAATGCCTGACGCCAATACGTTTTTCATCCGTGATGCGCCCATCTCGTAGCCGAGGAAGCCAACGTGAATGAGCACCATAAGCGGAATGGTTAAATAGTAAAAAGTTTCTGCTGCCATTGTATTGCCGGCGGCATTTGCTGCTTTGAGCGCAGCAACCTCCTCCACCAGCTTGGCGACT
>JBCCXO010000100.1:0-8539 GCA_039191645.1 Pseudomonadota bacterium | reverse complement strand
ATCAATCTGATCATACGCCTTGAAGTCACCAAAATACTTCGTAATCGCTGCGGTCAACGTCGTCTTGCCGTGGTCAACATGACCAATCGTGCCAATGTTACAATGAGGCTTATTGCGCTCAAACTTCTCTTTTGCCATTTGGCTTCTCCATCCGTTGGCGTGGCACCTTTATCCACGCATCAGGTTTAATCTTAAAATTGTTATCCGGTGTACTTTTCCTGAATTTCCTTAGAAACTGCAGAAGGCACAGGTGCGTAATGGTCAAACTGCATCGTGTACTGGGCGCGGCCCTGAGACATCGAACGCAGATTATCCACGTATTTAAACATGTTCATGAGCGGTACATGCGCGCTTACAACTGTTGCAATACCCCGCACTTCCTGGCCCTGAATCATTCCACGACGGGAATTCAGGTTGCCAATGATATCACCCAGATATTCTTCCGGAGTAACGACTTCAACCGCCATGATCGGCTCAAGAAGTTGCGCACCCAATTGGTTTGCACTCTCACGGAAGCAGGCACGAGATGCAATCTCGAATGCCAGAACAGATGAGTCAACGTCATGGTATGCACCATCCATAAGCGTGGCCTTGACCCCTAGCATCGGGAACCCGGCAAGAGGACCTGAAGACAGGACGCTCAGAATCCCTTTTTCAACACCAGGAATGTACTCTTTAGGAACATTACCGCCCACGATTTTGGACTCAAACTCGAACTCTTCGGATTCTTTATTTGGTTCAAACAAAATTTTGACGCGTGCAAATTGACCAGACCCGCCCGATTGCTTTTTATGGGTGTAATCGGCTTCGTAAACTTTCGTAATTGTCTCGCGGAAGGCAACCTGTGGTTCGCCAACGTTTGCCTCGACCTTAAATTCACGCTTCATGCGGTCAACCAGAATATCGAGGTGCAGCTCACCCATACCCGCGATGATCGTCTGACCTGATTCTTCGTCGGACTTTACCTGGAAAGAAGGATCTTCCGCTGCGAGTCGATTGAGTGCAATGCCCATCTTCTCCTGATCGCCCTTGGTTTTAGGCTCAATGGCAATCTGGATAACAGGATCTGGGAACTCCATACGTTCCAGAATAACCGGCTTCAACGGATCACAAAGTGTGTCCCCTGTTGTTGTTTCTTTCAATCCGGCTATCGCTACGATGTCACCCGCATAAGCTTCTTTGATATCTTCGCGATCGTTTGAGTGCATCAACAACATCCGGCCAACACGCTCACGTTTGTCTTTAACGGTGTTCAGGACTGAGGAACCCGCCTCCAACTTCCCGGAATAAATCCGGCAGAAGGTTAGCGAGCCTACAAATGGATCGTTCATGATTTTGAACGCCAGAATGCCAAGCGGCTCATCGTCTGATGCCTTGCGCTCGGTTTCTTCTTCGGTCTTTACGTCAATCCCTTTGATTGCGGGGATGTCAATTGGAGACGGCAGAAAATCAACAACAGCGTCAAGCAGAGGTTGAACACCCTTGTTTTTAAAGGCTGAACCGCACATTACCGGAAAATATGTGCCAGAGATTGTTCCCGCACGGATTAGTCTGCGCAGTTCGTCATCAGAAGGCTCATTGCCCTCCAAATAAGCTTCCATCGCCGCTTCATCATTCTCGACCGCTGCTTCAACCAGCATCTCACGGTATTCTGCTGCTGTATCAGCAAGATCAGCCGGGATATCGGTAACATCCCAGGTAGCACCGAGTTCTTCACCGTTCCACACCAAAGCCTTCATCTCGATCAAGTCGATAACGCCGGCAAACTCACTTTCAGCTCCAATCGGAAGCTGAAGTACAAGCGGTGTTCCCCCCAGACGCTCTTTGATCATCTCAACAGACCGGTAATAGTCGGCGCCCAATTTGTCCATTTTGTTCACAAAGATCATGCGCGGCACGTTGTATTTATCCGCCTGCCGCCAAACGGTTTCTGTTTGCGGCTCAACACCAGCGTTTGCATCGAGGAGTGCAATGGCGCCATCGAGAACGCGCAAAGAACGCTCTACTTCAATGGTGAAGTCCACGTGTCCAGGCGTGTCGATGATGTTAAAGCGTCTTTTTTTACCGTCGCGACCAGGCCAGAAGGTTGTTGTTGCCGCAGAGGTAATCGTAATTCCTCTTTCCTGCTCCTGCTCCATCCAGTCCATGGTAGCTGCACCATCATGAACTTCACCAATTTTATGGCTTTTACCGGTATAATAAAGGATCCGCTCCGTCGTCGTGGTCTTGCCAGCGTCGATGTGTGCCATGATGCCAAAATTTCGGTAGTCTTCGATTGCGTATTCGCGGGACATTTGCTTAACCTTTGTGTCTAGATAACAGCGTCTTGGGGACCGTTACTTTCTCAAACAACTCCAAATTCAAACTCACCAACGATAATGAGCAAACGCCTTGTTTGCGTCTGCCATTTTGTGGGTATCTTCACGTTTCTTAACTGCAGCACCGCGGTTGTTTGCGGCATCGAGAATCTCACCAGAAAGACGGCCTTTCATTGTAGGCTCGTTGCGCTTACGGGCTGCCGCAATCATCCACCGGATTGCGAGTGCCTGACGGCGCTCTGACCGGACTTCTACCGGAACCTGATAGGTCGCACCGCCCACTCGGCGAGAGCGAACTTCAACTGAGGGTGCCACGTTTTCCAAAGCGGAATGAAACGTTTCGACCGGATCCGCCTTCGCTTTTTCCTCAACTTCATCAAGCGCACCGTAGACGATACGCTCTGCCACTGATTTCTTACCATCAAGCATGATGGAGTTCATGAATTTGGAAAGAACCACATCCCCAAACTTTGGATCTGGGTTTACTTCACGTTTTTCTGCGCGGTGACGACGAGACATTCTTAATTACCCTTATTTAGGACGCTTTGCGCCATATTTAGATCGACGCTGCTTACGATCCTTGACCCCTTGCGTATCCAACACACCTCGGATGATGTGGTAACGCACGCCTGGAAGGTCTTTAACGCGCCCTCCGCGGATCATGACGACCGAATGTTCTTGCAGATTGTGCCCCTCACCCGGAATGTACCCAATCACTTCAAAACCATTTGTCAGACGAATTTTTGCAACTTTACGAAGGGCAGAGTTCGGCTTTTTAGGCGTTGTTGTGTAAACGCGTGTGCAAACACCCCGCTTTTGAGGACACGCCTCCATTGCCGGGACTTTGCTGCGCTTGATTTGTGGCTTGCGCGGGTTTCTTACCAGTTGGTTGATTGTGGGCATACAATCTAGACCTTTTCTTTTCTATCGGCTTTCCAGCCAAACATGTTTCGTTCAGAAATACCGTGCGCGTGCGCCGAGGTATTTCCCATGCAACAAAGGTTCACCCGTATCCAAGATCGCTTCTTGGCGGAGAACCCTCAAATGTGCAGAGGACCGTTAGGTCATGCAATAATCTGTATAGCGTTGTCAGGCCTTGTTTGAGCCGTAATTCAAGACGAGCCGTCCTGAACAAACGATGGCTCACATCGGTCTGTTCGCGCGGGTATAAGGGAAGCTGATTCCGCCGTCAAGCCTTGATAAGCGTCAAAACGTAATATTTTGGCAAGTTTTACGCCCGATACGCCATGATCGAAACAAATCCAACCTTTAGCGCCCCGGAAAAGGGTTAAATACCGCGTTCCTGATCGAGAGTTGGCTTCACGTAAACTGCAGATCCTGGTGGGACCCGCTCATACAAATCAATCACATCCTGATTGATCATACGAAAACATCCACTGGATGCAGCTTTTCCGATTGAAAACGGCCTGTTCGTACCGTGAATCCGGAACAGCGTGTCTCTCCCATCCTTAAAGAGATAAAGCGCTCTTGCTCCCAGCGGGTTGTTTACGCCAGCAGGCATTCCATCCTCAAACTCTTTGAGCTCTGGGGTACGTGCAATCATTTCGGCGGGAGGGGTCCATGTTGGCCATTTTTGCTTCCACTTCATGACGGCGTCTCCGTGCCAAGCGAAACCTTCTCTTCCGACTGCGATGCCGTATCGGATGGCCCTGTTATTGGGTTGCACCAGATAGAGATGCGGACCTGACGTATCAACAATCACGGTTCCGGGCTTTTGACGGCTCCTGAACTTTACCCATTGTCTCAGGTATTTTTCATCCATCTTGGTATAATCAAACGCGGGAAGATCGATTTCTGAATCCAATCTTGCAGCATATGCCTGGGACGGGCTTACGGCCGGTAGATCATTTTGCAACGGCTTAATTGCCCCTAACCCCTGCGACCCTCCATTGCTGGAGGAGCAACCGGTCAGCGCGACGCTACCAGTGACCGCGACACTGCCAATCATAAACGCTCTTCGAGACATCCCCTCGGATACTTTCAATCTCGAAACCATCATACTTACTCCGAAAAAACTTGCTTTAATTTCCTTAAAGCTGCACCCCTAATGATGTGTTTTTATACCAATTTTGGTGTTCAAACAATCGGAGAGTGTTCCTATGGTAAAGTTACAAGGGTCTTGCCATTGCAAAGCAGTGACGTTTGAGGTTGAGACAGAAGGTGGTTTGAAAGACGTAAGCCATTGTGATTGTTCACTTTGTCGAAGAAAGACCGCCTACGTTGCGACAGCATCGGTAGATGCCCTTGTCGTCACAAAAGGAGCTGAACATCTCAGTCTTTATCAATGGAATACCAAGACGGCGAAGCATTATTTCTGCAAGATTTGCGGGATATATACGCATCACCAAAGGCGTAGCAACCCAAACGAATTTGGCTTTAATATTGGCTGCATTGAGGGTGTCAATCCGTTCGATTATGCACCTGCGCCAGTTCATGACGGCGTAAACCATCCCAGTGATGAAACCAATAGCTGAGGCCGACAGCGCTATGCCGAATCTTTTAGGCTTTTCGCTGCATCCTCGCGGTTTGGCATCGCGTCGATGAGTTCACTTTTCAGGCCATTGAGCAGATAGGAAGACAAGTCGGTCTCAGCAAGCGGCTCCCCGAAATAATACCCCTGATAGTGGGTGCAGTTCATGTCTTTCAACATTTCAACTTGTTCTACCGTTTCCACCCCTTCGGCAGTCACCTTCAAGTTGAGTACCTCGCCGAGATTGGTGATGACTTCCAGCACATTCCGGGCAATGTCATCCTGGTCCACAGTGTTGATGAACGTGCGGTCAATTTTCAATTTGTCGAACGGGAATTTCATAATGTAGGAGAGGCTGGAATAGCCAGTGCCAAAATCATCCATGGCAATTTGTATGCCCATGGCCTTTAGCTCACGCAAGACGTACATGACCTCTTCTGTATTTTCCATAAAGAGGCCTTCTGTAATTTCTAATTCTAACCGAGCGGGGGCCAGACCAGACTCCTTCAGTGCTTTTACAACTGTTGAAACAATTCTGTTCGATTGAAACTGTTGCGGTGAGAGATTTACAGCGATTGTCAGATGATCGGGCCATTTCGCGGCTGCATTACAAGCTTCCATTAAGACCCACTCTCCGATTTCCGGAATGATGCCCATGCGCTCAGCGATGGGTATGAAATCGGATGGCGGAACAGATCCACGAACCGGATGATGCCATCTGGCCAATGCCTCAAACCCCGTTGGTTTGCTATCTTGGGAAGAAACAAGCGGCTGATACCGGACTGAAAGCTCGCCATTTTTAAGCGCGAGCCGAAGATCGTTTTCCAGACTTCTACGTTCTTTTGCGATCTCGTCCATTTCCAATTCATACAAACGGTAAGTTCCCTTACCCTCGGCCTTGGCGCGATACAGCGCCAAGTCAGCATTGTTCAACAGACTATAGACGTCGTTCCCATCCGTCGGACCAATGGCTATGCCGATGGAGACCCCGATTTCGAGGGACTGATCACCACACATGTATGGTTTTGAAAGTTCCTGCACGAGGGTTTCAGCCAGGTTGCTCACCGATTGCACGGTGTCTGCTGAGACACTTAGAATTGCGAATTCATCGCCCCCCAAACGGGCTACGGTATCGGAGTCCGGCACCAGGCCCTTTAGTCGGGCAGCGACTGTGTTTAACAGGATGTCACCTGTACCATGCCCATTTTGATCGTTGATGCTCTTAAAGCCGTCCAGATCGAGATAGAGAACAGACCAAGTTTCACCATCGCGATGGTCTTCGAGTTTCTTCTCCAGGGCACGGGAAAAACGTGCCCGGTTTACCAAACCGGTAAGCGCGTCGTTGTGAGCCAAAAATGCAATTCGCTCTTCGTCCAGTTTCCTTTGGGTTATGTTGGATGCGACCCCCCTAAATCCAACGAAATCGCCTGAGGTGTTGAGCAACGGTTTTCCTGACAAGCTGACCCAACAGCTTTCCTCAGGACCTTTTGATTGGATAACGAGATCCCGAAAACTCTTTTTCTCAGCTATTGCATTTCTGAGAGGTTCAAGCGAACGTTGGTTTATCACAATGTCAGACGGAGCCAGTTCTGGTTTTGCGTCCATGTCGCTGTTCAGGGTACGAAAACGGGTTTTCAGAGCAATCTCGAATTCTTTACCTCCCCTGATCACGGTTCCGGTAGACGAAAGTTCCCACAACCAATCGCGTGCATTTTCGGAAAATTCGCGCAACAAGATCCCGATCGTATCCGATTGTTCGGTGACCTCTATGTTTGAGATTTGCGCCTGAGCGTAAATCCGGGCAATCAGCACACCCGAACCAAAGAGGGTTGCAGAATAAGCAAGCAATAACACAAGCAATCCAAAGCTGATTGCCGAGCCCTCCAAAAGCAAGCCGGCGCTGGCCGCCGTTGTGATAATCGCCAACCAGGCAAACATGGCTCGCGGAATTACATAGAAAGCCAGCGTGCCACCACCCAAAATACCTGCGGTAATTGCCACGATGATGGACAGATGAGATTGGCTAACCGACGGATAGCCCACAAGTGGGATCAATGCCCAAATGCAAGCAACGAAGCTGGCTACTTTTATGACTTTCTTGTGCGCGCGTTTGGAAACAGTTTTCTTGTTAATGAGGGCTAAACTGTTCTTCTTTTTTCTTTTGCTGTAGACACCATAAAGTCCGAAACCGGTCAGCAACCATACGACCAGCAACCAGGGTGCTAAAAGCCAATCCATCGATTGGCCCCAAAGCATGACGAAAAGTGTGCCTGCGCATATGAGCGTACAGAGCAGCATCGCTGGCGCTGTATCTGCAATCGAGCGGATTTGCTGCATGCGGATTTTTCCCGCAATTTCACTATCGGCTCCCATCACCATACCAACATCAAGATACTTGATGAACTTCAGATATGTCCGCTTCAAGGCTAGTTCCCCTGTAATTCAAAGGAACGTTAGATGAAAAAGATTTATTATTCGTAACTCTTACGTTACGTAAGAAAAAACCGCCCGGAGGCGGTTCTTATGACTAAAATCTTGTTTTCAGATTCTATTCAGCTGCTTCGCCACTGCTCATGTCTGTGAGAAGCGCATCCGCATCAGCCATTTTTTGCTTTTCTTCGATGATCATGTCATCGCGCTGTCCGGCAAGACGGCGAATGCGTGACATCACGCCACCCGTACCCGCCGGGATAAGACGACCCACGATAACATTCTCTTTTAGACCTTCAAGCGTATCTGATTTTCCTGCTACCGAGGCTTCTGTCAGAACCCTTGTGGTTTCCTGGAATGAAGCAGCAGAGATAAAGGAACGCGTTTGCAAGCTTGCTTTGGTGATACCAAGCAAGACCGGGTCACCTTCAGCAGGTTTTTTGCCTTCCTCGACCATACGCTCGTTCAATATCTCCATTTCGATACGATCCATTTGCTCACCAACCAAAAGACCGGTATCACCAGGCTCGGTGATCTCAACCTTTTGCAACATCTGACGAACAATCACCTCAATATGTTTGTCGTTGATGACAACACCTTGCAATCGATAAACATCCTGAATTTCATTCACGAGATAGGAGGCAAGCGCTTCCACGCCTCTGATCGCCAATATATCGTGTGGGGCAGGATTGCCGTCCAGGATATAGTCGCCCTTTTCAATCGGATCGCCATCCTGAAGATGGAATGGCTTGGACTTCGGAATGAGATATTCCGCCGGCTCCAGGGTAGAGTCGTTTGGTTCAATCGAGATGCGCCGCTTGTTTTTGTAGTCACGGCCATATCGAATTGTCCCATCGATTGTTGCAATCACGGCATGGTCTTTTGGTCGACGTGCTTCAAACAATTCAGCAACACGTGGCAGACCACCCGTAATATCCTTGGTTTTAGCGCTTTCCGTTGGGATACGGGCAAGAACGTCACCCGCTTTTACCGTGGTACCCGGTTCAACGGATAGGATTGCGTCAACAGAGAGGAAGATACGTGCTTCACCGCCACGTTTTAGCTTGGCGACATTGCCCTTCTTATCTTTGATGACAATCGCAGGTTTCAAATCAGCACCACGCGGATTGGCGCGCCAATCCACAACAACACGCTTTGTGATACCGGTCGATTCATCTGCGTTTTCCTGGACGGACAAGCCGTCCACAACGTCCTCGAACTCAACCGTACCGTCAACTTCAGTCAACATTGGGCGGGTATAAGGATCCCACTCTGCCATACGTTGGCTTTGCTTGATGTT
>JBCCXO010000099.1:0-8541 GCA_039191645.1 Pseudomonadota bacterium | reverse complement strand
CCCTCATGAAAAAGGGCGTGCCCTCCATCGTGCAGCGCACGCTCATTCGCCCACCATCTTCCAGACTTGGCCCGCTCACCAAAAAAGAGCGCCAGGAAATCATCAACATGAGCCCGGTTGGTGCCCAATACGACAAAACAGTCGATCGGGAATCTGCCTATGAGATGCTCAAAAAAGCAGCAGAAGAGGCCGCAAAACGCGAAGAGGAAATGCGGGACCGCGAGGATGAGGAGCGCGAAGAATATGGCCGCACCAAACGCCGCACCCGCTCTGGCTTCCAACTGCCCGATTTTGACCGCGACGACCGCCCAACCAAGCGCTCACGCCGCAAAACCAAAACCCGCCGCAGGCGCGGCAGCCGTGGCCGCCAGAGCGTAGCAGAGGCTGCGATGAAATCAGCAGCCCGATCCATCGCCACAAGCCTTGGCCGGGCCATTGTCCGCGGCATCCTGGGAAGTTTGAAAAAAGGGTTTTGAGGGGGGTAGGTGAGATTCCGCCCGTAGGTCCTGAGCCGATAGGCGAGGCGAAAGCTTGTCTTTCGCGCCCGCGCAGGCGTTGAGCATCGCGAAACTGCCGTGAGCGCAAACCCAAGCAAACACCCTCAGTTCGAGTGCCCTGAATGATCCCCATGGTCTGAGTGGTCGCCATGTCCGGAATGATCCCCATGGTTCCCATGGCCAGAGTGTTCACCCCCCAGACCACCGACCGGGAAAGACACTTCAACCTCGCCAGCCTTTTCAAACTTCAGGATAACAACTCGGGTTTCCCCTTCTTTCATAGGTTCTTTGAGCTTCATGAACATCAAGTGCTCAGCGCCGGATTTAAGGGCGACTGTCTCACCGGGCGGAATGATCAGGCCTCCTTCGATCGAGCGCATCTTGGCAACCCCATCTGTAATTTTGATCTCGTGAATATCGACTTTGGAAGCAAAATCGACCGTTCCGCCAACAAGCCGATCCGCCTCGCTGCCTGTGTTTTCTATGGTGAGATAACCGGCTGCTACCTTTGCGGTCGGCACGGTTGCACGAATGTTCTGATCGCTGATCACAAGGGTTCCGACTTTCGTCTCCATCGCGCTGGCCACTGCCAGGGCCAAAAGGCCAAGCGTTGCGGCAATTCCAAAAATAAAACTGTTTTTACCCATCTACTTTTTCCTTGTTTGGGAGGATTATTCTTCTGACAAAATGCATGCAAAACAGAGGTGCGTTGGCACAATCCTGTTTTTGCTACGTGTTGAGGTCAGATGAATGTTGGGGGGTCGAGACAGCTTAGCCTGTCTGGCTGGCGCGAACGGGGACCGTGATACGCGTTCTGAGGCAGGAGTTTTTGCCCCTGTGCGAAGTAAGCTCTGAGACTGGGCAGTTCCGCAGACTGCAAAAAGAGTTTGCCCGCTGCCAGACACATCGGGCAGGATGAACCCGCTTCACCATGCTCTACCGGCAGGCCGTGGGCATCAACCAGGATTTCTTTGAGCTCACCATCCGCACAAATAATAACGCTTTGATAGGCGTCTTGATGTCCCCCATGCGCGGCATGCCCGTGCTGGGTCACCACAAGGGCCTGGATCATCAGGCTCATCGTCAGGAAGACCGCGAGCGGCATTAATCTGGAGAGGCGCACTAGGTTGCTCATGACTTCCTTGCTACGACAGTTCCCAAAAAACGTCTAATGGCCAGATTGTCGCGACGCATTTGAGCTTACAGCAAGCCAGTCAAATCGCTCAAGACTTTTTCTGGCGCAAGGTCTTTGTATTCATCCGGTTGACCTGTCCGGTTGATCCAGTGGCACGTGAACCCGAACGCAGTGGCCCCGGCAATGTCCCACCGGTTCGACGATTGAAACGCGACGTCTTCCGGCTGAATACCATATTCATTTGTCACCATGGCATAGGTTGCCGGATCTGTTTTAAACACACCAATCTCATCGACCGAAAATTCATGGTCGAGAAGCTCGGTCAAACCCGCCGACTGCACCGCCGCTGAAAGCATGTCGGGCGACCCGTTGGAAAGGATCGCAGTCTTTACCCCATTTGCCTTAAGCGTCTGCAGCACCTCCGGCACCTCGGGGTAACAATCAAGGGACAGATAGGCATCCAGCAGTGTTTTGCGGCACTCCGGATTGGTGCCCGGCACTGCTTCAAGCGCGAAATCGAGGGCATCGGCCGTCAAGTGCCAGAAGTCGCGATAGCGATCCATCCCCGTGCGCACCCACGTATATTCCAATTGTTTGTTACGCCAGATCTCCGAAACACGCGCCGGGTTTTCACCCACATGGTCTGCATGTCTTGAGACGGCGGAGTGAACATCAAAAAGCGTGCCATACGCATCAAACACATAGGCTTTCAAGGACATGGACAGACTCCAAAAAATACGACCGAACGCACTCTAACCCATTGGCAAACAGCGAGGAAAGCTCTAAGTGTTCTATATTATCAATCCCTCGATACAACGGAGCTGGACTATGGCTTTTGAATTGCCCGATCTTCCCTATGCCTACGATGCATTAGACCCTTACATGTCTGCTGAAACGCTCGAGTTTCACCATGATAAACACCACCAGGCTTATGTGACCAATGGTAATAACCTGCTTGAAGGTTCAGGCCTTGAAGGCAAATCTCTAGAGGACATCGTGCGCGAAAGTCACGGCTCAAACGCAGGTCTTTTTAACAACGCAGCCCAACATTACAATCACATCCATTTCTGGCATTGGATGAAGAAAGACGGCGGCGGCACATCCTTGCCTGGCGCGCTCGCCGCAGCAATCGATTCAGATTTGGGCGGTTATGACAAATTCAAAGCCGACTTCATGGCAGCCGGTGCAACGCAGTTCGGTTCCGGTTGGTGCTGGATCGCAGTGAAAGACGGCAAGCTTGAAATCATGAAAACACCAAACGGCGAAAACCCGTTGATTCATGGCGCAGCACCCATTTTGGGGTGCGATGTATGGGAGCATTCCTACTATATCGACTACCGCAATGCCCGGCCCAAATATCTGGAGGCCTTCGTCGACAGCATGATCAACTGGGATTATGTGCTGGAACTCTACGAAGCAGCGACCAGCTAAACCATCAAAACCCGGCCAAGGCCGGGTTTTTTATTGTTCACTATTAGTTGACGCACTGTTCACTGGACTGTTGGTCTCAATCTTCTCATCCTTCCAGTGTTTTAAACCCGTAAATTCAGGAGGAAGTGAAGACAATGTTCAGTAAAAAACATTTTGCAACACTGTCAGTAGCCACCGTGGGTTTGGCGATCGCCACAATGGCCGTTGCCGGACCGATTGAAGATCGTCAGGCAAAAATGAAAGCGGTTGGCAAATCGATAGGGATCGTCGGTAAGATGGCAAAAGGCCAGTCTGATTTTGACGCAGCACTGGCGCTGCAGGCCTTAACCGACATGAAAGCCGCCGCCGCAGACTTTGAAACGTTGTTCCCCGACGGCTCAGGAGAGGGCAAAACCGAGGCAGCCCCCGCAATTTTCACAGACCGTGCTGGCTTCGATGCCAAACAGGCCGATTTCATGGCAAGTCTGGACAAAGTAACCGCTGCAGCGCCCGCCGATCTGAAAGCACTTCAAGCCTCGCTGGGTGAAGTCGGCAAAAATTGCGGCGCGTGTCACAAAGCTTATCGTGTCAAGAAAAACTAAAGTTCTAACGTCATGAAACGGTTGCTGATGGTGGGGTTGGTGGCCGCGCTAACAGGATTGGCCGCTTTTTGGCTTTTAACAATTCCCTACACGAGCGGAGAATCGGTGACCGCTTGGCTAAAAGACGATGGGGATATTGTAAAAGGTGAGGCCATTTTCTGGGCGTCCGGCTGCGCCTCCTGTCATGCGGCAAAAGATGCCCAGGGCGACCAAAAACTGGTGCTGGGTGGTAACCATGCACTCAAAACGCCCGTGGGCACGTTCCACGTCCCAAACATATCACCGGACCAAGAATTCGGCATCGGAAACTGGACACTGAAAGAGTTTGCTGATGCACTTCTTTTCGGGACAAGCCCGCAAGGACGGCATTATTATCCTGCGTTTCCCTACAGTTCTTACGCCGGCATGAATTTCGAAGACATCAATCACCTTTGGGCATTCATCAAAACCTTACCGGCTTCAAAGACACAAAACCCGCCCCATGATCTTGCATTCCCGTTCAACATTTCCCGGGGGACGGGGCTTTGGAAAATGCTCTATCTTGATGCAGCAAGCGTGATCAGCGTCGGTGACGATCCGGTCCTGCAACGGGGCCAGTATCTTGTGGAGGTTCTCGGCCATTGCGGTGAATGCCATACCCCCAGAACCCTTGGCGGCTTTGGCGGTTTGGACAGAACCAAATGGCTCAGCGGCGGACCAGCGCCAGAAGGCGAGGGGAAAATTCCCGATATCACGCCCGGACAATCCGGCATCGGCGCCTGGTCCCAGGAGGATATTGTATACTATCTCGAAACGGGGTTTACACCGGAGTTTGATTCAGCCGGCGGCAGCATGGTTTCAGTCCAGGAAAACATGGCCAAGTTGCCAAAGTCAGATCTGGAAGCCATTGCCGCCTACTTGAAATCAGTTCCGGCAATATCATCCAAGTGATCAGATTTTTCCAACTGCTTTAAGCGCAAATGCATAAGAGCGTGCCGCATCTTCAAGTGCCGCAAAACGTCCGGATTTCCCAAAATGTCCCGAACTCATATTGGTCCTGAGCATCAATATGTTGTCATCCGTTTTGTGGGTCCGCAGTTTTGCTACCCATTTTGCCGGCTCCCAATAAGTCACGCGTGGATCAGATACTCCCGCTGTCACCAGCATGGCCGGGTAGTCTTTCGCCTCGACATTATCATAGGGAGAGTATCCTCCGATCCATTGAAAGGCATCCTCGCTTTCAATCGGATTTCCCCATTGGGACCACTCACCGGGTGTTAGCGGAAGGGTATGATCCAAAATGGTGTTCAAGACATCCACAAAGGGCACATCGGCAATGGCTCCTGCGAACAGATCGGGCTCCATGTTGACGCATGCTCCCACCAAAAGCCCACCGGCAGACCCGCCCTGAATGACGATATTGCCTTTCGCTGTGAAACCGGACTTCGCCAAGGCATGCCCGGCTGCGATAAAGTCATGAAACGTGTTCGGTTTCTTGGCAAACTTGGCATTTTCATACCAAGCCCGCCCTTTCTCCTGACCACCACGAATATGCGCAATGGCATACACAAAGCCGCGATCCACCAATGAAAGCCGATTGGTCGAAAAGCTGGCAGGCATAGACATGCCGTAAGACCCATACCCGTAAAGAAGGCAGGGTGCTGTTCCATCAAGCGGCGTATCCTTGTGATACAAAACGGTTACCGGGACTTCAGCACCGTCATGCGACGCCGCCGAGATACGACGGGTTACATAGTCAGCACTGTCATGCCCGGATGGAATCTCGGCTTCCTTCATCAAGGTCCGTTCACCTGATTTCAGGTTGTAGTCATACACTTGCGAAGGCGTCGTCGGGGAAGAGTAGGTGAAACGGAACATGTCTGTCGCATATTCTGGACTTGGCGCAACACCCAAAGAATAAGCCTCCTCGTCCATGGATATGTCCCGCACGTTCCCCTCTGCATCCATAAAGCAAATACGGGGAAGCGCATTTTCGCGCTCCATCCAGATCACCCAATCCTGATAAGCATCGAGAGACACCAGCATCCGTCCCTGTTGATGCGGAATGAAATCTTTCCAATGTTCCATCGCAGGGTTTGCCACGGCAACTTCCACGATCTTGAAGTCTTCTTCACCACCAGCATTGGTGAGGATCAAGAACCTCTCATCTTGATGTTCAACGGAATATTCAAGACCTTCTGTGCGCGCCTGTATCAGGGTTGGTTCCTGCGTAAGACTGTCGGTAGGAATAAACCGGATTTCATCCTGATCATTCATACCGGCAGACAAAAAGATAAACTTGCCTGAGCGGCTCCGGCCAACACCACAATAAAACCGCGTGTCAGTCTCTTCATAAACCAGAACATCATCTTCTTGGCGGGTACCCAAAGTGTGACGAAAGATCTTCGATGGTCGGTGGTTCTCATCTACTTTGGAGTAAAACACCGTCTGGTGATCCCCCCAGGCAACCGATCCCACATCCTGAAGTTCATAGTCACTGTCTTTGCCACTGGCGAGATCCCGAAAGACAAGCGCATAATATTCTGCGCCCGATGTATCCCGGCTCCACGCCAAGACCTTATGACTGGGGTCTTCGCCAACATATCCCAGTTCAAAATACGCTTTTCCGTCTGCCTCATGGTTTACATCCAGCAAGACGTCTTCTGTTCCCCCGTCAAGTGCCGTACGAACGCGTATGGGATGCTCTCCCCCCTCCACATATTTCCATGAATAGGAAAACGGGCCGTTTTTCACTGGAACGGAACTGTCATCTTCCTTGATGCGCCCGCGCATTTCTGCAACCAAGGCTTCCTGCAACGCCACGGTATCTGCCATCGCAGCATCGTAATAGGCGTTTTCCGCGTTAAGATATGCCTTGATATCATCAGGCAGCCGATCAGGGTCCCGCATTGCCTCCTGCCAATTGTCTGCCCTCAGCCAGAAGTAATCGTCTTTTAAGGTGACGCCATGAAACTGTGTGAGATATTCACGCATTTGCGCGGCAGGTGCGCCCTCTGCGGCCGGAAAATTAGATGTCATATCAAGACCTGTTGTTGGTTTATTCGTCGGGATCAAATTCCAGCGCATGGCCATTCATGCAATAACGCAATCCGGTCGGCTGGGGACCATCCGGAAATACATGACCCAGATGCGCATCGCAATTCGAACAACGCACTTCCGTACGGACCATGAAAAAGGAACGGTCCTGATGTTCCGATACGGCACCATCTTCTATGGGTTGGTAAAAACTTGGCCATCCGGTACCGGACTCAAACTTGGAACCGGTCCGAAACAAATCACTCCCGCAACACACACACGTAAACGTACCATCGCGCTTCTCGTGTTGATGCGGCCCTGTAAATGCGCGCTCTGTCCCGTGTTTTCTTGTCACATGATATTGCTCAGGCGTGAGCTGCTCGCGCCATTCTGCATCCGTTTTTTCAATTTTTGGCATGATCCACCATAAAGTTTATCAATGAATTCAACCCTATATAGGTGCAACAGTCTTGCCTGCCATCCCGATAAATTCGATTTTATCAGGTTTTGAAGACTGTGGAAATTACCTTACGCGGCGTCAGTCGAGACTTGAATTTCGAATTCCTAAATTTAAATATCGGAAATATAAGTAGAGTCAGCTGATTCTCAAGCTGTTCTAAATTACGGTCAATAAGAAAAGAAAGAATAATGTGTTATGACTGATAGAATATTTGAAAAAGAGGACAAAACCGAAGATTCCGATTATATACTTGGTCTGACATCTGATGTTGTTGCTTCCTATGTTGCCAACAATTCGGTTTCGACCTCAGAACTGCCGGAAATCATAAACGATGTTTATTCAGCGTTTAACAAAATTGCGGGCGACGGATCGGGTGCTAAACGCATGGTAAACCTTACCCCCGCCGTTCCGGTAAAAAAGTCGCTGCATAACGACTTCATCATTTGCCTGGAGGACGGCAAACAGTTCAAGTCCTTAAAGCGGCACCTGAGCAGTCATTATGGGTTGTCTCCCGATGAGTACCGTGAGAAATGGGGATTGCCACCGGATTATCCGATGGTCGCTCCAAGCTATGCGAAGGCCCGTTCGCGTCTGGCCAAAGAGATAGGCCTTGGGCGTAAGCCCGGCGTAAAATATCGAAAATCTGCATAGGCAAAATTGTGTTCCGGTCAGGCCCGTTTCCTGGTGTTCAAAAAGGAGGCGGCTCTGCGATCATGGTGCTTTCCACACCATCAAGCTAAGATGAAGCGTAGCGTTATAAAGCGCCGACTTTTCTTTTGCCAGCCTCCGCTGACGCGCCAATCGATCTGATAAACCTTCCGTATCGCGGAATTCATGGGGTTTTGAACACGCGTTCAAGCGCTGGCAGTAATTTTTGCTATATTGAGTAAAATAGGGTTGAAACCGGCGCATAGAATCAGTATTCATAAATATTTATCCAAAAGATTTTCATTTATTTTATTATAATTTCAGCTTTGAAAAAGTTGGTATCTTTGAAGATTCCTTCGCTGAAATCGGTTCGCGAGGCAATTGCGCCCGAAAAATCGGCATTGCTCGCGTTTGCACCTGCAAGAGATGCCCGCACAAGATTGGCCTTGGAGAAATTACTCCCGATGAGCCGGGCATTGCGAATATCCGATGACGAAAGATTTGCTTTCTCAAAGTTTCCATCCGCGAGATCAATGCCGTTCAGCATAACACTGGTTTTGCGACATTCCTGCCAGTCAACAGCCCTCCCGGGTGAATCTTCGCATCCCGCATGAGCAGCCTGCATCACAGGTGTTGCCATAACCCCGGCTGCAGCCAACGCAAAAATCTGTAACTGTCTTACAGCAAACCCAACACTTCTTAGCATCAGATTATATGAGAGTGTCATGATCGATCATGCTCCAGTTTGTTTCCGATCCATTTGCCGCGATCTAT
>JBCCXO010000098.1:0-8576 GCA_039191645.1 Pseudomonadota bacterium | reverse complement strand
GCCCGTCTTGCGCTTGTTCAGAAAGAACGGAATAACAGATCCGCGGCTGCCCATTACGTTTCCGTAGCGCACAATTCCAAACCTGAGGTCCCGTTTGCCAACGATGTTGTTTGCAGCAGAAATCAGCTTGTCGGAGGCAAGCTTGGTTGCGCCATAAAGATTGATGGGAGCTGCGGCTTTGTCGGTGGAAAGAGCAACGACGCGCCTGACATCACTTGCCAAGCACGCCTCAACCAGATTTTGCGCACCCATGATGTTTGTTTTTATGCATTCAAATGGATTGTATTCCGCGGCAGGGACCTGTTTCAGCGCTGCAGCGTGCACCACGACGTCTATGCCTTCCAGGGCACGGCGAAGGCGATCCTGATCCCTAACATCACCGAGGAAATATCGAATGCCTGGATATTCGTCTGATCCGAAAACCTGAGACATTTCAAATTGTTTGAGTTCGTCGCGCGAATAAATCACGAGTCGCTCGATGTTTGGAAAGTCTGTTAGCACGCGTTTTACGAACGCTTTGCCAAATGAACCGGTGCCACCGGTGATCAACAAGCTTCGGTAGTCAGAAAGTGACATTTTTTCTCGCCGTATTAGATGAATTTTACTGATAGAATCTCGTAAGATTTTGCACCACCGGGTGCAACAACTTCGACGCTGTCACCCTCGCTCTTCCCAATAAGTGCACGGGCGATCGGTGATGAGATGGAAATCTTCCCTTCTTTCACATCTGCTTCTTGATCGCCGACAATCTGATAGGTGCTTTCTTCATCTGTGTCTTCGTCTGCCAATTCGACCGTAGCCCCAAACTTGACAGAGTCTCCCGAAAGCTTTGTTACATCAATCACTTCAGCACGTGAAAGCATGTCTTCCAGTTCTGTGATTCTTCCTTCGTTGTGGCTCTGCTGTTCTTTTGCTGCATGATATTCTGCATTTTCCGAGAGGTCGCCATGCGCCCGTGCTTCTGCAATTGCTTGAATAATGGCAGGACGATCTTCTGACTGCCTTTTCTGCAATTCCTCTTCCAGAGCCTTGTGACCTGAAGCGGTCATTGGGACTTTTTCCATCTTTCAATACTCTCTATCTCTGAGCAATCGCCCATCTGACTGGCGATTGGCAAAAAGAAAACGGCCCCCAGAACGAATATTCCGGAGCCGCATTCCAAGTTCGAACGGCAATATAGAAGGAATTTTGGGAATTTGCCAGAATTTTGTAGCTTTTTTGACAGTGACAAGAAAAACACTATGAAATTTGAAAAATCTGTAAGAAATTCCTGGTATGCAAAAACAAAATTTCCCCAGTGGTCCTGTTCAACGTTCTACGCCGGTCAGATTTCGTGATCCGCTGCCGGAGCAAGTGGATGTGGTTGTCGTCGGCGCGGGCGTCATTGGGATGTTTGCGGCCCTTTATCTTGTGCGTTCCGGCCTTAAAGTCGCAGTTTTGGAAAAAGGTCTGGTAGCCTGCGAGCAGTCATCACGCAATTGGGGATGGATACGCCAACACGGGCGCGATCGGGCGGAGCTTCCTATCATGATGGAGGCATCCCGTTTATGGGAGGAAGTTGACAAAGAAACGGATGGTAAAACCGGGTTTCAGCGTGGTGGGGTTTGTTATCTAGCGAGCAGCGAAGCCAAACTTGAAAAGCGAGAGCGTTGGCTTGAGATTGCGCGGGAACATCAGCTTGATACGCGCATGTTGTCCAAAAAAGAAGTTGATGCATTAATCGATCGAAACGGTGCCAATGGCGATGCTCATGCGTGGGTTGGTGCTTCTTACACGCCCAGCGATGGTCGGGCAGAAGCCTGGCAAGCGGTTCCGGTCGTTGCGGAATTGGCCCGAACGGAGGGCGCAATCATCCGGGAAAATTGTGCTGTGCGCGGGTTGGAAACCAAAGCCGGCAACATTGAAGGTGTGGTAACCGAGGCGGGGCAAATTCAATGCGAACAGGTTATCGTTGCAGCAGGTGCGTGGTCTTCGCTTTTTCTCAAACGCCATGCCGTGGCTATTCCACAACTCAGCGTGCGCTCAACGGTTTGTCAGACAGCGCCGATGGAAAATGTGTTTAACGGAAATGCAGCCGATGAAACCCTGGCGTTTCGAAGACGTGAGGATGGCGGTTATAATTTGGCGGGCGGTGCCCGTCATGATTGCTACATAGGCCCAGACGCTTTTCGGCATTTTTTCAAGTACTTACCCGTGGCCGCTGAGCATTTGCCAGATACCACATTCAGACTGGCCGCTCCCATTGATTTTCCCGACTCCTGGCGGACCAAGCGCCATTGGGCTGATGATGAAGAAAGTCCCTTTGAGCGGATGCGGGTTTTAAACCCAGAACCAAATCTGAGCCAGGTCGAAAAAATCCGGGAAAACTTCCGGGACCGGTTTCCGCATTTGGGCAAGCCGGATATTTTAAAGTCATGGGCGGGA
Organism: Pseudomonadota bacterium; assembly: GCA_039191645.1. Taxonomy (GTDB): domain Bacteria; phylum Pseudomonadota; class Alphaproteobacteria; order Rhizobiales; family Rhizobiaceae; genus JAALLB01. The sequence goes on along the minus strand of JBCCXO010000098.1, from coordinate 6,152 downwards.
ATGATCGACTGCATGCCTGACGTTGTTCCAATTGTTGACAGGGTGCCAAGTATTGAAGGTCTCATCGTGGCAACGGGTATGAGCGGCCACGGGTTTGGGATTGGTCCAGGTTTTGGCAAAATCCTGACTTCAATGGTTCTTGAAACTGCTACAGGCCATGATATCAGCCGTTTTCGGTTCACCAGGTTTAGTGACGGAAGCAAACTCGAGCCCGGTCCTTCAATTTAACGGTATTTTGGAAATTGAGATGTTCATTCAAATCCTAATCGGCTCTATCACGATCCTCCTGACCATGGCTGTGATGGTCGGATTTGTGGGTGTTAGCATTCGGTTTTGTCATAGATTGGAGCAACACTTTGACGACGGGCATACCTGGAACAAAAGCTTGTTTGCCAGCTTATCTGCAGCGGTCATTATGGTTTTGAGCGCGAACACGATTTGTATCTGGATTTGGGCAACCTTACTGCGTATTTTGAATGTGTTTCCAACCTTTGAGTCAGCGGTGTATTTCTCATTAATTTCATTCACCACTGTTGGGTATGGCGATTTGGTTGCCGAAGAATCCTGGCGTGTACTCACTGCCTTTGTGTCGATCAATGGGCTGCTGGCTTTTGGTATTTTCACCGCTTTTATGATCCAGGTCATATCACAGTCTACAGACCAATCTAAATAAATATCTGAAACATAAACCTTTATTGGATTTGTTGAAAAGTCAGGAAATACCTTGATCTTCAGGGGATTTAAATTTACGTAAGGTAAGGTTTTTTCAGTTTAAAGGCGGGGAAGCGTGCTTCTTTGAGTTGCGCTGAAACTCTAAAACTGTTGGGGCCAGGGAGCCGCTTTTGAGTGGTTTGAATTGAAGATAAAAGTTCTCGGGCGGGAGAGCTCTCGTCTCAATTTAGCAGGGGGCAGCGAAGCCGTCGGAGTTTAACTCTGGCGGTTTCGTTCATTTTAAGGCCTGAGGGTTGCAAAACCGATCAGAAAACTTCTTCAGGCTACTGTGAGAAGTATGCCTGAAGCGGTTTTACTTCCATGTCCCGTTTGCTCAACGCTTCCATTGCTTGGGAAATACCAACACCGGCTGACAAGGTGGTTGTGTGGGCTGTCTTGGTGCGCAATGCAGCCTGTCTAAGGGATCGAGAATCTGACATCGCCTTAGCCCCCTCAGTGGTATTGATAACCAGTTGGACCTGTTGATTGAGGATTGCATCTTCGATGTGAGGTCTGCCTTCCAAAACCTTGTTGATGCGTTTGCATTCCAAGCCATTTTCTTCAAGAAATCGCTGTGTGCCACCTGTTGCCATGAGATTGAACCCCAATTTGGCAAAAGTCCTTGCCGCAGGAAGGATGCCGGGCTTGTCAGAATCCTTGACCGAAATGAAAACAGTCCCTTCTTTGGGGAGTGCCATGCCGCCGCCAAGGAGCGCCTTGGCATACGCCATAGGATAATCGGTGTCGAGCCCCATGACTTCGCCGGTCGAACGCATTTCCGGCCCAAGCAAAATGTCAACACCGGGAAAGCGGGCGAACGGGAAGACTGCTTCTTTGACTGCCATATGTCCGAGATTTTGTGCCTCGCGCCATTCGCCATATTCGGTCACCGCAGTTTCCAACTTTTCGCCGGACATAATGCGGCTTGCTATCTTTGCAATGGGTGCCCCTATTGTCTTTGCAACAAATGGGACGGTGCGTGAGGCACGCGGGTTGACTTCTAACACGTATATCTCATCGTCTTTGATGGCATATTGGACGTTCATCAGGCCGGAAACTTCCAGAGCGATTGCCATTGCTTTGGATTGTCGTACCAGTTCATCTACAATTTTCTGACTCAAAGAATGCGTAGGAAGTGAGCAAGCGGAATCACCGGAATGAATTCCGGCTTCTTCTATGTGTTCCATTATCCCGCATACGCGAACCGTTTCTCCATCGCATAGGCAATCCACATCTACTTCGATGGCGCCTGACAGGTAAGAATCAATCAGGACTGGCGTATCACCGGAAACGACCACGGCTTCGCTGATGTATTTTTCAAATCCAGTGTCAGAGCGGACAATTTCCATTGCGCGTCCGCCCAGAACATATGATGGGCGAATAACAACGGGGTACCCGATTTCCTTCACAATGGTGCGGGCCTCGTCCACGGAGCGGGCAATTCCGTTTCGTGGCTGGAGCAGGTTGAGATCGTTCAACAGCTTTTGGAACCGGTCGCGGTCTTCTGCCAAGTCAATTTTATCAGGGGAGGTGCCTAAAATCGGCACTTTATGCTCCGTCAGTGTCTGAGCGAGTTTAAGCGGTGTTTGCCCACCAAACTGAACGATTACACCTTTCAGAAGCCCTTTTTCTGTCTCAGCCCGGATGATTTCAAGGACATCTTCCGACGTCAGCGGTTCGAAATAAAGCCTGTCAGACGTGTCGTAGTCGGTTGAAACGGTTTCCGGGTTACAATTGACCATGATGGTTTCGTAGCCCGCATCTTCCAATGCGAAGGCAGCATGGCAGCAGCAATAGTCGAACTCGATCCCCTGACCAATGCGGTTAGGGCCGCCGCCCAGGATCATGACCTTCTCGCGTTCCGAGACCTGTGCCTCGTTGCGAACTGAACCGGCAAAGGGCACTTCATAGGTGGAGTACATATAGGCTGTGGGAGAGGCGAACTCTGCAGCACAGGTATCAATGCGTTTGTAGACGGGGTGGACATCAAGCCGGTCACGAAGTGCTGCAACATTGTGTTCGGAAAGGCCAGCCAGTTCTGCCAGACGTTTATCCGAAAATCCCTGGCTTTTGAGCATACGTAGGTTTTCAGAATCCTGAGGCAGCCCGTGTTTGCGGATCCGGTTTTCACTTTCTATGATCAGGTCAAACTGCTCGATGAACCAGGGGTCAAAGCGTGAATAACGGTGGATATCCTCAGGTGATGCACCCTCTCTTAGGGCTTGTGCAACCACCCTAAGTCTATCCGGGGTCGCAGTACCCAATGCGGCTCGAATGGCGTTTTTGTCGTCCCCTTCGCCAATGCCCGGTATTTCGATTTCATCAAAGCCGGAAAGGCCGGTTTCAAGGCCGCGCAGCGCTTTTTGAACGGATTCGGCAAAGGTGCGGCCGATGGCCATAACTTCTCCAACGGATTTCATGGATGTGGATAGAACCGGTTCGCTACCTGGGAACTTTTCAAACGCAAATCGCGGAATTTTGGTCACAACATAGTCAATGGAGGGTTCGAATGACGCGGGCGTGGCTCCGCCAGTAATATCGTTTTCCAATTCATCGAGGGTATAGCCGACCGCCAATCTTGCGGCAACTTTTGCAATGGGAAATCCGGTCGCTTTCGATGCAAGCGCTGAGGAGCGGGATACCCGCGGGTTCATCTCGATCACGACGAGCCGTCCGTCCTCTGGATTGACGGCGAATTGCACGTTCGAACCACCGGTTTCAACACCAATTTCCCGCAATACTGCGATCGATGCATCGCGCATGATCTGGTATTCCTTGTCCGTCAAGGTGAGTGCGGGGGCAACGGTGATGGAGTCACCGGTATGGACACCCATCGGGTCGACGTTTTCAATGGAACAGATGATGATGCAATTGTCCGCTTTGTCGCGCACAACCTCCATTTCATACTCTTTCCAGCCGAGGATGCTCTCTTCGACCAGCACCTCATTCGTCGGGGAGGCGTCTACCCCGCCGATCACCAGCTTATAGAGTTCTTCCAGCGTGTAGGCGATGCCGCCGCCTTGACCCCCAAGGGTGAAGGATGGCCGCACGATTGCCGGAAGTCCTGTGATTTTAGTTGCTTCGAGGGCCTGCATTTGCGCGGTAAGCCGATGCTCTTCGAGGCGCAGGGTCTCCCCAGCGCGCCATTCAGCTTCGAAGGCGGTTTTGTCGGATGCTTTTTTGTGGCCGGTTTCATAATCTGCTGCAAACCGGCTTTTGAGTTCAGATGTGTTTACAAATGCCGATCTTGGAGTAGCCAAGCCAATCTTTCCCATGGCATCACGGAAGAGTTCTCGGTCTTCAGCCTTGTCGATTGCCTCTGCTTTGGCGCCAATCATTTCAACACCGTATTGATCAAGGACCCCCATCTTTCTAAGGGAGAGTGCACAGTTAAGCGCGGTCTGCCCACCCATGGTCGGTAGCAGGGCGTCTGGTCGCTCTTTTTCTATGATCTTTGCGACAATTTCGGGTGTTATCGGCTCTATGTAGGTTGCATCGGCCAGATCCGGGTCTGTCATGATTGTTGCGGGGTTGGAATTGACCAGAATGATCCGGTAGCCCTCCGCCTTGAGTGCTTTGCAAGCTTGGGTTCCAGAATAATCAAATTCGCAGGCTTGGCCGATAACAATAGGTCCAGCCCCGATGATGAGGATGGAAGAGATATCTTTTCTTGCGGGCATCTAGCAGTTGCTTTCGTTGTGCGAGTGCGATCCTCCGTGGTGCTGGCGCACGCGGAATCAGGCACGAAAATTTTGCGGCTAGATGGTCTCTATAGATGAAGGAATGGTTTTGGGAAAGAGTGATTTCTCAAGAAATCATTGGATAAGTGCAGCATCTTGTTCACTAGTTATGAGGTCTTGCCACATTCGCTTCGAATTCGTATGGGACAGGCTCCCCTCAATAAAACTTTCAATGGAAAAATTTCTGGTATGTTCAATCTTATGCGGTCCTTCTGGATCTTGGTTTTTGTTTTCTCGTCCCCTGTTTTCGCTCATGATTATCAAAGCGGACACTTGCTTATTGAACATCCTCATGCGGTTAAACCCGTGCCGGGCGTGGACGTTACGGCCGGGTATTTGCGTATCACAAACAATGGCAGTGCGCCGGAGCGATTGTTGGCGGCAACCGCGGAATTTGCAAAAAAATCGCGTTTGCATCGTACCGAGATTGTTGATGGCGTTGCAAAAATGCGGTCGATCCCTGCCAGTGAAGGTATTTTGATACCGCCCGGAGAAACTGTGTTGCTTGATCAGGGTGGGCTGCATCTTATGTTCTCGGGTGTTTCTGAAGATTTTGACATTGGGCAGTTACGGGCCGCCCGGCTGTTGTTTGACACTGCAGGGACCATAGAAGTGGAATTTGTTGTGGTAGATCCGGCTGATCTTGATGAAGAACCTCCGACGGATCATTCCACCCATTCCAATTAATCCCCAGGCTGTTGGAATCTTTTTTCAACGAGTGTCATTTTAAGCGGATTACGACTATACTCTTTTCGTTCTGTAAATTGCGTTTGGCTGCCGCAGAAAGAGTTCAGCGTTTGACGGGGGCTTTCGTTGAAAAGAATCGCGATTTTAGTCTTTATGGCCACCGTGCTGGTGTTTCTTTTTGTAAGGAACAGCGGGGCGTTTACGCTTTCGAATACGGTAGAGGCAATTACAATCCCGAGTGTTGGAGGCGCTTTTCAGACGGTTACGTTTGAAAACACCTACGCCAGCGCTGTACCGGTGTGCACCTACACTCTTCCGGCTGCGGCAAATCCCTCTGCTGTGGTGCGCATACAAAATATTGGTGCGGGCAGCATGCAAGTCCGATTACAGCAACCGCGCAATTCCGCGACGGTTACAGCGGGGACGGTTTATTGTTTGGTTGCAGAAACTGGTGCTTCGGTGCTGACTGATGGGCGCCGCATTGAGGCGCGTACGGTTGTTTCAGCAAACACCCACGGGCGTAATGTGCCGCTCAACTTCAACAATGCCTCTATTGCATCCATGAATAACGTTTCGGGCCTGTTTTCCGGTTTTACGAGCGCCATTGCGTTGGGGCAGGTGATCACATTCAACGATGCGAACTTCAGTGTTTTTCATGCAAATGATTGCGAAAACAGAGGAAATCCACCTTTTTTATCCGGATTTGCGGATGGCATTTGCGTTACGAAACATGTGGGCGAAGATAATATTGTCCGCGGGAGTGAAACTCTTGGTGTGATTGTGATTGAGCGTGGGATCGGGAGTTATGAGGGCATTGCGTATGAAGCCGCACTGGGGTCGGATAGCATTCGTGGTGTCGGGAACGGGGGAAACACCTATTCTCTGTCAGCCGGCTTTGAGTTTGCTGTTGCCACTCAGGCTGGAGAAGATGGCGGGGACGGGGGCCGGGATGTTTTTCTAGGGGGAGCTGCCGTTGGGGGTTCGACGCTGACCCTGGCGATTGATGAAGACATT
>JBCCXO010000097.1:0-9742 GCA_039191645.1 Pseudomonadota bacterium | reverse complement strand
TTCCAACCAATGGAAGGGAAGAAATAGAATGAGTATTCGACTGAGCGTTAATGGAAATGAACATGAAATCGAGGCTGACGAGGATATGCCATTGCTTTGGGCAATCCGCGATATCGTGGGGTTGACAGGCACGAAATTTGGCTGCGGCTTGGCGCAATGCGGAGCCTGCACCGTCCACATCGATGGAGAACCAACCCGCTCATGCCAGTACTTGGTCTCAGATGCAGTTGGAACAGAAATCACCACAATTGAAGGGATAAACGGGAAAATTGCACAAACCGTCCAACAAGTCTGGACGGAATACGATGTGCCACAATGTGGATATTGTCAGTCCGGGCAGATTATGTCCGCTGTAGCGCTGTTAAGCGAAACGCCAAAACCAACAGATGAAGACATCAACATTTCGATGTCTGGAAATCTTTGTAGATGTGCGACGTATCAGCGGATCAGAGCAGGCATTCATGAAGCAGCCAAAAGACTGGAGGCGTAAAATGATGTTAAGCAAGATGGTCTTGGATACCCGTTCTTATCCAGTCTCTGCGAGTCGTCGAAAGTTCCTAATAGGAAGTGCTGCCGTGGCCGGCGGGCTGATGATTGGGCTCAACGCAACGCCCTCGCGTGCTGCAACGACTGCCGTCACCGACAATCCGATGACAGGATACATTCAGATCACGCCAGAGAATCAAGTCATTATTCTGTCTTCCCAATTCGATATGGGGCAGGGCCCTTACAATGGAATTGCCACACTGGTGGTTGAAGAACTTGGCGCTGATTGGGCTCAAATTGATGTAAAAGGAGCATATGGCAACACAAAGCTCTACGGCAATATCATGTGGGGCGGAACCGCTCAAGGAACCGGTGGCTCAACATCAATGGCAACTTCCTTTGATCGGTATAGGATTGCCGGCGCTGCCGCTAGATCCATGCTGATGAACGCAGCTGCGGATACTTGGTCGGTACCCGTTGAAGAAATAACCGTCGAACGCGGTGTCATCAGACATGTGTCTGGCAAAACAGCTACCTTCGGAGCGTTGGCGCAAAAAGCGTCTACGATGCAGCCCCCACAGGATGTTCAACTAAAAGATCCAGAGGCTTGGACCGAAATAGGCAAATCCGAACGCCGACGTTTCGACAGTGCCTCAAAAACAAACGGAACCCATCCGTTCACCATTGATATCAAACTTGAAAACATGTTGACCGCTGTTGTTGCACATCCACCTAAGTTCGGTGCCAAAGTCTCTTCTTTCGACGCCACCGAAGCATTAAAGGTGAATGGCGTAACGGACGTCGTCGAAATACCACGCGGAATTGCAGTTGTTGCTGAACACATGTGGGCAGCAATCAAGGGACGTGAAGTGCTCGAAATCGAGTGGGATGACGCGCAGGCCGAAAAACGTAGTTCAACAGAGATAATGGCAGAGTATCGTAGGCTCGGTCCAAATGAGCCAGAAGCAACCGCACGATCTGATGGAAATGTGAAAACCGCTCTTGATAATTCTGCAACTGTCATAGAAGCAACTTACGAATTCCCCTACCTGGCCCATGCCGCAATGGAACCGTTAAATGCGGTCGCACGAATGAATACAGATGGAACGCTGGAAGTATGGGGCGGACACCAAATACCGGATTTGTACCAGTTTATTTCTGCCAATATCGCTGAAATCAAGCCAGATCAAGTGATCCTCCACGTCATGAAGACAGGTGGCGGATTCGGCCGCAGGGCGGTAGCAGACGGCGACGTTGTGGCGGAGGCCGTTTCCGTTGCAAAAGCAATTGGCTTCCGCGCTCCGGTGAAAGTTCAGTGGACTCGAGAAGACGACATGCGCGGTGGTCGGTACAGGCCCGCCTACCTGCATCAATTCAAAGCGGGTCTCGACGAAAAAGGGAACGTAATCGCCTGGGATAATCATATTGTTGGACAATCAATTGTCTCCGGCACGCCGTTCGAGGGTTTGATACAAAACGGTGTTGACAAGACCTCTGTTGAAGGCGCTTCAAACATACCCTACGCCATTCCTAATCTTCGGGTTGGTTTAACCACAACCAACGTCAATATTCCGGTCCTATGGTGGCGTGCTGTAGGATCTACACATACCGCCTACGCAGTCGAAACATTCTTTGATGAAGTTGCGGCAAAAGCAAACCGTGACCCGTATGAATTCAGGATGTCTCATCTCAAAGCGCACCCTCGACACGCTGCGGTACTTAAGCTTGCAGCAGAGAAAGCCGGCTGGTCGGAAGCAATTGCAGAGGGCCGATTTAGAGGGTTGGCACTGCACGAGAGTTTTTCATCTATCGTTGCTCATGTAGCGGAAATTTCGATGGAGGATGGCGCGCCAATCGTACACAAGGTTACAGTTGCCGTAGATTGTGGCATCGCAATTAACCCCGATACAATCAAAGCACAGATGGAAGGCGGCACCGGCTTTGGCCTAGGCTCAATACTTGCAGAGGAGTTGACACTGGATGCAGGTGAGGTGGAGCAGGGCAACTATGACAGCTACACACCCTTGCGCATTGACGCGATGCCAGATGTAGAAGTCTTTATTGTTCCCTCTGAAAACAAACCCACAGGGGTGGGTGAACCCGGCGTTCCATCAATCGGACCAGCAGTCGCCAATGCTGTTTTTGCAGCATCAGGACGACGGATCCGCGTGCTACCGATGTCGAACGCACTTGGGAGTTAGCCCTCTTATGCTTAGAGCTTAAAGGGTTTACTTGCCTTCAAGTTTCCAGTTGCTCCGGTCCATCTGACCCGGGCAACTGGGAATTTTATCATCGCCTGCACCAATGGGCGTCAGTCTTTTGTTTAACCACGACTTACGTAGGGTAATGCTTTCTACAACCGAACACTATGGTGTCGGGCTGTCAATCCTGAACCTTGGCATTTGGTGTGAACAAGGTCTCCCCATCAATTTCGTATGAACCAACAAGCTGCTGCGCTTTCTCGCTGACCAGCCATTCCTCAAGTTTAAGGGCAAGATTGTGCTGAACATGTGGATGTTTGATAGGATTAACCGGCAAAAAGGCATATTGATTGAACAGAGCTGGATCGCCCGCAAACAAGATTTCAAAATCACTCTGATTTGAGAAATTGTGCCAGCTCGCGCGATCCGAAAGAATGTAGGCGTTCAACCCAACTGCAGTGTTAAGTGACGCTCCCATACCCGAACCTACATCCCGATACCATGTGGGTTGAAAAAGGTCAGGATTTGCGTTGATCGATTTCCATAGAGACACTTCCTTTTTTTGCGTGCCGCTGTCATCTCCTCTACTAACAAAGACTGCGCGTTGGTTCCGGATTCGCTGAAAAGCATCCGCAACGGAAATGGAACTTTTAACGTCTGCAGGATCTGCTTTTGGACCAACGACTACAAAATCATTATACATAATTTCCCTGCGATGCGTTCCATATCCGTCTTCAATAAACTTTTCTTCTGCAGCTTTTGAGTGCACAAGAATAGCATCCACATCACCCGAGCGCCCTAGCTTGAGCGCCTGTCCAGTGCCAACGATGAGAAGGCGCACTTCAAGATTGAGATCCTTTTTGATTTCTGGAAGAAGAACATCTGACAGGCCGGAATTGTTAAATGAAGTCGTGACAGCCATTCGAATTTCATTCGCCGCTGTTTGGCTGGCAGACTGAAACAAAATGATGAACACCGCAATCGTCACGATTGTCCTCATTCGACGATTTCTCCTTTTATGAATGCACTGGCTTCCATGGTAACTGGCTGCTTGAAAAAGCTTGCCGCATCGCCCTGATCATGCAGAAGACCGCGGTACAAAAATAGGATTTCATCGGCAAGACGGCTAGCCTGACCAAGATCATGTGTCGCCATTACGATTTTTATGCCGTCCTGAACTGATTTGCGAAGAACAGTCTCAATCTCTCGCGTCGAAGTTCCATCAAGGTTCGCGGTTGGTTCATCAAGAAACAGTATTTCGGGTTTGATTGCCAAAGCCCGTGCAAGCGCCAACTTTTGCTTTTCTCCACCCGAAAGGACAGCGGCATTGAGATGCGCGGCACCCGTCAGATTTACCCGATCCAACCACTCTGCCGCGTGGGTTTTTGCCTTCTGGCTAGAAAAATGTCGAAGTTTAAGGGGAAACACCATGTTTTCAAATACTGTCCGTCGCAACATTATTGGAGTTTGAAACACAAAAGCCTGCCGTTGAATGGCTTCTTTTGTTTCGCATTTCCAACTCATAGCACCGGAATGAATCCGCTCAAGACCATGAAGAAGCCGGAGGAGGGTCGTTTTCCCGGAACCATTTGGCCCCATGATGATGGTCACACCACCGTCTGAAATCTCAAGATCAATCGGACCAATAATCGTCTTTCCACGTTTTTTGACGCATGCCTTTTGTAATTTCAACGGAAGAATACGGCTTACCAAGTACTTGCCCTTTCCGTTTTTGATACCGAATGAATCGCCAAGTTTACGATGATCGCAATTGCAATCAGGATAAATCCGAGCGCCAGGGCAAGCGCGAAATCTCCTTTTCCGGTTTCGAGTGCTATCGCAGTTGTCAGAACCCGGGTGACATGGTCGATGTTTCCGCCAACGATCATGATAGCACCCACCTCGCCAATTGCCCTGCCAAACCCCGCAAGTGCTGCTGTCAGCAGCGAGCGGCGAGAATCAAGTATTAGGACACCCATCCGCTGCCACTTGCTGGTATTCAATGAAATGAGAAGATCATGATACTCGGCCCAAAGATCGCGAACAGCCTGATGGGAAATGGATGCGATAAGCGGCGTTATGATAATGACCTGTGCAATGATCATTGCCGTTGGTGTAAACAACAAACCAAAGACGCCAAATGGTCCTGACCGCGACAACAATATATAGACGACTAAACCAACCACAACAGGCGGCAATCCCATCAACGCATTCAAAACTGCAATCGTAAGACGTCGAAACCGAAACCGCTTTACTGCAAGCCATGCCCCAAGCGGCATACCGATTAGCGAAGCGATAAGCACCGCCGTCAGGGTAACACGCAATGACAGAAAGATGATTTCAAGCAGATCAGGATCGAGCGATAAAATTAGCTGAAACGCTTGCCACAACCCATCAAGAATATCACTCATCGCACAGAAAAACCTTTTGCCTCAACCAATGCCATATCAACGCACGGTTAAACGCGTTGCGTGCAATTTCTTAACATGCTCACCAGCCTTGCAATCGAGTGATGCGGTAACCGGGTCCAAATTCTTGCAAATCTGCTCATCCAATCATTTAGTTTACAAAGCAATACTGTGTATAAAGGTGTCGATGAAGCACCGCATATACCGATGATATATGCATTTTTTCCCTCACTGAATCCCTTCGGAGTGTATCTTGCTAGAAAACGTCCTGTGCGGCAATAACACGAATAGAGCAATCGCATTCTTGAACACTGAAGGTTAACGCTATAACTGGCAACTAAGCAAAGAATTTTAGTCGAACCGTATAGCACTAGGACACCAAAAACATGACCTCTATCATTCGCGACAAGGTTTTAGAACAGCTTGCAAAGGTCAAGGGCCCAGACCTTGAGGGAAACATTGTAGACTTGGGTTTGGTTGAGAACGTGCTTGTGAATGAAGGAAAGGCCATTTTCTCCATTAAAGTGCCCTCGGAACGCGCACAAGAACTTGAACCTCTGCGACAAGCTGCTGAAAAAGCGGTTTCGTCAGTTGAGGGGATAAACAGTGTGACCGCTGTTCTAACTGCCGAGCGCAAATCAGGATCACAAACAACAGCACGTCCGGCATCTTCTGCCTCACAAACAACCGGAGCAGCCCAACCAGCTCAGGGGCAATCCGGGAGAGGGGGCAACCCTCAATCTGCCTCAAAAGTGGGTGTTCCAGGAATAAAATCGATAATTGCAGTTGCCTCTGGAAAAGGAGGAGTGGGAAAATCGACGACTTCGGTAAACCTGGCCCTCGGTCTTGCCGCAACTGGGCTGTCTGTAGGCATCCTCGATGCCGACATTTATGGACCATCCATGCCGAGGATGTTGGGCATTACCGGACGCCCATCTTCGCAGGGTAAAGTCTTAACGCCGCACAAGGGCTTCGGACTAAAAGTGATGTCTATGGGGTTTTTGGTTGAAGAAGAAACACCCATGATTTGGCGTGGACCAATGGTGATTTCCGCACTTACCCAAATGCTTCGTGAAATTGCATGGGGAGATCTGGATATCCTTGTCGTTGACATGCCACCGGGGACCGGCGATGCACAACTAACCATGGCTCAGCAGGTCCCGCTCGCAGGCGCTGTGATCGTTTCCACTCCCCAAGACATTGCGTTAATCGACGCTCGCAAGGGATTAAACATGTTCCGGAAAGTCGAGGTACCCATTCTGGGGCTGATAGAAAACATGAGCTTCTTCGTATGCCCGAGCTGTGGAGAGCGCTCAGACATCTTTGGACATGGCGGAGCACGGGAAGAGGCAGAGAGACTTGACACGCCCTTCCTCGGTGAGGTGCCGCTACATATGGACATCCGCAAAAACTCGGATGGTGGCACGCCCATCGTGGTTAGTTCACCCGACAGCGAACACGCCAAAATTTATAAAGCAATCGCCGCTGAGGTGATTTCAAGGCTTCAACTGGAACAGTCCTTTTCCGCGGCTTCAGGCCCTGAAATCGTATTTGAATGAACTTATTTTCCTGAAAGAAAAAAGACGATAGCCTAAGACTGAGCCGATCAGCGACTGCACACCAAATCGCCCGTCCTAGCCTTATTTAACTGATCGAGAGCCATTCTCGTCGCAAAAAAGGGCCCGCAGCTGTTTGTCACCAAACTGCAATCAATCGCTCTGTGTGAAATTCAGGCGGTTAGCCGGATAACAGCACAACTGCCCAACCGGCGATTCCGATTTGAATGAGTTGGATGACTACAGAAAGCCCATGGAGCAGGTTGAACATTCGCTGATCTTTTCGATCTGTCGCGGCGTTTATCTGATTCATGAGAACCTGCCTTGCATATACGGTTGTCAGGAAAATAAATCCGAAAATAATGGCCACGGTTTGCTCAGCAAAGATTGCTGCGGCTGCAGTCAAACCTGACAAGCAAAGCACCGCAAGGTAGTAAAACGGAAATGTGCCACGCAATAGCGGCCTAACTTTTTCAATAGGCAACTGTGCAAACAGGACCGGCGCAAACCCGAAACTGAAAAACGTCATTCCGCCAAACGTAAGCGCTGCAAGCAAAAGAGTGAGTTCGGTCATAATGGCCTCTTACGCGTGATTCAATCACCGATGTCTATCGCAGATATTAAACGTAGAGCCGAATGTCTTTTATTCATGCCAAAAGCGCATTCCAAACGGATGACACACAGTCGCATGTCGTTTGCCATCATAAAAACCTAAGTCTCAATTATGGTATGCGATGAAGAGCACAAATCTTGTTGCCATAAGGATCGCGCAAATAGGCAATATAGAGATCGCCATTCGCACCTTGCCGAACCCCCGGAGGGTCTTCACAAGCAACGCCGCCATTGGCTAACCCAGCAGCATACCACCGGTCAGCTGCGTTTTGGTCATCGGCTGCAAAACCGATTGTACTGCCGTTACCATGACTGGCAGCAGCCCCATCTATTGGTATGCTAATTGAAAACACTCCACGCTTGGTAAAGTAAAAACACCGACCTTTGGGATCGATAACACCGGGTTCATGACCAAGCTCTCCCAAAATTGCATCATAAAATGCTTTTGATTTCTCAATATCGTCCGTACCGACCATTATATGACTAAACACAGCTACTCCTTTGGCAGAATCCTATTTTCTCTGCAAAAGCTAAACGCCATCTAAAAAGAATACAAATGACAAAAGACGGACTATAGCGGAAATCTAACACCATTGATGCGGCAGTGGGGCTCCCGATGTCCGTCAGCCAACCATCTGATAATCTGTTCTGCACGTTGCATTGTGCAAGCAGTCCTTTAAAACGGCAATCATGTTAGATGGAATTTTAGCTACTTTCATCACCTTAATCATATTTTCGGGGCTGTGGTTCATTGCCCTGTGCAACATCATAATTCGGTTTCGTAAAAATGGTTGCCTGGATTTAGATATGCCAGTTTTCACCATAAAAACGCAGCATATCAAACCGGATGCATTTTGGTTGATGTTGCTGATATTCATGTCAATTTTCATATTCCTGGTTGCCATAACCAATTCCGGGCAAGCCATTCTAGGATTGTGACCCTAAGTAACAAAAAAGTAATAAAGCCAGGGGCCGGTCAAAGGCAGACATTGCAATGAGAATGTATTATTGTCGGCCCAAACGGTGCGGTCGTCTTTCAAATCTTGCACGCGACTTAGACATCACTTTCTTCACCTGTCACCAGAATTTAATAAGGTAACTATAATGGAATTTACACAAAGCACGACTGTTAAGACCGTTGCCGTATTGCTATTGCTTACTGCAGTCACGCAACCCATCTACACGGCGCTTTTCTTGGCCGCACCAGATGTCAGTCGTCAATTTTTGTGGGGTTTGGAAGGGTTGCTGTTCGTCCTGTTGGCGGTTTTTGCAGGGTCCGCTTTAGGAATGGCCAAACAATACTCGCTCGGTTTTTCTGCAATTGCATTCAGCGCCGTTCTTAACCTCATTCAGGTCGGGGTGGGCTTCACCCAGTTTGGCCCCTTCAACGCAATCGCTAAAACAAACACTGAGCTCGGCGGCATCGCTTTTTCAATCGTTGCGTTTGCTTTTTTCATCTATAATGCGGCAAAAATCATGCTTGGCTTGGCCGCTGTCGTTTTTGGCGTTGCCATCAACAAAGAAGGAAAGAAAATTCTTGGCAGCGTTACAGCATTAACCGGGGCGATAGCCATTGTCTCAAACACAATCGTCATGATGGTGGGAATAAGAGGGTTTTTTCCCTCACCGATCGCAGGAGGCTCCGGCGTTTTAGCGACTATACTCATCGCCCTTTGCCTGTTCAGCATCATCAAAAAAGACAATCAACATTCATGAACCCTAAAAGGGGCGATTATGACGAGATGCTTGTGAAGTCTGTTTATGAGCAAATGCGAGTGGCAAATAAGCCGGTCAAATTACCCCTCGGCAAACGCGCCCTTACGGACGGTGCCGGAGATGTTTATGTCCGCTTTTTCCAGCGCACAGCACTTGCGTAGAATGATTTTTGACCTGCAGGGTAAGTGATGAAAAGTGGTGCCCCCACACGGACTCGAACCGCGGACCTACTGATTACAAATCAGTTGCTCTACCAGCTGAGCTATAGGGGCAGGAAAGGTGTACCTGAAAAGAGGTAGGCCTCGACCGCCTCACTCTCTATTCTCTTTCCCGTTCCGGTGCAATAGCTATAGGCAATAGCTTTAAAAATTTTTAACAGCAAATCAATTGATCTGCCCTCGAACTTGAAGAAATAGCCTGTTTATAAACCCAGTGTTAAGCATCTTTCGATACCTTGAGAGTTGGTAGTAGTATTGAGTAATTCCGCAAGTGTCGACACGTCAAAAGAAAAACATCAAGGCCTATGTTTTGATCCTCCCTTTAGTTTGCTTGCTTTTGTCGGCATACTTTATGTACCACTCTTTAAACGGCCGTTATGGCTATCACTCTTACGAAAATGCCGTCGATCAGGCACTTCATTTGGAGTATCAACTTGCATCTTTGCGAGAGGATCGCGACAGACTGATTAAACGCGTGAGATTGCTGAAGAATGGATCCATCGAAAAAGACATGTTGGATGAGCAGGCGAGATACCACTTAAACC
>JBCCXO010000096.1:0-9883 GCA_039191645.1 Pseudomonadota bacterium | reverse complement strand
GTGACACTCGGAATTAGCTTAGATAACTGACGGTTTCTTATTTTCGGTTCAACGTTCATTATTTGCTTCCTTCGTTGTTCCATTTTCCAAATGGATAACAACCGGGGCGAAAGGGCGCCAGATGCGAGGGGTGAGAAAAACGGGTACGGTAAAGGTGGGGTTCCATTTGGCATTATGTATTACGAAAATACAATTTCGTTGGATGCTTCATCTGTTTTTCTTACTTTGGCATGGCGTTTGTTCTAAGATTTGAAATTCTTATGGACCAGCTGAGATCGAGCAGGGTAACGCAGCCGAGTGAGACGATTGCCAATCCAAGTTCCAGTTCGCCAGATGCGATCGGATGGATAAGGAAGGCTGCGGTTGCAACAATCAGGAAAGAAATTGTAGATGCAAACAGGAAGCCATAACGGCGGGCTTTGAACGGGTCATTCTTGCTTGTGGCGCGGTATTCAATCCATGCGAATGCCCAGGTTTTCACACTTGAAAACACGCAAATTAGATGAAGCGTTCCATATCCGAACGGTCGATGATCTTCTGGCTGGAGCGGAACTATGACTATGACCATCAATGCGATGCCCGAGCAAGCTGCAACAATGAACGGTAGCCTCTTTAACAGGGAAGCGTAGACCATCATGGCTCCTTTTCAATGTCGAAGGTTGATGTTTTAGCAGGACCGAAGATTGAAGTTTGTTCCGCCGATTGTGTCAGCACCTGTTGGCGTGTGCTGACCGTGTAAGATGTCATTTTACTTTCGTTTTATCAAAAAAAGCTCGCAAGAAACATCTTTTCCACCTTAATACAGATTCAATATTTTATGTAAACAGTATTCGCACTATTCTTTAACAATATGATAATATATACTATTGAACCACGGTTTTCGCGATGTCTATTCATTGGTGATGGTCGTTGAATCTGATTTCAGCGGGTCTTGGTCAATTTCTTGCAGGTTTCCAATATGGATATTGAAAGGGCCCGCCCTAGGTCCCTTTACATGTTGAACCTTGGTAGTAAAAACCGACCTTGCGCCCAGATTGTCTGGTTCAAACGCGACTTGCGCGTTGAAGACCATCGTGCCCTTTCGAGCGCTGCGCAATCGGGGGCTGTGATCCCGCTCTTCATTGTAGAAGATGATTTTTGGCATCAGGCCGATGTTTCGGCGCGCCAATGGGCTTTTGTGGAAGAATGCCTTCACGATCTTCGTTTTCATCTCGGACAACAGGGGCAACCGCTTATTGTGCGACGCGGGGAGGTCTGTGATGTTTTCGAAACCATTCGCACATACTTCACCGTGACAGGCCTATGGTCGCATGAAGAAACCGGAAATCAGTGGACTTTTGAGCGTGATAAAAGAGTGGCAGCATGGTGTCGATCTAACGGGATTGCCTGGCATGAACTGCAACAAAACGGCACACAGCGCCGATTGAAGTCACGCAATGGATGGGCAAAGGCGTGGGACCGGCATATGGCTGAACCCGTTTTGGCAGCGCCAAAGCTCCGTCCTATTTCTGACCTTCCGATTGGTGCGATTCCTTCCGCAGGGGATCTTAATCTGCGGGAAGATCCATGTCCTGAACGCCAGATTGGGGGTCGTGAACCTGCACTTGAGCGGCTTCATACGTTTTTGCATGAACGTGGTGAATTTTACCGCTCCGAAATGTCCAACCCGCTTACCGGTGCGACTGCATGTTCCCGTCTTTCTCCTTATCTTGCATGGGGTGCGGTGTCGATGCGGGAAGTAGCCCAGTGTACCTGGAGCCGACAACGGGAACTGAAGGAGATGCCTCGCAAGACTTCGGCTGATTGGCGCAATGCGATAAGATCATTTTCAGGGAGATTGCATTGGCATTGCCATTTCATTCAAAAGCTTGAGGATGAGCCACGGCTGGAGTTTGCAAACCTGCATCCTGCTTATGATGATTTGCGTCCCTCGCAACCTGATGATGAGCGTTTGAACAGTTGGAAAAAAGGCGAGACCGGGCTTCCTTTCTTTGATGCATGCATGCGTTCATTGAAGGAGACCGGTTGGCTCAATTTCCGGATGAGGGCTATGGTGACAGCGGTTGCGAGCTACAATTTGTGGCTGGATTGGCGCAAACCCGGAGAGCATCTTGCCCGCCAATTCACGGACTATGAGCCGGGCATCCATTGGCCTCAAATCCAAATGCAATCCGGCACAACCGGTATTAATACAGCAAGGATATATAACCCAGTTAAACAGGGTTATGATCAAGATCCAGAGGGTGCATTCGTAAGGCGTTGGATTCCGGAATTGCGTGGTGTCGAGGATAGGTTTTTACAGGAACCATGGAAGGCCGAAAACGCGTCCGACATTCTGGGAAAAGGCTATCCTTTTCCGATTGTTGATTACCTGGACGCGGCAAAGGAAGCGCGTCAAAAAATCTGGGCGGTTAGAAAAGGATCGGCGTTTAGAACCAAAGCCAACTCTATTCAGAACAAGCATGGCAGCAGAAAAAGCGGGATTCCGATGCGTGGTAAGAAAGACCAGAAGGAACAACAGCTGACTCTCGAACTGGATGATGAATAAACGCCTCTCGTGGAGAGATTTGGTGATTGTGATGCAAGACTGCTGCGTGGGATAGGGCAGGGCCTTTAATGCCTTTTGGTGCGGAGGCTTTGTTGGTTGCTTAGAAATAGAACAAGATTTACGGGGCTGTTCCTGAAACTCCCTCAAAAGTGATTGGCATTTTTTGCGGTCAGTTTGTCATTTTTATCAAGCCGGGCGTCGTGTAGCCTTAAAGAAAAACCGGACAAGAGAAGCCAGACAAGAGAAGCCAGGTGGGGCGAGCTGGCGGGAGGTACGGTATGATGACGATGGGTGTTCTTCGGGATGCATGAAATCCACGATGCATTTGAATTCAAACGGGGTATGGGTCGCATTTAGTTGATCGCCTGTGGTGCGTTGGCAAAAGACATCATTTCTGTGATTGAAGCCAACCGGTTAACACACCTCGATGTGCAGTGTCTGCCAGCGCATCTTCATCATACGCCACAGAAAATTCCGGAGGAAGTTCGTAAGAAAATCCGAATCAACACAGAAAAGTATGACAAAATTTTTGTGATCTATGGCGATTGTGGCACCGGGGGCGTTCTTGATCGTGTCCTTGAGGAAGAAGGCGGTGTAGAGCGTATTCCCGGTCCACACTGTTTTTCCTTTTACTGGGGTAACGCTGCGTTTAGCCAGCATTGTGAAGATGAAATCCGCACCTTCTATCTGACGGATTTTTTCTGCCGTTTCTTTGATGATTTCATCTGGAAAGCGTTTGGATTGGATCGTCATCCAAGTATGGTCGAATTTGTCTTTGGGCATTATGAAACGTTGGTTTTCATGCCGCAAGTTGAGGATCCGGTTCTGGAAGAAAAAGCACGCGATATCGCGCGAAAACTCGATTTGAGGTATGCGTACAGATTTGCGGGCTTTGGCGATTTGGAACGAACAATCCGATCTGTCTGATGCTGATGCACGCCGGCGCGCAATTTGATCAAGCCTAGAGATGCGATCTACTTGACATGGTGTAAATGCTGAACGGTGCTTTTTAGCTTGACACGGTGTAAAGGCAGTGGCAGTGCCTGCTGGTTATCCCGCACGCATTTGTAAGTATCGCTCTGCACTATGGTCTGCTCTCATCATGTTCTGGCGCCAATATTTTTCCTCTGCTGTGATAATTTGCAACTCCCAAACACACGCAACAGCGGGACGGCTAATTGTGTCGAGGGGTTTTGTGTGTTTGTACTCATGGCGATAGATTTGCTGGCATAAAACTGACCCCTGTGCCCACCAATATCCCCCAATCGTGAGGCCAAGTTCGCCGGGATGGATGATCGCAAATCCCAGTCCATTGTTGTTTCCCATTTCCGTTGCTTTAGGCAGGACCTGATCTTTTAGAAACGCTTCTGTCTTTTGGATCATGTCCGGGGTTATCGTTGTGCCTTCGGCGAGTAAGCCGTAGACTTTAAACTGGATTGTCCCCATGTCCCAAACGCCATGATCAGTAGTCTTGCGCGGGCTGTAAACGTCTACCGGTCTTTGTGTCACGGGCGTTGGGTTCCTTCTTGTTTCTGCCTCTAACAAGCGTATGCAGCAAAAAAACTTCACCGCTTGGTGTCTGATCATGCGGTTTTATCATCAAGTTATGCCTTATCCAAAATGGCCATCACGGTTGGCCAACTCTGCGCATCGGCCATGCCTCGGCGGCAGCAAAATGGATTGCAAAAGCCAATTACCACCCCGTTGATTTCTGCCAATGAATCTATATCGACTGGCAGGCCAGAATACGGACAAAAGGCGTTGATTGCATCTGAAATCTCGCCACTATGGGGTTGCGCTGGCAATACAGAATGTCGTGGCCATGCTTTGTTGCTGCCTGAGGGAAGGTCTTTATGCCAGCATTCGATTTTTCGGAGCTGTGCATCTGCGCATGCATGCCATCTGCGAAAGGATGGATGGGCATACAGGGTTTCGATGTAGCTTTTGGCGGTGTTGTGAATGGTAAATCCATAGGTCACCAAACGGGTAGCGATTGGCGCGACTGCCGCATCAGCCGCACTGAACGCGGAGCCAAACAGGTAGGGCCCACCGGATGTATCCAATGCCCATCCGAGAAGTTCCGGGAATGCATCGGCATCCTCCTCCTCTGATTTTGTTGGCACATACCGTGCGTATCTTGCATGGAGGTTCATCGGGAGATTTTGCAGCGCCTGAAAGTCGGTGCGTGCGCGGGCTGTCAAAGCACGTGCATGGGCACTCATCTCTTGGTCATCAGGCCAATGACCTGCATGCGGATGACGGCCAACCAATATTTCCAGTGTTGCAGCAGGTTCCCAACTTAAAACACCTGTCCGGGACGTTTCATCCAACAAGATCGGAAGCGATTTTGCTGGAGCATGGGCACTCATTTTTTCGGTAAATTCCTCTGAAAAGAGCGGCACGTAGTTCGGTTTAAATGGAATGTCGAAAGCGTCAAGCTCCAACCAACCCCTGAACGAGTGGTCTGAATAAGCATATTCGCCGATCAGCAATGTGTAAGGCATGACAGGATCCTATTTTGCTCTTGTATGCCTAGACTAACGGAAGCGTGTCTGGCATAAATGACAATATGCCCAAGAATTCTGCCAAGACACGAAATGTGGTTTTTTTCGTTTATCCGGGGATAAAGTTACTTGATCTTGCGGGTCCAATGCAGGTGTTTAACGACACAAGACACGGGTCAGATAATGCGCCAGCCTATCGAACCGTATTGGTTTCAGTGGAGGGTCTTGAGGTCCCCACTGATACGTCTGTTTGTTTGCGCACTGACCCTTATGGCGAAGTGGGCGAGCCCATTGACACATTGGTTGTTGTTGGCGGCAAAGGTGCTCAATCGGCGGCAAAGAATGAAAGCGTTATCGAAGCCGTAAAAAACCTCGCTAAACAGTCCAAAAGAGTTGCCTCAATTTGTACGGGGGCCTTCGTATTGGCATCCGCCGGGCTTCTCGATCGGCGCAGGGCGGTGACCCATTGGCAGTATTGTCGTCAATTGGCCTGTGAATACCCGACTATCCAAGTGGACGATGATCCGATTTTTGTTCAGGACGGCAACATCTGGACATCAGCCGGTGTAACCGCGGGTATCGATCTGGCACTGGCTATCGTTCAAGCGGATTTTGGAAGGGAAAAATCGATGTTGATCGCGCGTGAACTGGTTGTCTTTGCAGTCAGGCCGGGAGGGCAAAATCAATTCAGCACGACGCTTCACAACCAGGTGTTGGATCAGTCCAACCGATTTGACGGATTGCATGCCTGGTTGCAGGAGAATCTCATGAACGATCTCAGTGTTGAGGTGATGTCAGAATATGTTGGCATGAGCCCACGAAACTTTGCGAGACAATATCATGCATCGACAGGTTCTACGCCGGCAAAAACAGTAGAGGCGATGCGTGTTGAGGCAGCCCGTTGCTACCTTGAGGAAACTGAAATGAGAATTTCGGAGATCGCATACAATTGTGGTTTTCGAAGTGACGAGCGGATGCGAAAGTCCTTTTTAAGGGTTCTTGGTATTCCTCCGAATGATTACCAGAAACGATTTCGCAGAAATGCAAGTTGATGCGTCGTGTAGGGACTGTTTCTTAAATGG
This sequence comes from Pseudomonadota bacterium, assembly GCA_039191645.1. GTDB lineage: Bacteria > Pseudomonadota > Alphaproteobacteria > Rhizobiales > Rhizobiaceae > JAALLB01. The sequence continues at coordinate 3,749 of JBCCXO010000096.1, read as the reverse complement.
AAGTTTGGTGTTAGAGCGTTTTTCCAGTTGAAGGGGTTTGGACCGCTGTTGCAACGGTATTATAGCTGCCGGTGCCTAATTAAGAACACCGACAGCTATCGCCCCAGTTTCGCTTGGTAAAATTAGCCTTTGCAGCCACATCCCTTGTGGCCGCATCCTGATCCTTCAGGATGGCCATTTGCACATTCTTCGCTGCAAAAATTGCGATCGTCTTTTTCGATTGCATCGCTGATTTCGACAATGCAAACACAATCTGAACAGGCGCATTTTTGTTGTGTTATGTTCGGCATAACTTTCTCCGGTCTATGTGTCCTCTAATCCATCATGTTCGTGTAGAACGTGATTGATCATGATTTTCAGAACATCGTGCACACAAGCATCTGCCATCGAGTAGAATACTTGTTTGCCGCGTCTTTCTGCTCTCAATATGCGGGCGGCACGCAGTAAACGCAGATGATGGCTCGTCAAAGATGCTGAAAGCTTAAGTTTTTCAGCGATATCACCAGCTGCGATCTCTTGTTCCATACAAGTAATGACAATCGATAATCGGGTAGCGTCCGCTAACAATCCGAAGGTTTCGGCAAGCTCTGCTCTTTGATCAGAATCGAGTTCTTCATCACTCATAACAAACATTTAAACGATTGTTCAATTGTTGTCTACAAGAATTTTTGCTTTAATCGGGCAGACTTTCCTTGTTTTGCTTTTTGATACTTCATGCCGGATCCAGAGGTTTGTGCTATTGCTGCTTACCCGCTGTCAAACCGAAGCTATCTTGATTACAAGAAGAGCGTGCGCGAGCCAGAATGCTGGCCCGCAGAAGGCCGGTGCGAGGTTCATGGGCCAACGGAATGGAAGAAGTGTCGGTGCCTCTTCGCCTTTTTTAACGTATGGCCATCTGTGACTTATGAGTGTTCCCGGTACTCCAAAATACATGGTGATTGCTGCTCCCAGAAATGCCGCTGCGCCTACGATGCTGAAAGCATAAAGAAGCACATCAGGGACAGGATATCCGGTCAGTCCAAGGCCCGCGAAAGCTGCGATTGCTAGAATGGCAAATCCGAAATCAGGTAGGCTGGCGTAGCGGTAAAAGTACCTTGGGAGTTGTCCTTGTTGGTATTTAACAATGGTGCCCCAAGCGGCGAGGCGCAAACCGTGGATGGCCACAAGTTCGATAATGCTCACCCCTTTTGCGACCGATACGACCGCGGTTTGGAAATCCGGTTGCAGGAATGCCAACGCGACGGTCAGGAGGGTTGGGCTCAGGGCCTGGAAGATGGTTGGAAACAGAAACGCCCTTTTCTCCGGCAGGTGATCGCGTCCGATTTTGATCTGAAACAGCAACCAAAACATCAACCCAACTAACCATATCATAGCCGCAGAGAACGCTGCATCGCTTGTATACCGAAAGGCCAGTGACCCAAACCAAACGATAAGCACTCCACTGAGAATCAAAATTCCGCTTCCGTTTGCCCAAGGTTCAGACTGGTGTTGAGAGAGCTGGTGTGCCCATGGCTTGCCTTGCAAATTTGTGCGTGCGCTTTCTGACATGGCTGTCTTTCTTTGCGTAGTTATTCGATTGGGTTAGGGCGTCGGTTTGGCTGCAGTGATGCTTTTCACCCAACGGCGAAGACGGGTGAACCTGTTCCGCCATTCCGAATGTTGGCCGATTGCCCCTTGGTTTTGTGGACCTGGTTTGTTTGTGATCGCCAGCCCCCAATGGCGTTGATGCAGCTTCAAAGGTTTGTAGAGAATGATCATTCTCTTTTCTGGCAAATAAAAAGTCATCCCTCCACCACTTTGAGCCCTTCTGTCACGTAGGAATCAATCAATCTCTTATCAGCGCCGGCGTGGGCGAAAACGAACAAGCCCTGCAAAAGTCCAGTGAAATAATTCGCCAAGGAGATTGCCCGACTTTTTTCGTATCCGCTCCGTTCCAAGACAGTCTTGAACCGTTTGCTGAGGTGATTTAGATGCGCGCGTATTTCTTTCTCTACATCTGGGTCGCTGCTCATTTCGTCATTTGCAGTGTTCGCCATGAAACAGCCTGTTCGGCCAGACGTCGATTTGGCAAGCGATGCTATCCGCAAAAACATCGCTTTTATTGCTTTTAGATCTGCTTCTGGTTCGTCCAGTTCAGACAAAAACTCAATTGCATTGTTTTGACGGTAGTGACGTAGAGATTTGATGAACAGAGATCGTTTGTCACCAAAACTTGAGTAAAGTCCCTTGCGGCTTACGCCTGTTTCGCGGGTTAAATCGCCGTATGACGTTTCAGCAAACCCTCTTCGCCAAAACAAACACATTGCGGCGTTTAGCGCTTCGTTTGGTTTATAGGTTTTTGAACGCGACATACATACAAAATAAGAGAACGATCATTCTCTGTCAATGGTTCTTTCGAATGTTGGCAGCAGTTGATCCGGTATGAAGAGCCTTCAGAACCGGTATCTTTTTTTGTTTTCGTGCCGATTAATCCGATTGCTTTTTTTTATTCGGGTCGGTGCAAGGATAAAAATGGCATAAAGCTTAAGGGTTCCAGTCGGTAGAATCCCGGATAGCATCTACCGGTATTGCAGGTTCAGCCTTATACGTTTCGGATATGAAATGTGTGGTGTAACGGACGATGGTATCGACGCCATCAAATAGACGGTCGCATACATGTTGATACTCCACCATATCCCGGAAATTTCCAAACAGGACGGCATCAAGTTCACCGGTGACGCCGTAGGCATAGGCGATGGATGGTTCATCCCGAATGTTGGTTGCAAGTCTTTCCCGATCTTTGCGGATGTGGTCTTTCGTGGTTGCAGTGATGATGGCCCTGATTGGGCGCCCAAGGCGGGCGGGTTCAGCGAGAAAAACGTTTGCGCCCAAGACTCCATCTTCGCGCAACTGTCGAACACGGCGAAGACAGGTTGATGGCGTAGAGTTTACCACGTCAGCCAATTCAGAATTTGTAAGATCACCACGCTTCTGAAGCGCTTCTACGATCCTTAGGTCGAGTGCATCCATTGTGTGCAATAAAACTCCAATTTTTTGGAGATTTTGACCACACTTTGCATGAGTTTTCCATAGCCTGCTTGTATGTTCCGGAGCTATCATCCATGACTCATACGCATGTTGGTTTGGCCTGTTGCATGGCTTTTGTTACGCTGGAAGCATTTCAAGCGGTCTATCTTGGCTCGGTATTCCAGAAAGCGGATTCCTTTCTCGTGGGAACCTTGGTATTTGGTATCTCTGTCGTTGCTTGTACGGTGGCGACCGCAATTCTGAGGCCAAAGGAGCTTGCAATTTCTGTACGGGCCTGGCGGCTCGTGCTGAGCCTCAATCTGTTGGCCGCATTAACCTGGACAACCTATTTCCTGGCGGTCCAACTCATCGAACCTGCTGTCGTCTTCACCGTTTTTTCTGGCATGGTGCCCTTGGGAACTGTTCTAGGTTCCTGGCTTGGTATTCCGGAAGGCAAGGAAAGGCGGAGCCGTATTATCTCCTTTGGCTACCTCGTCATTCTAGTTTCGATACTGTTCCTTGGCGCCATTACCATAACTGAGCTTTCTGGCTTCGTTCGTGGTGGTGCCCTTGTTGCTGCGATGGGTGTTGTGCTCTCTGCTGTATCAGGTGGGTGCACGGCCCTGGTGATCCTATTTTCCGTACGGCTAAACCGACAAGGTGTTGGTCCGCTGGCACAATTCGGGCTTCGGTTTGTTCTCTACACGTTGCTTGCCTTGGCTGCATTTCTATCCGGTTTAGAT
>JBCCXO010000095.1:0-10206 GCA_039191645.1 Pseudomonadota bacterium | reverse complement strand
GTGGGACAGTGGGACATTTGTCAAGTGGGACATGGAGCTGTAGTGGGACAGTGGGACATGTATCTGTAGTGGGACAGTGGGCGTTTTGAAACATCCATTGTTGTCTCTTCACTCAGGGTTGATGGGTTACGCTATTGCTGATCTCCCAACAAATGAAAATTTTACGCATCTCATGATTGGAATGCTCGTGTTTTGGCCATTAACGCTAAACGCGACCGTTTTACGGGGGTGTCACAAATTGCTGGAACTTATTGTCTGCTTGTTCTAAAACTTTGTTAGCTCGGCGGGAGGCCGGGAGAAAAAATTTAAAATCATCATTTCCATAGGGAGGAAATTTATGAAAAAACTCATTTTGGCACTTGCGGCCACTACCATGATGTCGACAGCTGCATTGGCGGAAGATATCAAAATCGGAACTATTCTGGGTTACACCGGACCGATTGAATCGTTGACAGGACCGATGGCTGAAAGCGCCGAGCTTGCCATGAAAGAGGTAACAGACTCCGGTAAACTGCTCGGCGGATCAAAAGTCGTCTCCATCCGCGGTGACTCTACCTGTGTTGATGCTGCTGCTGCGACTGCTGCTGCTGAACGTTTGGTGACAGCTGACAAAGTAAATGCGATCATGGGTGCTGATTGTTCAGGTGTAACGGGTGCTATCCTTCAAAACGTCGCGCGTGCAAACGGGGTTGTTATGATCTCACCGTCGGCAACGTCGCCGGGGCTTTCCACTGCTGAGGACGACGGTCTTTTCTTCAGGACCGCGCCATCGGATGCGCGTCAGGGTCAGGTTATTTCTGACATTCTCAATGACAAAGGCATCAAGTCCGTTGCGATCACCTACACAAACAACGACTATGGTAAGGGCCTTGCTGAATCCATCCAGTCCAATTTTGAATCAACCGGTGGTAGCGTGACTATGTCCGCTGCGCATGAAGACGGTAAAGGGGACTATTCTGCAGAAGTTGGCGCGCTTGCTCAGGCTGGTGGCGAAGTTCTCATTGTTGCCGGTTACCTTGATCAGGGCGGAAAAGGCATGATCCAGAGCTCTCTTGATTCTGGTGCTTTTGACACGTTCGTCCTTCCTGATGGCATGATCGGCGATTCGCTACCGCAGGCCATTGGTTCTGCGCTAGACGGGTCATTTGGCACCGTTCCAGGTACGGATTCAAAGGGCGCTGAACTGTTTGACCAGATGGCAAAAGCAGCTGGGATCAAAACAGATGCGTTCTCTGCTGAATCTTACGATGCAGCAGCTTTGATCATGCTGGCTATGCAGGCTGCTGGTTCATCCAGTTCTGCTGATTTTAAGTCCAAGGTTATGGATGTTGCCAACGCACCGGGTGAGCAAATCTTGCCGGGTGAACTGGGCAAAGCACTGGAGTTGCTCGCTGCTGGTCAGGACATCGACTATGTGGGTGCTACCGCGGTCGAGCTGATCGGCCCAGGTGAGAGTGCCGGTAACTACCGCGAAATTCTTGTCAAGGAAGGCAAGAACACAACCGCAAAGTTCCGCTAGGTGTAAAACTGCTAATAAAAAACGGCCCGGTATGACCCGGGCCGTTTTGATATCGGGGACGGGGTTTTGCGCACATGATTGTGGTTGAAGATGTCCACAAGCATTTTGGTGGATTGCGAGCTGTTGATGGAGCTTCCTTAACGATTGAAACCGGGTCAATCACAGGATTGATTGGTCCAAATGGTGCCGGGAAGACAACACTTTTTAATGTAATTGCGGGGCTTTATAAGCCTACCTCAGGCAAGGTGCTGCTTGATGGGGAGGATATAACGGGTCTGTCGCCCCATGAACTTTTTGCGCAGGGTCTGTTGCGCACTTTTCAGATTGCACATGAATTTTCCACGCTAACGGTTCGAGAGAATTTGATGATGGTACCTGGTCAGCAAGCCGGGGAGAGCCTCATTCAGACATGGACCAACCCGGGCAAGGTGCGTGAACAGGAAGAAGAAATTCGCCAAAAAGCCAATGAAGTTATTGATTTTTTGCAGATTCCGCAGGTAGCGGATGAGTTGGCGGGGAATTTGTCAGGCGGTCAGAAGAAGTTACTTGAACTGGGTCGTACCATGATGGTCGATGCAAAGATTGTTTTTCTGGATGAAGTGGGAGCGGGGGTTAACCGAACGCTTTTGAATACGATCGGGGATGCGATTTTAAGACTGAACAAGGAGCGTGGATATACGTTTTGCATGATCGAGCATGATATGGATTTTATCTCCCGGCTTTGCGATCCGGTCATCTGTATGGCGGAGGGTAAGGTTCTCGCTCAGGGTACAGCTGAGGAAGTGAAAAACAACGAAGAAGTGATCGAAGCCTATCTTGGTACCGGCCTGAAGAACAAGCCCAAGAAGGAGACGGCGTAGTGGCGTTCCTGATTGGTGAAAACATGACTGGGGGATATGGCGGCGCGGATATTCTCCATGACTGCACGATTGGGGTAGAAAAAGGCGAAATAGCAGTGGTTGTGGGCCCAAACGGTGCTGGGAAATCTACCGCAATGAAAGCGGTTTTTGGCATGCTCAACATTCGTGAGGGCAAAGTGGTTATGGATGGGGAAGAAATTACCGGTCTTACGCCTCAGGCCCGCGTTCAGAAGGGCATGGGTTTTGTGCCACAAACCAGCAATGTTTTTACGACGATGACTGTCGAAGAAAATCTGGAAATGGGTGCTTTTATCCGTGAGGATGATATTTCAGAAACGATGGAACAAGTGTTTGAACTTTTTCCAATTCTAAAAGAAAAAAGGCGTCAGGCTGCGGGTGAATTATCCGGCGGACAACGCCAGCAGGTCGCTGTAGGCCGGGCGTTGATGACGCAACCCAAAGTTCTCATGTTGGATGAGCCAACTGCCGGCGTTTCGCCCATCGTGATGGATGAATTGTTTGACCGTATCATTGAAATCGCCAAGACAGGCATTGCCATTCTTATGGTAGAACAGAACGCAAAGCAGGCGCTGAATATTGCGGATAAGGGGTATGTTTTGGTTCAGGGGCGCAATCGTTACACCGATACTGGAGAAGCTCTTATGGCTGACCCAGACGTTCGCAAGGCATTTTTGGGAGGCTAGGGGATGGATTTTCTAAACGCATTTGTGCTTTTGGCAAACTTTGTCATCATACCGGGTCTGACGTATGGATGTCAGTTGGCCCTTGGTGCTCTTGGCGTTACCTTGATCTATGGCATTTTGCGGTTTTCAAATTTTGCCCATGGCGAATCGATGGCCTTTGGGACCATGGCCGCGATCCTGTTTACCTATTTGCTGCAATCTTGGGGTGTATCTTTGGGACCGCTCCCCACCGCTTTGCTGGCGTTGCCAGTCGGGATTCTGGCGGCAATTTTGTTGTTGTTGGGGACCGACAGGCTGGTTTACAAATTTTATCGGCGACAGAAATCAACATCTGTGATTTTTCTCATCGCTTCGCTGGGTGTGATGTTCTTCTACAACGGGTTGATCCGTTTTATCATCGGACCGGATGACCGTATATTCACCGATGGTTCCCGTTTTATCGTAACCGCTCGAGAGTTTCGTGAGATGACCGGTCTGGAGCAGGGCCTGGCTCTGAAGATGACACAAGGGATTACGATTGCGGTTACGATTATCTGTGTTGCGGCGCTTTTTTGGTTCCTTACAAAAACACGGACTGGAAAGTCCATGCGGGCTTACTCTGACAATGAAGACCTTGCCCTTCTATCTGGAATCAATCCCGACCGTGTGGTCATGATTGCCTGGATTTTAACCGCGGCACTGGCAACGATTGCCGGTACGCTTTATGGGCTGGACAAGAGTTTTAAGCCGTTCACCTATCTGCAAATCCTATTGCCGATTTTTGCCGCAGCGATTGTCGGTGGGCTTGGCAGTCCGCTTGGTGCAATTGCCGGTGGCTTCGTGATCGCCTTGTCAGAGGTGTTTGTTACCTTTGCGTATAAGCGTTTTTTAGCCTATCTGCTTCCTGAATCACTTGAACCTTCAGGCTTCGTGCAGTTGCTTTCGACGGATTATAAGTTCGCGGTCTCATTTGCGATCCTTGTAATTGTTCTGCTGGTCCGACCAACCGGTATTTTCAAGGGGCAATCGATATGACAATCAACGTCAGAAATGTTTCGATGTTCGCAGTCATGGCCTTATTGTTTGTGCTGGTCGGACAATTTCAGAGTTGGTCTCTTTCGCTCGCTATTCTCAATTTATGTCTCATCTCGGCGATCATGTCCCTTGGCGTTAACATTCAGTGGGGATATGCGGGGTTGCTCAATGTAGGTGTCATGGGGTTTGCAGCACTTGGCGGGCTTGCAGGTATTCTCGTTTCATCGCCCCCTGTCCCCGGTGCATGGGCAGCTGGTGGCGGTCAAATGTTGATTGCCGGCTTGTGCATGGCGGTTACAATCGCGGCTGTTGTGTTTGCGTATCAGCGATTAAACGGTGCCAAACGGATTTGGGCCATCACATTGATCGGGATTGTCGGCTACTTTACGGCCCGACACTTTTTTGATCCAGCTGTCGAAGCCATAGAAAAATATGATTCTGCGGCGACCGGCTTTCTTGGTGGGCTTGGAATGCCAATCATTTTCTCTTGGTTTGTGGGAGGTATTTTTGCCGCTGTCGCTGCCTGGCTGGTGGGGAAGATTTCGCTCGGCTTGCGGTCAGACTATCTTGCGATTGCGACTTTAGGGATATCAGAAATCATCATCGCAATGTTGAAAAACGAGGATTGGCTGACGCGTGGCGTGAAGAATGTGATCGGCCTTCCCCGTCCGGTTCCGTATGAGGTGGATATCCAAAAGTCAGAGTATTTCCAACAGCTTGCTTCAGATTGGGGGGTGTCGATCGTTGATTTGTCCTCAATCATTGTAAAACTCAGCTATGCGTGCCTGTTCAGCATTGTTTTGCTGATCGTGCTGTATCTTTCAGAAAAAGCACTCAACTCCCCGTGGGGAAGGATGATGCGGGCAATTCGTGACAATGAGACCGCTGCTGAAGCGATGGGGAAAGATGTCAAAGGGCGTCACTTACAGGTGTTCATTCTTGGATCTGCTGTCGTGGGTATCGCTGGAGCCATGCTAACAACCCTTGATGGCCAGTTTACCCCTGCTTCTTACCAGCCTTTACGCTTTACCTTTTTGATTTGGGTAATGGTGATCGTTGGGGGTTCGGGTAACAATTGGGGTGCGGTCCTTGGTGGATTTGTCATCTGGTTCTTCTGGATTGAAGCGGAACCGCTTGGTTTGTGGCTGATGGATTTGATCACATCTGGTATGGCAGAAGATAGCCCCTTGCGTGAACATCTTTTGAAATCTGCTGCACATATGCGTTTGATGACAATGGGTATCATTTTGTTGTTGGTCTTGCGTTTTACACCGCGAGGATTAATTCCTGAGCGATGATAGGCTTTGACCGTTTCTGATGTGCTTTACGAGGTTGATTTTCCTAAGTTTGGCGGCGTTTGAACTCGGGTTGGCTGGAAAATACTTTTCCCCGTAGTGCATGACTATCCCAGACTTCATTGCCATGAATACCTTGGAAACGTTCCGGGTAAATTGCTTCTTATGGAGGCTTCATGCAAGAAAACACCCACCATCTAAACCTCCCCTACATCATGCCTGCTCAAGCTCAAAAACACGTGACGCACAATGAAGCGCTGCGTGTTCTGGACCGTATTGTGCAGATATCGGTTCTTGCCGCAGAAGTTGAAGAACCGCCGCCCACGCCTGAAGCGGGAGAGCGGTATATCCTTGGCAGTAACCCGACTGCACAGTGGCAGGGCAAGGCAGGTTATCTTGCAAGTTTTGTGGATGGGGCTTGGTTCTATTCAAAACCAGAACGCGGCTGGCTGGCTTGGGATCGATCGAAATCGGAACTTCTCGTTTATGTAGAAGAGGGCTGGCGAACCCTTGTTCGCAAAACCAACGCCCAAACAGAGTCCTTGGGCATCAATGGGGAGGCCAGTCAAAGTGAACGCTTCGTGGTTCAAAGCGACAGCGTGTTGTTCAACCACGATGGTACTGACCACCGCATGAAGCTCAACAAAAAGAGTGTTCCTGATATCGCGAGCATTATCTTGCAAACAAATTTTTCCGGCCGGGCTGAGTTGGGTCTTTCTGGCGATGATGATTTTACCTTGAGGGTCAGCGAAGACGGTGTGCAATGGCAAGATGCTGTTCGGATTAATCACAAATCCGGGCACGTATTGTTTCCGGCAGACGCGTTAGAAATTTCTTCGGATCTTATCAGCAATCTTTTACCGGATAGCGGTCGCTTCCATTCTTCATCACAACAGCAGGCACTTCTCTCCAACACCGCAAGTCAGCCCGGGTATCTTTCTGCTTTTAACGGTGCAAGCCTCACCTATCCTTTCAAGTTCATAAACAACAATGGCACGTTTGGACAATCTTCAAACCCGCTCGATCCAACGATGGCTGAACTTATTACGAAGATCTATGGACCGGCGGGTTCACGCTTCGGGCCGGAATTCTGGTGCATGAAAATAGAGGCCGGGCCGGGACAGTCCTCTATGCGAACCATCAATGGTGATGATTTTTATCGGGCAACCATTGTCAGCCCAAACCCAAGACCAAGGCGCTTTACAACTGGTTTTTTTTGTAAAGCGGACACAGGAAAGATCTCCCTTATCGCTCCAAATGGCACGCTCAAACGGCTTTTACGCGATGGAAACAGCGTGGCCCCCGGCACCAGCGGGGTTGTTGTGCTGCCCGAAGATGGCTGGGTTTACTTTGAAATGCAGATTATGAGATCAAACATCTCGTTTGAGCAAAATGACATGTCATTGATGATGCTTCCCGACAGTGTCGGGTTCTTTGCTTTGCCACGCGTGACGCCTGGCTGGCTGGGTATTGGTGGCGATGTTGCAATTGTCACCAATGATAGAGTTTTTGGTGGTTGAACGACTGACTATCTGTCACATCTGAAAGTACCCGAATGGCGATTTTCAGACTTGTAGAATAAACGGGTTTCTGTAATGTCTCCCAAGTTTTTTACCAGGGGTTGATCCACTCATGTTTTCTGTTTTTCCTACTGCCCGATTGAGGCCATCGCCGTTTTATGAAGCAGCTGTTGCTGAGGGAATGGTTGCGGCCTCGATTTATAACCGGATGATTATTCCAAGTTCTTATGGGGATCCTGAGGCCGAGTATTGGCGGATCATCAATGGGGTCTCTCAATGGGATGTGGGTGTCGAAAGACAGGTCCAACTGAAAGGGCCTGATGCCGGGAAGCTCGCTCAGATACTGTCGCCACGGGATCTGTCCAAGTGTAAGGTCGGGCAAGGAAAATACATTCCGATGTGTAACCACAAAGGTACGCTCATCAACGACCCGATCTTGTTGAAACTGGCGGATGATCTTTACTGGTTTTCAATTGCTGACAGCGACATTTGGTATTGGGCGCGTGCCATCGCGGCTGAACGCGGCCTTGATGTTGAGGTCAGTGAGCCAGATGTTTCTCCAATGGCGATCCAGGGGCCAAAAGCTGAAGACGTTGTAGCGTCCGTGTTTGGCGATTGGGTTCGTGAGACCAAGTACTTCTGGTTTACGGAAACAGAGTTGGAAGGGATTCCGGTTGCGGTTCAACGGTCCGGTTGGTCAAAGCAGGGGGGATTTGAAATCTATCTGCGGGATGGATCGAAAGGGACGCAGCTTTGGAACATATTCAAAGAGGCGGGCAAGCCATGGGGTATCGGACCCGGTTCACCCATGACGCCGGAGCGAACAGAAAGTGGGTTGGTTTCGGTCGGAGGTGATACGGATGATTCCACTAATCCGTTTGAGGTTCGACTGGGTAAGTATGTTGATCTTCAGGTTGGTGATGAAGTGGTTGGCATTCATGCGCTGCGGAACGTGGCGGAGGAAGGACCGCGGCGACATCAGCTGGGCGTAAAGCTTGAAGGTGAAACCGCCGCGCCGCTTGGTTTTGCTTGGGAAGATGTATTGATCGATGGTGACAAGGTTGGAGATATGACAAACTGCACCTGGTCACCTCGGTTGAAGCAAAACATCGGTTACGTGCTTGTTCGGTCCGACGTTACATCCGGGAGCGAGGTCATGGTAAAGCGTGGTAATGGTATGGTCAGCGGAGAGCTTTGCGAACTTCCGTTTTTGTGATCCAAATGGATCAGCGCCAAAATTGATGAATGACGATTATTCTCCTTGGCGTTTTTTCAACTCAGTGTTACCCTCCTCTCAACAGTTACGAGACAAGCGCGTTGGCGTTTGAGTAAGGAATTAGAGTGTGAGTGAGCGTTCCAGCGGCGAAGATGGCCGAGGGACGGAGCCACCTCAAACAAGGCGCAATGATCGCGGATTTGGTAAGCGCCGGCGTAGGAAAAGAAAACGCAGGCAGCCGTCAAACGGGAGCGATCAAACCGATTTGCGTCAGACAGCAGCCGGGGATGACATTTTTCATCCCGGCGCTCGCGTTGAGGACTCCGAACCATTCGGAAAATCGGATATTGAAACGGGCAGTTGCGGGCCGAAGTCCCGGGATAAAAACTCTCAGGATGCCTTTGTCCAAAACGGTCATACTCAGGGGCAAAAGGCCCGCCGAAACCGGTATAAAAAACGCGGAAGAGGTCAGAACCAAACCGGTTCAGATGTTGGGGATTCGCGAAAGGATACAGGACGGCATACTTCCGGGGCGTTTCACCAAAACAATCGGAGATCACCGGTTTATGCCGCGCTTGATCTTGGTACCAACAATTGCAGATTGTTGGTGGCTGTCCCCCGGCAAAAGGGGCGGTTTCGTGTCATTGACGGGTTTTCCAGAATTGTACGTTTGGGGGAGGGACTCTCGCAAACGGGCCGTTTGAGCGATGCCGCAATGGATCGTGCGGTTGAAGCATTGAAGGTTTGCGCGACCAAACTTGGAAATCGAGAGGTTAAGAACCAAAGACTGATTGCGACGGAAGCCTGTCGGCAAGCGGAAAATGGTGATGTGTTTCTTGGCCGCGTGAAAGAGGAAACCGGCCTTGAACTGGAAATTGTCACACGGGAAACCGAAGCAAGGCTGGCTGCGGAAGGGTGTGGTTCTTTGATGGATGCGAAGAGCGATGCTGCGGTTATGTTTGATATTGGCGGTGGCTCAACCGAACTCATCCTGGTTAGGGGAAGCAGACGTCGCCGGGGCAACGTTGCCGACCGTATTGTGGATTGGACATCGCTGCCCTTGGGTGTGGTGACCCTCGCTGAGCGCTTTGGCGGGAAAGACGTCACAAGGGAACTGTTTTCTAATATGGTTCGTACCGTCATCGATGAAATATCTGAATTTGAAGGGCGGAAAAAACTGCAATCGACCTTCCAGTCCGGCTATGCCCATTTGCTCGGAACGTCAGGGACTGTTACGACGCTTGCCGGTATTCATCTGGGTCTGGATCGCTATGATCGACGCAAGGTCGATGGACTTTGGCTGCGGAGTGAAGAGATTGACGATGTGATCCGTGATCTGCTCGGAATGAACTACAAAGAACGTGCGAATAACCCCTGCATTGGCACTGAACGGGCAGATTTGGTTCTGGCCGGCTGCGCCATTTTGGAGGCAATTAGAAAGGTGTGGCCAACGGAGCGGTTGCGGGTTGCAGACCGCGGATTGCGTGAGGGGCTGCTGGCGGAGATGATGAATGCTGATGGTGTTTGGAACCGCTCCAGACGCCATCGGAGACATGATTCCAAGTCTAGTGGAGACGGGTCATGAAGAAGCCGGGTGCGAAGGGAAAGAAAACCAATCTTCGGAACCTGCATACCAAGGTTAAGACTGCAAAAGGGCGTAAACTCTCCTCAACCTTATGGCTGGAGCGCCAACTAAACGATCCTTATGTTCAGCGAGCCAAGGCAGAAGGGTATGCTTCGCGGGCCGCTTACAAGCTGATTGAAATGAACGAAAAATATGGTTTCATCAACAAAGGCGATCGTGTGCTTGATTTGGGTGCTGCACCTGGGGGGTGGTGTCAAGTCGCTGTTGGGCTTACTGGATCGACACCGGAAAATCCGCTGGTTGCCGGAATCGATTATCTTGAAATGGCGCCGGTTCCGGGTGCCGTGATTTTGAAACAGGATTTTCTTGACGACGAGGCACCGGAAAACCTGATGCAAGCGCTTGGTGGAGAGCAGCCGGATGTGGTTTTGTCAGATATGGCAGCACCAACTACCGGGCATCGAAAAACGGATCATCTGCGCACAATGCATCT
>JBCCXO010000094.1:0-10357 GCA_039191645.1 Pseudomonadota bacterium | reverse complement strand
GTATCAGGTGGGTGCACGGCCCTGGTGATCCTATTTTCCGTACGGCTAAACCGACAAGGTGTTGGTCCGCTGGCACAATTCGGGCTTCGGTTTGTTCTCTACACGTTGCTTGCCTTGGCTGCATTTCTATCCGGTTTAGATGACAAGGGTTTTCCAATGGTATTCGAAGAGCTTGCGTTGATCGTTTTGATTGGTTTGGTCGTGATTGCATTCCCGCTTTACCTCGTTCAAAAGGCAATTCCATTGCTTCCCGCTACGACTATTGCAGCTGTGACTGCTTTGGGTCCTGCGGTTGTTTTTTTGATGCAGCTTTTTGAAGGCCGGGTTGATTATTCCAATGCGACTTTACTTGGTCTGATGCTCTATTTAATCGGTGCTTTCCTTACCGTTTTAGGGGCAACACGAGGAGGCATCTCTTTAGGAAAATCATAAAGTCAATCCTGCTGTTGAACCAAAAAGACGCTCTGTTTTTCTTTGCCGAAGAGATTTGTCCCAGCTTGGTTTGGTCTCTGCAAAAGAGCACCAGACTTGCCCAATCGCTCGAAATGTAAGAGATTGTTTCTGCGAGGGTCTCGACCCTTTAGCGTGGAGGAGTATCATTAGGGAGAATAGTGTCGGTAACTCTGTGCCTGATTTTCACAGTTCACGATATGATATGGCGTGTGGCCCAAAAATCGAGAAAACAGTGCGAGTTTATCCGTGTTCTTTGAGTCGATGATGTTAAACAGGTCATGAATGAAGCTGCTAATTCGATATCCCCACTAGACTCCAAGATTGGTTTCGCTGAAGACCTCGCTGATGCTTCTGTGCTGGTGGTGGATGATGAACCCGGCATGCGCAATTTTTTATCCAAAGTTCTTACAGGGAATTGCTCAATTGTTGACGTTGTAGAAGACACGCATGTCGCGTCGCGTCTAATGGATGAAAAGACGTATGATGTCATCGTTTTGGATAACATCATGCCGGAAAAGACCGGGTTAGAGTGGCTGGAAGAACAACGCCAGATCGGTTTGTTCAGTGACGCGATCCTGATTACCGCGCATGCGGACCTTGATACCGCAATTCAAGCCATCAGGGCCGGTGCAAGCGATTTTCTGCTTAAGCCATTCAGGTCAAATCAGGTGCTTAACGCCATTGCTCGCAGCCTGGAACGGGCACAACTCCGGCGTCAAAACTCTGTCCTGCTTCATGAATTGGAATTGGGCCGCGATTTGTTGAGACACCGGGATGGGCTTGTTGGAACGTCTGCTGAGTTGCAACAGGTAAGGAAAACCATCGAGCGGGCTGCGAAAACACATTCCAACGTGGTTATTCGAGGAGAGGCTGGATCCGGTAAACAGGTAGCGGCGCGCATGTTGCACGCGACATCAGCACGTTCTGATTACCCGTTTGTTTGGCTGCATTGTTATGGGATGGAGGAGCAAACTTTTAAAGAGAGGTTGTTTGGCCGCTTAGAGACGCAAGTGGATGGTTCCGTTACACGGCAGGAAGGGATCTTGCAAAGCGCAGCAGGCGGTACACTCTATCTTGAAGATTTGGATATGCTGTCACCGGGATGCCAAAACATCCTTGCCGAGCTTTTAAGTACCGGCCGCTTTAGTCCAGTTGGTGCGAGTCGTAGTGTCGATTTGAACGTGCGTATCGTGAGTTCGATAACACAGCCGCTTGCGGAACGGGTACAAGACAATGCGTTCAGGCCGGACTTGTTTTACCTGCTCACTGTTGTGGAGATTGTTCAGCCCCCCTTACGGGAGCGGTATGAGGACGTTTTAGAACTCACTTCCTATTTTGCCGATACACTGGCAACCAGGATGGGGATCAAAGCGCCGGAGTTTACCCCATCAGCGCGGCGTCGTTTCCTCGCCCATGATTGGCCAGGCAATGTTATGGAATTGCGAAACACAGTCGAGCGTGCGTTGATCAACGGCAGCTTTGAAGATGCTCTGGAACCTACGTTTGGTGAGTTTGAAGCAGAGAGTTTGGCGACTGTCGAACAACGCCACATTCTGGCAATGCTTGAGGCTTGCAATGGCAATCGGGCTGAAGCAGCGCGGCGGTTGGGCGTAGCGCGCAAGACCATCGATCGCAAATGTCTCGCATGGGGACTTTGACATGATCCATTCGGTTCGCCTGCGGTTGCTCATTATCGCGCTATTGCCTTTGATCGTTCTCCTGCCCGTGCTGCTTGGCATGACCATGATGCGGTGGATAAACCGCTATGATGATTTGCTCATTGCCAAGGTTGCCAGTGACCTTCGGGTCGCGGAGCAGTATTTTGGGCGTATTGGGGAAACGCAAACTGCCTCTGTAGCTGCTGTGGCACAATCCGTTGGCTTTGCTGAAGCGCAAACACAGGGTGATGTGCAACTTGAACGTTATTTGTTGCAAGTGCGGGAGGATCTTGGTCTTGACTTCCTGATATGGAGTGAAGCCTCTGGCGAGGGATTGCCGAGACCGCTCAAGGGCCTCGCCAATTCTGCAGCCTCAAATTCACCGCAGGGCAATCTGGTTCTTTTGGATGCGCAGGAGATGACCATGATTTCTGAAGCCCTGGTTCCGCGTGCTGCCATTTCACTGGTGCCTACAGAGGCGGCGCGACCCATCGAGCGGGATGTGGAAAGTCGGGGTATGTTTATCATCGCGGCACATCGTGCAGACAAGAGCGACGCTGTTTTGATCGGTGGCAGGCTTTTGAACCGTAATCTCGACTTCATCGATACGATGAATGCGTTGGTTTATCGTGACGAGGCCGGTGAAATTTCCCGAACTGGCACAACAACTTTGTTTCTTGATGATGTGCGTATTTCTACCAACGTGCGGCTTTTTGAAGGATCGCGGGCTTTGGGCACGCGGGTATCCGAAGTGGTGTGGCGTAAGGTGATGGAGACAGGGGATACTTGGCTTGATCGGGCCTTTGTCGTCAATAACTGGTATATTTCCGGCTACGTACCATTAACGGATACCACCGGGCAGCGTATCGGAATGCTCTATACCGGGTTTTTGGAATCTCCGTTTACGGCTCAACGCAACGCTACCATTCTGACCCTGATTGGCGCATTTGTTGCGGTTATTTGTTTATCTGTACCTTTGTTTCTATGGTTGGCACGCGGTATTTTTGCGCCCTTGGAAAAGATGACGGCGACAATGGCGCAGGTCGAGGAGGGAGATTTAAATGCAAGGATTGGCCCTGTAGCAGAGAAAAGCGAAATCGGCGCGGTTGCCGGACATCTGGATAGGCTGCTCAATCAGGTTGAGGAGCGTGATGCTGCCCTACGCGGATATGCGGAAAACCTCAACAGTCTTGTGGAACAACGCACGGAAGAATTGAAGGAAGCAAACCGCAAGCTGGAGGCCACGTTTGCTCAGCTTGTTATGTCAGAAAAGTTGGCATCTGTCGGCGAGATTACAGCTGGCGTTGCGCATGAGATTAACAATCCGGTTGCCGTGATTCAGGGCAATTTGGAGGTTGTTCGGATGCAACTAACGTCTAAGCAGCAGGCTGCTATGAAAACAGAATTGGATCTCATTGATGCGCAAACTCACCGGATTAATATTATCGTTGGTAAGTTGTTGAATTTCACAAGGCCCGACGAAATGTCAGACCTCACAACGCTGGTGGATGCAGCTCAAGCTGTAGATGATGCATTGATTTTGGTCGCACCTGATCTTCGAAAACATAAAATTGAAACGGAGGTTCGACATATCCCGAGCCCGCCCTTCCGGGTTGTAGAAACTGAATTGCAGCAGGTGATCGTCAACCTTGCCATCAATGCTGCTCAGGCCATGGACGAAGGCGGCAAGTTATCCATTTTAACTCGACCCGCAGAACGAAACGGTGTGCGTGGTGCTGAGATTTTGGTGAAGGATACAGGGTATGGAATTCCAGCGGATAAACTGGACCATGTATTTGATCCATTCATGACGACAAAATTAGGGAAGGGGTCCGGGTTGGGCTTATCAATCAGCCAAACATTGGTCACGCGGGTTGGTGGTTTAATCAGTGTTGAGAGTGTTAAGGGCGAAGGAGCGACGTTTACCGTCTGGTTTCCACAAGA
The DNA here is from genome assembly GCA_039191645.1 of Pseudomonadota bacterium. GTDB lineage: Bacteria > Pseudomonadota > Alphaproteobacteria > Rhizobiales > Rhizobiaceae > JAALLB01. The sequence continues at coordinate 6,302 of JBCCXO010000094.1, read as the reverse complement.
GAACATTTCGTCCGACCAGTCTAAAGAATTAGCCTAAAAAGTAGACATTTTGACCCTAGAATAAAAACAGATTGTTTAAGATTAGGGACTTTGTGACCATCTATCGCCCCTTCACGATGGCTGTATCTATTTGATTTAAAAGATATTTTTGTTGACAGTCTCAAAAATCGATTCCTATGATTGTCCACGCCAGTTCTTGGTAATTGCTTTAGAGATTATCCTTTGAAGCTATTTGGCAAGAGAAATACTGGTCCGTGACGGGAGGAATACGGCAGGTCGCCTGGGCTTATGGTCATGTAGGCTTTTTAAAGGTGGCACAGCATTAAGGTTGAAGTGAGATATGCCTATGGAAAATGGGCTTTTAGCTTCAGGTAATGCTCAACCTTATCTCTTTCCGTTAGAATCGTCAGTGAAGTTGTTTGATGAAAGGGAGAAGTGATAAGTGACTTGGAAACGTCTTAGGAATTACGTCGCTGCGACGGCGACAGCAATGGCTGCGTTCGCAGTGGTATTGCCCGAGGCGGCGTTGGCAGAGGAAACCCAGTATTTCCCAATCGCCAGTAGCCGCGTTGGCCCGTTTTCCGCCATGGGAACTGGTTATTACGGCGCTCAAATCGACTATTTGAATTATGTGAATTTGAATGGTGGTGTGAACGGTGTGAAGCTGACTTGGCAGGAATGCGAGACCGAATACAATGCAGTGAAAACGGTGGAGTGTTACCAGCGTCTGTTGGAAAAAGACGGGCAGCGAATTGTCGTGTTTGACACGCTTGGCACCCCCGGCGCTTATGCCGTGATCAATCGGATGGCTGAAGACAATGTTGTCCTTGCGCAATATGGCTATGGCAGAACTGACGGTGCGGACGGTACTGTATGGCCATGGGTCTTTAATGCTGCGAGCCATTATTGGTCTCAAATCGCTGTGAAAATGAAGTTCATGGCTGAGAAGGAAGGCGGCATTCCAAACATGAAAGGCAAGAAAATTGTGCATTTGCACATTGATAGTGCCTATGGCCGTGAGCCGCTTCCAGCGATGCGATCCATTGCAGAAGACTGGGGCGTTAAATTGGTTGAAATCTCAATCCCACCGCCAGGTCTGGAACAGCAGTCCCAGTGGTTGCAAATCCGCAGGGAGCGTCCTGATTGGGTGACGTTCTGGGGTGCTGGTTCAGGCATGAACTCCACGGCTATGACCAATGCGGCCAGGGTTGGTTTCCCGCGTGACCGGATGATCTATGTAACATTCGGTGCAGCTGAAGAAGACATGTTCCCCGCAGGCGATGCCGCTACTGGCACCTTTGCGATGGCGAATGCGCTTCCCGGTGATCAATACCCCTTGGTTCAGCGCATTAAAGAGCAGGTCTATGGCGCAGGCAAAGGCAATCTGGCAGATGAGAACCGTATCGGTACCGTCTACTGGAACCGTGGTCTGGGCGCAGCTGTGACCTACATCGAAGCCATGCGCATTGCGCAGGAAATGCATGGGAAGGTTGGCAAAGCTGTTACCGGAGCAGAATTCCGTGATGGATATGAAGCCTTGGTCATGGATGATGCACGTCTTGAGGCGCTTGGCATCAAGGGCATGATTGCTCCGTTCTCGATCTCTTGTGAAAATCATGAGGGGGCGGGAAAGTTCGCGATGATGCAATGGGATGGCAAAAAGTTCCAGCAAGTCACGGATTGGGAAGCGCCACTTGATCCAGCTTACATTCGAGGATTGGTGGAAGCTTCTGCCGCTAAATTCGCCAGTGAGAACAACATTACTCCGAGAGAATGTCCGTAACACGGTGGGTTGAATGACCACACGAAAACACGGTACCCGGCTTATGTCGGGTGCCGATATCAGCTAAGAAAAACGGCAACACTTACATGACAACAGATACAGATAATATACTCGAAATCGACACGATCGAGGTGATTTACGATAGTGTCATTGCTGCGTTACACGATGTTTCGCTCAGCGTCCCGCGCGGAAAGATCGTGGCATTGCTGGGTGGCAATGGTGCGGGGAAAAGTACAACCCTGAAAGCAGTATCCACCATGCTGGCCGGTGAACGCGGCAAGGTGACCAAAGGATCGATTAAGTATGATGGTACGACGGTAACCAATCAGGATCCGGCGGACATGGTAGACTTGGGCTTGGTCCAGGTGCTGGAAGGACGCCGCTGTTTCGGCCACCTCACGGTTGAGGAAAATATCATTGCGGGCGCTTATTCCCGTAAACTTTCCAAGGCTGAAATTCGCGATGAGCTGGATAAAATATACGGATACTTCAATCGTCTTAAAGATCGTCGCAAAAGCCAGGCTGGTTTTACTTCGGGCGGCGAACAACAGATGATTGCTGTGGCGCGCGCCATGATGGCCAAGCCGAAAATGCTCCTTCTTGACGAGCCATCCATGGGCCTGGCGCCGCAGTTGGTGGCGGAAATCTTCAATATCGTGAATGAGTTGAACCAGAAAGAAGGGGTCAGCATTCTGCTGGCTGAACAGAACACCAACGTTGCACTGCGCAATGCCAATTACGGCTACATCATTGAAACAGGTCACGTCATGCTGCACGGCACTGCAGAAAGCCTTCTCAATGATGAGAAAGTCAAAGAACTCTATCTTGGGATTTCCAAGGAGGGCCGAAAGAACTTTCGTGATGTGCTGCGTGAAGAAAGCAGCAAACACCCAGAACTTCATCATAGTTGAGTAGACCCATGAGCGCGACGACACAAACAGCCGACTCGGTAGCAGCCAGAAGTTTTCCGATTGGTGACCCGATCCTGGAAGTGAAGAATATCTCTCTTAACTTCGGCGGGGTGAAAGCAATCACCGACACATCTTTTAATGTGCTTGAGCACGAAGTCAGAGCCATCATCGGTCCAAACGGGGCCGGGAAGAGTTCGCTTCTGAATTGTATAAACGGGATCTACAAGCCGCAGATAGGCACGATTTCCTACAAGGGAAACATACTTGAAAAGATCAGCCCGAACATCGTGGCCAAGATCGGTATATCAAGGACGTTTCAGAACCTGGCACTGTTTAAACGGATGTCGGTCATCGACAACATACTGGTAGGACGGCAATTGCACATGCCCGCCAACTTTATGGAAGTTGCGCTGCAGCTTCCCAGGGCCCGCAATGAGGAGCGTTCCAACCGCGAGCATTGTGAGGAAATTGTCGAGTTTTTAGAGATCACTGATATTAGAGATACGCCGGTCGGAAAGCTTCCCTATGGATTGCAAAAGAAGGTTGAGTTAGGCCGGGCGCTTGCGACTGAAGCCGAAGTGCTGCTGTTGGACGAGCCAATGGCAGGCATGAATGTGGAAGAAAAGCGGGATATGTGCCGGTTCATTCTGAAGGTAAATGATGAACTCGGTACCACGATGGTTCTCATCGAGCATGACATGGGAGTTGTGATGGATATATCCGACAATGTGGTCGTTTTGGATTATGGCAAAGTCATTGGTGACGGACCGCCGGATGAAGTGAGAAACAACCAAGAAGTAATCGACGCTTATCTGGGGGTGGCTCATGACTGAATTTCTGTTTTTCATCGAAGTTGTGGTTGCTGGCTTGTTGGCCGGTACCATGTATTCGCTTGTCGCGTTGGGTTTCGTCCTAATTTACAAGGCGTCTTCTACGTTCAACTTTGCCCAAGGCGCGATGGTATTCTTCGCGGTGCTGTCTTTTGTTGGATTCATGGAATTGGGGTTGCCGTTTGTGGTGGCGTTTTTTGTCACGATCCTGCTCATGGCAGTGGTTGGTTTTACCACCGAACGATTGGTGCTTAAGCCTTTGATGAACCAAAGCGAAGATACACTTTTGATGGCGACCATCGGCCTTGGTTTTGTGCTGGAAGGCCTTGCACAAGCAGCTTGGGGTGTTGAGGTGCGCAGGCTGGATTTGGGAATAGGTGACTTCCCGATTCAATGGATAATCGATAGCACAGGTCTGTTTATTTCCGCGCTTGATTTAACTGCCGGTTTGGTAGCGGCGGTGCTGATCACTGGCCTGGCGCTCATGTTCAAATATACAAAGATGGGATTGGGCCTCCGTGCTGTGGCGGACGATCCCGGTGCAGCGAGTTCCATCGGTATTCCTCTTGGCAACATCATGCTTTTGGTTTGGACAGCGGCGGGGGTCGTAGCGTTGGTTGCTGGGATGATGTGGGGTGCGCGTGCCGGTGTGCAGTTCGCGCTTGTCGACCTGGCACTCAAAGCCTTGCCGGTGCTTATCATAGGTGGGTTCTCATCGATACCCGGTGCGATCGTTGGCGGGCTTATCATTGGGGCCACGGAAAAGGTTTTAGAAGTGTACATCGGTCCCTATTTCGGTGGTGCGATTGAAGGATGGGCACCGTTTGTATTGGCTATTTTCTTCCTGCTGTGGAGGCCGGAAGGTCTCTTTGGTGAGAAGATCATAAGGCGCGTTTAAGGAGAACATGATATGCAGTCAAAAAACGCAGGTTATTCGCGCAGTGATGTAACGAACTTTGTTATTCTCATGACGCTTGGGTTTGCCGTAATCCCATTCATTGTGCAGACCGATTACTGGTATTCGTCTATCCTTATTCCTTGGTTGTGTCTGGCGCTTGCTGCCATCGGCCAACAGATTGTAATGGGTTATGCTGGCCAGCTCGCGCTGGGAGCAGCGGGGTTCATGGCAGCTGGCGCATTTGCATTGTTCAACCTTGAGTTGCGATTACCGTTCATTCCGTTCCCGATCAATCTTGTTTTCTCAGGACTGATTGCAGCAGCATTTGGAATTATCTTTGGGCTTCCGAGTCTACGGGTGCGCGGGATCTATTTAATTGTCGCAACGCTTGCTTCCCAGTTTTTCATTATCTGGATGATTGACAAGTTTGGCTGGTTCAAAAACTACGATACTTCGGGGATCATTACCGCTCAGGATATTGTCATTTTTGGCAAGGAATTTACCACACCGCTGGAGATGTATCTCGTTGTTCTGGTCGTTGTGACGATCATGACGCTTCTGGCATTGAACATGACGCGAGGTAGTACTGGCCGGAACTGGATGGCCGTACGAGACATGGATATCGCGGCGGAAAGCATGGGAATATCCTTGCTGAAAACCAAGCTTCAAGCATTTGCTATCTCAGCCTTTTTCTGCGGTGTTGCGGGTGCTTTGTTTGCCTTTACCTATCTTAAGTCGATGGAGCCGGTGGCGTTTGATATCAAGCTGTCCTTCCGGATTCTCTTCATGGTGATTCTTGGTGGGCTGGGTACCATCAATGGGGCTTTTATAGGTGCGGCGTTTATCCTGCTCTTCCCGGTGGTGTTGAATACGCTGGGCAATGAGATTTTCCACGGTACGATTGATGCCACGATCATTTCATCGATTGAATTGGTGGTGTTTGGTGTGTTGATCATCGTATTTATGATTTACGAGCCGCTTGGCATGGCCAAACTGTGGGAAAACATCAAGGCCAAATTCAGCGGCAAGGTACGCTCTGATGTGCCGGTCGCGAAAACACAGGAGAGTTCCTGAGAACAGAAGATTCAAAAATGGATATTCGCATAAAGCTCCTCATAGCACTGATGATCGGTGCCGGGTTGGGGTTGTTCTTTGACAATGATTTCAGTGCATTTTTTGGTGGTCAGTGAAGGGCGGTTCTGCCTATTCCGCTGCCACCACATCTGAAACTTTTTCGGCCCGAACAGCAGAAAATTTAAACTCCGGTATCTTACCGTAGGGATCGAGCGCTGGATTGGTAAGGATGTTGGCTGCAGCTTCAACATAGGCGAACGGCAGGAACACATTGCCTTCCGAGACAGCGCGATCTGCCCGTGCAAGCACCGTAATGCTGCCACGCCGTGTTGACAGTCGAATGTAATCACCAGGATCAACGCCCAGCTCTCGTAGCGTTCTAGGGTGCAGCGAGCAGTTGGCTTCCGGTTCAACAGCATCCAGCACTTTGCTGCGGCGGGTCATTGAACCAGTATGCCAATGCTCCAGTTGACGTCCGGTTATTAGAACAAATGGATACTCGTCATCTGGGGTCTCATCAGGCGCTTGAACATTTGCCGGGGTGAACCTTGCACGTCCATCTGGTCTGGGAAAGCCATCCATAAATACAATTGACTGCCCCGGGTCGTCCGGGCTCAGCGATGGATAGGTCACCGCGGTTTGTTCCAACCGTTCCCAAGTAATGTTGTCGAGCGATGCCATGTTCATTTTCATCTCTGCAAATACTTCAGAAGGATGCGTGTATTGCCAGTCAAGACCTAACCTTTTGGCAAGTTCAACTTCTATCCACCAATCTTCTTTTGCTTCTCCGGGCGGTGGCGTTACAG
>JBCCXO010000093.1:0-10407 GCA_039191645.1 Pseudomonadota bacterium | reverse complement strand
TTTGAGTAAATCGATAAGATCGACATCCGAACGTTCGGTTAGTGATACGTATGTGAACGTCATTGTTTCGCGATGCTGTATCATGCTGCCCGGGAATGGCATATAAACAAGTTCACGAGAGGCGAAGGCGGGAGATGCTGTGCCGATCTGCCAGTTTGCATTGATGGATGCATCGACAAGGTTCATTTTCAAACCATCGCTCCCTTCTTTGTGAAACGGAATGTTCGACACCCTCAGATAACTGGTTTTATCATTTGCACTTCTAAAGCCTTCAACAAAACTTGTTGCCAGCTTCTGAAGCTCCTCTACTAGCTCTCTGCTGCTGCTACCGTGCATATGAGAGTGGAGATGATCACCGTGAGAATGATTGTGACCAACATGGCCGTGATCATGAGGATGTTCAGTTGTGCTGTGCTTAGTCATTTGAGCTCCTCCACCCATCAGTATCGACATCGGGTCCGGCCGGGATTGAAACCGGCTTATCGATAATACCTTTGTGCGAACCCATCTTGCCGTGAGAAACAAGCGTTCCAAGCACGTCCACAATCACTCGTGTTGCTAACAAAGCGGTAATATCTGAGCAGTCATAGGGAGGAGAGACTTCGACCACCTCCAGCCCGCAAATTCCCTCAGCAGCCACCAGAGAAACAAGTTCAAGCGCTTCTCTCGGAAGGAAACCTCCGGGCTCTGGCCAACCGGTTCCCGGAACAAAGCCACAATCAACACTGTCTATATCAAATGAAATGTAAACAGCATCGGCATCTTTCCAGGCAAGTTCAAGAGCACGGGCTGCAGTCTCTGCCAGCCCCAACTCCTCAATATCGCGCATCGTAAAGATGTTAGTGTTGCGTTGGCGTGCGATCTCTACGCCTTCACGAGGAACCTGCCAGCCACCGATGCCAACCTGGACCAGATTTACAGCAGGGACGTTTATAAGATCAGTGGCATGGAACCAAGGCGTGGTGTGCATGCGTTCATCCAAATCTTTTTCTTGTATGTCGATATGACGATCAAAATGCACGATGCCGATCCGTTTGGACGTACAGTTCGCAATACCGCGAACGCACGGGAAGCCAATCGAGTGGTCGCCACCGATCATGACCGGTAGGGCACCGGAAGAAGCAACATGACTGACCGCACGGGTAATCTGATCGAATGTTTTCTCAATATTTGCAGGAATAGTGAAAACATCGCCTACGTCGCACAACGTCATCTGTTCGCGCAGATCAATGCCCATTTCATAATTATACGGCGTGTATAGAGCAGAAATTTTGCGAACACCCTGAGGACCAAAGCGGGTTCCGGGCCGATACGTTGTGCCACCATCAAAAGGGATGCCGATGATCGCGGCATCATATGCACCAACCTCCGTTACATCCTCAATGTAAGGAGCCTTCAGGAATGTATTTATGCCGGCGTAGTGTGGAAGCTCACCACGGGCAAAAGTTGGAATGGATTTGTCTTCCAGACTGTCAGACCCGGTGAGGCCCATCCGCAATGCCCATTGTTTCTCTTTCTGCCAGGCTGCGGAAGGCAAAGTGCCTTCCTTTTCTGCTGCTTTCCAGCCTCGCATATTTAATTTATCGAAATCTGGATGATGATATCTCTCGCTAAGGTTCGGCTGACTTACCCCTGCTCGTTTATGGCGACGCCCTAACGGATCGCAGAATATATCTCTCATTTTTATCTCCATTCACGTTGATGTTTTTTATTTCGGTTTAGAAGCAAACAGATCTTTGGAATCCGGAGGGCTCTCTTTTGCTTCATCTGTTAATGGCAAGTCATAAGTGACCGTTGCGCCATAGGCTTGCGGCTCGTCAGGATCGTGTCGGATTTTGTCAAAAACCAGCAAACGTGTGCCAAGTTTAAAGGCTTCACTAATGTCATGGGTGACCATGAATACCGTCATGGAGAGTTCGTTCCACAATCCAAGTAGCAGTTCATGCATGTCCATTCGGATGCCTGGATCAAGCGCACCGAAGGGTTCATCCAGTAGCAGGACTTCAGGTTTCTTCAAAAGCGCCTGTGCGATTGCCAATCGTTGCTGCATTCCACCCGAAAGCTGGGATGGGTATTTGTTGCGCGCACCGGTCAGACCAATCTTTTCGATGGTCTCCTGAACTCTTTCACGAGCTCTTCTCCTGGTAGAACCAAAAAGCCGTCCGAGAGTCAATGACCGTTCGAACTCTTCGCTCAAAATGAGGTTTTCTTCTACAGACAGATGAGGAAAGGTTGAATACTTTTGGAATACAATACCTCGATTAGGCGTAGGCTCATTCGGAAGCGCGTTGCCGTCTAGTTTGATGGTTCCTTTAGTAGGCAGTTCCTGCGAAAGAAGTAGACGTAAAAAGGTGGATTTACCGCAACCTGAGGCACCCACAATTGTACAAAAACTACCTCGCTCAACGTCCAAGTTAACCCGCTCCAAAATCGGCATCCCGTCGTAGAACTTGGAGATGTTGCTTGCTGAAATTTTCGGTTGTTCAGACATCACAGACTCTCCCCTGTGAGGTGATGCCACTTGAAAGCGCGTTTTGACAAAGCCAATAATATGCGATCAATCACAAATGCGAGGATCGTGATCCAAAGGACATATGGAAGGATGATATCCATAGCCAGAAAGCGACGCACCAGAAAGATCCGATATCCAAGCCCGGAAGTTGATGCGATTGCTTCGGCTGAAATCAGGAAAATCCATGCCGGCACTAATCCAAGCCGAATTGACATGATCAGTTGAGGCAAAGTCTGAGGCAGGACGACACGTACAATGATCTGCCAAACTGAGGCACCCAGCGTTTCTGCCTTTATGATCATTTCTCTGGGTATGTTAATGACTGCTTGAGCCATTGATCTAACCATTACTGGCATCGTGCCGACCACAATCAACATTACTTTCGAAAGCTCTCCGAGTCCGAAAACGATAAACAAGATCGGCAGAACGGTTATCGGCGGGATAAGAGATATTGCTGCAACAAACGGTGCTAAAGAGGCCCTGATATGAGGGATGAAACCAATGCCAATACCTAACAACAAGGCAAAGAGAGTAGAAACCGCTACACCACTCCCAAGCCTTGTAAGGCTGTCAAACGTGTCAAGCCACAACAGATAGTCGCCGGTTCTGCGATCAGAAACAAACGCTGTTCTGTAAAATGCTGCCCCCATCGCTTCAAATGATGGAAGCAATTTGTCAGCCGGGTTTTCAGCTCGTCTGATATGACTTGCAATTGCGTAAGCAATAATCAGCACAACAAAGGGTATGGCTCCCAATGCAAATTTTGTCGGCGGTTGTAGTTTTTTGTTGATGATACGCATGGCTTTTATATGCTGTCAGTAGCTGTAAAAGCCGGGGGTTGTTTTCAGCCCCGGCGAAACAACTTAAAGTTTGCCATCGGCAGCCATCTGCATGTAAGTCGTATCAAAGCGCAGTTTAACGTTGTTCGTATCGCCGTAAACAGATCCGTCGGGGAACGATACACCAACGAATTCAGCACTTGGCGCGCCTTCCCCAAGAATGCCTTTGTTAAACAGGAATTCAGCAACAAATTTCATAGTTTTTGGAAGATCGCTGGATTTAGTGAATGCAACAGCATCAGCAGGTTTGTAGAACATTTTGGTTGTTGCAAGTTGCGCATCGTAACCCGCCAGATCGGTTCCAGAAGCAACCGCCATTGCGGTTCTTGCCTTTTTACCTTCTTCGGTATCTGAAGACATAATGCTCATTAATTCATACCAAGCACCGGAAAGGGCTTTCCCAAATGCGGGATTTTCAGCGAGCGTTTCGGTATTGACCATCATGATGTCAATGATTTCGCCTGGGATGCCTGCGCTATCGAAAACCTTGGTTGCATTGGGATTAGCTTCAATTTCTGAAAGCAATGGATTCCATGTCACAACCGAAGTCACTTCGTTAGTCGCATATGCTGCTATCATGTCTGCATCAGATGTATTGACGACAGTAAGGTCTCTTTCTGAAAGACCGACAGTGTCCAATGCACGGGCCAGCAGGTAGTGCGATACAGAAAGTTCAACCAAATTTACGTTTTGGCTTTTGATATCAGCAAGTGAGCTTTTGTCTTTCAAGATGATGCCATCATTCCCGTTTGAGAAGTCACCAACAATCAATGCTGTCGTATCAACTCCGCCGCCAGCAGGAATGGAAAGCGCGTCCATGTTTGTCATGGAGCAACCGTCATATTGTCCGGCGGTATACTGATTTATGGATTCCACATAGTCATTGATCTGGACGATATCGACGGTGATTTCATATTTGTCCGCCCACTTTTTCATGATACCGCTGTCCTGCAGGTAACCCCAAGGCATCCAACCAACATAAATAGACCAGCAAATGCTAAAGTCTTTTTTGCCTTCAGCTTTCACATTGATTGGTGAAGATGTAAGCATCGGTAATGCGACAATGGATACTACTGCTAACGATTTTAGGAACTTGGACAACATTATAACCTCTCCGTTCGGTTTCAAATCTTAAGAGGTCTGCACACGCCGGAAGACAGTTTGCGCATGCAAACCGATGCAGTAGTCTCCCGGGCTTTTGTCCCGCCGTGTCACCAGAAATATTATCTGGTTTGCATCTCTCGGACCTGCATTATTAAAACCGGAACCCTAGATGCGCTGCACCTACTGACCCAAATGATAGGTTTCTGATGCAATTTATGCAACAGTTTGAAAATTGCAGCGTTAATAAAATAGTTTTAAAATTATCAAATAAAACAATAAGTTAATTGATATTCGAAAAGCGGCACGGACCGTTGCATAATTAGCAGCAGCGAAATTGGCTAAAAATAGATGGTTTCTGAATTGTCAATTGAGTTTGCCATCTTCGATTTAGGTGCAATCCAGGAAATGCTATTTTTGTATGCTGGTGAATGTCAGCATGGTGTTGATGTAGCGGAGCGGAGGGATGGTTAGGAGACAGTGTCATGAACACTCCAAACCTACCCATGATCATTCCAATACGACATGCCTGGAACAGAGGTCGCATAGTTGGACAAAAGCGTCCCTTGCAACCCAAACATGTTTGGGCAATTCGAGTTCGTCTTGAATTGGCGGAAAGCTATCGCGATCTAGCTCTATTCAACATGGCAGTTGACAGCAAACTTCGTGGTTGTGATCTCGTTCGAATGAAGGTGGCCGATGTTTTCACCTCCGGTCGGATAAAAGAACGCGCATCAATTGTCCAAAGCAAAACTGGAAAACCTGTTCAATTCGAAATCACTGAGGGAACAAGAAAGTCGCTTCTAGATTGGATTGGTCACCCAGGAATGACAGGCTTTGATTTCCTTTGGCCCAGCCGGTTTCATACCCCAGATCATATCTCAACCAGACAGTATGCACGATTGGCGAAAGACTCAGTTGCTTCAATTGGTCTTGAGCCGAGTGCATATGGCACACATTCGCTCCGCAGAACCAAGGCTGCGCAGATTTACAAAAAGACGGGCAATCTTCGAGCGGTGCAACTTCTGCCAGGTCATACCAAAATGGACAGTACCGTCCGCTATCTCGGTGTTGAACTTGAAGATGCACTCTCAATTTCCGAAGGTGTAGAAATCTAACTAGAATAAAGGGTCGGCTTTACTGTCGGCCATAGTGGTCACTGAAGCTAATAGTAGATTCAGTCTTAAATTTCCCGATTACCGACATTCGTTAATGAGGCAAATAACTTCAGTGACCCGGGACAATGCTACGCAAATGAATAGCTGCACTAAAACCTATTCACTCATAACCGGTCATTTCCAAATAGCCGCGTCCAGATTTGTTGCCGGTTACCGAAACAGGCCCTTCCCAATATGATATTGTAAGATCCATCCAGGCATTATTATTCATCGCTGAAACGGTAACATCTATATCTTTTTCAGGTAGTTTAACGCGCCAACTCGTTGGCACCTCTCGGCCGTTTATTCGGCTTGTTTCGATGGGTATTACTGTGAAACGCCCATCAGGAAACGTTTCGGTTTTCCCCTCCGGTCCTATCCATGTAGCAGAGGTGTAAGAACTATTGCTCTTTTCGCGCAGTTGGAAGCCCATCAGCTTTGCCCCATCATCAAAAGATAGGGAAAACCAGTCCCAACCCAATTGGTTTTCTGCTAAAGGTTGTGATGACCATTCCCGATCGAGCCAGGCATCGCCGGTAACCTTTTTTGGGCCCGTTGGCAGGTGCAGCGTACCGGAAATTTTGTAAAACGGCTGAGAGTAGTAGTAGCTTGATTGACCACTGGACGATTTAACTGAAAACCCACGACTGCCATGAAAGACGAGAGGGCCCTTGGATTGCAATTGCATATCATATCCAAAATCAGGGCCATAGGCCTGCATATGAAGAGTGTCAAAATCAGGTCCTTTCAGATGCCATTCATCGATCCAGGCATGAAACGGATCAGCCTCTACACCTGCCTGTCCAATTCCGCCTCTTGCAAAACGTTCTGTTGCGAAGTGGGTATCGGGGGTCGTGACAGCCGCATGGGCAAACCAGACTTGTGGAGATTGCCAACCAGCACGTTCGACTGGTTCAAGCGCTGAACGAAACAGGGTCCACTGGAGGCCATAAGATTTACCTTCGGAGTCCGCAAGATTTGCAGTCAAGTACCACCATTCGATGCGATAATCGGGATGGGGGCCATGGTCATCCGGAAATGAAAATTCTTTATCCGGTATGGGAACGCTGAAGCCTTCAGCATCTGTACCCAAACCAGCAAAACCCTGGGCAAAGGCTGCAACTGGAAATAAACAGGTAAAAATAAGAGCTTTAACGTTCATGGGCAAAGACTTTCAGCAAAGTGTTCGGCGCAATCCGGGCTAAGCGGATTGCAGGCCAGAGAGCGGCCAGAAAGGCTGCAAGCAATGCGTAAGCCAACAGTTGGGCATAATCCGCCGGGAAGAGAAACATTGGCAAGCGCCAACCAAAAGCCTCCACGTTAATTACGCTCAACAATATCCAGGCAAGGGCAAGACCAAGCGGTAATGCAAGCACGCAGACCACTGCTGCAAATACCAAAGTACGCAGGACTTCCAGCTTCCCTAATTCTCGCCGACTAAGCCCCAATGCCCATACAGGCGCAAGTTGGGGAACCCGCAAATCAGCAAGCGTTAGAAGGCTGGTAAACATAGCAAATCCGGCCACCACCAGGGTTAGCACATTCAAGGCGGCGGTAACGGCAAAGGTACGCTCAAAAACCTGGAGTGAGAATGATTTGATATCTGCCTGATTGGTAAATGCGCTGTCGGGAAGTCCTGTTTGTGCCTGAACTGCCATTTTCAATGCTTCTTGATCAGTGGTTCTTGCACCAAATCGAAATGCGCGGTCATCAGGGTAAAGCTCGCGGTAGAGTTTCTCACCCAGAATAATTTGACCCAATGGATTTCCATAATCACCCGCCACGCCGCCAAGCAGAAGATCTTTACCCGCAAACGACACGATATCACCAACCCAATAGCCCGCCCGACGGGCAAATTGCTCGTTTGCGATGATTACCTCGCCGGTTGCAAGTCGATCCCAAACTTTTTCTTCCGCCGCTAACAACCGCCAGTTATCACGATAGGTTTTGCCAACACGAATACCATCGATCTCAACGGGTATTCCTCTAACGCTTGCCTTGCGACTATAGAGCAACAATACCTCATCAGCATTCGCTGTAAGTGCTGCTTCGACCGCCGCACTTTTACCAAGATCCTCAATACGAACAAACAGTTCTGGTGCCAGCCGCTGGTCTAGAAACTCCACGAAAGTCTGGCGGAAACTGGACACCATTGTCGAAACACCGATATTTGCGGCAATCGCCAGTAAGAGCGCCATCAATGCAAGGCTTAGACCTGGTATCTGTTGTCTGGTATCAGCCAGGAACCACTGGGATATTACCCCACGGACATGCCCTTGAACAAATCCAAGACATTTTTCAATGATGGTTGGCAAAGCAAGGGCTGCACCCAAAAGCAGGCATCCAAGCATGGCAAACCCGGCAACCAGACCTTTTCCAAACCCTAATAATGCAAGTGCTCCGCTGATTAACAACAGGGCAATAATTGCCTGCAATGTACGGCCGCGCCCCACTGTCATTGCCCAAGCGCGAGGCTGGGCACTTACCAAAATCGGCATACTGGCAATTTGCCATAGTTTACCGGTGATCGCGACCACAGTGCCAAACAACGCCATGGCGTAGCCGGAAAGCCACCATTCAGCCCGCAATTGCAAGGTCCCTGCAACATGCGCCCCATAGAGACTGCTTAACGTTGAGGCTACATCTGGCAGTAATGCTGCGGCCACAAAATATCCGAGTAAAATACCGATGGTGGCACCAAATATAGCCAAGGTGAATATTTCAAAAATGACTGCAATGATTAGGCTTATTAAGGATACCCCAAGAGCACGGAGCGTGCGGAGTGTTGCTCGCCGCTGTTCAAATGCAAGGCCGATGGTGCTGTGGACAATAAAGATACCTACAGCGAAACTTAGTAATCCGAATGCGGTTAGGTTTAAATGAAAACTCTCTGTCAATTCACCTAGATCAGCAGATTGTTGGCTTGGCTGAAGCCGTAAATCGGGCGCGATGACAGCCAGTTCCTCGCGATTCAACGAGTGCGTATTGGCCACCATTAGTCGTGTCAGGTCCTCACGAGCAAGAATATCTTGCGCAACGCTAATATCAGTTATTGCAATGCCAGGTGCCACATTGGAAGAAATCTGAACGGGTACAGAAATGTTCAATGCTAAAGCGGTTTCCTGATTGGCATATATGGTGCCCTTACCAAGAAAATCCTGCAACGGCGTGTTGTCACTAAGCTGCAGGTCAGGCAATTCCCCGGGAGATGTAAGTGCGTCGACACCAACTATGCGGATACCGTTGAGCTGACCTTCAATAACTGGCGATACCAACCAGCCATTGCGCCGTAGTTTGATATAGGTCACTAATGGTATCGTATTTCCAACCCGCGGCACCAATTGGTCAAATTGCCCTTCACCCAGGGTCGCAGCCGCCGCATCATAGCTTTTGCGTGCTTCTGAATTAACTGCCTGAACCCCGGACCAAAGGGCTGTCGCAAGTGCGAGTCCACCAATAAAAGTGACCAGTTGTAAAGGTTTTCTCTGCCAATGGGATAAGAGTGCCTGTAGTATGGTAGAGAATTTTCTGTTCACGTTAACACACCGCCGGCCAGGTGAAAGCGCCGCTTCATCCGGGCTGCATTGTTAGCCGAATGGGTAACTACCATAAGCCCAGCTTCGCTTTCTTCAGCAAGTGCGATTAATTGATCAAGGACAACTGTGGCCGTTGCTTCATCCAGATTACCGGTCGGTTCGTCTGCAAACACTATTTTCGGTTTGGCTGCCAATGTTCTGGCGATTGCTACTCTTTGCTGTTGACCACCGGAAAGTGTTTCCGGGTATTTCTCTAATTGATCAATAAGGCCTAGTTCCTCCGCCAGGTAGTTGAAGTATTCCTTATCTTCTCGCCCTGATAACCGCGCCTGAAAGGCGATATTTGCTGCTACTGAAAGGGATGGCACCAAATTAAACTGTTGAAATACGACGCCAATGGTACCGCGCCGCAAAGCTGCCCGTTGAGAATCAGTAAGTAGAGAGAGATCACGCCCTTCAATCAGTACTTCACCTGCATCAGCAGTTTCAAGCCCCGCTGCAATGTGAAGCAAAGTGCTTTTACCGCTACCAGATTCGCCAGTAAGTGCCACTGTTTCGCCTGCACCTAACTCCAGATTGACACCTCGCAATACGCGTTGCGGAGTATCACCACTGGGGAATGATTTATTGACTGAGTTGAGTTTTACAAGCAATTTCGTACCACATCGCGACATTATCCAGTTGTGTTTGCAATATGCGCTTTGTTTTGTGTTAATTCGTCTTAATTTGTTTTTGACAGATTTGCGCAACTGCAAACTTGTAATTGGCTCATATGATTATTCATATCAAGTGGCATTGCGACAGGATGGCTGACGTTGTTAATTGAGTATGCTTCTTTAGTTTTATTAAAGAGACTGAACCATCCTTGAGCAGACTGAGTAAATTGAAACTTCGGCCCATACCGGACGTTAACCAAGCGATCAAAGTGATATGATGCATCTATACAAACAGACATTGCTCAGTTGGATGTAAGCCTATCCAATTCCTGCAATATGTAGATCAATGTCCTGGATGACCAGTCTCGCAACTGATTTACACTGGTCGGGCTGTGGGCATGCTTACTTTCCGCTTCTGGCAACCACCACGCTGCCGCACTTGCAAAGTGCATTCTACTCATCTTCTGAGCTCGAACGATGTCAAATATAGCATCATCGGACTTTTGCGGCACGAACTCTTCAGCTGCTGGCTCTTCCATTTCTTCTTTTATGATTTCAAGAAAAAGCTCCGCATCGTCGGCTTCGGTCTTTCTGAGTACACTTTCG
>JBCCXO010000092.1:0-10790 GCA_039191645.1 Pseudomonadota bacterium | reverse complement strand
GTTGGCCTCGACCATTTCTTTCTTGGCCTGACGTGCCTCCCGTTGTCCTTTTTGCACCTTATGCACGATGCGGCGAAACTCCGAGGGTTGTAACCCGGTCTCTCCCGCTAATGCCTGGATTTCAGTACGAATATCCTTGATCTGCTTATTCTCGCCTTTGTTAAACTCTTTCCATCCATACGAAGAAAGGTTTGCAATGCGTCGAATCCAGTTAGGATCAAGTTCAGAACCCATATACTCTTCAAGGAACACCTCGCGCGGGATTCCGTAGGATTCCGCCAGACGCAAAAGCCTGCCCTCAAGACTGAGGAGGTTTTTGTTAATCGCGTATAGCTGTTCAATGAGCGCTTCAATTCGATTGTTGTTCAAAGACAGAGATTTGACCGCCTTCACAATGGAATCGTGGAGTTCCTTGTAACGTTTTTCCTGAGCCGGAGACAGCTTCTTGTTGCCCAAGGCTTTTTCTACCAATTGATCCTGCAGACGGCGCAGTTTCTTATATTCAGATGCAATGAAATTAAGGGTTTCGAATACCTGAGGCTTCAGCTCTGCTTCCATGGCGGCAAGAGAGAGACTAGCCTCCATATCATCGTCATCATCATCCTCATCTTCATCTTCTTGGCCTTCAAGGACTTCACCCGTTAAAGGATCAACCTGTTTTTCGGGTTTCTTTTCCTCTTCCGCAGGTTTTGCTTCCTCGGTTGGAAGCGGCACGGAGGGTGCCTGCTTGGCTTCAGGTCCCGCATAGGTTGCTTCCAGATCGATAATATCGCGAAGAAGGATGTTGCCCTCGTTGAGTTCGTCACGCCAGATGATCAGCGCCTGGAAAGTCAATGGATTTTCGCAAAGCCCGGCAATCATGGTCTCACGGCCTGCTTCAATACGCTTTGCGATCGCAATTTCACCCTCGCGCGAGAGCAACTCGACGGTGCCCATTTCCCGCAGATACATTCGTACGGGATCGTCCGTACGATCAGTAGGTTCGCGTTTTTTGGCTGTGGCAACGGCTTTGCCGGTCGTTTCTACAAGTTCGCCGCCTTCGCTCTCTTCCTCAACTTCGTCCTCATCAACGACGTTAATGCCCATATCAGAAAGCATTGCCATGACGTCTTCAATCTGTTCGGAAGAGACTTGCTCAGATGGTAAAACGGCATTGAGTTCGTCCGTCGTTACGTATCCGCGCTTCTTGGCGCTTTTAATCATTTTCTTTACGGCAGCATCGCTGAGGTCAAGCACTGGACCGTCTTGGGCTTCCGTATTTTTATCTTCTACAACTGCTGTTTCGTCTTTTTTTGATTTTGTTTTCGTAGCCATGTGGCCTCTGTCTCCGTCAAAATCGTGGAAGTTGCACCACGACAGAAGTAATTTTTCCTCACAGCATTTACCCGCATGGGAAACCTGCATCGAATCAGTTTATGGAATTCACAACAAACGAGCTAACCGAGCCATGGTTAATCCGTCGTTAAAATCGTAAAATCAGATGATTGATCAATCAGTTGCCGCTTCTGAATACAATCCTCTGAGTTCCTCGCAAATTTCCTGTGAATTCCCTTCCAAGAATTGATTCCGACTTATTGGATCGAGGTCAAGCGTTTTTAGGCAGAAGGCATACAAACTCATCAAAATCCCTTCGCAGGGCGTCCAGATGAGACACCAAATCCATCTATCAAGGCCTCAATCCCGTCAGACCGGGACAGTTCCTGTTGTATTTGTAGCAGTCTTTCGAGATTTTCCTGGCTATCATCATCAGCCAGCGCGCGCTCTGCTACCTTGAGTTCACTATTTAATGCCTGATTTTTAATATGCAAGGTAAAAGCTTGGTGCCATCCGTCGCGGGCATCTTCAAAAGCGGCTTCTGGCAGCAATTGCCAGAGTTTATTGGCTTTCAACTGCTGTGACACTGTCTCGAGCTGCCGGCTTAAATTCTGCTTTTCCACTTCGCCTGCCAGAAAGTCACGATCGGGGAAATCACCCTCCCCATTCCAAATCGCGAAACTGTTCAAAACGACAGATTGAAGGTCACTCGCCGTTTGGTCTGAAAAGACCAAAGTCGAGACCTCCTCGAAAAATTCAACACAAAGGGCAGGATGAAAAACCAGCCCACCAACCAATGCAGCCTCACGCAGGGGCATGGCGCCAGAACCACGTTTCAAAATCTTACTAGAGAGCAATGACGGACTAACCTGAAATTTTCGACTACCCTGCTGAGCCAGTGAAGAATTTCTCCCCCCAAATCGGTTCTGCCCATGCTCAGCCGGCCCCATGCGCGGTGTTGGGCGCCCCGATTGCAAAGAAGGCTTGTTAAAGTAAACGCCAAGTTTTTCTTTGATGCTTTGCTCATAGTACCGACGGACATTTTCGTCGCGGATGGTTTGGGTGACCTGACGAAGCCTGTTTTCCAATTGCGCCCGACGTTCCGGGGTCTCAAAATTGCCGGAAGAAATTTCCCGATTCCATACCATGTCTGACAAAGGCAGCGCAGCTTCCAGCACGTCTCGCATGGCATCTGGTCCGTTTTCCCGGATAAGATCATCTGGGTCTTTGCCATTCGGTAAAAGCGCAAACTGTAACGATCGACCCGGCGCAAGATGCGGAAGCGCCACATCAACAGCACGATGGGCCGCTCTAATGCCCGCTTCATCCCCGTCGAAACAAAGAACAGGTTCGGAATTCAGTCTCCACAAAAGCGCAATCTGCCGCTCAGTAAGCGCTGTACCCAAAGGCGCAACGGCATTTTCAAAGCCTGCAGAATGCAGCGCAATAACGTCCATATACCCTTCAGCAGCAATGATTTGACCTTGAGCATGTGCAGATTTCCGGGCTCTGGCAAAATTGTATAGCACGTTGGATTTATGAAACAGTTCAGTCTCTGGCGAATTCATATACTTAGCCAGCGCATCTGGGTTCATGGCCCGTCCGCCAAACGCAATCACCCGGCCCCGGGAATCGGGAATGGGAAACATGATCCGATTGCGAAACTTATCATAGGAAACCGGGATATCCTCACCATGGTTGACCAGACCGCAGGCCTCCATTTGCTGAGCTTCAACGCCTTTTTCAGCCAAATACTGCTTTAATGCATTGCGGCTGTCGGGCGCAAATCCAATCCCAAACGTCTTTTGAATTTCCGCCGAAAGGCCGCGACCCCGCAAATAGGACCGCGCAGCCGCCCCGCCAGGCTCGTGCAACTGCGTGATGAAGAAATTGACGGCCAACTCCATAACGTCAAACAGTGTTTTGCGTTTTTCTTCCCGCTCCTGCTCGCGGCGATCCATTACCGGCATCGGCAAACCAGCCTGCGCTGCGAGACTTTCAACCGCCTCTGCAAAGCTCACACCCTCAAGTTCAGTCACAAACCGGAAGTGATCTCCAGACGCACCACACCCAAAACAGTAGTAGCGTCCTTTTCTGTCTTCACAATGAAAACTGGGCGTTTTTTCCCCGTGAAAAGGGCAGCACGCCCAATAATCACCCTTGGCTGCATTGGTCTTTTTCTTGTCAAACGTCAAACGCTGACCGATCACTTCGGAAATCCGAAGGCGGTCGCGAATATCGTCAAGAAAGGAGTCCGGAAAGCGCATTCCCTACCTTTATCCGCATTGTTGTTTATCTACCACATCTCAATTGCAACATTCTCGTGCGTGTGGAAAAACCTGTGTGTTACTTACGCCTCAGAACGAACCTCGGTCTTACTTCCAGATGTCTGAATTACCACGGCAACCAAAACAACAGCCCCGCCGATCAACACGTTGAAGGTGGCGGTTTCATTCAGAAAAATCCAGACCCAAAGCGGTCCCAAAACACTTTCCAACAAAACCAATACACTGACTTCAGAGGATGGCAAATAACCCGCAGCCCAGGTAACAAACGCTATACCAAGACCAATCGTGAAAGCACCCATGAAGAGGCTGAGTCCTAAATCCCAAGTACTGATAGAAAATCCAGACCCAAGATACACAACGATTCCTGCATTCATCAAGACGGCAAAAACCCCACCCAAGAAGGTACCTTCCAGTGGGTCTTCGCGGCCAAGATACCGGATCATGACCAGCATCGAGGCAAAGCAAAATGCAGAAAAAAGAGCAAACAAATTGCCAAGTGTTCCGCCTGAACTAAATCCGTCCATTACCATGATTGCAACGCCCGCGATTGCCAAAAACAGGGCAAAAAACGTTATCTTGCTTGGCATTTCCCCCAGAAAAATCCAGGCTAGTATGGCTGCAAAAATGGGTGAGGACGAGAGTAAGAAAAGCGCACTCGCAATCGATGTGTTGAGCAAAGCATAGACGTAAAAGCTAAATGCAAACCCCATCAACAGGCCCATGAAAACAGACCATACATCAATGGACGTTAAAAACCGTATCGGGCCAATTCCGCGCTTCAAACAGGCGACTAAGAGCACAATCGCAGCAAGGGAAAAGGATCTGTAAACCAGTATTTGAAACGCATCAGCGTTCTCTATCAACCGAAGAATGAGGCCCACAAAACTCATCAGCGTGGCACCAAGCAGGACTAAGATGACAGCAACGGGCCTGGTCATAAAACTGTGAGATCGTTCCTAGCAGATATCAAGCACCCAGGCGCGCTTTGACCAGGGGACCAACAACGCCCATATCCAACTGCCCGCGATACCGCTCTTTCAACAATCCCATGACCTTTCCCATATCCCGTAAAGATTCGGCACCTGTTTCAGAAATCACATCGGCTACAGCAGCTTCTGCTTCTTCGGGGGACAATTGCTTGGGCAGGAACTCGCGGATAATTTCCATCTCTTCCATTTCCTGCGCTTCTAACTCTTGTCGACCGGCCTCGCGATACATGCGCGAAGATTCTTCACGCTGTTTCACCATTTTAGTCAGAATATCGAGAATTTCCTCGTCATCTGCCTTGTCTTTTCCCTTGCCCCGCAGAGCAATATCACGATCATTTATGGCGGCATTGATAAGACGCAGCGTTGAAACCCTGCGTGTTTTCTTTTCCTTCATTGCCTCTTTCAAACTGTCGGAGATTCGGTTGCGCATCTATAGCTCCCTTTGAGTTCGGCAGAACCTACTCCTATTGCCCGGAACAAGCAATGGTGGAAAAAATGTAAAAACCCTTGAAATAATTGAATATTATAAATTTTTACATTTGTTGACGCTGAGGCAAGCTTCCACTATTTTGCAAATTCAGCCACAAATTTTTTTAACGAAGGGCCAGGCATAACAGTGTCAGGCTTGTGATCGGACGCGCTGCATGACAAACGAACCCAAAGCTTGGACAACCCAAAAACCAACCGCCATGCTTGTCTTGGCAGATGGCACCACCATTGAAGGTATGGGGTGTGGTGCAACCGGTGTTGCAGAAGCAGAGATATGCTTCAATACGGCAATCACCGGATATCAGGAAATTCTGACAGACCCCTCCTATGCCGGCCAGATTATTACTTTCACTTTTCCCCATATCGGGAATGTCGGCACCAATGCAGATGATTTGGAAACCCTCAGCCCGGAAAAGACCACGGCTGCCGTTGGTGCTGTATTCAAAGCGGACATCACAAATCCATCCAACTATCGCTCTGCTCAACACCTCGATGCATGGTTGAAATCCCGAAACATCATCGCAATGAGCGGCGTAGACACGCGTGCCCTCACAAATTTAATCCGTGAAAACGGATTGGCGAATGGCGTGATCGCCCACGCCCCGAACGGAGAATTTGATCTGGCTGATCTGAAATCAAAGGCGGCTGCCTGGTCCGGACTGGAAGGCATGGATCTCGCAAAAGATGTTGGGCACGGACAAAAAACCCCATGGCAGGAAAAGCCTTGGGTCTGGAACGAGGGGTATTCAACCTCTGCGGAAGAAACATACCATATTGTTGCAATTGATTTCGGCGTAAAACGCAACATTCTTCGCCTTTTGGCAGGCCTCGGCTGCAGAGTGACGGTCGTACCGGCAACAGCAACAGCCAAGGAAGTGCTGGCCTTTAATCCTGATGGTATTTTTCTATCCAACGGACCGGGAGACCCCGCGGCAACGGGCCAATACTCCGTTGAAATGATCAAAGGGGTGATGGAAACAGACCTTCCAATCTTTGGAATCTGTCTCGGCCATCAAATGCTTGCTTTGGCACTGGGTGCAAAAACCATGAAAATGCATCAGGGGCACCACGGCGCCAATCACCCTGTCAAAGACCACACGACCAACAAGGTTGAGATCGTGTCGATGAATCATGGGTTTGCGGTTGATGCATCTTCTTTACCCGAAGGTGTAAAGGAAACCCATGTCTCTTTGTTTGACGGTTCAAATTGTGGTCTGAGGGTTGAGGGAAAGCCAATATTTTCCGTTCAACATCACCCAGAGGCATCACCCGGGCCTCAGGATAGCCATTACTTGTTCCGGCGTTTCATAAATCTGATCAAAGAGCGCAAAAACGAAGGACTGGTCGCCGAGCGTTAATGCGTTGTTGGCTCTGCCCTTACCATTTGCCGGAAGATATCATCTGCCAGTAAAATTGGGGCTACCGTGTGCGTGGATCGGGAAATCACCCAACCGCCTTCAATAGCAACCAACAATGCCCGAAATGCTGTTTTGTACAATGGCAGCATAGAGTCATGAACCCCCAGCCGGCTGGCGTGTTCCATCATTCGGTTCATCCAATGCTTAAACACAACATCAACCTGCACTCGAGCATTTTCATCAGATGGCGCTAAGTCCAAAATAAGCGAAGTCACCGGGCATCCAAGTTCAAATCCCGAAGCTTCAAACGCCGAAGCGATCATATGAACAAGCTTGCTGACAGCCTCATCAACACTGCGTGCATCTTCAAAGGCTTTATCAATCAACTTGCTTACAAATTTGCCACCAGATTCAATAACCGCAAGCGCCAACTCTTCCTTACCGTTTGGAAAATGATGATAAAAACTGCCCTTTGGCGCACCGCTTTCCTTCAGGATTTCTGCAAGACCAACCCCATGATATCCCCGCGCACGAAAAAGCTCGGCAGCAGCTTGGATCATTTTTTGTCTAGCATCTGATTTTCTAGGCATGCGGTTCCATAGCTTTTTTATGTTGACCGGTCTAGTTAAAAACGCTTTACTATGGCAATCACCATAGAACGAGAAATCTGATGAAATCCGTATCCTTTGAAACGAAAGATGAAGTAACACTCAACGGATTTTTGATTGAAGCGTCCGCACCAAGGGGTGTTTCAATCATTCATGGGGCAACCGGCGTGCCAATGGGATACTACAAGGCGTTTGCACAATGGCTTTCAAGCGAACGCAAGCATCATGTTTTGATCTATGGATATCGCGATTCTGAACTGAAGAAAGCCTCCAGTCTCCGTCGCAGTAGATCCAACATGAGTGACTGGGGCATTCGGGATCAATCGGCAGCGCTGGATTTTGCCCTCAGCCAATTTCCTGACTTGCCCGTTCACACCATTGGCCACAGTCTGGGTGGAATGTGTTTGCCCTACCACCAAAACGCCGATCAAATCAAAAGTCATGTCGCAATCAATGCCGGACCTGCCTATTGGCGCAATCACCCCTGGCATTTCCTTCCACAGGTCGTTTTGTTTTGGTTTGTGCTTGGACCAGTTGCAACGTGGTTGTTTGGGTACATGCCTGGGAAACTAATTGGCTTTAATGCTGATCTACCTGCAAATGTCTACTGGCAGTGGCGCAGATGGTGCAGCAATCCGAACTTTTATGAAGTCGATTGGGGGCACGAAATCAAACAACCGGTTTTCTCAAGAATAAAATGTGAAGTTCAATTGATAGGCACCGAAGATGACGTCATGATTCCACCCAGTCAGGTGCAAAAACTATCGAAATATTTCCCGGAAGCATCGATTGGATATAAGACAATTAGCCCGTCTAAACTGGGTCTCAAAGCGATCGGGCACATTGGAATTTTCTCGCCTCGCAATCAACTGGCTTGGCCGGAATTGATTCGTTAAAAAAACATTACGCAATTGTAATCCATGATCATCAAATTGTGACAATCTTTGCCTTTGATTTACCGGATAAAAATACTACCTACCAAGTGTGAGTGATTAAGGTGGAAAAATGTCAAACGTCAACGAAGACCATGCAGAACAAATAAGAAGACCATTACTTGGCCGCGCTTTGCGTGCTCTAGCTGCAAAGCCAATCGGAACAGGCATATTGGTTGGCGACCTCAAGTCAGCAGTAAAACAGTCGGAAGACCTGTGCGTTACCAGTGCATGCCGCAAATCAGGTACGATTGCACTCTAATACCCGGTCCGCGTGAAACGGCGGGCAACGCAAGCTTACAAGTGTTCGTCTTGCGATGGCATGTCCTCACCATAAGAAACCTTGGGTGCCCTTCTCCTTTTGGCTCTGAAACGCATGGCTGAAACGGGTGCCCGTCCCAGGCCGCCAACAATACCCCCACCCACAAGTGCCCATAGGGTCCCCTCAAAGGTCAATTGCAGTCCGGGTTTGTAGGCTGCCAAGGTGTCGGAGAGAATTTCCACATCTGCTCTGCGCAACAGGTGGACCGGCTGCATGACGGGGCTCGCTGTCTGCATGGCCTGACGCTGCATCAACAGGTTTTCGTACCGCTTAATATGCGATTCCATCGACTTTCCGCGCAACTGGTTAAATGCCTCGTTGGAGTTGTTTTGTTGGTCCAGAGCTTGGGCACGGGTTAGACCCTGACTGGCCGCATCTTTTTCAAACTGGGATACGACCGAGGCCAGCTCATTGATGCCGCCGCCCAGCCGTTGCTTGTACTGTTGGGAAAACTCCGGAGCTTGCCCAAAGATTACGACACCAGTAACGATTAAACCAAGTGTCCAACTCTTTGAAAGAATGCCCAAGGTTTAGTCCTAGAGCTTGCGCGCCTTAAACGTGTCACAGGATTCCACCCGACCGGACTCGAATCCGCGACGAAACCAATACCGCCGTTGCTCGGATGTCCCGTGGCTGAAACTCTCTGGAACAACATACCCTTGCGTGCGTTTCTGGATTGTATCATCTCCAATCTGCGTAGCTGCCACCAGCGCTTCTTCAAGGTCTCCTGCCTCAAGCCAGCCCTCTCTGGCGACGAAATGGCCCCAGATACCGGCATAACAGTCCGCCTGAAGCTCAACCTTGACCGACATCTTGTTCACTTCGATTTTTCCCATCGTACGCCGCATTTTGTTGAATTGAGGCAAAACACCAATCACGTTTTGCACATGATGCCCGACCTCATGCGCAATCACATAGGCCTGCGCAAAATCCCCGCCTGCCTGGAATTCGCGTTCCAGTTGCTGATAAAATGCGAGATCGATGTAGACTTCGGAATCAGCCGGGCAATAGAAAGGACCCGTAGCCGAGGTTGCAGCGCCGCAGGCCGAACGGACCTGGCCAGTGAATAAATTCAATTTGGGCTTTGGATAATCCTGTCCGTAAGAATTAAAAATATTGGTCCATACTTCCTCAGTTGAACCCAGAATCGTCTCAACAAACGCCTTCATTTCATCATTGCCGAGAGGCTCTGTACGCGGTTGTGTTCTCTGCGTTTGCGGCGAAGGCGTGGTCGGCGCAAATCCGCCACCAATACCACCGCCCAAGCCACCACCAAGAAGCTTCAGCGGGTTAATGCCCAATACCCACAAAACAATACCAATGATGATGAGCGTTCCAATCCCCATCCCACCGCCGCCGCGACGACGCCGTCCGCCTGTGGGAATCTGTATGCCGCCCCCCGATGACCCGATGCTGCCAGGGAAACCAAAACCGCCACCACCGCCACTGCCGCGCTGATCTTGAACATTTGAACTTCTGCGACGACCTTTCCAGCGCATCTCAAAATCTCCCCTAGGGTTCGTTTTCCCGCGTGGTCGTTAAAGCATGTTTACTGAAGTGTATCCACATCATTTTGTGTAACAGTATACGTCGCAGTGAAGGTCACCTCATCTCCCGGCGCGAGGCTATCCCAAACGCCATCGTTTGAGGTGCTGTCATTCGAATCTCCGGATACATCATTGTCAGCAGTAAGCGTCTCATTGCCGGGAACAGGCGGTGGCCCCGACCCGCCATGGGCATCCGCCAGCGATAGGTTCGAGATGAACTGATTGCCCGTATTGGTGACAACATACGTATATGTAACCACCTGACCTGCCGGAACGTCCGTCGTATCATCAGCCGTCTTGGTCACGGTTATTGAGGGATTGCCCGGCACGATGCTGGTTGTCGCCGAAGCCGTTTCATCCGCAAGACTCTCAGAAGTATATTGATCGCTGGTCACCGAGATGGTGTTGATAAGATCAACACCGGCAAGTAAATCTGCATTAGTTACTGTATACGTTATTGTATACGTAAACGTTTCCCCGACTTCGAATACCCCGTCGGCGATCAAACTCTCCACCGGCCCGGTCACCACTCCGGGAGAACCATCCGGCAGGGTATCGCTTACCAGCACACCAGTTTGATTAAGCTGGCCGGTGTTTTCCAGAACGATTTCATAGTTGAGCGTAAGCGTTTCAGCGATGGATGCTCGATCAACAGTTTTGTCTGCGATGAAAACGGGAAGCCTGCGGATAGCGAAATAGGCAACATTTTCAGTGGTATGAGTGCGTTCTGGATCATTCAAAATGTCTTCATCAATCGCCAGGGTCAGCGTCGAACCCCCAACGGCAGCTCCCCCTAGAAAAACAGCCCGGCCCCCGTCCCCGCCATCTTCGCCAGCCTGCGTGGCAACAGCAAACTCAAAGCCGGCTGACAGAGAATAGGTGTTTCCCCCATTCCCGACACCACGAATGCTATCCGACCCCAGTGCGGCTTCATACGCAATGC
>JBCCXO010000091.1:0-10902 GCA_039191645.1 Pseudomonadota bacterium | reverse complement strand
TGGAAGCTGGTGGGGCACCCGAACTTTGGAATGATGAGTCACCTGAAAAGATCATAAAACTCTATCAAAATTTTGTAGATGCCGGTTCTGACATCATTCTTACAAACACCTTTGGCGGAACCCGTCACCGACTGAAACTGCACAATGCTCAAGATCGCGTCCATGAACTGAACCGGAAAGCTGCTGAGCTTGCCCGTGACGTCGTAAGTAAAGTGGATAAAAAGGTGATAGTCGCCGGATCTGTCGGCCCCACCGGTGAGCTGTTGGCTCCGCTGGGCAGTTTAACCTACGAACAATGCGTAGAAGCGTTTGTTGAACAGATGCAAGGCCTCAAAGATGGAGGAGTCGACGTTTTCTGGGTTGAGACGATGTCCGCCCCGGAGGAAATCAACGCCGCCGCAGAGGCAGCTGGCAAAGTTGGCTTGGAGTATGTTGTGACAGCTTCTTTTGATACGGCTGGCAGAACCATGATGGGCTTGCTGCCTCAAGACATGCACAATGTGGTCGAACAAGATACGCGTCCACTTGCCATTGGTGCAAACTGCGGCGTTGGTGCTTCTGATCTCCTGTCGTCTGTTCTGGACATTACAAACGCAAACCCGAACGCCATTGTGATCGCGAAGGCAAACTGTGGAATTCCGCAGATAAAAGGCGATGTCGTAGAATATACGGGTACGCCAGAACTCATGCACAAGTATACAAAGATGGCGATCGATGCAGGTGCAAAAATTATTGGCGGGTGTTGCGGAACAACATGTACGCATCTGTCTCACATGAGAACAGCCATAGATACCCATCAAAAAGCTCAGCGCCCTGCGATTGAGGATATTGTTGAACACATCGGACCGCTTGTGAACAAACCTGCTGCTGCAAACGATGTCGAGTCGGGTCGTGGTAGTCGGCGAAGACGCAGATCTGCTTAGAGATTCAGCTTCTTCCGCTATAGGACCGCATATGAAATTGCACTTGCGCATCTAAATAGCGGTGCTCAACGCCTACTGGACACGCATCTCTTGAACGGCACCCCATCACCATGCAATCTGGGACTTCATTACTTTCCAAATGCGAAAAACAAGGGACGATATCCAAAGTCTCACCATTGAATGCCTCAACCGGGCAAGCATTCAGACAGGGTTTTTCAGGGCATTCATCGCAAGGATGAATCAATTTATCATCAAATCCACCCAATCCCTTGAGAAAACTTGAAAATCCATCCTCATCATCGAGCACAATCAACGCACGTAGAGCATGCCAAAGACCATATTGGGGATGCATCAACAAACCCAGGGGCGAAGGTTTGATGCCCATCGCAGTTTGCGCAATACGTTGGAAAGGCCAAAACGGACGATCAAAAGGAAAATAGAGATCGCAATTGAGGTCGGTCGCCGTCCCGGTGACCACGCGTTTGGTCCATCGATTCATCGGATCAATCATACCGTCGGCAAATTCTGGGGACTTTGCAAATACGGACCACATCGCAGCGCCCAAATTGCCCACGACCAGCGCACTCTTTCCGCAGTTAGCTTCTTTGCCGATAGCACAATGCTGCTCCTGCAGCACCAACCCTCCCACAATCTCAAGCCCCGATAACCTAAGACCGGAATAAAACGCGTCTATGTCACCTTGCGACTTCACCACGAGAGTCTAACCTCCAGGTGTTATGGACAATCGTATTGCCGACAACTTCCCTGGCACGTGTTTCCAGGGCTGCTCCCTCATTTCAGGTGAAAGCATCCGGCATGGAGTCTTTTTTGCCTGAAATAAAGGCCATCAATTCCTCGTCCTTGGCAACATCAAGGGCTGGGGCCTGATAACTGTCTAACCATGCACGCGCAACTTTGTTAGCACGCTGATCAATTCTCTGCTGGCCTTCAACTTCCCATTGCTCGAAAGAGTTGTTGTCTGCAACACTTGAGGTGAAGAATGCTGTTTCAAAATTCGATTGAGTATGCTCGCAACCCAGAAAATGGCTGCCCGGACCGACCTCACGTATTGCGGACATGGCCTGTCCATTCTCACTCAAATCCACACCACTGGCAAACTTTTGCGCGGCCGCCAATTGATCACAATCCATGACGAACTTTTCAAACGAAGAAACCAATCCACCTTCAAGCCATCCTGCAGAATGCAGCATGAAGTTGACGCCCCCGAGCATGGCGGGCCAAAGCGTATTGGCACTATCATAGGCAGCCTGTCCATCGGCCACTTTAGAACCAGTAAGCGAACCTCCTGACCGGAAAGGCAGATTATACCGTCGCGCAAACTGCGCAGCCCCCATTAACACCTGCCCAGGCTCGGGAGTACCAAAAGCCGGTGCCCCGGTTTGCATGGAAATCGATGTAGCAAACGTGCCAAAGATAACAGGTGAACCGGGTCGGCAAAGTTGTGAAAAAGCAATACCTGAGGTCGCTTCACACAAAACTTGGGTCAACGTTCCCGCGACGGTTACCGGTGACATGGCTCCGCCCACGATAAACGGGGAAACAATGGATGCCTGATTGGCCCGAGCGTATGTTTTAAGAGCACCCAGCATCGTACCGTCCATGGTTAAAGGCGAATTACAGTTGATAAGGCTCACCAAAACGCAGTTTTGATCAACAAACTCTCTGCCGAACAAAATTCTGACCATTTCCACCGTGTCTTCAGCACGCTCAGGCGCAGTGACGGACCCCATAAAGGGTTTGTCTGAGTATTTGATATGAGAATAAACCATATCCAGATGGCGTTTGTTTACCGCAATATCGCAAGGCTCGCAGACTGTCCCACCGGAATGATGCATCGCCGGCGCCATGTAAGCCAATTTCACGAAGTTCTGAAAGTCTTCAATAGTGGCATAGCGGCGCTCGCCCTCCAGATCCCGCACAAAAGGAGGCCCATAAACCGGGGCAAAAACCGTATTTTTCCCGCCTATTTCAACGTTTCTTTCAGGGTTGCGAGCATGCTGAGTAAAGGTAGCCGGTGCAGTCTTCATCAATTCACGGCATAGGCCTTTCGGAAAATGCACTCGATCGCCTTTGACATCGGCTCCTGCATCCTTCCACATCGCCAGCGCTTCATCATCATCTGAATAAATAACGCCGACTTCCTCCATTAAGGTATCAGCATTGGCCTCAATGATCTCAATGGCCTCCTGGCTGAGAATATCTGTTGGCTCAAGGCTTCGATGAATATATGGCAAGGAGGCCAGTTGCGGACCAGACCGCGCCTGCCTGCGGGCCGAAGCCCCGCCGCCGCCACGTCCGCGGCGACCACCACCTCTACGACCTCCGGTTTCTTCTGACATTTCTTCAATGCTCATGACCAAATCCTCAATTCGGGTTTGAAAATTATATCCCTTGTTTTGGTTTTAAGCGAGATCAACAATCCAGCCTGCCTCATTGCGCCAACTGCTGGCGTTTTTTTACTACTTATTCTGTGCTTTGTTAGCGAGTATGTTAGATCAAAATGGGAGGAATTTCTGATGGCCGACAAAGAAACAATCTCAGTTTATGACAATGAGGTAGAGGCTTATGCTAAAATTGCAGATACCGACAGCCTTTTGATTTCTCTCAACAACTTTATCAGCGCCGTTTCTTCGGGCGGTAAGGTACTAGACTTGGGGTGTGGCCCGGGCAATGCATCTGCTCATATGCGCAGGCATGGATTTCAAGTGGATCCAGTAGACGCTTCTTCAGAGATGGTGAAGCTTGCCAACACAACATATGATATTGATGCAAGGGTTGCCATGTTCGATGATTTGGATGCGGAAAACCAGTATGATGGAATATGGGCAAACTTCAGCTTGCTGCACGCAACCAAAGAAGACTTCCCAAAGCATCTTAAGCAAGTCTACGATGCGCTGAAACCTTCAGGCGTTTTTCACATTGGAATGAAATTAGGGGACGGGTCCAAAAGAGATCGGCTCGGTAGGTTTTATGCCTATTACACTTTAGAAGAACTGATCCACAATCTTGAAACCATTGGACTTGGCGTATTTGCCAAAACCACCGGAGAAGAAGTCGGTCTAGCGGGCGACCTATCTCCCTACGCAATCATTTTGTCCCGAAAACCCGGCCTTTAGCGATCTCACTGTTTGTTGATCGATAAATTTGAGCTTTGCTTGACCAGGAATCCGTCAGACCTATATTTTTTAAAAGGGACTATTTGAGGTTTCTGATTTGGCAGACTCGGTTCAAAAACGCGGATATTCCTTACCAATGCGGCTGATCCATTGGCTCATGGCCGCCATGATGTTGTACGTCATTATTGTTGGCTTTCTAATGGGCAACGATTTTAAAGTTGGCAAACATTACGACTACCATCGAGCCGCTGGCTTTTTATTGATGATACTGGTCTTAATCAGGTTGGGCCTACGACAAGTAACCCGCCCACCCATGCCCTTGTATGCGGTAGAGCGCGGTTTTCAACGCACAGCCTCGCAAATTGTCCATGTGTTGCTCTACACGGTTCTAATCGTACAGCCATTTCTGGGATGGTATGCCACCAACGCATGGGGCGTAAAAAAAATACCCTTCTTCTTCAAAGGCTGGCATTTGCCGCAAATCGTGGAAAAGGACCGCGAACTTGGAAACTTTCTGCTGGAAATCCACCACTACCTTGGTCTCTTTGTAGCGCTATTATTGTTCATACACATTGCAGCCGCCTTAATGCACCATTTCGTGAAAAAAGATGACGTTCTTTATCGCATGTTGAGAACTTAATGGCGCATTCCCGTCGCATCCGTTCACCTTTCGGTCGTAAAATTGAGATTGATATTAACATTTTGCTTGCTAAATGAGTATATTAACGCATTCTGCGCGTTGAGGGTTTGGCATTATATTGCCGACAGTAAATGAACTGGTGACCGGTTCGCCCGGTGATATTATTGGAGATAGCTTATGTCCGATGAAGACGAAATTATCCTGTCAGAACTTGATGACGATGAACTGGTCGCCCAGATGCATGACGACCTGTATGACGGTCTGAAAGAGGAAATCGAAGAAGGTACAAACATCCTTTTGGAACGCGGCTGGACACCCTATGACGTGCTTACTAAGGCATTGGTTGAGGGAATGCGGATCGTGGGAATTGACTTCCGCGATGGCATTCTTTTCGTGCCGGAAGTTCTTCTCGCAGCAAATGCCATGAAGTCTGGCATGCATATTTTGCGCCCGCTTTTGGCAGAGACCGGCGCACCAAAACTTGGCTCAATGGTAATTGGCACTGTTAAGGGCGATATCCATGATATCGGTAAGAACCTTGTCGGCATGATGATGGAAGGTGCCGGTTTCGATGTTCATGACATTGGCATCAATTCCGATGTAGACAAATATCTTGCCGCAATCGATGAGCATAAACCTGACATTCTTGGTATGTCTGCCCTACTGACAACAACCATGCCTTACATGAAAGTCGTGATTGACACGATGGTGGAAAAAGGGATGCGGGATGATTACACAATCCTTGTCGGCGGCGCGCCGCTCAATGAGGATTTTGGCAAAGCGATTGGTGCTGATGCTTATTGTCGTGACGCGGCCGTTGCGGTTGAAACTGCGAAAGAATTCATGGTCCGCAAGCACAACCAAATGGCAGCTGGTTAAATCCTGATGATGGTTGTAAGTTTCATAGGGCGCTAATCTGGCGCCCTTTTTTATGCTACAATTGCAAAGAACGGTTTCTTGATAAGATCGGACATTCTGATAATGGACCTGAACCGACCAGAACCCAGCCTTCGTATCATTGCCTGCGGAATGATCGCGCGAGAGGTCATGGCCGTAAATGCACAATTGGGGTTTGAGCATATCGACTTGAAATGCTTACCTGCTGCCTATCACCACCACCCCGAAAAGATTGCACCTCACATGGACAAGGCGATCGAGGAAGCGCGCCAAGAGGGTTTTGAGCATATTTTCGTTGGCTATGCTGACTGCGGCACCGGCGGAGAATTGGACAAAGTTTGCGAAAAACATGGGGTAGAGAGAATTGAGGGGCCCCATTGCTTCTCGTTTTACATGGGGAACGAACGCTTCCTGCAATGCCAGGACGACTATTTGACGACGTTTTTCTTAACAGATTTTATTGTCCGCCATTTTGAGACGTTCATGAAACGGCCCTTGGGGTTAGATAAACATCCCGAACTCAAAGAGATGTATTTCGCAAACTACACCCGCGCACTCTATCTGGCGCAAACAAGCGAAGAAGATCTTTCGGAAAAAGCGAGAGAAGTCGCCGAGTTTCTAGGTCTTGAATACGAATACTGCTACACGGGCTATGGCGATTTGGCAGGGGCTATTGAAACCGCCTGAAAGACAGTTGAGATCCATTACTGGGAAAGCTCAAGCGCAGCGTTCATCTGCTGCTGATTGAAATTAGCAGGACGTTTTCGCCAAGTATCAGGTCCTTTTAGACCGATCTCATATCCGGCTTTGTAAAGTCTTTGCATTCTTTTTTGATCAAAATTCAAAACATCTTGCGCAATCGGTATGGAGTCAGGAATCGAAGTAAGATGAAAATTGACATCTTCCGTTGTTGCGTTGACAAAGTGATGGAAAATCGTATCCCGCTGCAGCTCGCGGATAAGTTCCGAAATTGTTTTCTGTGCAATGCTGGCAAGCTTCGGTTCAACCGGTTTTGAGGCATTGTAGCGCCGCGTCGTACCATTGATGACCATATACAGGTTTTTGTTTTTGGCGTTTGAACGTCCCATAAACGGTGCATACAATACGGGTTCTTTCACCCCGCCATCCACATGAGCCTGCCTGAGCTGAACACCGCGGCGGGGCTTGATGTAGACAGGTTGGAAGTACCCGGGAACTGCAGATGAAGCGCGTAAAATCTTTTGAAAGTGTTGTAATGGATTGGTTCGCCCGCCTTGCGCAATTTTTCCCATATCCCAGATCACAAGCTCGCCAGCATCAAGGTTTGTCGTAGCGATATAAAGTCGTCTGCCCTGTCTGTGTTCCTCCGCAACCTCAGCTAGCAAGGCAGCGGTGACATGGGTCTCAATTTGCTCTTTCAGAGGGCCGTTGTCATAAAGACTATCGCTGAATAATCCGTCAATTCCCCGCTTCCGAAAAATCTTGTCGTTGGTTTGGGTCGTGTAGAGTTCCCGGATCAGCTCATCATATTTTGGGCCCAAAAAAGCAAGCACGGCAAGTAACGACCCTGTAGACACGCCGGTGACAACATCAAACTCAGGCCGCGTTCCACTGGCAGTCCAACCTGCCATCACCCCTGCACCAAAGGCGCCATCCGCTCCCCCCGCAGATAGGGCAAGCACCGTGTGATTGTTATCTTTTCCAGCATTTGGAAGTTCGACATCAGGATTCGCGCCGACTGAAAAATCAACGGCCTCCTGTGGTATCAACGTTCTGATTTCCTGGCTTTCCTCGGGACGCGAAGCACACGCAGCCACAAAAGCTACAAGCAAAATCAGAAACGCACGGGGTGCATTCCAAATCTTGCCGGTTTTACGCTTCACTTTTTCTTCCCTGTACTCGATCAACCCCTGAACTCCACCGCAAACATAATTGTCAGGTATGATTACCAATCACCTTTAAAGCATTTTTCACTCTTGCCAATCCATCCTCAAAGAATATCTTCACCAATGGTTAACCATAATTTTTCAAGAAAACGCCTGTATGTTCAAAAACCCTCTGACCGCTTTTACCACTGGGCGTGAAATTCCGTACGGACCGATGCCTGTTTCGAGGGAAAACATCATTGAATTTGCAGAAGAATTTGACCCCGCATTTTTCCATATCGATGAGGAGGCCGCAAAGCATTCTCTCTTGGGTGGATTGTCAGCATCAGGATTTCACACATGCAGCCTGACGATGCGCATGATTTGTGATTCGTATCTTTTGGCATCCACATCGCAAGGTTCCCCAATTGCGGAAGATATTAAATGGATAAAGCCTGTAAGACCCGGTGACATCCTTTCGGGAAAATCAAAAGTCGTTTCAACAAGACGGTCAGCGTCGCGACCGAACATGTTAATTGTTCAATTTAGACACGAAACAATAAATCAGAACGATGAAGCCGTACTTACAATGTTGAACACTGGCTTTTTTGAGATTGGCGAGGATTGTGAAAGTGCCTGAAAGCAGCCCTTTTGAAATCCCCGATTTTCTGAAGCCCGACACGAGATTTACAGTTGGGCAGCACAAATTTTCATCAACGGATATAAAGAAATTTGGTGAAAAATTTGACCCCCAGCCGTTTCATACCGATGAAACAGCAGCGCGCGATAGCATGTTAGGGGGATTGTGCGCATCTGGTTGGCATACAGTTTCCACCTGGATGCGCCTGCAACGGGAGTTTACGG
Organism: Pseudomonadota bacterium; assembly: GCA_039191645.1. Taxonomy (GTDB): domain Bacteria; phylum Pseudomonadota; class Alphaproteobacteria; order Rhizobiales; family Rhizobiaceae; genus JAALLB01. Next base: position 2,597 of record JBCCXO010000091.1, on the reverse strand, counting down.
CAGACAACATTGCTCGTCTAAAAGCTGCAAACCAACCCTATCCCGAATTTGGCCCCTCACCCGGGTTAAAGTTCCTGAAATGGATTAGACCGGTTTTTGCCGATGACACTGTGACCTATGCGAACACGGGGATTGAGATCAGAAAAAGTAAATCAAAGCCGGACTGGTGGGTATACACCTACAAAACGGAAGGCTTAAACCAAAATTCGCTCAGTGTAATTGAGTTTCAAAGCACGGTATTTCTGAAAATTCATCACAAATCATGAAAAACTACCCGCCGCATTTCAATTACCAGGCGTCGCGCCTAATGCAGCCAAATCCGGCGGTTTCTAACATTTTCCCCAATCTGTACAGGAGATAAAAACATGGCCCAGCTACAGGTCGTCTATTGGCGGGATATTCCCGCCCAAGTCATCGTAAAAGCAGGTCGCAGAAACGTTGCTAAACGAGAACTTTCTTTAAGGTTCACCGAGGCAATCGATATGTGCGCTATGCGAACCGGTGCTGCGGAAACGGACGATTATCTGGCAGAATGGAGACGAGCAGATCCAGTAGAGGTAAGCGATGATATCGAAACCGAAGCTGAAAAAGCAGCTGACATTCTTGAAAAAGAGTATGACAAGGAGCGCCTGGTTGCCCTCGTGAAGGCAGGCGGTAAAGAGGACTAAGTTCATGGCAAAAATTGCTGCATCAATAGAAATCTCCCCTAAACAAGCGGTAGAAAACGAGGACATTCCTGGATTATTTCCTGCTGGTACAAGGGTTTATATCACTGATGTTGGCACAGATACCGCTGAAACCCTGACAGCCGGCGCCAAAAGAGTAAAAGAACTCGGTTACACACCAGTTCCCCACTTTGCTTCACGCAGACTGACAACGAAGAGTGCGTTGGAAGATCGCATCAAAATGATGACGCAGGAAGCGGGCGTTACCGATGTCTTGGTCATTGGCGGTGGATTGGAGAAAGAAGCAGGCGAGTTTGACTCTTCCATGAAAGTTCTCGAAACCGGATTTTTCGACAAATACGGAGTGAAAGAAATGGGCGTCGCTGGACACCCGGAAGGATCACCGGATTTTTCTGAGGACGTCGCACTGGAGGCTTTAAAGTTCAAACAGGAATTTCACAACCGAAGCGACATCAACCTCCGCATTGTCACACAATTCGGTTTCGATGCGAACGGCTTCACAACTTGGGCAGATGGTTTAAGCAAAAGTGGCATCGACCTTCCCATCCACCTCGGCGTAGCTGGCCCAGCCAAGCTCACAACACTGGTAAAATTTGCTGCAATGTGCGGTGTCGGAAACTCAATTTCTTTCCTCAAAAAACGCATGGGGGCAGTGCTCACACTCGCTTCAGGCTTTGACCCGGATGAAATTGTGGGACCAATCGAGAAACACGCACTGTCATCAGAAAATTCAGCAATCAAACAAATACACGTTTTCCCATTTGGTGGGGTTAAGAAATCCGCCGAATGGTTAGCGCAAAGAGGAAGCTGGTCATCATAGTTTACCGCTGAAGATCCGTAGGTGAATCCCCCATCAAGTAGCGGGGCCCGACACCAAATCTACCAGCATTATCGTCCGGATTGTATAATTGGCAATTGGTGAGCGAAAGACACCCACACCCGATGCATCCATCCAGCCGATCCCGCATCTGTTCCATAGACGCAATTTTCTGATCCAGAACCTCACGCATAGCTTTGCTCATTTTCGACCAGTCTGCCTTTGTCGGCGTACGCCTCTCCGGTAGCAAATCCAGCTGCGCCCGAATTTGATCCAATGTGAAACCGAACTGTTGAGCAATCAACACAAAAGACAATCTGCGTATATCCGATTTCAGAAATCTTCTTTGTCCACCCGCATTGCGCTCCGGATGCACAAGCCCCTGCTCCTCATAATATCTGATGGCAGAAACAGCCAGACCCGTCCGCTCGGCCAGTTTACCAATCGAAATTTCCTTTTGCCTTGCCATAAAAAAATTCCAGAATTTTTTCCTTGACCTCAAGTTAACTTGAGGAATTACAATATAACAAGTCCCAAATTTATAGGAGAATTGAAGACATGAATTCTGCCAATGTAGAACACGTGAATTTGACGGTGAGTGACCCTGAGAAAACAGCAAACCTTCTTTGCAAGCTATTCGATTGGAAAATTCGCTGGCATGGAATCGCTATGAACGGTGAAGGAGTTACGTTTCACGTCGGATCAGATCATTCTTATGTGGCCGTATACAGCGGGAAAACGAAAAAGAAGCCGACAGATGTCAACTACAACACGATTGGTGGATTAAACCACATTGGCGTTTTGGTAGATGATTTGGACGCCATTGAAAAACGCATAACCGATGCCGGATACCAGACTCATTCACACGCAGATTATGAGCCTGGAAAAAGATTTTACTTTTTTGATCACGACAACATTGAATACGAAGTAATCAGTTACGCCTGACCGCCCGTCAGCCATGGACCTCAAGCCACCTTTCGCGGCTCGCCAAGAGATTCTGCATGTTTCTCAAGAAAATGGCGGGCTGCGGTTTCTGCAAGTGGCGACTTGTTAAGCGTATAAATGTGAATTGCCTCATAACCGGCGCATGCCAG
>JBCCXO010000090.1:0-10914 GCA_039191645.1 Pseudomonadota bacterium | reverse complement strand
CAGTTTGGCAGCTGTCATTCTTGCCCTCAGTGTCTTGAATCCGGTTATTCTTTGGATTTGGGCTCGCTTGACCGGTGAGCATAAGGAGCATTGAGCATGGTGAAATCAATTTCGGATTTTTCGGTGCTAACATTTGATTGTTATGGCACGTTAATCGATTGGGAAAGTGGTATTTGGGATGCCCTTCAGCCCTTGTTTATGGCGAACGGATTTGAGTTGCCACGACAAAAAGCCTTGCAAGCCTACGCTGAAATAGAAAGTGCACAGCAAGCTGAAACGCCCGGCATGCTCTATCCGGAAATCCTTCACCGCGTGCATGTTTCCTTTGCAAAGCGGTTTGATCTTCAAACAAATTCGGACTTGAACCGTGCTTTCGGCAGTTCCTTGCCCCATTGGCCAGCCTTTTGGGATACTGCAGATGCATTACGCATTTTGAAGAAACAGTTTCGACTGGTAATTCTTTCCAATGTAAATCGGGATGGGTTTGCTGCTTCCAATCTTAAACTGGGTGTTGAGTTTGATGCTATCTATACAGCCGAGGATATGGGGGCATATAAGCCAAATCCCGGGAACTTTGAGTACATGCTTTCACATTTGAAAACGGAGTTTGGTCTGCAAAAGTCCGATGTTTTGCATACTGCGCAAAGCCTTTTTCATGATCACGTGCCTGCAAACAGCTTTTCGTTGGCTACTTGCTGGATCGATCGACAGAATTTAGCAAACAGCGAGGATTGGGGCGCAACGGCAAAAGTTCCGCAGCGTCCAAATGTCGATTTTCGTTTCACCAGCATGATGGAAATGGCGGAAGCACTGTTGCGTGCGCGTTAATTACTGAAAAATGAGATTCAAGTCACAGCAGTACGAAATTAACGTGATTGTTCGCGACTTGAGCTGTGAACAGGTTAACCCCATGTCAAATCTATAATTGATTTGTTTGAAAGGTTAATCCCATGCGTCCTTATAAAAAAGCCCCTCGAGATACTTCTGTTGCCATCGTTCTTTGTTTTGTCATGGCAGCTATGTTTTCAACCTCATTTTTTATTGTAACCGCAGCTTCTGTTGCTTAACGTGTCTCTGAATGAAACTCTATTGCAATCAGGCTGCTGGCGCAGTGTGAAAAGACCAAGTACACTTTCTTTGTCGCGCAGCAGAAGCCTGATGCAACGTAGTCTTGCTGGCAAAAATGTTGCATATTCAAACCTGGAGGGAGGCCAACAGTGTTAGCGGATCGAAGACTTGGAGCTCTCCTTGGGTTTGTGCTGTCGTTATCAGTAACGGTTGTCTATGCCGAAGATCGTCACATTGGGTATTATTATCCTGACCCTCAATCTGAGGAAACTTACAGAGCTCCCCTACCTGAATTGCCTGGTGTGAGCAGGTTATCACGGGTTGGTTTTGTGACCCAACTCGATCAACTGCAAAAGAAGAAACCTTATCCGCCGTCGTATCACATGTTTGCCAAAGGCACTGACGCACAGAAACTGATCATCGTAGCCACCGAGTCAGGCCGCTATGACACCCTGTTCCGGTTGCGAGGCCTTCTTGCATCCATGACTGCAGATGCACGCACGTCACCGTTGTTTCAGAAACTTGGTCACGTCGAGCAATTGAACTTCTTTGACCTCTTACGAATGGCTGGATTTAAGCAACTGACCGTGACAAACGGGAATGACGTTGCCCATCGCGTCTATTTCGAGTGACGCGTTCCTTCGTTTAAAGCACTGATTTATTTTAAATTTTTCTGAAAAATTGCGAAATTTCATATGCTTCTTGATTTTAGTTTAATACTAAACTATATAGTTTAAAATTAAACTAGTTGGAGAAACACTATGTCGAATGGCACTCTTGGAAGTGATAAAGTCTCAACATCCGGTTCAAGGCGGGGATTTTTGAAATTGGTTGGCGGGGGTGCGATTTTAGCACTTGGCGCAGGTAGTCTTTTTGTCATGACGCGGACCCCCAGCAAAGCTTTGGAACCCTGGAAACTGGCGCTTGGTCCGTCAGTTGAAATCGATCCTCGCCGGGTGGTTTTATCCCATGCAATCTTGTCTCCGAATCCGCACAATCGGCAGCCATGGCTCGTTGATCTGGTCGGGGACGATGAAATTGTCCTGTATTGTGATCTTGATCGTAGATTGCCCGAAACGGATCCTTATGATCGACAGATTACGATTGGGCTTGGTTGCTTTTTAGAGCTTGCCCGTCTTACAGCTCTCGAAATTGGTATGAAAATGCATATGGACCTTTTTCCTGACGGGGAGGCTTTTCCGCGTCTGGATTCGCGACCTGTTGCCAGGCTTCGCTTAGAAGATACATCAACTGATAAAGATCCTTTGTTTGCACAATTGTTTGACCGTCGTTCCAACAAAGAACCGTTTGATACGATGAAACCGGTCTCACCCAATCAGGCGGAAGACATTCTCTCGTCAGCAGAGGCAGGGGCCCAAGTTGGCTATGTTTTGGATGAAACCCAGATTTCGACGCTGCGTGACATTACCTGGTCAGCGCTTGATGTGGAAATGCGTACCTATCGGACCGCGAAAGAGAGCATTGATTTAATGCGGATCGGGAAACAGGAGATTGAAGCAAATCCTGATGGTATCGACCTTGGCGGCGCGTTTATGGAAATCCTTTCCGCTACTGGTCAACTCTCACGGGAAAGCTTGCTGGCGTTTGACGAGACGATGTTTGAACAATCTCAAGCATCAATTCGGCCACCCTTGGATACGGCAATGGGGTATGTTTATGTAAAATCAGAGGGAAATTCGCGGATAGACCAGATCAATGCAGGTCGGACTTATGTTCGTCTCAATCTTAAAGCGACTGAGCTCGGCGTGAGCATGCATCCGTTGTCTCAAGCGTTACAGGAATTCCCGGAAGTTGCTGCGCAAAACAAGCGTATTAAAGAAGAGCTGGGGGTAAAAGACGATGAGACCTTGCAAATGCTAGCGCGGATCGGTTTTGGTGATACCCCACAACCCAGCCCCAGATGGGGCTATGATACACGTATCAGGAGCAGTTAATGGATGAAAAGGCGGAAGAAGCACTTAAAGATGGTGAAGCTTATTTCCGTTTTTTCAATGAAGTCGGGATTATCAACCAACTTGCCTCAAACCGTGCGGAGCGTGCAATGCCGCATGGTTTGACGATGTCTCAGTTTTCTGTCCTCAATCATTTCATGCGCGGCTTGCCGCCTAAGTCGCCTTTGGAGCTTGCTTCTGCATTTCAAGTGACCAAAGGTGCCATGACAAACACCCTTAAACAATTGCAAAACAAAGGTTTTGTCGAAATCGTACCGCATGAAAAAGATGGCCGGTCCAAAATTGTCTCAATCTCTGAAACGGGTCGAAACGCGCACAAAGATGCTCAGTCTGAGCTGATGGTGTTTTTTAGCGATTTCTCCGCGCAATTCAGTACGGAGGAATTGGCGAAGGTGATCCCGGATTTGGAAAAAATCCGCATCTGGCTTGATGAGAACCGGTGATCAGCTACGATAATCGGGTTCTTCTCGATCCAGAATTTCCTTTAAATCAGAAAAATGGCGTCCGGCCTGATCATCGTATTCTTCGATTTCTGCTGCGGTTTTTTCAGCAATTTCTTCAGATAGAACGCGCAACGGCTGGCCTGTCCATAACGCTTTGATGTAGGTTTCTGCTGCACGCTCGAAGTAGTAAAGCCGATTGAAAGCATCCCCAACATTGTCACCGATCACCATAACACCATGATTACCCATGACCATGACTTTCATTTTCGGATCGGAAAACAATTGGGAACAGCGCTCTCCTTCCTCTTCGAATGCCAGGCCTCCGTAATTTTCATCGACCACATGTCTGTTGTGGAAGATTGCGGTGTTTTGATCGATTGGTTTGATGATTGAGTCAGACAGGCTGGCCAGGACTGTTGCATGGACCGAATGCACGTGAAGCGCACATCGAGCATGCGGGCAGTTTCGGTGGATGGCCCCGTGCAACCCCCATGCAGTCTCGTCTGGAGCATCTGGACGTTGCATTGTTTCCGGGTCATTAGCGTCCAGCAGAAGTATGTCTGATGCCTTGATGAGTGAAAAATGCCGCTGGTTGGGGTTTATGAGAAATTGTGTGCCGTCATCATTCACGGACAAGGAGAAATGATTGGCAACTGCTTCATGCATATTCAGGCGAACGGTCCATCTGAAAGCAGCGGCTAAATCCACACGCTCTTCGTAAAAGGGAAGATTGGAAAGGCTGTCTTTATGAAGGGGTTCAACGGACATGGCTTCAACTCCTCGACGTTAGAGTCCAATAAGTGTCATCAAAAATTCGCGGTATCAAGAAAAATCTGCTTGAAAATTGCACAGTTCAGCCAGATGCTCGCCTAAATTTGAGTTCAGTGGTTCTTTGAGTTCAGATATGCAAAGGGATGGGTTTGCTCTTTAGGCTTTTCAGAAGACTGTTTTATTTTGTTTTGCTGGTCTTTATTGCACCTGCACTTGTCTCGCTTGGGATATGGGAGGCACAGGCGGACCGTCCGACCAGTTGGAGCAACGCAAACTGGAGTTCGGCGTCCATTTTACCGCCACCGGATGAGACAGATGACGCAGCGGTTTATGTTATGGCCGCACGGACCGGCCGCTGGAAAGGCGCTTTCTCGGTGCATTCCTGGATTGTTGTGAAACGCAGGAATGCCGCGCAGTATCAACGATATGACAAAGTTGGGTGGGGCAGCCCAATTCGCCGTAATGCATATGCCGCCGACGCAAACTGGTACTCCAACGCACCCGTTATCGTTAAATCGTTTCATGGCAATTTCGCTTCAAATCTGATCCCCCAGATAGAAAAGGCGATCGAAGCCTATCCGCATTCAGAGCGTGGGGATTATCAAATCTGGCCTGGCCCGAATTCAAACTCCTTCATTGCGCATGTGTTGAATGCAGTACCGGACATGGGTGTTGTGTTGCCTGCAAATGCTGTGGGTCGTGATTTCCCGACGAATAGTGGGTTTGTTCAGGTTGATCCGGATTGGTCTAATGTCCAGTTTAACATCCATGGATACTTTGGTGTTGCAATGGGGAAGAGGAGTGGAATTGAAATCCAGTTTTTTGGTCTCGTTGCTGGTATTCAATTTGAAAAGCCGGCGTTGAAACTGCCTGGAATTGGAAACGTTTATCTTTAATTGCCTGCAAATAGGGTAAATTGTTTCCTAATTAAAAAGCTTCAAAATCACAAAAAATCGGGGGGCCATTATCTTGATTTACGTAGACTATGCTTAGGCATTTGTATTTTTCTCTAGTAAAAAATACTTGATTTGAAAGACCTCATTCATAAACAGCAAACATTCATTCTGGCGTTATTCTTGACGTTCGAATTCGTTTTCTGAGCGCAAAATTGCTCGCACCAGTCTTGTTTTTCGATTCCGTACATCGGTTGTTAACCCTGTAAATCAAGCAATTAACAACCCTGATTATGGTATTGATCCATTTGTAATCAAATGTGTTTCTAGCAGGGGAACTTATTGTTGTTGCAAATGTTTTTCGGACTTCACAAAAAGTTTCAAGAATCGTTAGACGGTAATGTTGCATTGTTTAGTGCGATATTTGCACCTTTGTTGCTGGGTACAGCGGCCGTGGGAATTGACTATACGATTTTCAATAATCAGCGTTCGGCGCTTCAGCAGGCGGCAGATGTTGCAGCACTTGCAAGCGTCAAAGAACTGGGCTTATCCGGCTCCAATAGAAATGTTGTAGAACAAGTAGGAATTTCTTACGCCCAAGCTGCCTTCCAGCCGGGTGATCAGGTCTCTGGCGGTGCAGGCACATTCCTCGTCGATGTTCAGCCTCAAATGGATGAGCGGCAGGTCACTGTGAACCTGAGCTATGAATGGTCTCCATTCTTTGCGCATTTGCTGGACCAACGCGTGACTCCGATCCGAGTGACGTCTTCGGCACGGCTGGCTGGCAAATCGTTGACTTGTGTGATCGGTCTAATGCAACCACAGCGGCTGGCTAAATCCAGTATTCATCTCGATGACAAAGCGGTTGTAGAAGCTGATAACTGTGCAGTGTACAGCAATTCTACCTCGCGATACGGACTGCGTGCGGACAGTGTGTCCTCCATGACTGCAAGCACCATTTGTTCGGCGGGCGGTGTCTTGGAATTCGGATTTGGCCGAAGTGCCAATTTTCAACCCAAACCCATCACAGACTGTCCAAAGATCGAAGATCCACTGAGCAGTCGTAACCCTCCCGCGTATGGAAGTTGTGATTTTACGAATTTGAAAGTCTCCACCTCTCAAACGCTTAAGCCCGGTGTGTATTGCGGCGGGCTTGAGGTTTCCGGGAGTCCTGAAATAAAGCTCAATCCCGGGGTCTATGTGATTAAAGATGGCCCTTTGATTGTGCGTGACAGAGCAAGCTTTTTCGGTGCGGATGTGACGTTTTTTCTAACCGGTGACGGCTCGATATTTGAGTTTCAGTCTGACACATCCATTGACCTTTCTGCATCTGAGACGGGTTCTACGGCTGGTCTTCTGTTTTATGAAGATCGAAACGTAAACTATAGTTTTGACTTTAATCCGTTTTTGCTTCGCTACCTTCCAAGCGATGTTCGGATGCACAAAATTAGCAGTAATGATGCGCGCAACCTCCTTGGCACGTTGTATTTGTCGAGGAGTATTTTGTTGATTGACGCAGAAGCCCCTGTCGCCGACTCTTCAGCTTACACTGCTATTATCACTGGCCGGTTGTGGTTACGGGAAGGTCCAACGCTGACCTTGAATGCAGATTTGACCGACACGAAAGTACCTGTACCGGACGGGTTGGTTGGAACTGAGCCGGTTTTGTCGAAATAAACTGTCAGGCCTTGTGTTCTTCTTCGCTCGTATCCACGAGTGCCTTGTTGTAGCAAGAAAGGGCCTGGGTTTGGGTGGCATGTCCGACAATATTGAGATCGCGGGCTGAATCGACAACCGGAAGCGATTGGTGCCCTCCGTCGTCAAATGTTCTCAAGGCTTTTTCGAGATTATCATTTTCAAGCAAATGCGCAGGAAGGTTTCCGTCCTCATCCGGTTGAAGTTTTTCAGGCGGTTGGGACGCATCCAAGGGTGTGAGAAAGTCCCAGACTTTCGTGATGCGCATCACATACTTGTGGGGACCATCGCGAAGGAAAAGGCCGCGCATTTCCAGTTGCCATTCGAAAAAGGAGTGACCATGGATTGCCTGGTTTATGCCGGTGGAGATCGATACAGCCAGCAACAGGGCGATTGAGAGCGCGTAGCCACCGGTTAGCTCAAAGACGATCATCACGGTTGAAAATGGGGCGCCTAAAACGGCTGCGGCCACTGCGCCCATGCCCAAAATTGCATAAAGACCCTCACTTGAAGCCAATTCGGGAAAGACGGCGGAGGTTATTAATCCATAAGCTGCGCCGGTCATCGCACCCAGATAAAGCGCGGGCGAAAACACACCGCCGCCAAAGCGCGAGGCCAGTGTCACGGCCGTGGCTGCGGTTTTTGCCACAATCAGAATGAGCAGCAGCTCAATTCCGAGTTGATTTTTGAGTGCCATATCCGTTGCTTCATAGCCAACACCGAGAATTTCTGGAAGGAAAACCCCGATTGATCCAATCATCAGACCGCCAATTACGGGGCGATAGAAGAGGGGTATATCAATGTTTCTTGCCACATAATCGGTTCCGACGAGAGCAAATTGAAATATTACAGAAACGAGCGCGCAAACAAGTCCGAGGATTGCAAAGGCGGGGAATTCCCAGAAGGATGTAATCTGGTAATCCGGAATGATGAACGCTGCGACGTCTCCAAACCATAATCGCGAGAGGAGCGTCCCGCCGACCGCTGAAATGACAATGGGAACAAAAGATCGTCGCGCATAGTGCCCCAGGATTATTTCATGTGCGAAGAGTACGCCCGCGATCGGTGCATTAAAAGAAGCCGAAACCGCTGCTGCTGCGCCACAAGCAAGAAGGGTTTTTCGGGACCAATGGGGCAATTTGAATTTCCCCGCTAATGCGCTGGTTATTGCAGCGCCCAGGTGTACCATTGGCCCCTCTCGTCCGGCACTTGCTCCAGATCCAAGGGACACCGCCGTAACCCATGCTGACCAGAGGGCGGGCTTGAGTTCTATTTCACGGCCATCCAGTGCGCGGGCTTCGATGACATCTGCAACACCGCCAGTTCTGCGGAGGGGCAGGAGGTTTACCAAAAACCAGCCGACCACCGCCCCGCCTACAGCAGGTGCCAGTAAAATGACATACCAAGGCAGGCCAACACTAGCAGACACAACGTTTTCAGAACGATCCAGCAACCAGGTAAGCTGCACCAAGCCAATCAATTCACGGAATATAATGGTTGCAATGGAAACGGTGAAGCCGACAATCATGGCCACACCCCAGACCGCCAATTGCCGGTCTTGCCGGAACCCTTCCATATTGGGTTCAATCCAGTTCAATATTATTCCAGGCAGCCGCCTGATAATCTCCGGCATATCAAAGAGCCGACTCGTTGCGCTCCTACATGTTTTTCATATTGCCCCAGTTTGCGCAACCGGTGGGGTGTTTTATCAAGGCTTTTTGACTTCCCTTGGCCTATACTCTGGGGGATATTGGTGTTTGCATGAACAGGCCATGTCATCTACTTAGGTTTTGTTGGGATTGGTCTATTCGATCACGGCACGTAGGAGGGAAAGCTTTGGCTCTTAAAGACCTTGAAAATCTTGAGCGCAATGAAGACGGAATAGCGACGGCTATTGGCATCTTGAAACAACGCTTCGGTGAGCAATTCAAAACCTCACAGGCCCTTCGCGAACAGCATGCGCATACGACAACATATCTGCCTGCCCAATTGCCGGATGGGGTGGTTTACGCGCATACTACACAGGAGGTGCAAGAGACAGTTCGCATATGTGCGGAACATAAAGTCCCAATCATTCCCTTTGGCACGGGGACGTCGCTTGAGGGCGGCGTAAATGCGCCTGCTGGAGGCATTTCCATTGACTTGAATGAGATGAACAAGATCCTGCAGGTCAATATCGAAGACCTTGATTGTGTTGTTCAGCCCGGTGTTACCCGAAAGGCTCTCAATGAGCATCTTCGGGATACGGGGTTGTTTTTTCCCATTGATCCTGGCGCCGATGCTTCCCTTGGTGGTATGGCAGCGACACGGGCGTCTGGAACCAACGCCGTTCGCTATGGCACAATGCGGGACAATGTCATTAATGTTACTGCGGTCATGCCGGATGGTCGGGTTGTCCGATCCGCGAAACGCGCGCGGAAAACTTCAGCGGGCTATGATTTGACACGTCTATTGGTTGGATCCGAGGGTACTTTGGGCGTCATGACGGAGTTGACATTGCGTCTTTACGGAATTCCAGAAGCCATTTCTGCTGCGATTTGTTCTTTTCCAACGGTTGAGGATGCCTGCAACACAACAATTCTGACAATGCAAACCGGGATTCCGATTGCGCGCATTGAACTGCTTGATGCCGATACTGTTCGTGCGGTCAACAGCTATTCGGGGTTGAACAATCCCGAATGCCCGCTGCTGCTTGTAGAGTTCCATGGGAGTGAAAACGGAGTAGCTGAACAGGCTGAACTGTTTGGGGAGATTGCAAAGGAATTTGGTGGTAATGGATTTGAGTGGGTGACCAAGACCGAAGACCGTACCCGACTGTGGCAGGCACGCCATGATACTTATTGGGCGGTTCGCGGGTTGAGGCCTGGAACAGAGGGGATCAGTACCGATGTCTGTGTTCCCATTTCAAGGTTGGCCGAATGTGTCACGGAAACACAGCGTGACATTGAAGAGTCTGGACTGTTTGGCCCCGTGGTTGGGCATGTCGGGGATGGAAACTTTCACACCTTGTTGTTAGTGAACCCGGATGACGCTGATGAAATCAGGCGCGCGGAAGACGTTATGGAACGAATGGCAATGCGTGCTCTGGCAATGGATGGAACTTGCACGGGTGAGCATGGTATTGGTCAAGGAAAACGACGCTTTGTACGTCTGGAACATGGGGCAGGGGCGGACATAATGAAGTCGATAAAGAATGCCATTGATCCACACAACATTATGAATCCAGGTAAAGTTGTCGGCTTGGAGATATGAGTGGGTTTATCCGGATATCTTAAATGAACTGGCTGTTCCGTTTTTTCCTTTTGATTGGCGTGTTGGTCGTCATCGCGTTGTTTTCAGCGCTTTTGGCCCCTTACTTCGTCAATTGGGAACGCTTTACCGCTGAATTTGAAAAACAGGCAACAAGACTCGTTGGGCAGCCGGTTCGGGTGGGTGGGAGTTCGAATCTGAGGCTGTTGCCGCTTCCCTTTATCAGTTTTGAGGATCTTGAGGTTGGTAGAAACGAAGATGGTACGCCGTTGATGACGGTCGAACGATTTTCGCTCAATGCGGAACTGTTTCCGTTTTTATCCGGAGAGGTGAGGATTGTTGAAATGGCGATGCTGCGTCCTCGCGTCAATCTGAAAGTTGCGGAGAACGGAACGATTGCCTGGACGTCCCCTCAATCTCTGCCTTTAGATCCAGAGCAAATTAACATAGAGAAGCTATCGATCGTAGATGGATCAATGCTTGTCGATGGTCTTGCTGGAGGACGTCAGCTCGGGATCAGCAATATTAAAGGCGAGTTGTCTGCGCGCTCGGTTTTGGGTCCGTGGCGGATCGATGTGAACGCTGACATCGAAGGTGTTGGATCGCGGTTGAAAATATCGACAGGAACCTTTCAACCGAACGAACGATCCATCCGTTTAAAGGTTGAGGCAAACCGGGATGATCAACCTTACAGATTGCTTTTGGATGGGCCTGTAAAACTTGACAATGATGTGTTGAACTGGACCGGGGAGTTTTCGCTTACGCCCTTTTCTGCGCAACGACTGGCCGATATGGTTCGTCCTGTTCCTCCGCTTCCGGTCT
>JBCCXO010000089.1:0-10968 GCA_039191645.1 Pseudomonadota bacterium | reverse complement strand
ATTTTTCATGAGGTTGAGATCGAAAGCCGCATGAACTCAACACCAATTTTATACAGGAAAAAACCAAAAGGCGCGGGTACAATGAAGTATTACCGCTGAAAACACGCAAAAGTTGTATTTGATTCGCGAAATAAACCGAATCAACGCTGCTAAAACACTCAATTAGTTCTTCAAGACATCTCGCATTTCAGTGAGGTTTGTGCGGACACGCAGGATATAAAACCCCATCGTAGTCAGATGTGTCGGCATAACAAATCCATCTTCATCACCATTTGAAATGATCAATGGATTGAGGTTCAACGCACTTTCTAATTGCGCATCCATGGTATCCCATAAACTTCCGAGATTACGGCGCTGAACGATATCCTGAAAATCCTGTCGGGTCGCTCTCAGGAGACCGAGATAAGCATAAAGCTGGCCGTTTGCCTCCATGAACACATTATCCGCCCGTGTATCAAACCAACCCCAATTGTGTCTTTCTGCCCGCTCCTTGATCACGGCAGTTGTTGAACCGATATCCTTGGCAATACGGTCCAGGAAATTTGAGAGGTTATCCGCCCGCGCATCAAAAAACGCGGTACAATTCTCGAGCCTGGCATTGTATTCACCCAGCTCCTTAAAGGCCTGTTTGTAAGAACCCCAGGAGGTCTGCTTAAAGCCCACGGGATTGAGGCCGAAATACCAGTTGAATTCATCAATTTGCATGTTTGAAAGGGCATCATTCAAATCCCCATCACGCTCGGAAGAACCGCGAATCCGACCAAGGGTTTCACGCATCTCAATCACGGCAGACGTCACACCACGATGAACCCCGCGCTGGAACGATGCCTTATTGTCCAGCCAGGGTGTTGAGTCCCAGGAAAGGCCAAACAAACCAAGCTTATAAACCAGCCAGCCGGACATCCAGGAATTTTTATTGACGTTAAAATCAACCAGGTGGCGTGAAACATCAATAATCGCAGATGGCCCGCATGTTTTGCTGGTATCGGTCGCCCCATCGATCGTTACCCGTTCGCCGGGAGCTACTTTTCTATCTGCCAATTCAAGCTGCTCAGTGTAATTCAAATCATACGCTCTTACCCAAAGCGCGTTCCAGAAAAACAATGAGTAGGGAATGAGAATGCAGAGGACAAGAACCGCAATCAAACCTTTCAAAATCCATCCGGAGCGTCGGTAAAGATTCCGCACATAGATAAAAGGAGCGAGAACAAAAAGGACTATTTTCCCGATCGCTGATCCAATCATACGGAAGACGGACTTGATAAAATCGATCACAGGATCCAGCATAAATTTTCCCTCTTAAAATGTCCTACAAATAAAGCGATTGATATATGGATTCTTTGTCTTTCAGATAAGCATTTTCCAGCGCATTTACCACAAATTCGAGATATCGCTGCGACCAGTTTTGCTTGTCCCGATTGAAATTCGGACGATTGAACTCAAACTTCGTTACAAAATCAAACGGCAGGTATCGCGAAATCAACCGGTTTACGAGTTCCATATCAGGGTGCTCCGGATCAGCCCGACACAAAACGAACTTCAAATCATCTTCTACTTCATCCAGATAAATTCGCCGCCAATCCTTTTCGTCATAACTCCAGTCTTTGGTTTGTTCTTCTGCCCAGTCAATCAACGGAATGGTATTGTTATCCCGAACTTGTGCGTGGTTTTCCCGGACCCATCGCCTGACCCAGGTCTGATTGATAATGGAATGGGGAAGCGGATCTCCGTTTTCCTCTGCCATCCAAACGGCAGCCATATGCTTGCGGAATTCCAAAAGCCTCGATCGCTCAAGCCAGGAACCAAGAGGCGGCTGCAATCGACCGCTCTCCAGCAAAAAATCAAATACTGCACGCGTATCATTGATATCAAGATATCCAACTTGCCAGGGTCGCGACCGTCTAAATCCTCTGGCAGAAGGGTTGCAGATCACGGTGATCTGATTGCCATCATGAAAAACATAAGTTCCACCGAAATGTGAAGACCAGAACGTATCATGCCGGAAAACCACTTCATCCGGCAGCAACTTGTTTTCGCGGATATCACCAGTCTGTTTTGCCAATGCTACCATCTCATGCAACATCGCATCATTACGCCATGCATTGGGTTCCTTGAGCAGCAGATCAATCTTGAGCTTAAGCTCACTGGTCTTTTCAGTCAGGTTCTCGTGTGTCCCGATCTTGAATTCCACCTGCTCAATGGAGAGCAAGTCATCGATTTCATCTACCTCAAAGACATTTTCATCAATTTCACCGAACACAACATCCTTGATTGTCAGCGCAAAAAGCACACGGCGGTTCTTTTCGAAAAACTCAAGCATTAAATCACGCGTATTGGAAAAGGACTGATGCAAAAGGGAGAGATAAGCCTGATCTGGGGATAATATGATAAATCTACGGTTGACGCGTTTGGGATCAAGATAAGCATCATCCCCGAGTGCATGCGCGATTTCGGGAGAGTAACCAATCATATCGATCCGAAACGACGGAAGATCCGGCATCAGCAGCCCAAACGCCTCTAACGCCCGACCATACCGCTCGATCAGATGCGGCTCATTTACCTCCATGAGCTGTGTCAGCGTATCAGGCATCCCAGCGCCCATCACCTTTCATTGCGGTAATTTCCTTGACGGCTTTTTCACGTTGCTGCTCACGGCGGATTATATCTTCTACCGCCGCATTGTCGGACTTGTCCGTATAGCGGAATTCAGAATCGGCATATCGGTTGATCTCCTGCATCACCATTTCGAGCGTGAAAGGCCCGCGCAATTCAGAGATCATGTCCTTTTTCTCATCATAGGATTTATGCATAAAATCTTCTGGCCGCTCAAACCAGTCATCTGGCAACTCAATATCCATTGCTCGCATCTTGATCGCATCGGTGATGTTTTTGATGGCACGACCGGTAAACCGCGGTTCCGCCAATTTGATCATATGAAGATAAGTCCCGACATCGGCCATTGAGCTGAGTTTGTTCTCTTTTTCAAACCGTTCAAACACCCTCAAAAGGCCCTCTTCCTGTGGCTTGTCATGCTGACCATAGGCGGTTGAAACTGCTTCCTTGATCTCTTGAGCAGAGAAAAGATCGTGGTCTCCCAATGGAATTGAGTGGTTTTTGCCCGCCAGAAGCGCAAATATATCAATGTAGTCATCTCTGGTTTGCGGTCCATCCACAAGCCAGCGCGCACCCGCACGTTGCCTCAACGCATCGTCCACATTTTCGGGATAATTGGAAAACATCCCGAAGGAACAATTGCCGCGAACAACGGTCGTCGCACCGGCAAAGCTCTCCATTAAAACGGCGGTAACCTCCTGTTGACCAGCCGAGGCACGATCATCCGATCGCTTGGCAGCAACCTGATCAATATCATCAACAGTCCCAAAACCGATGGTTTTCGGATTGATCACGTTGTTGATGAACTGTTTGCAATTCTGACCAGATTTGCCTTGATAGGAGGAGATTTGGTCAACACCAAAATTCTCATAGGTGAATCCATATCCGGCAACTTCGCAGTAATCATGAATAAGACCGGCAATCATCTGAATGAGGATTGTCTTGCCCGTTCCTGGCGCTCCATCCCCAATAAACGTAAACAGAAAACCGCCCAGCTCCACAAAGGGATTAAGCTGACGATCAAAGTCGTAAGCCAGCAGCATCTTGGAAAGCTTTAAAGATTGATACTTGGCGATGTGGTTTCCGATAATTTCATCAGGCTTTTTGAACGTCATCACCAAGGGCTTGGTTTTGGCACCGGGGGCCACATCAAATCCGTTGAGTTCAAAACCATCCGCGTCCAGTCTGAGATGCGTATTTTCAAACGGCCCCAAACCTGAAAAACGACCTTTGCGTTGAAGTAACTCCTCCAAACAAACATCTGCAAGCGCACGCACCCTTGACTGCAAAACCTTGTCATCCGTCGCCTGTGACGCGGCAAGATCAAGCCCGCCAACGAGCGACTTCAGCGCATCCTGCGGCGTATCAAAATTGAAACTCGGTTCCGCCACATCGTTTGCTGGTTCACCCACCGTCTCGACAAACTGATGGAGATAAGCAGCTGCAGCAAAAGCAGCGACATAAGCAGATGCTTCCAGCAGCGTTCGATAGTGCGTTGCCTCATCGCCTTCCAGTGCAGAAGAAGCATTTTTGGTGCGCAATGCATCTAATCCGGTCTGCTGGGCAAATTCCTCACTAACGGCAAGGGCCACCGCCAATGCCCTGCGGGTTTTAAACAATATTCCGTGCTGGATCGGTGACAACATCGTATCATCTGCGGTCACAGATGAAAGTGTATGGGTAAACTCAACTTCCCGGGTGGATTTTGCACCAGCGGTCGATACTGTAGAAACGAACCTGCGACGTGTTCCGGCAATCTCGGTCTTGGATTTAGTATCTCGTGCCTCTAACAAAACCAGTTTAGTAACAAGCGACTGTGCCGCTGGCAGATGTTTGCGTATATCTTTTTCATCAATGGTGGTTAGACCCGTATCCATCACAAGTTCCTTAAAACGTGCCCATCAGAAATAACGTGCTTGTTGTAACCGGCAAAAATTTCTTCATCCATTCCTGCCGCATAAATTGCCTGAAATGCCTCATGCGGAACCAGGGCGTGCCGCTCAAACGCACTAACACCCTGGCGCGCGCACTCCAAATCATTGGTGTTGATGAAAAACTCTTCCCGCGCCGGCTGGCGATTCCAAAGCCCGTGTTTTGCGGGCTGCTCGTGTGCGGAATAAATCTCCTGCATTGTCCAGGTCAACAACCAAGCATTTTCAGACTTCCTCACACGCGTTAAAATCTGGTCGACCTTTTCACCGTGCCGCGTGAAGGCCGAATGATAAAACGGGCCCAGTACGAATCGGCGCAACTGCTTTGGATGAAGTTGCGTAAAGTCATTGTCCATGTTGCTCGCAATCGTGGAAAGCGTCAGGCTGTAGGACGAATTCTTTTCGCAGAAGTCATCAAATTCAAGAGCGAGTTCCGGGTTGAGGAGACCACCAACCGGTAGTTTGATGTTGATTTCCTTGTTCAACTTCCCCTTGGGGCTCACAAGCAACTTAACGATATCATCCGAAGAGTCTTCAATGGTTGCCATATAGATCATAGGCAGATTGGCGGAACCGTCATAATAGCCCCAATGCACAATGTAGTAGGGACGGTTGGTTTTTGGATTGACCGACACTCGAATTGTTTTCGGCAAAACCAGCGGTGAAAAGTGGCTGCCGGCCTGCACAAGTTCAAGATAGTGACGCTCCGCTAATCGCTTCTGCAAGGCATCGGGAAATGTCTTGCGGGTCAATATATGATCCACCATCATCTGCTTAAGCGCATCCACATCCTCAAAGCCTGAAAGCCGTGTCTCGGCATCATCCAAATCATTCTGCAGGTCGAGCACGTTCTGGAACGCCGGAAACCCGCTTTCCGTCTGAGAAACCCGGAACTTTGGCTCAAAGGTTATTTTGTTTTCCCAACTGTCAAGAGAATCTTGCAGCCTGCGGATATATCCATTCACGATCGCAGCAATAATATCGTGCTTGTAAGCTCTCGAGTCATTTTCTCGCAGAAACGTGTCCAATCCGTCGAGGGCATGACCAAGCGACATAAAATACTTCTGCGCCTGTTCGGTGTGGCTTGAGGCCATTACATGCCCCCTTCAAACAATCCGCAACAGCCTTGCTGTTTATTGTACATAGGCGGCTGCGTCGTGCTTCTTCATCACTTCATCAAACCGGCGCGCAAAAGCTTCATCAGCAAGTTTTTTACGCCGCTGAATGTCCGCTGTTGAAACCATGTTCTTTTCATGCATCTCAAGCAGGTCACCAATGTGCGACTGCGCGGCAGCACCAATTCCCGCCATCGTCTGCTCTGCTGCTGTATCAACCTGATTACCAAGCGTATTGATCTTGTGCGCAACATCTTGCTGAGCGGCGGTTTTCAGAGAATCCTCAAGTGCCTTGTACAGAACAACCCGCTGCTCAGTATCAATCGTCAGCTTGTTGATCAGCGTCTGCTGTGCTGCCAACTGATTGTTCAAAGAGTCGACAAACGTCTGGAACATGGACGTGTAGCGCTCCAGCGTTTGGCTTTCGGCAAGCAATTCCTGCTCTTTAGCTTGAGCCTGATTATACTCTGTCGCCAATTCTGACCGCTTCCCTTCAAGCTCTGTCCGTTGTTTGGAGTCCGTGGAAGCAGCAATCTGATTTTCCAGATCCATCAACATCGGATTGAGTTCTTCAATCCTGTTTTGCGTTTCTTCCAAATTGCCCATCGCCACTTTCCGGCGCTCAATGACCTGCTTCAAAGACGCTTCAGAACTTGAGTATCGTGAATCAAGCACATCCTTCTGAGACTGCAGGATACGGACGATCTTGTCAGATTTACCCAACAACTCCTGAAGATTGCCTGCCAAGGACATGTTCCGAACACGATCCGAGCGCATCCGCTGCATGCGTTGTTTGGAAAAAACACCAACAAACTTTTCCCAGGCCGTGAAGCTCTTCATGCTTTCAAATTCTGCACCAAAAACATTGGTTGCATCCTCAAGGCCAATGATGAGGTCCGCAATATTGCCTTCCATCACCTTTTGTTGTTTCAGGATGTCTTGAATTCGGGCGTTTTCGATATCAAAATCGCTATCACCGATCGTTTCTGATTTTGCAAATTCGTCAAGCACAACCGCGCTTTGATCAAGTTTTTGCTTCATATCCTCGACGGTTTCACGGGTCTTTTCTATTTCCGCATCAAAATTTTGCAATGTTGCCATGAAAAACTTCCCTCCGACTCATTTGTTGTATTAGATATAGGAATTCGACCCTAAGATTTTAAGAACCCATTGTTTAAAATACTTAATTCCTACCTATTACGATTTGCCATTCACCAACTCTACGGGTTCTCCATGAGGAGTCGCAAGCAAAGCTGACTGCCAATCGGACTTTCGCCTGCAAACCTCTTCATCAGTAATGAGTGATTTTTGTGACACGATGGCCTCTAACGCATCCAGCCACAGCCTGTAATACGCTGTCTTACCATCATCCATCCGTATTTTTTCACCCAATGTGTCGGCCCACTCAGTCCATGTAAAGGCACCTTTCGCATGCAGTTCAATCACAAGCGCAAAGGCCTGTGCCTCCCAGGGCTCTGAGAAAACCGGTTCCCCCGCTTCTAGTTTAATGCCGGGGATTTCTACAAGGTTAGACTGCTGCAAGATATGGCTCCCAGCAATCCAGCATGATTTTGTTTCCCGCTTCAGCATCCGGCCCGAAAAGTTCGCGTGCTTCAAAGGCAACACAATAAAGCCAATGCGGGTTCTCACCAACGCCTGTTGCATTCAAATCCGGAAAGACATGCGCACCATGACAATGGACAATCTCACCCGTTTTACCGCGAGCATAAGCAGGTAATCGGGTGTGCCCGCTGGGGTTTAGGTTCGCTGTTCTTACCGTTGCACCGATTGCAAAGGCAGGATCAGAAGAAACCGTCCGGTCAGCCGGCCCACCCGCTGCCAGAGCAGCCGGCATTTCGTCTGCGCTCACCACACGTTTAACCGCAACGGGATCGATTTCAACGGCCCCCGTCGCAATCTCCTGCTCGGTAAGCATACTGCGTTCAAGCATCAGTTTTTCCAAGCCCGCCAACCAAATTTGATAATAGCTTTTTGTGAGATAAAACTCCGGCGGAAGACTTTCGCGTGCGTGCCGCGAGATATCGATATTCCATTTCCCGGCAAATCCCATTGCAACCGTCATCGCCAGCGCCTTCTTTTCCCAATCGGCATGAAAAATAGGCTCATTTTCTTCTGGAATGACTGGGCCATAACACTGCATTCCCCCCATGTCATGCAAGCCGTTCATGCGGTCACCTCGTCCGGAGAAAGAGCAAGACCGGTCCCGATCATAGAATCCCGCGTGACCAATTGGGCAAGCTCCTCTTCGCCCATGTTTTCCGTCCCATCCGGACGGCAGGGAATAACCAGATACCGGATTTCTGCAGTAGAATCCCAAACCCTGATCTTGGTACTTTCGGGGAGCTCAACCCCAAACTCTGTTAAGACCGAGCGTGGCTCGCTCACGGCCCTCGAACGATACGGTGCTGATTTGTACCAAACCGGGGGAAGTCCCAAGACACTCCACGGGTAACAGGAACAAAGCGTACATACGACCATGTTGTGAACCTCGGGAGTATTTTCAACAATCCGCATATGCTCACCCTGGCGCCCGGTAAACCCAAGTTCAGCAATTGCAGCGGTTGCATCCTGTCTCAATCTGTTAAGGTATTCTGCGTCATGCCACGCCCTGGCAACAACCGCTGCACCATTGCGTGGACCAACATTTTCTTCATACGTCTGAACAATGACATCGAGAGCGGCCGGGTCCACATACCCCTTTTCCACCAGAAGCGATTCAAGCGTCTTTACTTTAAGATCCATGTCAGACCAGTGGCTATGGTCGTGGCTATCGTGTTTTTTAGATCCCATAATATGTCCCTGCAAATCCAGTTTGAGTTTTCAGGATTGTGAAAGGACCGTCAAGACAGGTTGGCATTAAATTGCATACTTAACCAATCTGAAGCGCAAGCGTGCCCTCGTTCAGGATTTCAGCAATTTTACCCAATAAGACACTAGGATTAATAGGCTTTGTGAGATAATGGTCGGCACCGGCACCAAGCATGCGTTCCTCATCACCCGACAATGCATGGGCTGTAAGCGCGATAATTGGCACGTGTGCTCCGGTTGTTTCCTCAACAGACCGAATATGCGCAATGGCATCCAGACCGTTCATCACCGGCATCGATATATCCATCAAAATAAGCACCGGTTCGAGTTGTTGCCAACCTTCAATAGCTTCAGCTCCATTGCTTACAATAACGAATGGCACACTTTGTTCGGCCAAAGTGTGCTCCAGGACAATCTGGTTTACCTCATTGTCCTCGGCAGACAAAATGCATCTGCCTTTCAGTCCAGGATCAAATTTCATCTGTCAACATCCCCCGCTAAATCGTGACATGGATCAAATGGCAGCTTCCTTGTTGTCCATCTGATCATTCGCAGCGTTCATGAACTCTCGTATGTAACCCATGGTCTTATGCTCATCCTGCGGCTTACCAAAGAGGTAACCCTGACCTGCATGACACCCATACTGTTTGAGACTTTCCGCCTGGTTCATTTCCTCGATGCCTTCAGCAACCACTGTCAGATCAAGACCCGCACACATTTCAAGAATAGCGCGAACAATATGTTCCGCTGGTTTGTCTTCACCGATTGCCATGATGAAGGCACGGTCAATTTTCACTTTGTCCAACTTCAATTCGCGCAAGCGGCCAAGGCTTGACTGTCCCGTACCAAAGTCATCCATCGAAATCCGAATGCCAGCCTGATGCAACTGATCAATGATCATCGACGCCGTTTCAGGATCGGTCATCATGGCGGTTTCAGTGACCTCGATCTCCAATCTCTGGGGTGGCAGGCCTGCCTTTTCGATGATCTTGATGATGTCATCGGCCGTGTTCGGATCAACCAGTTGGACACTTGAAAGGTTGAAGGACAGGAAGATTTCATCCGGCCATCCCGCCGCAACCTTCGCGGCGTGCAGCAGTAATTTCTCAGTCAGCGGCGCAATAATCCCGCGCTCCTCGGCAAGCGGAACAAACTTGCCGGGCGACACAAACCCCAAATCAGGATCCACCCAACGCGCAAGGGCTTCAAACCCCAAAAGCTTGCCGTTTTGCAGAGATATGATCGGTTGGAAATGCGGACGCACTTGATTGTTTGCAATCGCAGCGCGCAAGGCCTGCTCCATCCGGGCATTTTCAATGATGATTTCTTCGATTTCCTTAGAGTAGACGGTAATCCTTCCGCGACCCCCCCGCTTTGAATGGTAAAGCGCACTCTCGATGTTTTTCATGATCGATTCAAAGCTGTCGCCACCATCAGGATACAGCGCAAATCCAAAAGAGCCGCTCAGTCTGACGGTACGGCCATTAAGATCGAACGAAGCCAGCAATACTTCCTGCAATATTTTGCCGATATGCTTGGCCCCTGCTTCATCTTTGATATCCGGGAACAAGAACCCAAACTCATCGCCACGATGGCGGAAAACAAACCCATCATTTTCCACCGCTGCGGAAAGACGCTGGGCGCATTGTTTCAAAATCTCATCACCGCCTTCAAACCCGTACAAATCGTTAATGGGTTTCATGCCGTCCATATCGGCAATGCCGATGAGAAAACCCTTCTGTCCTTGGCGACGGTCCTGAGCAAGCGTGTTAAACTTTTCAATCATCCGCTGTTGGTTGCCAAGTCCTGTCAGGGCATCCGTATAGGCGAGCGTTACGAGGTTCGCATGCGTTTCATTTTTGCCAGGTGCCTGCGCATTTTGCTGCGCATTGTCGTTTGCTGGCGAAGTCTGCAATACAACGTGCCCGTTTTCGTCACTGCGCTTACCCAGAATCAGGGTCACAACACCCAGTACCCCTAATCCCACTGCGAGAAAAGCTGCTGCAAGGATCATCCGATCCAGCAGGTCGCCTGGTTTTGGCGAGACAAACGCCAAAGCAACAGCTGCGGCCAAAAGTAACCCAACCCATACAAAAATTTTCGACTTAGACAGGCTACCAATTGTTAGCTCTTCGGTAGCTTCTTCGACGTTTTCAGTGGCCATCTTTAACCCCAATATGTAATTTGGGATCAAAACCTAAAGTGAATTGGTAAAAATCTTCTTTTCAAATTAAAAAAAATCTTAACTCTGCAAAATTGCTACTTGCGCCCCTTCGCCAACAGGTACAATTCGACCGATCCATCGCGGGATGCAGGGGGTTTGACGTGATAAATCTGCCGGAAATTCTGCTTCAGCAGGGTCAAAATATCTGATTCCGTGCCGCCCTGGAACGTTTTCGACAAGAAATGACCGCCTGGTTTCAAAACATCAAGCGCAAAATCGAGTGCCACCTCGACCAGATGCATTGTGCGGAGATGAT
>JBCCXO010000088.1:0-11095 GCA_039191645.1 Pseudomonadota bacterium | reverse complement strand
CCGCAGTTCCAGTGAGGTGTGGTTCTTGTGGCTATCAAGTTGCTCAAGAAGCTCTGGATAATCATCTGGGTCAACGACTGTTGTCACGAAGCCATGGTTTTTCGCAGCTGCACGGATCATTGCAGGTCCGCCTATATCAATGTTTTCAACACATGTGTTGTAGTCGCTATTGCTGGCGATGGTTTCCTCAAATGGGTAGAGGTTGATAATGGCCATATCAATGGGCGATATTCCCTGCTCCTTCATCGCGGCCCGGTGAGTTTGATCTGTGCGAACTCCGAGCAAACCACCGTGCACTGCAGGGTGAAGTGTTTTGACGCGCCCATCCATGATCTCCGGAAAATTTGTGATTGAGGATACATCGGAGACGGATATTCCCGCGTCTGCGATTGCTTTGGCAGTACCTCCGGTAGAGACGAGTTTTATGCCGCGATCCGCGAGGCTTTTGGCCAGGTCTACTATTCCGGTTTTATCAGAAACCGAAATCAAAGCAGTTTCTATTTTCGCGAGGTTGGGTACCTCGTGATGTTTTGATGTTAATGTCATGGCGAGCGTTTCTTTCTAGAGACTGGCGGGCGTAAAAATCCATCTGATTTCTGGTATTTTGCAGGCATGAAAACGCAGTGTGATTTGGTTGGTTTTGCGCGGGCCCGATAACCCTGCGAAATAGATGCTTTCCTCTATTCGGGGTTTAACTTTTTCAGATCGAAACTTCCATGTTTTTCCTGAGCGTGTCCGCAGAAAAATTGCGTCGCTGTTGTTGTCATAAGCAACGTCCGTGTCAGGATGCAGGTGGAAATGGATCGTTACAGTATCTTTGGTTGTGTAGTATAGATCACCTTTGTCGGGTCCCGAAAACCAGTCTGTACCTTCTATGCTTCCGCTGGCTTTGTGTAATCTGATGGCTCTTTCATGACGGGCACCAAATTCACGGACATATCCATGATGGAATGCGGTTACCGTTTCGTGTTCGGCATCGGTTTTTCGTTCTGACTCCAATTTCAAGGATGCAGAGAAAAGCTGCCCTTCCAATAGGTTTCCAGATTGCCCGGTGCTTTCAAATTTGCAGGATGACGTTTCATAAAACACCGCTGTGGAATGGGCAGCAGTCGATCGCCATAGTGCGGGGCTGCCGCTTCGCGAATTTATAGGTGCACCAGCATTTACAATAACGCAATCCGACCCACTGGAAACCTCGAAGGAGAGGCTGCCCGCATGTGCTTTGGTTGAAAGTTCACCCTTTGGAGGAAGGCCAGCGTCAACGAGCAGGACAGTGTCACCGGTCTCCAGCCTTTCATACCCGCCACTTGATGTGTTTATGGAGTCAGGTTCATAGCTTTCGTCATATCGTAACAGGGTCGCTACCAGATCAGATTCCGTCACGCCGGATCCATTAAATCGGGCGAGATTTCCATCGCCTAGTCTGAAAAACCTCAATGCCAAGAGGAGACGTTCGGTTGTTTGGGCGACAGCGGGAGAGGGTTCCAGATCATCTTTCAGAAATGCCTGCCGGTAGGGGAGCAAGTAAGCGAGAATATCAACAATTGCTTGAGGGTTTCTTGAGACATGACATCCGTCTGCCGGGATTTGTGCTTCAAGCTCCTGATCCAGTCTGTCTCTGGCAAATTTAAGAGAGCTTGCATGTCCAGAAAAACAAATCGAAGCATAGGCCAGCGCGAGGTATGCTTTCAGCTTCTGGGTTCCTTCATTGGCGTTCACTGCATAGCGTTTCAAAAAACGTGCGTGTGTGCCCAAGCTTCGCATAAAATCCTGGTGAAAACCGTGATCTGGAATCGAAAGAATAAGGATTGAGTGCTGCAGCCAAGCGATTAATCGTTGTGCAGCGGTTTCAATGTCCCATTCAATGCTTTTTGAGGATTTGAGATCAAGGTCAATCCATTCTTTAACAATGGCTCTGGCATGGCTCCCTGATAACGGATCGCCGCTTGCAGCCAGATGTCGAAGCCAACCGAAACTCTGAAGCTCTCTAGACCACTGCGAATCGGTGTTTGGTAGCGTAAAAGGGCTGTCTCCATTCGTTTCCACCAGCGTTCCTGCAAGTGTGTATCTGCCATGGTAATACTCTTCTGCAAAAGATGGATCCGCCGTCCTGAGATCCTGCGGTGCAATCAGCAAGTGTTTCGGGACAAACGGCGAATAGCCAGTCAAGACGGTGACCCCAGACCGAAGGGAGCGTTTTGCTGTCCGGTAATGTCTGCCTGTTGATGCAGCAATCGTCTGGAATGTATCAAGCAGTGGCATAACTAATTATTACAAGGCAAATACAGGAACTTACCGTAAAGTAATGCAAATGGCAGGCGGTTGTAAGCAAGAAGTTCAAATGCCAACAGAAACGATCAGGCTTTTGCGAAGCGACACGCAAAGAAGCCATCCAGGCCGCCCATTTGGGGGCATGCCTCGTTGGTGAGATGAAAAGGTAGGCTTCGGATTGCTCCCTGTCCGTTGATCATTTCTGAAGTTCCTGGAATGGTGTCCTCGGCAATTGGGGAAATGGAAAGGTCCGGGCATGCTTGAAGAATGCGATGGATCAGGTTTTCGCCCTCTTCCTTGAGGATCGAGCAGTTTGAAAACACAAGTTGACCACCTGGCTTGAGATAGGTTGCGGCTCGTTGCACCAATTCAAATTGAAGGTTCGCAAGCTGTGAGATGTCTTCGTGTTTTTTTGCCCAGAGTGTGTCGGGATGTCTTCGCATTGTCCCGGTAGAAGAACACGGTGCATCCAATAGTACTGCGTCAAACTCCTTATCTGGGCTCCATTCGAGAATATCTGCCTCGACGACGTCCGCCGATAGTTTCAGACGTTCAAGATTTTCTTTCAACCGCGCTAACCGTGGTTGAGAGATGTCAACCGCAGTGACAGCATAGCCGGCGGCTGCCAATTGAGCGGTTTTTCCCCCTGGGGCTGCGCATAGCTCCAGCACATCGGAACCCTTTTCGATGTCGATCATGCGCGCTGGTAATGCCGCTGCTGCATCCTGTACCCACCATTCACCGTCTTGATAACCCTCAAGTTCAGAGACAGGTTTTGTCGAGTTAAGGCGAATGCTTCCCGTTGCCAGTAATCTTCCATCCAGCTTTTTTGCCCAAATTTCGGCGTCAGATTTAACCGTTATGTCCAGTGCTGCAGGGTTTGTTATGGCTTGGGCGACGCGCAGCATGTTTTCTTTTCCGTAGTTGGAACGAAGCATTTTTGTCAGCCAATTGGGGAATGGTGATGCAGCTTCGCTGGCCTGTAACAGCTCCTCTTTTTCACGTGTCATTCTTCGCAACACTGCGTTGGCCAAGCTTTTGAACCTGGATGTTCTACGGTCGTTTCCGATGGCGCTGACTGCGATATTTACGGCGGCGCGATCCGGAACATCCATAAACAAAATTTGCGCTGATGCGATATGGAGCGCGTTTATCAGGAACCGGGCGTTTTTGGGCAACGGCCTGTTCATCAGCTTACGAAATACAAAGTCAATTCGATTTCGATTCCGCAGTGCGGTTATTGCCATAGCCCGCGCCAGCGATTGGTCTCGGTCATTGAGGGAAAGAAAGGCGCGAAGTCCGTGTTGCCGATCACAAAGGGCGTCAATGTTACGGCCGTCGTCCACAACGCGCGTCACAAGCATTGTTGCGACGAGGCGACTGTTTATCCCTTCGACTTTTTCCGGCTTTGCCATGTCTGCCGCAGTTGTCAACGGGGACGGCCCCAGGGTTGATCACCGGCATTGTTATCAGATTTGTTTTTTGAATCGGATCCTCCCCAAGGTCCGTCGTCTGAGTTTTTAGCCTCCGGCTCATCCCACTGGCCAGTATTTTTCTCAACATGTCCCGGTACTCTGACCTGTTGAGCGTCATAGGTGGCCCATTCATCTGCAAGTGTTTCCAACGCCGCGATCCGGTTTTCGGTGTTCGGATGGGTTGAAAAGAGATTATCACGTCGGAACTGACCCAGTGGGTTGATGATGAACATATGTGCAGTTGCGGGGTTTCTTTCCGCTGCATTGTTAGGAATTCTGCCGGCTTGATGCGCAATTTTTTCCAACGCGCTCGCTAACCAGATTGGATTTCCGCAGATTTCAGCGCCTCTTTTATCCGCAGCATATTCTCTTGTTCTGCTGATCGCCATCTGGACGAGTCCTGCTGCAAAAGGTGCTGCGATCATCAATACCAGGCTGCCGATTATTCCTACACCCCGATCCCGGCTGCCACCAAAAAACATGGCAAAGTTTGCCAGCATGGAAATTGCCCCAGCGAACGTTGCTGTGATGGTCATGATTAAGGTGTCGCGGTTTTGGATGTGCGCAAGCTCATGCGCCATTACGCCGGCAACTTCTTCCAATGATAGGGTTTCCAGCAAGCCCGTACTTGCTGCAACAGCTGCATTTTCGGGATTTCTGCCGGTTGCAAAGGCATTTGGCTGGGGTGTGTTGATTATATACACGGCGGGCATTGGCAGGTCTGCTGCTTCTGCCAATCTTCGAACCAATTCGTAAAATTCAGGGGAATTGCGCTCATCAACTTCTACTGCGTTGTGCATTCGCAACACCATCTGATCTGATTTCCAATAGTTGAAAAAGTTCATTGCTGCTGCGATTAAAAATGCGATCAGCATTCCGGACTGACCGCCAATCAGGTAACCTACGCCCATAAAAAGCGCGGTCATGGCAGCGAGCAATATTCCAGTACGAATAATATTCATAATGTGTTTCCAGATTGGGTGACTATTTTGGCACAATTCCCTATATCATGGGAATGATGGTTGCTAGCTTCAAGTTATGAATAGGTTCACAGGACAAGATACATGGCGGCAAATGATAATCGCGCGGATATTCCAGATGCAGCAAAAAGAGCGTTGGCAGAGGCCGAAGCGCGCCGCTTGAAAGCGGATAAGAACAAAAAGACCCCTGTAAAAGAGATTTTGGGTCGCGATGGCCCAGATCCTGTTCGTTTTGGTGATTGGGAGAAGGACGGAATCATCAGTGATTTCTGAGCCGTAGGATAAACCTCGGCTGTTTCTTGTCATAATGGTCCGATCCAGACGCCATTGTGGCTTCAGATTAACCAATTGTTTACTCTAAAAGTCGTGTTTTACCAGTATTTCCAATCACTTACCTCAATGCAAAAGCCTTGATGCTCATCTGGCCTCAAACTTGCATCTCTCCTTGCAAACAAACGCATGGAGAAAAAAATGCAGTTCGCGGCAAAACTCAGAAACCAGGTTTCTTCTTTTCAACAAGACGAATCAGGAAACATTTTTATGATCACTGCGGTGGCAGTTTTCGTGTTTATGGGTTCCGTTGGCGCTGCGGTTGATTACAGCCGGGTGTCGAACACCAAATCCAAGATGGAGCAGGCGTTGGATGCTGCTGTTCTTGCAACTGGGGTAGAATTGCTGGAAGGCGAGACAAACAGGGACAAGCTGAGAGAGCGCTTCGACGCTTTTTTTGAAGTAAATGTCTCCGGTACCGGCAATTTTGCGGAAGAATACCGGATTACTTCTTTTTCTGCAGATCCCAACAGTGGCGAAGTCAACGTAGAAGCCAGAGCGATCATGGAACCAACCATCATGCGTATTTTTGGGTATGAAGAATTTCAGGTTGCAGCGAATTCTTCAGCGGTTTTTGATCAGCAGGACGTTGAAGTTGCCATGATGCTGGATGTTACCGGTTCAATGGGAAGGAACGGTAAAATACGTGACCTGAGGCTTGCTGCTACAGACGCTGTGAACATCTTGCTCCCAAATCCCAATACAAGAGGTGTTCGTATTGGTCTTGTTCCTTATGCTTCCAGTGTGAATGCAGGGAGTTTCGCCAGAACGGTAACCCGGAACAACGGTGACCAAATCGCGTTTTCGGGTAGTTTTGGAAATCCAGGCTACAACATCACGACGCGGGACTGTGTTACCGGCCGTGGCGGACGGGATGCTGCTACAGATACTTTTTACGCTGATGGAGCGCCGATTGGTTCCGACAGGCGCTCAGTTGATGAAGATCTTAATGATTTTTATCGTTGTCCCTCAGCAAAAATTCGGCCTTTGACGAGTAATGCCGGGACCTTAAAGGGAGATATTCGTCTTCTCCGCGCGAATGGATACACGGCAGGCCACCTTGGTATTGCTTGGAGCTACTATCTTCTTTCCGAAAAATGGGCACCACTTTGGCGGACTGCCAATGCGGAACCTGCGCCAATTTCATCTGGTGTGAAAAAGATAGCCATTCTGATGACAGACGGGCTTTTCAACACTGCTTTTGACGGTGTAGACGGAGAACTTGACCCGAGAACCGGCCGCGGCGGTCCGTTTAATACGGTAGACTCCACGACACGGTCTAATCGGTTATCCGAAGAATTGTGCGAGAACATGAAAGTTTCAGGCATCACAGTCTACGCTATTGGATTTGATCTAGATGGAATTCAAAACCGGACGCAACGCGAGGAAGTAACACAACTTCTTGATGATTGTGCAACGCCAGATACCGCAGATAATATCTATTTCTTCAATGCGGAGAATGGCCAGGAACTCAGGGATGCGTTTCAAACGATCGCTTCCAGCATTCAGACATTGCGCATTAGCCGATAAATCTGAACACGATCAGTTTTTAAGGAAAGGCGGGTTTAACCCGCCTTTTTTGCGCCTGATTGGAGCTATGCATTATTTGCATGGCTGACATGAAAGAATGGGACTCGAAATTTTGAGAAAAGGTTTTATATCCTCACTCAACAGCAGCAAATAATGCTGACGATATAAACCGAAACTTTTCCTCCTCCCATGTTTCGGTTTGTGGATTGGTCTCTCCCCTCCTTGATCAATCCTAGTAGATGATGCTCGCCAGAACCTCCTCCCCTGGCGAGCATTATTTTTTTCAGCTTTCCTGTAGACACTCAATGATAGTAGCGCCCTGCTTTATTGGCATGTTGCGGATTGTTTTTGGAATGGAGAAAAGTCCGCCCAAGTTCGGGCAGACTTTTGGATTTCAGCTAGAGTTTAGCAAGAAACATTCAACGGAGCCCAATTGCTCAACGTTTTTTGGTATTTTGCACCAATTAGAATTCTGTATTCAGCATTGATGCTGTTGTGAACCGGGAACTGCCTCGTAAAGCTGGCTACGTTCAGGCCATTTGATCCTTTGACCGCTTGAATTGCATAGGGTCCGCTTACGGAACCACCTTTGCGAGCGATCATGTAGTGCACCGTGCCTGGCTTGTTCGTAAAAATCCAACCAGTCATTTTGGCTTCTGCAGGACAGCCAGCAGCGTTTGGGCTTTTGATAGCAAGCTGTGCTTTCTTTACTTTCATCTTCGCCTGTCCGCCGTCAATAAAGTTACCAGCCATTGCTGTAGTTGATGGAAGCGCAATCAGTGCCGCTAAGGCGAGTTTCGTTGTTAAGTTCGACATTTCATTCTCCTGTAATGGAGCCCCTTGAGTGCTCAGATAGAATGAAGTCGAATTTGAATCTGTGTCATCACGCACATGTGAAAAACAAAAAGGGCTGTCTGGTTCAAAGACAGCCCTCCGCGATTTTTAATTCCGTGAAAATCCTTATTTTGTGGCCGTTACCTTGATTGAAGGCTGCTCCAAGCCAAGGTTATTGCCCCCGGAAATCCCCAGAAATTTTAAATCACTCGACATTAGATCACCTCCTTTCGATTCGTTGAACACCCTTTCAGATTAGGCGAATATCGAATCTCGTCAACACCCTTTATTTTCTTTTTTGGCAAGGCTTTGTTGAGGTTTTTGTGCTTTATGGGGAGGCCGGATGAAAGATGAAGTCTTTATTCGCAGCGGAACACTGCTTCGGCTCTATAGTTGCCAGGCGGGAAAGCGTCTCCTGCGGGTTTTCGGGCCCTCAAATGACCGGTAATTTGCGTAACGCTTGTCCCTCTACGCGGCAATCGCCGGGGGTTAAGGCCATTTCTGTTATTGAAGTTCACCCCGTTAAGTACGCTGACACCGGAAAAGCGAGTGCGCCAGGTTACATTATCATCACCACCAGGTGGTGCAGTGGTGAAAGCTGTTGGGGGTTCAAGCGTGATTGCAAACCGGGGGCCAGGGGAGTCGCCTGCGCCGCGTTTGCGAGATGTCACAAGAATTTGGGCACCAACACCGCCAAAGTTCTGAGAGTTTAGGGTTCGCTCGTTCGCACTTACGCCAAATATGCCTTCCTGAACGAGTTCTATCACACAGCTTTCGCCGGAAATGATGGGACTGCTGGAAAAATTGATGTCTTGAGAACTGGCGGGGTAGGTGGTGTATAAAACCACAGCAGAAACGCATGCGAAAAAGAACAACGCGTGCCTATCCAACAGATCTTTCAACATGGGTTCCCCCGGAACTTCTAGCTCCGTAGGGATACCCCAAAAACCTGTTGGTTGGATTAAGGCAACTGGTTAACAAAGCGTTATAGAAATCAGCGCTGTATCATACTGATTGCATAACGACGGAGACAACCCAATCAACTTTTGTTTTGTCTGTTTTCGATCAAATCATCGACCACTGCAGGGTCTGCCAGTGTCGAGGTGTCTCCCAGGTTTGAAAAATCATCTTCGGCGATTTTCCTCAAAATCCGTCGCATGATTTTTCCTGATCGTGTTTTTGGCAGACCGGGTGCCCATTGAATTGCGTCTGGTGATGCGACAGGCCCGATTTCTTTTCGAACGTGATTTCGCAGTTCTGTTTTCAAGGCGTCAGTTGCTTCAACGCCGGCCATAAGGGTAACGTAGCAATATATGCCCTGTCCCTTGATGTCATGGGGATATCCAACCACAGCAGACTCCGAAACAGCATCATGAGAAACCAGTGCAGATTCTACCTCGGCGGTTCCCATGCGGTGTCCTGAAACGTTGATAACATCATCCACACGGCCGGTAATCCAATAATATCCGTCCTCGTCGCGCCGACATCCATCTCCGGTGAAGTATTTCCCCTTGTAGGTAGAAAAGTAGGTCTGCACAAATCGTTCATGGTCGCCATACACGGTGCGCATTTGGCCGGGCCAAGAATCCACGATGCACAGGTTGCCGTCAGTGGCGCCTTCCAAAGGTTTGCCATCGTTGTCGACCAACTGAGGTTGCACGCCAAAGAAAGGCAGGGTAGCGGAGCCAGGCTTCAACTTCGTTGCGCCAGGTAGCGGTGTGATCATGTGGCCGCCTGTTTCCGTTTGCCACCATGTATCGACGATGGGACAACGGCCCTCGCCGACAACATTGTAATACCACTCCCATGCCTCGGGGTTGATGGGTTCGCCCACGGTCCCCAATATCCGCAAGGATGAGCGAGATGTGGCTTTTACCGGCTCATCGCCGCCTTGCATGAGAGCACGAATGGCCGTTGGTGCTGTATAGAACTGGTTGACTTGATGTTTATCACACACTTCCCAGAAGCGTGCGTTTGAAGGATAATTGGGCACGCCTTCGAACATCAGGGTGATGGCGCCATTCGCCAGTGGCCCATAGACGATGTACGAATGGCCTGTCACCCAACCAACATCAGCGGTGCACCAGTAAATGTCGCCTTCTTTATAATCAAAGGTGTATTGGTGCGTGATCGATGCCCAAACAAGATATCCACCAGTTGTGTGGAGCACACCTTTGGGTTTGCCGGTTGAGCCAGAGGTATAAAGGATAAACAGAGGGTCTTCAGCGTTCATTTCTTCCGGCGGGCAATCGGTCGAAGCCTCATCGCAAGCCTCATGGTACCAGACATCACGGCCATCAACCCAGTTAATGTCGTTCCCGGTCCGCTTTACAACCAACACCTTGCTTACGCGCTGACCTGCTTTCTCGGCTATCTCACAGGCTGCATCGGTGTTTTTCTTAAGTGGGATAATCTTACCACCCCGCACACCTTCATCTGCGGTGATGATGAATTCAGACTTGCAATCCTCAATCCGGCCCGCGAGTGCGTCTGGAGAAAATCCCCCGAAAACGATTGAATGAACTGCGCCAATCCTCGCACAGGCAAGCATCGCGTAGGCTGCTTCGGGGACCATTGGCATATAAAGCGTTACACGATCACCCTTTTTGACGCCCTGCGATTTCATGGCATTTGCCAGGCGGCAAACGTTTTCATAAAGCTCGTTGTAAGTGATGTGTTTGTCATCGGTTGGTTCGTCACCTTCCCAGATTATAGCGGTTTGATCACCGCGGGTTGCAAGGTGACGATCAATACAGTTTGCAGCGACATTGAGAGTGCCGTCCTCGTACCACTTTATGGAGACGTCAGGATATTCGTAGGTTGTATTTTTTACTTTGGTATAGGGCTTGATCCAATCGATGCGCTTGCCGTGCTCGCCCCAAAAAGCATCCGGGTCCGAGACTGATGCTTCATACATTTTCCTGTAGTTTGCTTCGTCAATCCATGCGCCCTTTGTTGCATCTTCAAGAATATCATAGGCGGTAACTTCGTCTGACATGACCATCTCCTCCTGACCCCGAGGGGCGCATAATTATTTGTTGTATCCAAGTCCGAAAGTATAGGGTTTTAAACCAGACCTCAGGTGAAAGGTCTATACAACCATTGGGGGATAGGACGCGGTTTTGATGTCCTCAAAATTTATGGTTAATTTCCGATAGTTAAAATTTTAACGAATTTAGCAGACGATGTCTGGATTCCGCTTGTTTTGCGTAGGAATAATCCGATGTCTATCCAACGAAAATCAATGTTGGCAGTGCTTGTCCTGCCCCTTGTTCTCTCGGCGTGTGCTTCAGGAAACACCCAAGGGTTTCTTGCCGTCTTTCGGGCACCCCAAATTGCCTGGAATGATACATCTTGGTGCGTGCCGCTTGAATTGAAAATTGCTCTGAACAAGATTTCACGGAAATTTGGCCCGATAAAAGTGCATTCAACGCATCGATGGCCGCTGGAAAACGCGCGTAAGGGCGGCAAAAAACGATCTTATCATCTCACCTGTAGAGCAGTTGATTTTTCTGTTCCTGGCGATCCGAGAGAGGTAAAGGCCTACATTCGTTCTTTGTGGGAAGTTGGTGGATACAGCTACTATCCGGGCGGCTTCTATCACATTGATAACGGGCCAAGGCGTACCTGGTAGAGGCGTGCTTTACGTTGAAGTCTAAATCTCACTTCTCAGCT
>JBCCXO010000087.1:0-11203 GCA_039191645.1 Pseudomonadota bacterium | reverse complement strand
GCGAAAAATTGTCTACCCTCTCCGATGCTCAAAAAGCAGGAAGTTTCGAACATAAACGCTTAAGTCAACGTGCTGCCGTGGTGGCTGCGGGGCCCATCGCGAACTTTATTCTGGCAATTGTAATTTTTACCGGTTCGTTTTTCTTCATCGGAATCCACGAGCGCGATCCTGTTGTCTCTGAAATTGTTGAAAACAGCGCTGCTGCGGAAGCCGGTTTCGAAGTTGGCGACATCATCAAAGCTGTTGATGGAACGTCGATTAGATCATTTTCTGATATCCCGAGATTGGTTGGACCCAAACACGGTTTGGAAATGATCTTTACCGTTGAGCGGGCAGGGCAAGTTATGGATCTGACCGTAGTTCCAAAATTAACCGAACGCGAGGATGATTTTGGGAACGTGCATCGGACCGGCGTGGTCGGGATTGGGAGTCGGCCGGAGGATTCGAACCCGAGAATTCGGGAGTTTACGCTGGGTGAAGCATTTTTGCGTGGGGTGGGCGAAACTGTTTTTATCGTTAAAAGGACTTTCCAATATCTCGGTGGAATAGTTGTTGGCAGAGAATCAGCAGATCAATTAAGCGGCCCAATCGGCATTGCAAAAATATCTGGAGATGTTGCAACCCTTGGTTGGGTCGCGCTTATCAATTTAGCCGCTGTATTGTCTGTAAGCATCGGATTATTGAATCTTTTTCCGGTTCCAATGCTGGATGGGGGGCACTTGGTTTTCTACGCATATGAGGCAATATTTGGCAAACCACTCAGTGAACGCGCCCAAGAGCTCGGATTTAGGGTCGGATTCATGCTTTTAATAGGGCTAATGTTGTTCGCAACGCGAAACGATATCTTGAACTATTTTTGGACCTAAGCAGTCCAAAATCGATAACTCTAAATTGATCAGAGGGTAAATCTGTGGAAAATTGACCGTATCGGATCGGGTATGGCGTTATCACACTAATATTTCGACATATTTTGTCATTTGACCGTCGTATGAAAAGTGTTCATTAACCACAAAAAACAAATCTCGTGGTCCAAAATGCAACAGTCTGGCAATATGTTTACATTGGTGGCGGTAAAACAGCGGTTCGAGGTTGCACGGCGGGTAAAACTCTGTAAAAGGTTTGTTAACTAATGGATTCTGGCCCTGGCGGGCTTGATCGGTAACTGGGTTGTGCTCTTTTGCGGAGAATTGGGGCTTAGATCACTTTAATGCGTATGAAAACGATAACAAAAACAATATTCCTGGCGTTCGCATTGACGGTCGGAGCGCTCATCACTTCCAATGTTTCCAGCGTTAGCTTTGTCACGCAAGTTCAAGCTGCAGTTGTTAGCAACATTGACGTAAGGGGCAATCAGCGGATCGATGATGAAATCGTTGCGTCTTACCTGACCATTCAACCGGGTCAGCGCTTTAATGATTTTGATATTGACGATTCGGTAAAGGCACTTTTCGCGACTGGATTGTTCAGCGATGTGAGCATCTTCCAACAAGGTTCGACGCTTATTGTGGACGTTGATGAAAACTCTACCGTTAGCAAGGTGTTTTTCGAAGGTAATTCACGTCTAAAAGACGACGCTTTGCGCGGCATTGTTCGGTTGCAGCCTCAGTCTGTTTACAGTGACGAACAAGCGGCGGTGGATGTAGAGCGGATTCAGGTGGCATACTCGCGGGTTGGACGCCGGGATGCAACGGTAACGTATGAAGCAGTTCCGTTGGAAAACAACCGCATCAACGTGATCTATCGTGTGAACGAAGGCGATAAGACCAAAATTGCCAGCATTACCTTTATTGGAAACGATACGTTTTCTGACCGTCGACTGCTCGATATCATTTCAACGAAGGAATCCACATTCCTAAGCTTTTTGACTACCAGTGATATTTTCGATCAGAATCGCATCAACTCAGATGAAGAAGCGCTGCGCAGGTTCTATTTCAACAAAGGTTTTGCCGACTTCCAAATCCAGGGAACAACGGCTGAGTTGGACGAAATCAACAACGAATACAACATCACCTTCACAATGGACGAGGGGCCGCGCTACACGTTCGGCAACATCAACATTGATAGCACCATCAGTGGCGTAGATGGTCCGGCATTGCTTGATCTGGTGGAAACCCAGTCTGGCGAATTCTACAGCGCCAAAGAGGTCGAGGACTCAATCGTTGCAATTACGGAGCGGGTCTCGGAAGAAGGGTTCGCTTTCGTTGAAGTTGTGCCGCGCGGAAACCGTAATTTCGAAGACAATACAATCGACGTTACCTACCTCGTTGATGAAGGTGCTCGTCTCTTCATTGAGGATATCCGTATTCTCGGGAACGACCGTACGCGTGATTACGTCATTCGGCGTGAATTCGATATTTCTGAAGGCGACGCATACAATCAGGTACTTGTTCAAAGAACGCGGGATCGTATTCAAGGGCTGGGTTTCTTCCAGAGCGTGAACATTACAACAAGGCCGGGTTCAAGCCCTGACCGGATTGTGATTTTTGTTACGGTGATTGAACAGTCCACCGGTGATATTTCTCTGTCCGGCGGTTTTTCCTCAAACGGCGGTGCATCTGCAAACATTTCGTTGACAGAGCGTAACTTCCTGGGTCGGGGGCAATTCTTCCGGGTTGGGCTCAACACCAGTGAAGACGAAGAAGGGTATACGTTCAATTTCACAGAGCCTTATTTCCTTGGCTACCGTATTTCTGCGGGTTTGAGATTCCAGATCACGGAGTCAGATGAGACCAGTGAACGTCAATACATTATTGATAGTACAAACGGGACAATTTCATTCGGGATACCCATTGTTGAAAACTTAAATTCTGCCGTCTTCTACACCTACCGCGGCAGCGATGCGAGTGCGAACGCAGTACTGCTCGACGACGCCGTAAATGTTGGCGGTAACAACGATGGCACTCAAGGTAACTTCGGAACAGAACTTTCAGCTGCACTGGTTGCAGGCCTCGGCGACTTCACATCGTCTGGTTTCGGTTATTCACTTGTCTACAACACGCTTGACAGTTCTCAGTCTCCACGCGAAGGCGTGCGTGCAAGCGTCTCTCAAACGTTCTTCGGAGCAGGAGGGGATGCGGAATACTTCACAACAGAGGCAAGCTTAGTCGGCTACTACACGCTTTCTGAGGAGCAGGATTTTGTCCTGTTTGGTCGCGTGCGCGGCGGTCATATCGAGACATTTGGTGCGGATAATGGCACCATAGCAGGGGGTTTCAGAACCATCGATAACTTCCAGGCTCGCAGCAATAGCATCAGAGGATTTGATTCATTCGGTTATGGTCCGCGGGATCCGATTACAGGCGACCCGCTGGGTGGACGCACGTACTGGAACGCGACAGCAGAGGTTCAGTTCCCATTGCCATTGGTCCCGAGATCTTTGGGCCTGAGAGGCGCATTGTTTGCAGATGTTGGACAGCTGACAAACGTGGGTGACTCCGTACTTCCGACAATCGCTTTGGCCAATCCGGGTCTAACTGCGGCGCAGATAAGTCAAATTGAAGACGATGCGCTTCGTGCATCAGTGGGTGGCAGTGTGTTGTGGTCATCACCTTTTGGACCTTTGAGAGTGGACTATGCTGTTCCGGTCTCCGAAGAAACGTTCGACGACATCGAAGAATTCAACTTCGGCGTAAGTACAGCGTTCTAAGGCGCACACTCTGGATTTGATGTAATGTTGCCTGGCTGGCGGGGTTAAACATGTTTTTTGTACCCACTGAGATAGGCTTGAGCGAACTCGCTGAAAAATGCGGTGCCCAAGTCCATTTTTCTGGTTCTCCTGAAGAAGTGAGATTAGCAGGTGCCGCTCCGGTCGAATCCGCTAAATCCGGTGACGTCACCTTCATAGACAATCCAAAATACTTAAAGCATTTGGAAACAACCGCGGCGTCAGCAGTCTTTTGTCAGGAAAAATACCTCGACCAATTACCGAATAATGTTGCTGGCCTTACCCACACCAAACCTTACCAAGCCTATGCTGAGGCACTTTCGCTGTTGTATCCAACGGCTGCAAGACCGCAACCCGTGATGGGTGAAACCGGGTTGTCTAAAGGCGCGCACATCTCTCCATTAGCCAACATAGAAGAAGGGGTGATAGTTGAGCCAGCTGCTGTAATCGGCCCAGAGGCAGCAATCGGCGCAGGCAGCCACATCCTTGCAGGCGCAGTCGTAGGGAAAGGTGTGCAAATTGGTAGAAACACAACGATTGGCTGCAATGCTTCTGTCGTTAACGCGCTGGTTGGAGACAATGTAATCGTTCACAATGGGGTCCAAATTGGACAGGATGGATTTGGCTTTGCAATGGGGCCCGGCGGGCACAAAAAGATCCCGCAGATCGGCCGGGTGATTTTGCAGGATGGCGTCGAAATTGGCGCTAACTCGACAGTTGACCGAGGCGCCAACCGGGATACCGTGATCGGTGAGGGTACAAAAATTGATAATCTTGTCCAAATTGGTCACAACGTTACAATAGGCCGCCACTGTGTGATCGTTGGTTTGGCGGGGATATCTGGCAGCGTAACCCTTGGCGACTATGTTGTCGTTGCCGGCCAAGCGGGGGTCGTCGGACACACCAAAGTGGGTGATGGTGCTCAGATTGGCGGTGGGTCCGGTGTTCATGGCGATGTGGCCCCTGGTGAGCGGGTCATGGGATATCCTGCGATTAAAGCGTCAAAGTGGATGCGTGATGCGGCCAAAATCATGCTCGCTGACAAGCGGGACAGAAGAAAAAAGGGGTAGGCGGTATGTCTGGCAACACACTTGATCTCATAGAAATCAAAGAACTTTTCCTGCTTCTGCCGCATCGATATCCATTTCTTTTAATCGATCGGATCATTGATGTTGATCAGGACAACTCAGCAACTGGGATTAAGAATGTAACGTTTAATGAACCCCATTTCGGGGGGCACTTCCCCGGCGACCCAATCATGCCGGGTGTCTTAATCGTAGAGGCCATGGCTCAAACAGCGGGCGCAATTTGTGCACGTCAACACTCAATGGGTGCTCGAAAGCTGGTCTATTTCATGACAATCGATGGCGCAAAATTTCGCAGACCCGTAGTCCCTGGGGATGTGTTGGAGTTGAGGGTTGTAAAGCAAAAACAACGCAAAAACATTTTCAAATATAACTGTGAGGCATGGGTCGGCGACGAAAAGGCTGCAGAAGCAG
Organism: Pseudomonadota bacterium; assembly: GCA_039191645.1. Classification (GTDB taxonomy): domain Bacteria; phylum Pseudomonadota; class Alphaproteobacteria; order Rhizobiales; family Rhizobiaceae; genus JAALLB01. The sequence continues at coordinate 6,040 of JBCCXO010000087.1, read as the reverse complement.
ATATCGGTGCCATGATGGTCGACCCGGAACAAAGAGAAGAAGATCAGTGACAATTCATCCATCAGCCGTAATAGAAGACGGCGCAGAGATAGGCGACGGCTGTTCAATAGGCCCATTCACTCATATCGGGCCGCACGTTAAATTGGGTGCAAACGCTACCGTTCACTCACACGTTGCCATCTCCGGCAATACAACCATCGGACCCGGTGCCAGAATTTTCCCGTTCGCGTCTGTTGGCCACGAGCCGCAAGACCTGAAGTATCAGGGCGAAGCTACCACGCTCGAGATCGGCAAGAATTGTCTGATACGTGAAGGCGTGACCATGAACCCTGGAACGGCAGGGGATGCAAACAAGACGGTTATCGGAGACGATTGCTATTTTCTGGCAAATTCACACGTCGCGCATGATTGTATGATTGGAAACGGCGTTATCTTTTCCAATGCGGTCTTGCTGGCCGGACATTGCAAAGTCGGCAATAATGTTATTGTAGGTGGTGGCGCTGCCGTGCACCAGTTTTGCCGAATTGGTGACAACGCGTTTATCGGCGGCCTTGCAGGGATTGAAAACGATGTTATCCCGTTTGGCCTGGCCTTGGGCAATCGGGCATATCTTGGTGGTCTTAATCTAATTGGCATGAAACGGGCGGGCGTCGAACGAGACAGCATCCACAAAGCGCGAAAAGCCTTCAAAGAAATATTTGACGGCAAAGGCAACGTCGCAGAAAATCTGAGTAAAATTTCTTCTGATTTGGCAAAAGATGCAATCGTCCGGAAGATCCTGGATTTCATCGAAGCCAGTGGTGATAGAGCATTGTGCACACCAAAAAGTTGATGCACCTTGGGGGGAAAATTGACCCATAATCTGGCTATTATTGCAGGTAGAGGATCGTTACCCCAGGAATTGGCCTTCGGTTTGCGTGCACAGGGCAAAGAGCCTTTTTTGATAGGGATCGAAGGCGAAAACGAATCCTGGTTAGAGGGATTTGAACATTCAGTTTTAGGGTGGGGACAATTTGGCCAGCTTTTCAAGTTGCTGGCTGAACACAAGGCTAACCAAGTGGTTTTGGCAGGCAGTGTTACCAGACCAAAGATAAACATTGCAAAAATGGATTGGGGCGCAATCCGCTCGCTGCCTGAAATTTTGGCATTCATGATAGGCGGAGATAACTCGCTTTTGTCCGGTGTCATAAACTTGTTTGAGAAGCGCGGCATCGAAGTTGTGGGTGCCCATCAGGTAATGCCCAAACTTCTGGCGACGAAAGGCCCGATTGCAGGACGGCGCCCTCCAGGAAAAGCGTTGGCAAACATCAAAAAAGCAGCAGAAGCTTCCAAGGTCTTGGGTGGCCTGGACATTGGCCAAGCTGCGGTAGCTGTCGGTGGGCGTGTCGTTGCGGTGGAGGGGATAGAGGGTACGGACGGCATGCTCGAACGGGTGGTGAGCATGCGGGCATCGGGGCGATTATATGAAAACGGTAGATTTGGGGTGCTTGTTAAGACAATGAAACCAAATCAAGAGATGCGGGTGGATCTGCCTGCAATCGGTCCTGATACGATTAACAGGCTTGCGGAAGCTGGATTGCGCGGTGTTGGCGTTGAAGCGGACCGGTCGATCATCCTCGAACGTGAAAAAACATTAAAACTTGCAAACTTCCACGATATTTTCATCTATGGCATGGATACAACGGGCCATGACTGAAGATAAACAATTGCATTTGTACTTTGTTGTAGGGGAAGAATCCGGCGACGTTCTGGGTGCTAAGTTGTTGTGTACACTCAACGAATTGGCTGGCCCGGTAAAAGCATCCGGTTTGGCTGGGTTGCGAATGCAAGCACTCGGGGTCAAAAGTCTCTTTGATATTTCTGATATCTCGGTGATGGGAATATCGGGAGTTGCCGCAAAACTACCAACACTCCTGCGACGCATCGAACTGACGGTGAAAGACATTTTGTCCCAAAATCCTGACGTTTTGGTGTTAATCGACAGTCCCGAATTTTCCTATCGTGTCGCCAAAAAAGTCAGAGCGAAACGACCCGGCATAAAGATCATCAAATACGTAGCTCCGTCTGTCTGGGCTTGGCGACCGGGAAGGGCAAAGAAAATAAAGCCCTATGTCGACCACATATTAGCAGTGCTGCCGTTTGAGCCGGACATTCTTCAAACCCTTGAAGGTCCAGACGCAACCTATGTAGGCCACCCCCTGGCTGCAGAAATGCCGGACATCAAAGTATCGCAAAAAAGAAAATCAGCAGAAATTCCAAGAATGGTTCTGTTGCCAGGTTCAAGGAGCGGTGAAGTAAAGCGCCTGATGCCGGTTATTCGGGAAACGTTGGAAATACTGGAAGCGCGCGGCAACAAGTTCGAGTTGGTACTCCCAGCGGTACCAAAGTTGGAATCTGAAATTCACGCCGCAACCTTGAATTGGCCGTGGCTTCCAAAAATTGTAGTGGGCGATGAAGCAAGAAAAGATGCCTTCAAATGGGCAGATGTTGCCCTTGCAGCTTCCGGCACGGTGACCTTGGAACTTGCTTTATACAAGGTGCCGACCATTTCTCTTTACAAACTGGATGGTCTTGCAATGCGCATTCGCCATTGGTTGACAGGGTGGACCGCTTCGCTACCAAATCTCATCGCTGACTATCCCATTATTCCTGAAAAATTCAATGAATATGCGCATCCGCACTACATCGCACGTATGGTGGAAAGACTTTGCATGGATGACCATGAACGCAAACTTCAGTTGAAGGGGTTCGAGCTTATATCCAAGCGCTTAAAGCAGGAAACCCCCACGCATCTTTTGGCAGCAAAGAAAATTATCGAAATAGCAAACCGCTAAATTTAGCGGTTTTTCATTTCAACATAATCTCTGCTCGTTTTGCCTCTGTAAAGTTGGCGTGGACGGCCAATTTTTTGCTTCGGATCTTCGATCATTTCTTTCCACTGTGCAATCCAGCCGACAGTCCTCGCCAATGCAAACAGTACCGTGAACATGGTTGTTGGGAACCCAAGCGCTCTTAGTGTAATGCCAGAGTAAAAATCAATGTTTGGATAGAGTTTCTTCTCTACAAAATATTCATCCGTCAACGCAATTCTCTCGAGCTCCATAGCAACTTCAAGAGTGGGATCATCTTTGACGCCTAGCTCCGCCAACACTTCATGCGTTGTCTGCTGCATGATGCGAGCGCGAGGGTCATAGTTTTTGTAAACACGATGGCCGAAACCCATCAACCTGAACGGATCGCTCTTATCTTTCGCCCGGGCAACATATTCCGGAATTCGGTCAACAGTACCGATTTCCTGCAACATGTTGAGTGCAGCTTCATTTGCGCCGCCATGCGCAGGCCCCCAAAGGCATGCAATGCCCGCAGCGATACAAGCGAACGGATTTGCCCCGGATGATCCAGCCAGTCGAACAGTAGATGTAGACGCGTTTTGCTCGTGATCTGCATGCAGAATAAAAATTCGGTCCATAGCCTTGGCCAGAACCGGATTTACCTCATACTCCTCACAAGGAACCGCGAAACACATGTGGAGGAAATTGGCGGCAAAATCCAGATCATTGCGAGGATAAACAAACGGCTGGCCAATGTGATACTTGTAGGCCATGGCAGCAATGGTCGGCATTTTAGAAATCATGCGCAGCGTAGCTGTCACACGTTGTTGTTCATCAGAGATATCGGTTGAATCATGATAGAAAGCGGAGAGGGCACCGACGACCCCCACCATAATGGCCATTGGATGTGCATCACGGCGGAAACCAGTGAAGAAACGGTTCATCTGCTCATGGACCATTGTGTGATAGGTTATTCGGTCTCTGAACTCTTTGCTTTCTTGCTCGCTTGGCAACTCACCATTCAGCAATAAATAGCAAGTCTCAAGATAATCGCCTTGTTCAGCAAGTTGCTCGATCGGGTATCCCCGGTGCAGCAAGACGCCGTTATTCCCGTCGATAAAGGTGATGTCGCTGTCGCAAGATGCAGTGGACGTAAAACCAGGGTCGTAAGTAAAGCAGCCTGTTTCTTTATAGAGCGTCGTTATATCAATTATTTCCGGGCCTACGCTTGCCTGGCGAATGGGAAAATCCCAGCTATTGTCTCCGATAGTTAGGGTTGCCTTTTCATTCGCCATATCAAACTCCTCTCATTCAGCAACTTTAAAAAGCCGTCCGAATTCCCAAAACGTTGTCCGTTTTTTTGGTAGCGGTTGTTTCAAGTTGCAAGCACCAGAACGGTGCTTAGTTGTTATTCCTGCGGCTGTGAACTGCAGGGTTGCAATTTAGCTATATGATTTAGACACATGACACAAGTACGACAATGGTACCAAGTAATCACAATATCCATCTACAACTGGTCTTTAAGTCTTTCGACTGATTCTTCACGGCCAAGTATTTGGAGAACATCGAAGGCGCCAGGCGATGTGCCTTTACCAGTCAGTGCGGCTCGGATGGGCTGAGCGACCTGACCCAGCTTCATACCGCGTTCTTCTGCAAAACTGCGTATGGCGTCATCAATGGAATCATGATCCCATTCTCCAAGCGTTTCAAAAACTAGTATGATTTCTGCGATTGTAGACCTTGCTTCTTCCGTCAACAGGTTTGCAGCCTTTTCTTCCATGAATAGCGGTCGTTCAGCGAACAGAAAAGCCGCACCTTGAGCGAGATCTGCCATTGTTTTTGCCCGACTTTTAAGGCTGGGAAGCGCTCGCAACACCCACGCGTTGAGTTTGGGAGGCAAAGGATCAAGGAACGCTGTTCCGCCCTCGATTTCTGAGGCAACGCTACACAATGCGTCAAGTAAGTCCTGTTCTGGCATTTCTCTGAGATAATGCGCATTGATGGCTTCCAGTTTAGCAAAGTCAAAACGTGCAGCTGCTTTGTTCATGCCCTCAAAACCAAACCACTCAATCATTTGCTGTGTTGACATGATTTCATCGTCACCATGAGACCAACCGAGACGAACGAGATAATTTCGCAGTGCGTCAGGCAAATATCCCATGGCACGATACGCTTCAGCACCAATTGCGCCGTGTCGTTTCGAAAGTTTAGCCCCATCCGCACCATGGATAAGCGGAATGTGGGCCATTACCGGGACTTCCCAGGACATTGCGTTAAAAATTAGTGTTTGCCGTGCCGCATTCGTCAAATGATCGTCCCCACGGATGATATGTGTTACCCCCATATCATGATCATCAACCACAACCGCCAACATATAGGTTGGGTTGCCGTCGGAGCGTAACAAAACAAAGTCGTCCAGATCTTTGTTTGGAAACCTGACCGTCCCCTGCACCTGATCTTCTACAACTGTTTCCCCCTCTTTCGGGGCCTTCACCCGGATCACAAATGAACCATCAGCATGGCCGTCATCATCCTTGTTGTAACAGCGATAGGCGGTACCATTTTCAACCATTGCATTCGCAATTTCCCGGTGCCGATCTGCATTCGCGTATTGGGATATCGGATCGCTGTCCCAGTCGAGACCCAACCAGGAAAGACCGTCAATGATGGCATCAACCGCTTCTCTGGAAGATCTCGCCCGGTCTGTATCCTCAATCCGTAGCAACATTTTGCCATTGTTTGCTTTGGCATAGAGCCAGTTAAAGAGCGCGGTTCGAGCACCTCCAATGTGCAAAAAACCGGTAGGAGAGGGCGCAAAACGGGTGACGACTGTCTTGGACATGGTGAACTTTCCTGATCGTGATCGCGCAAAGCTTGAAAATTAGGCGATATCCGACTTTGATAGGGCTTTCGTTAAGCGGTCATGTAACACAGTATCAATCAGACTCAAGGCCATAGATTTTGAGCTCCGACAAGTCCCCAACAAATGGGCCGAGCATCCTGCCCAATTTGGAACTGGAGACAAAACCGCCAAATGAAAACAACGTATACATTAAGAAATTCGGTGTTTTATCCAAAAGCGCCCATTGGCGCCTGACTGCTGAGTTTCACCTCGGAAATTTCCGCGACAGGATCACGGATACGCTGATGTGGGAGTTTGAGCGTGGCCTGGCTTTCAACTTTATACCGGTTGTAATGGCTTGCGGAAT
>JBCCXO010000086.1:0-11437 GCA_039191645.1 Pseudomonadota bacterium | reverse complement strand
AGATCGCCATCCTGGTCATCCCACAAGGCGGCTAAATAGTGTTTGGGATCAATCAACGGGTGGCGCTCTGCGACTTCCTGCGGACTTATGAACTCCTGGTTGAGCCCCATGTAGCGGGCCTTTGAGCGCTCACGTTTGAGATAATCATACCATTCCTGCGTGGATGCGAGATAAAAACCACCCGTCATGTGCAACCCTACGGAATGGCCGGAGGTTTCTTCGATCTCCTTGTAAAGATCGATCGTGTAGCCTTGCAACCTTGATATATTGGGATCTGAAGAAATCGTATGTATTTGGCCAGCCGCATGCCAGGAAGACCCGGAAGTCAGCTCATCACGTTCAAGCAGCACCACGTCTTTCCATCCAAATTTTGCGAGGTGGAACAATATTGAACAGCCAACGACACCACCGCCGATGACGACCACTTTTGCATGTGTGGGAAGCTTTTTTTCACTCATTTTTACCTCAATTCCAATCCATTACGACTTTACAGGCAGCGCCATCGCGCATCGCCGTAAAGCCAGTTTCAAATTCATCAATTCCAATTCTATGGGTAATGATTGGCGCAAGATTCAATCCGCCCTGCACCAAGGCAATCATCTTGTACCAGGTTTCGAACATTTCACGCCCATAGATGCCTTTGATAACCAGCATCTTGAAAATGACCTTGTTCCAATCGATCTCAAATCCTTTCGGTGCAATGCCGAGCAATGCGAGCTTGCCACCATTGTTCATGGTATCAATCATGTCACGCATCGCGGGCGGCGCACCAGACATCTCCAGCCCAACGTCAAACCCCTCTTTCATGCCAATTTCTGACATGACTTCGACCAGGGTGTGCTCCGTGGTGTTTATGGCGTACTCAATGCCCATAGAACGCGCTAGCTCCAGCCGACCCTCATTTATGTCGGTGATAACAACTTTCCTGGCGCCAGCGCGTTTTGCCACCATTGCGCCCATGATGCCTATCGGGCCTGCTCCGGTGACAAGTACATCTTCGCCAACCAGATCGAAACTCAACGCAGTATGTACTGCGTTGCCGAATGGATCGAAAATTGCAGCAATTTCATCTGGAATATCATCGGGGATGGGAACAACATTGTCTTCAGGCAAACACACATATTCGCCAAATGAGCCCGGCCGTGTAACACCTACCCCTTCAGTATTTCGGCACAAATGACCGCGGCCAGCCCGGCAGTTTCTGCAATGACCACATACGATATGCCCCTCACCTGAGACACGCTGACCAATGCTGTATTTTTCAACGGCATTGCCGATTTCTACGATTTCACCGCAAAACTCATGTCCGGTGACCAGCGGAACTGGCACGGTGTTTTGAGCCCATTCGTCCCAATTCCAGATATGAACATCTGTCCCGCAAATTGCTGACTTTTTGACTTTGATAAGAACATCCGATGGGCCCGGCTCTGGCACCGGAACGCGCTCCATCCACAATCCTTCCGCAGGCTTGGATTTTACCAGAGCTTTCATTTCGTTGCTCATTGGATAACCCCGAGTTTCCGCCCCGCAATCTCAAATGCATCAATGGCTTGGTCAAGTTCTTCAATCGTATGAGCAGCAGACATTTGCGTTCGTATCCGGTCTTGTCCTTTTGGAACAACAGGAAAAGAAAACGGCGTGACGAAGACACCCAAATCATAAAGCTCAGCTGCCAAGCTTTGCGCCAATATGGGATCTCTCAGCATTACAGGTGCGATCGGGTGTTCACCGGGCAAAATCTCAAAACCCAATTCTGGCATCCGCTTTCGAAAATGCGCCGTGTTTCGTTTCAACTGCTCGCGCAGTTCCTTTTGCGTTTCGATGAGTTCAAGCGCCCGAATACTTGCTTGCGTGATGACCGGTGCCAACGCATTCGAGAAAAGATATGGACGGGAGCGTTGGCGCAACCAGTCCACGACGGGTTTACTGGCAGCAGTGTAACCTCCTGAAGCGCCGCCCAGGGCCTTGCCCAAGGTGCCCGTGATAATATCCACCCGGCCCTCGACACCACAATATTCCGGAGTTCCACTGCCGCGCTCACCGAGGAACCCAACAGCATGGCAATCGTCCACCATCACCATGCAATCGTATTTTTCTGCCAAGTCACAAATTTCGGGCAGTTTGGCGATGTATCCGTCCATCGAGAAAACACCATCCGTTGCAATCAATCGATAACGAGCATCACTGGCCTGTTTGAGGCATTCTTCCAATTCAGACATGTTTGAATTGGCATAGCGATATCGCTTCGCCTTGCTTAAGCGAATGCCATCAATGATAGAGGCGTGGTTTAGCGCGTCAGAGATGATCGCATCATTATCGTCCAGCAAGGTTTCAAAAAGACCAGCATTTGCATCAAAGCAACTGGGATAAAGGATGGTATCTTCCGTGCCGAGAAAATTGGAAAGCCTAGATTCCAATTCCTTGTGAATGTCCTGAGTTCCGCAGATGAACCGGACAGATGACATACCAAACCCGCGTGCATCCAGAGCTTCCTTCGACGTTGCAACCAAATCAGGATTGTCAGACAGGCCAAGGTAGTTGTTGGCGCAAAGATTGAGGACCTGTTTGCCATTTTCCAGACCCACCTCTCCAGCTTGTGGAGACGTGATGATGCGTTCGGATTTATACAATCCTTCTGTCTTCAGACCCTCAAGACGGTTTTCCAAATCTGCGTCAAATCGTTTTGCCTTCATCTTAATACCATGCGTCCGTCATAGATTCTTTTTTCTTGGCAATATAAGCCTTCAGTTCCTCGTCTATGGCTGCATCCAGATCTGGCGCTTGATACTCCTTCAACATTTGTTGCCACTTTTCAAAAGCGCGCTGTTCAGTTGTTTTTGAGCCATCCTCTTCCCATTGTTCGCAAGAGTCATGGTTGGCGGTCACTGATTCATAAAATGCAGTTTCATAGTTCGCCATTGTATGCGCAGAACCCAGAAAATGCCCTGCCGGTTCAACATCATCGAACGCCTGCGCACCAATTGCATTGGCGTCCAGTTCGACACCGCCCAGCAATTTTTCATAGGCACGCAGGCGGTCGGCATCAATGATCAGTTTTTCAAACCCTGTTGCCAAACCTCCTTCCAACCATCCGGCAGAATGCAATATGAAATTAGCGCCCGCCAATACTGTAGAATGCATGGAATCCGCACTTTCATAGGCAGCTTGGGCATCGCAAATTTTCGCAGCGGTCAAAGAACCACCGCACCTGAGGGGTAGCCCAGCGCGTCTTGCCAGTTGACCTATTATGTAGTGCGAGGCGACAGGTTCGGGCATTCCAAACGTTGGCGCACCTGTCTTCAAACTCATGGATGACAAAAAGTTTCCTAAAATGAATGGCGATCCTGGTTTCACAAGTTGTGCAAATGCGCAACAAACCAACGCTTCTGCGAACGCAAGCGAAATAGATGCGGCTGTTGTGACCGGTCCCATTGCACCACTGAGAATGAACGGAGAGACAATCATACCCTGCCCCTGCCCCGAATATGTATAAATTGCTTCGGTGACGACCTTGTCCACCAGGAGCGGTGAATTGGTGTTCACATTTCCCATGATGACACAATTGTTGTCGACAAAATCGCTGCCGTGGACGATCCGTGCCATTTCCACTGAATCTTCCGCCCGTTCTTTTTCCACGATTGCCCCGAGGTGTGGTTTGTCTGACCACCGCATGTGGGTATACAGCATATCAAGATGTCGCTTGTTTACCGGTATGTCGCAGGGTTCGCAGATTACAAATCCGGTGTGATGAATTCCCGGGAGCATGTATGCAAGTTTCACCAGCTTCTCGAAATCTTCCATAGAGCCATACCGACGTCCCTTTTCAAGATCTCGAACGAAGGGAGGGCCATAGACAGCTGCAAATACTGAATTACCATCCCCGATCATGACATTATTTTCGGGGTTTCTGGCGCACTGCTGAAAGCTCAACGGTGCGGTTTTTGACAGTTCGCGTGCCATGCCCTTGGGTAGGCGTACACGGGTGCCTTTCACATCTGCCCCTGCGTCTTTCCAAATCTCCAATGCCTTGGGGTCTTCTCTGAATTCCAAACCAATTTCCTGAATGATATGGTCTGCCTGATCCTCAATGCGGGTCAAACCTTCTTCGCTGAGATACTCGAATGCCGGGACCTGGCGCTTGATAAAAGCAGGTCTGTTTACCGTGGCTCGTGTGGGTCTGGCTCTGCGTCTGGCACGTTCGGACATGCTCTCCTCCCAATCGCAATAACAGACTACGCCGGAATTGAGATCTTGTCAGGCTTGTATTTTTTTCTGATTTGCATAATTTAAATTTATGCGAAATTTGTATGATCTTATTCAATCACCAACTGCACTGCTCGCGTTTGAAGCGGCTGCACGACTGGGGTCATTTACCCTGGCAGCCAATGAACTCAATGTCACCCAACCTGCAATAAGCTCTTCTGTGAAACGTCTGGAGCAAGCTTTGGGCGTGACGTTGTTTTCGCGGCAAAACCGTCAAATTATCCTGACCGAACCGGGCGAGCGATTTTACAATGATGTATCATTTGGTTTAATGCATATCCTTCGCTCTGCACAAAGCATTTCGGCCAGGAATATCAGCAGGCATGTGACGCTCAATTGCTCGACGGCCTTTGCGCACTACTGGATGGTCCCAAGACTGGGCGAATTCCGCAAAGAGAATCCGGACATAGACTTGCGGCTCCAGACGACCGATAGAGATGTGGCGGTCGAATCTGATGGAGCATCGCTGCTGATCTGGCGCGGTACCGGCGATTTACCGGGTCATGAAACCAGGTTTTTGCAACCTGAAAAAATCTATCCGGTTGCATCTCCCGGATTTACCGCCAAGCACGACAAGATTGAGACGGTTGCCGAGCTTGCTCAAGCTGCCTTGTTGCATCTTGATGAACCATACCGCTTGCGGCCAACCTGGACAGACTGGTTTGCGGAGCATGACTATGACTACAAGGAAACTGGATCAGGACTGCGCTTCAATGATTATGCGCTTGTTCTGCAGGCATGTTTTGCAGGAGAAGGTATTGCCATGGGCTGGCACCATGTGGTTGAGCAATTTGTTGAACGCGGGACGCTGGTTCGAACGATGCAAAATACTTATTCAGTTGGATATGGATTCTATATCAGTTGGACAAACGCGGTCCCGCTTTCCGATGATGCATCAAGCGTTGTTGACTGGTTGGTTAAAGAGAGCTCAAACCACTAGCTGAATTTGGCAAAAACAAGCTCAAATTATAGGTATAAATTTTGTTGCCAGGCGAACAAATCTGGATGAAACTCCAAAATCTGACTTTGGAGCAATACGTTGGAATTTATCGCTCGTCCTACAGTCGCAATTGTTTTCTTTGTTTTTGCGATGGCACTGATTCCACTGAATGATTCGCTCATCAAATTGATGAGCGGCACGATGTCTGTTTTTCAAATTCTGGGTTTGCGAGCGGTGATTAGTCTGTCGCTTGTTCTATTGGTGCCGTTGGCATTCACCTCCGTTTTACAGCTTAAACCGGCAACGGTTCTAAAACTCACAATCAGGGGCTTTTGTCTTGTGGGTGCCATGCTCTTTTTCTTTCTTCCACTGGCGACGCTAAGTCTGGCGGAAGTTACGGCTATATTTTTCACCGCACCGCTTCTCATCTCTGTTCTTTCGGTTCCGGTTTTGGGCGAGAAACTTGGTGTATTTCGTATCTCTGCGGTTATCATTGGCATGGTTGGGGTCTTGATTATTGTGCGACCGGGCAGTGAAGGATTTCAAATTTCTTATCTTATGCCGATTGCTTCGGCTGCGTCTTATGCCGCGTTTCAGATCATCACCCGTTACATTCGCAATGAGGCGCCGGTCATTGCAATGGTTGCCGTTCAAAACTTCATCTATTTAGTCACTGGCATGATTGGGATGTTAGCGATATTTTTGCTCAGCCCGGAAGTGCCGGATAATCCTATTGGTGGCTTTCTACTGCGTGGCTGGACAAACCCGAGCCTAACAGAACTCATTTATCTTGCCCTTGCCGGCGTAATCGTTCTGAACCTCGCGTTTGCCTCGACAAATGTTTACAGCAACGTAGAGGCTTCGCTCGTTGCCCCCTTTGAATATGTCGCATTACCGATGGCAGTTTTATGGGGAATCATCATCTGGGGAGACTGGCCAGCACTCAATGCTTGGATCGGCATGACCATGATCCTTGGCGCAGGTATTTTCATGATCTATCGAGAAAACCTTCGGAATCGGGAAATTGTATCTTCTGTGCCCATGCGGTCAGCTGCAACAAATACCGTGAATGTTGACGAGAACGATATGATTGGTGAAAGAAAATTTGAGGCCATGCCGCTTTGCTTCTAAACGGCATGGCCCGGCCCCTACCCCTGTTCAACTCCTGATTCAAAACGCTCAAGCTCAAACTGTAGCTGAGCTTCCATCATCGCAAGTTCCAAGAGATACGCTAACCTGGCTTCATCCAGCCCAAGCGCCATTTTTCTTAGCTGAGGCAACATATCACTAAGATATTCCAACTCGGCTTCTCGCTTAACGTTGAGGGATTTAGGGTACTGCTGTGGTGTTATAATTCTTGATTTGGCAAGTTTGTTCTTGTCATTCATCGTCGGCTGCATCTATTTTTTGGCGCCTGCCCACGCCTGTTTAACCGCCCAAACCATGGTTTAACCCATATAATAAGAGCAACATTAATACAACCTTTAGTTGTATTTTCAGCTATTCTTTAGCAAATTTTTCAAAAATTGCTTGACGATTTAGAATTGACTGTCCATTTCGAGGGCCTTTGAACCTGCCCACAACCACCGTTGGAGACCAATGACCCATAGTGTTGTCATCGTAGAATCACCTGCCAAGGCTAAAACCATCAACAAATACCTGGGCAAAGATTTCACTGTTCTGGCCTCATACGGTCATGTTCGCGACCTACCGCCCAAGGATGGGTCGGTGTTACCGGATGAAGATTTTTCAATGTCTTGGTCCGTCGACACCAAATCCAAATCGCGATTGAACGATATAACCAAAGCGGTCAAATCTGCAGACAAGTTGATTCTGGCTACGGACCCCGACCGAGAAGGTGAAGCCATTTCGTGGCATGTTCTACAGGTACTGAGTGACAAGAAAGCCCTTAAGGGCATGCCCGTCGAAAGGGTCGTCTTCAACGCTATTACAAAAAAATCCGTCCTGGAAGCAATGGAAGCGCCGCGGGCAATTGATGAACCTTTGGTGGATGCCTATCTTGCGCGGCGTGCACTGGATTATCTGGTGGGCTTTACTTTGTCGCCTGTTCTTTGGCGTAAACTTCCCGGAGCCCGATCCGCTGGCCGAGTACAATCCGTCGCGCTACGACTTATTTGCGATCGTGAGGCTGAAATTGAACGGTTCGTACCAGTCGAATACTGGTCGATCATCGCAAGCCTGAAAAATTCAGCTGGACAGAGTTTTGAGGCGCGTATCCTTGAATATGAGGGTCAGAAGCTTCAGCGTCAGGATATCCCAAACGAAACTATGGCGACAGAAATCAAGACCATGCTTGAAGCTGCGTCTTTAAGCGTCGAAAAGGTGGAATCAAAGCCGGTCAAACGCAATCCTTACGCCCCGTTTACGACTTCAACCTTGCAGATGGATGCCAGCAGGCGCCTCGGCTTTTCCGCAAGACAGACCATGCAGGTCGCGCAAAAGCTGTATGAAGGTGTCGATATTGGCGGGGAAACCGTTGGCCTCATCACCTATATGCGGACGGACGGCGTGCAGATTGCGCCTGAGTCAATCCCATCAATCAGAAATCAGATTGCGAAGAACTTTTCGGAACGACATGTGCCTGAAAAACCAAGGTTCTATTCTTCCAAGGCGAAGAATGCACAGGAAGCCCACGAAGCAATCAGACCGACAGAGATTTCACGGCACCCTAAAGACATGGCCCAACACCTCGACGAAGAGGGTCGCAAGCTCTATGACCTCATTTGGAAAAGAACGATTGCAAGCCAAATGGCGTCGGCAGAAGTTGAACGCACGTCTGTGGATATAGTGGCATCATCGAGTGGTAAACAAGCTCGATTGCGCGCTAATGGTTCCGTTATCAAGTTTGACGGGTTTCTTGCTGCCTACGATCAAGCAAAGTCGCAGGCGGAAGAAAGTGAAGAGGATAAACGCCTCCCAAAACTTGAAGAGGGAGAAACCATCCAAAGAGAGAAAGTCGAGGCAAACCAACATTTCACGGAGCCGCCACCGCGATACTCAGAGGCATCCTTGATCCGCAAAATGGAAGAGCTTGGGATCGGTCGTCCTTCGACGTATGCATCCGTTCTTTCAACGCTTCAGGACAGAGACTATGTGACGCTTGAAAAGAGACGCTTCACGCCAGCTTCAAAGGGACGTGTTGTTACTTCGTTTCTGGAGAGTTTTTTCACGCGCTATGTCGAATATGACTTCACCGCCGATCTGGAAGAACAACTCGACAAAATCTCGGCAGGTGAACTTCAATGGAAGGATGTCCTTAGAGAGTTTTGGAGCAACTTCACGGCAAAAGTGGATGAGACCAAGGACCTTCGTGTTTCGGAGGTACTCGACAAACTTAATGATGAATTAGCGCCCCTGGCCTTTCCGCCTCGCGAAGATGGGTCCGAACCACGGGTTTGCCCAAAATGTAATGTGGGACAACTCAGCTTGAAGGTTGGAAAGTTTGGAGCATTCGTCGGCTGCTCTAACTATCCTGAGTGCGGATACACCCGACAACTTGGACAGACGGATGCGGAAGCGGCGGAACAGGCTGCGAGCGATGGGCCACGTATCTTGGGAATGGATCCCGATACCGGTGAGGATATCACCGTAAGAACCGGACGTTTTGGTCCTTACGTGCAACGCGGTGAAGGGAAAGCCAAAGAAGTCAAAAGGGCCGGCATTCCAAAAGGTTGGGATCCCCAAACTTTAGACTTCGAACAAGCTCTAAAGCTGCTTTCGCTTCCGCGGGATGTGGGTGCACATCCAGAATCCGGGAAAATGATCTCAGCGGGACTTGGCAGATACGGCCCGTTTGTTTTGCATGACGGTGTTTATGCAAATATGGAATCGGTGGACGATGTTTTTACAATTGGCTTGAACCATGCCGTCACGCTGCTCGCTGAAAAATCAGCAAAAGGAGGCGGACGCCGCGGTGCTGCATCTGCTCTGAAAGAGCTCGGTGATCATCCAGATGGCGGGGGAAAAATCACCGTTCACAGCGGCAGATATGGCCCTTATGTCAAGTTTGGGAAAATCAATGCGACCATTCCGAAAGACAAGGACCCTGAGACGATCAAGCTCGAAGAAGCGGTGGAACTGATTGCTGCGAAATCTGGCAAACCGGCGAAGAAGAAAGCAACCGCACGCAAGAAAGCTGCAAAGAAGGACTAGTTGGCAAAACGGCTTCCCCCTAAACTCAAAAAGGCACGCGCAGCGAAAAGATCGGCCGCAAAGGTTCCTACGCGTGAGCAAGTTCTGAAATTCCTGGCCGATAATCCTCAACGAACGTCAAAACGTGACATCGCCCGCGCCTTCAATGTCAAAGGGAATAGCAAAATCCATCTCAAGGCACTTTTGAGGGAATTGGTTGATGAGGGGCTTATTGAGAAACGCGGCAAAAGACTTGCGGAACCAGGAGCACTGCCACCAGTCAGCGTCGTGGATGTTGTCACCCGGGATCGGGATGGTGGTCTGTTGGGAACACCTGCCACCTGGAACGAACAAGCGTTGGGCAAGCCACCGGTAATTGAAATTGGTCGTATCACTGGCAAGGGGCAGACCGCAGGGGTTGGGAACCGGATCCTTGCGCGCGTCACTAAAATTGGTGACTCCAACCGGTACAGCGGAAAAGTCATAAAAATTATCCCGAAAGCTGACAATGAGGCATTGGGCGTGGTCCGGATTCGGGAACGGTCGATCCGACTGGAACCCGCAACGCGTAAAGCTGCAGAAATGGAGATACCGTCTGACATGCTGGGGGATGCTCAAGATGGGGACCTGGTAACGGTTGAGACCATCCGAGGCGCCAAATATGGATTGAAAAGAGCCAGAGTGACTTCGGTAATCGGATCTTACAGAACGGAAAAGGCCGTTTCACTGATTGCGCTTCACGCGAATGAAATCCCGCACATATTTCCTGAAACGGTTATCCGTGAAGCGGAGACAATGGCCCCTGTTTCCCCAGGTAAGCGAGAAGACTGGCGCGCTATCCCGCTCATCACGATTGATCCGGCTGATGCCAAAGATCATGATGATGCAATACACGCTGAACCAGACCCCGACACCGCCGGAGGGCATATCGTTCGAGTCGCGATCGCTGATGTTTCAGCTTATGTAACATCTGGCTCCGCTATGGATCGTGAGGCTCAGATGCGGGGTAACTCCGTTTACTTTCCCGATCGGGTGGTCCCAATGCTTCCAGAGCGGATTTCAAACCATCTATGTTCTCTTAAGGAAAATGAAGACCGCCCCGCTCTCGCGGTAAAAATGCGGTTCGATGCAAACGGAAAGAAAACCGCTCACACCTTCCATCGTGTTATAATGCGGAACCATGCAAATCTTGCTTATCCAAAGGCTCAAGCTGCAATCGATGGGAATGCCGACAGCAAAACCAAGCCCATCTTGGAAACGGTACTCAAGCCACTGTGGGATGCTTATCATTGCATGGCCAAAGGTCGAAATGCCCGGCAACCCCTCGAATTGGATTTACCGGAGCGGAAAATTCTCTTGAATGAGGATGGTACCGTGCGAGAAGTTGTTGTTCCAGAGCGCCTCGAGGCACACAAGCTTGTGGAAGAATGTATGATACAAGCCAATGTGAGTGCAGCAGAAACATTGGAACGAAAACGTCAGGCGCTTATTTATCGCGTGCACGATACCCCATCACTGGATAAATTAGAGCGGCTCCGTGAGTTTTTGCAGACGTTGGACATAAGCCTAGCCCGCCCGGGCAATCTAAGGGCTTTCCATTTTAATCAGATCTTGTCCAGGGTTCAGAATACGGAAAATGATGAACTTGTAAGCCAAGTGATCTTACGATCGCAAAGCCAGGCAGAGTATAGCCCTGAGAACATCGGTCATTTCGGCTTGCAGCTCTCGCGCTATGCACATTTTACCTCGCCAATTAGACGGTTTGCGGATCTGATTGTACACCGTGCTCTGGTTGCCAGTCTGGGATTGGGGTCTGGAGGCTTAACGCCTAAAGAAGAGAGCACATTAGATGAGATTGCAGCCAACATTTCAATGACTGAACGCCGAGCGATGCAAGCTGAAAGGGAAACAATCGACAGATTAGTTGCAGGTTTTCTTGCAGAGCAAATCGGCGCCCGGTTTTTTGGGCGCGTAAATGGAGTGACCAAAGCAGGACTGTTTGTCACGCTTGAGGATACTGGTGCTGACGGCTTCATTCCCATAGCGATGATTGGTGAAGATTATTATCTATATGATGAAGTT
>JBCCXO010000085.1:0-11495 GCA_039191645.1 Pseudomonadota bacterium | reverse complement strand
CGTTGACAGCGTCTTGGCTCAAAAGGGTGTGTTTCAACCCAATTTGACCGTCTATGGAGAGGTTCAAGCATCTCGGGAGGTTGACCTCCGATCATTGGTCGCAGGTAAAGTCATATGGGTAAACCCGGATCTGAAAGTTGGTGCGCGGGTCGAACAAGGGACCGAACTGTTTAAAATCGATCCGTTTTCCTTTGAAACGGCAATGGCTTCTGCCAAATCCAATCAAAATGAGACACTGGCTCGGATCACAGAAAACGAAGCCCGTATTCGCATCGAAGAATCGAGAATAGCACGAACAAAAGACCAATTGGCGCTTGCTGAAAATGATCTAGAGCGGATCTCTTCCCTGAAAGATCGAGGAACGGCCACGGATAAGCAGGTCGAAGACCGCGCGCTTATTGTAAGTCAGCGAAATCAGACCCTTGAGCAAAGTGAATTAAATCTCGTTGCTGAAAAAGCCAGACTGGAGCAGCTCAAAGCCATTCTTACGCGCTATGAATGGTCAATAGCGCAGGCACAAAGAGACCTCAAAGATACAGTTTTCACAGCACCGTCTACAGGAATAGTGAGCGCTAAAAATGTTGCGGTGGGACGGCTGCTCGGTGTCAATGACATGGCGGTCTCGATGTATGAATCCGATCGTTTGGAGGTGCACGCAACGCTTACAGATCAGCGTTTTGGACGAATTCAATCCGATGATGATGGTGTAATAGGAAGACCCGTAGAAGTCATCTGGGATGTAGGTGGAGAAGAGTTCCGATTTAACGCTAAAATCGAGCGGATTACGGCGCAAATTGAATCCAATCGTGGCGGTGTTGAGGTGATCGCAGTCATTGCAGATCCGGTGTCAAAAAGTCCATTGCGTCCCGGTGCGTTTGTAGAGCTCATCGTACCAGACAAAAAGTTTTCCAATCACTACAGGATACCTGAAACGGCGTTGTACGGAAATGATACAGTATACGTTATCCGTGAGGGAATTCTGGAAAGTCGCCGTGTTCTGGTTCACGCGTTTTCCGAAGAATTTGCTATCATCAGCGGTGATTTAATTGATGGTGAAGAGGTGTTGACAACGCGGATCGCTGAAATCTCAGACGGGATTAGAGTAAAAAAACCAAGAACCTCAGGCGCAGATAATTTGGAAAACCAGCTACTTGGTAAAGTCCAGTGATCGCTCGCTCGGTACCCGGAAAAGGCATTGTAAGCCTTTTTGCAAGACATCCGAATGCCGCAAATCTGTTGATGGTAATGATGATACTGTTCGGGGTTTTTGCGCTCGGGCAAATAAACACGCAGTTTTTCCCGACTGTAGAACGGGATGAAATCTCAATAACTGTGGAGTGGCCCGGCGCCACGCCTGATGAAGTTGAAAGCAACATCATAGAATTGATCGAGCCGGAAGTCAGATTCATTGATGGTGTCGATGAGATGATTTCCTATGCCCGCGAAGGGGCCGGATCCATCTCGCTGGAATTCGTGCAAGGGACCGATCTTAATCAAGCGACTTCTGAGGTGGAAACCGCGGTAGGCACGGTAACGAATTTGCCGGAGGAATCCGAGACCCCTAAAATTTCCAAAAGACCCTTTTTTGATCGGGTTGCGCGTGTCTCGGTATCGGGTGATGTGCCCGAATCTACACTACGGATTTTTGCGAAGAAAATCAGGGATGATCTCATAGACCGCGGTATTGACAAGGTATCCATGATTGGACTGAGAGATGAAGAACTGCAGGTTGAAATATCTGAGCGCGAGTTGCGCAGATTGGGTCTTTCTATTGCGGATGTGGCAACAGCAATCGCTGGCAATAGCCGTGACCTTCCATCTGGACAGTTAAAGGGAAGCATTGAAAAGCAAATTCGAACACTTGCAAACATCAATGAACCTTCCTCCCTGAACAACATAGAAATACGATCCTTCGCTTCAGGTGAAAAAGTCCTGCTAGGCGATGTAGCCAAGATCGAACGTGGATATGAAGACGGAGCGGTAAGAGGTTTTGTAAACGGTCAACCCGCAATCCAGCTCACGGTAGAAAGGGCACTCACTGCGGATACGCTAAAGACAGCAAACATCCTCGATGCTTATTTGGAAGAGATTGAGGATGTCATGCCAGCCGGCATCACTCTACAGAAATATGAAGTCCGGTCAGACCGGCTGGTCCAGCGCATATCGCTCTTGTTCTGGAATGGGGTGTATGGTCTCGTCTTGGTGATTGCCACGCTTTTTATTTTTCTGAATGCCAGAATTGCGTTCTGGGTGGCAGCCGGTATTCCAATAGCTATGTTCGCAACCATCGGGTTCATGTTGCTGCTCGGGCAGACCATCAATATGATTTCGCTGTTTGCGCTGATCATGATGTTGGGCGTCATCGTTGATGATGCTATTGTCGTCGGAGAACATACTGCCTCCAGGTTTGAAGCGGGTGATGGTCCTGTCGAGGCTGCAGAAAATGGCGCAAACAGAATGCTTACGCCGGTGATGGCGGCGATGACAACAACGGTTGCTGCTTTTGCGCCGATGTTTTTGATCACGGATATTATTGGACAAATCATGGGGGTGATGCCCTATGTGGTAATTGCAGTGATTATAGCCAGCGTGGTCGAGTGTTTCTTGATCCTACCTGGCCATTTGGCGCATACCCTGGAACCAAAGCAAAAGAAGAGCTGGTCTTTTTGGCGTCAAATGTTTTTCGCAACAGTCGTTGGTGGGGTTTTAATCTCAATTGTAAACAACGGGGCAGCAGGAAATGAAGAATTAGCATCCTTCTTTCTTTTTGATTCCTTGACCAAGTTGCAAGATGATCAGCCTCTCGCCATCTTCTTGTTGCTGATTACACTTGGTTCGCTCGTCGCTGGCTTCATTTTCGAAGGCATCTTCTGGACCTTAAAGAAAATTGCGCCAGGCGGAGACTCGTCCCATAAAGAGAGCTGGTTCCGCAGAAATTTTGACCAAAAATTCAATGCATTCCGTGATGGGCCTTTTGACAGAATGGTAAAACTATCATTCCGTTGGCGATATGTGACAGTTGCTTTGGCGGTTGCGAGTGTTCTTGCCTTCGTTATAGGCCCCATACGAGGAGAACAAGTTAAGTTTGTATTTTTCCCATCTCCTGAAGCTGAGAACATCAGCGCAATTGTAATTTTTAACACTGGCGTGACAGAAGATCAGGCTTACAAAAACTTGCAGAGGATTGAAGCCTCCCTGCAATCCTCAGTCGCAGACTTGTCGGAAGATGAAGAACTTGTAGAGGCTGTGTTTACAACTTTGGGTTCTGCTGGATTTAGCCGAGGGGATAACCTGGCACAAATCCGGGTGCAGCTGACATCTTCGGAGATTCGGAATACGCGCACGCCGGATATTGTGCGAGCTTGGCGAAAAGCCGTCCCTGATATAGCCGGCGTTAGGCGTGTTGCCATTTTTGCCTCGCGGGGTGGGCCACCGGGCCGTGACATAGAGCTCGAAATTTTGGGAGGGGATGTTGCTACACTGAAAGCAGCAGCCGGACGCGTAATTCCTATTATTTCCTCAATAGATGGTGTCTCAGGTATTTCTGATGATCTACCCTTTGGCAAACCGGAACTTATTATGGAGCTCACCACGCGTGGCGCCTCATTGGGTTTCACGATAGAAGAGGTCGGACGGCAAGTCAGAAATGCATTTGATGGTACCATTCCGCGTAGGTTCGCGCGGGGTGATGATGAGGTCACAATACGGGTTTCTCTAACAGAACAGGAAAAAGGTGGCGATAAGTTACGAAACTTCGAATTGAGAAGCCCGGAAAATGAGTATGTTCCGCTGAATGAAGTTGTTTCATTCAGTGAAAAACAAGGCTTTGCTGCAGTTCAAAGAAAAAATGGAAAGAGAATCGTTTCCATAACGGGTGATTTAAACACCAACAAAATCACGACCGAGAAAGCAATCGAAGTACTCAGAAAAACCGAGATACCGAATATTTTGCAAGAAATGGATCTTGATTACCGTTTTACGGGCCGCAACGAAGAGCGTGCAAAAGCATTTGAAGATCTCACGGTGGGTGTTTATGCAGCACTTGCATTCATTTACATCATCCTCGCCTGGGTATTTGGCAATTACTTCAGACCGTTTGCAATTATGCTCATAATACCGTTTGGCATCGTAGGCGCCGTCGTGGGGCACTGGATACTCGGCTATAAGCTTACCATTCTCTCTTTCATTGGGCTTTTGGGATTAGCCGGTATTTTGGTGAACGATTCAATCATTCTGGTGAGCCGACTGGATGAACGGATGGATCGAGGTGAATCACTCTTTGAAGCTGCAACTGGGGCAAGCCGGGATCGATTAAGGGCGGTATTACTCACCTCGCTAACCACGATCGGTGGGCTAATCCCATTAATGTTTGAGAAAAGCCTGCAAGCTCAATTCCTTCTACCCATGGCGATAACCATCGTATTTGGTTTGGGGCTTGCTACCCTGCTTGTGCTCTTCCTCGTGCCAGCATTCATCGGTATTGGGGGAGATGTGCACTGGCTGTTAAAATCGCTTTTTGGAGAACGCCAAAAGGCGCGTGCGCAGCCAGCTGAGTAAGGACTATATACGCCAAAAGCGCGGCATGAACAGCACAAGGACCGTGAACAGTTCCAACCGTCCAACCAACATAGCTCCGCTTAAAATCCATTTGGCAGTATCATTGAGTTCCTTGAAGTTGCCGGAAGGTCCAATTGTGTCACCCAATCCTGGTCCCACATTCGAGATTGCGGTTCCCGCAGCAGACATTGACGTCAAAAAATCAAGTCCGGTAAGATTAAGAGCAATCGCGAACAATCCGAACAATAGAAAGTAAATCACAAAGAAATTCATCACAGCGCCTGCAACGCTGTTTTCGATGCGCGCACCGTTAAACCGCATAACAAAGATTCCATTGGGATAGAATATTCTGTTGATTTGTTGCTTTACGACCTCAAAAAGCACCTGAAATCTAAAGACCTTAATGCCGCAAGAGGTTGAGCCAGCACAGCCACCAATAAACATGATCGCGAAGAAAAATGCATTGGAGCCCGGTGCCCACAAGCCATAATCCGCAGATGCATAGCCAGTGCCAGTCATGATAGAGGTCACATTAAAGGCAGATTGAATGGTACGGGCAAAAGGTTCGCCTTCTACGCCCGGATGTAAAGCCCATGCAATCGCGATCAAGCCAACCAACAGAATGAAAAAAACCTGAACTTGTGAGTTCCCCCAGATCTTTTCTGGTTGTCCTTGCCATGCCTGTACATAAAGGATGAAGGGGATTGAACCAAGGATCATGAAAACGATGCCGACAAGTTCAATGGCATTGCTATCAAAAAATCCGATCGATGCATCGCGGGTAGAAAATCCACCGGTCGCCACCGTCGTCATCGCATGTACAACAGCATCCATCAGCCCCATACCAGCGATCAGATATGCAACCATACAAAGCGCGGTGATCAGAATAAACACAAGGGTTATCGATCCCGAAATCTGTGTAGCACGTGGCATAATTTTTTCAGCGGTATCAAAAGCTTCAACTTTAAACAGCTGCATTCCGCCGATCTGGAGCATCGGAAAAACTGCAATCGCCATCACGATAATACCAAGGCCACCGAGCCATTGTTGAATGCCTCGCCACAAAAGGATGCCTGGAGGCGCAACATCTAATCCGGTGATCACGGTAGAACCGGTGGTTGTCAGGCCTGACATCGATTCAAAAAATGCATCAGTGAATGTAGGAACAACGCCTGATAAAAAATAGGGAAGTGCCCCAAAAACTGTTAGAGCAATCCAGGCAACGGTCGTCATGACAAAAGCCTGTCTCGTCGAAAGACTGTTGCTTGTGCCCCTCGCACCGGAATATAAGCCCAGCCCCACGAGTAGGGTCAAAGTTCCCGTAAATGCAAACACTTCCCAATCACGATTGTTTGCTGACAAATCAACCAAGGCTGGAATGAACATCGCCGAGCCAAGCGTGGCAAGAAGCAGGCCAACAATCAGGAATATCGGTCTAAGGGTGTCCATTTGTCCGTGATCAATTTATTACTGGCTCTAGACCAGGTAAGTCGAGCGGAAAAGCAGGGATTTCCACGTCAAACGTGCCACCCTTATGATCAACCATTGTGTAATGGCCCTGCATGATGCCTGAGGGAGTGGTTAAAGGGCATCCACTAGTATAACTGAAATCCTCACCAGCCTTAATGAAGGGTTGAAGTCCAACGACGCCGTCGCCACTGACCTCCTCAACCCGTCCGTTGCTGTCAACGATCTTCCAATACCGACTAACCAACTGCACGGTTTGATCAGATTGGTTCTCGACAATGATTCGATAGGCCCAGAAATACTGAGATGCCGATGGATTTGATCTTTCATCAATGTAAACCGGCATAGCCGTCACACTAACGCCATTTGTTATCGCCTTGAACATGCACCATACCCCAATGCTTCAGGGAAATAGCACAGTTCATTCGCGAAGGCTAATGGTTCAAAGCTTGATTGAGGTCGTTCCTCAAATCATCGAAATGCTCCAATCCAACCGAAAGACGGAGTGTTCCATCAGTAATACCCACCTCATCACGTTCCTCTAAAGCAAGGTTACGGTGTGTTGTAGTCGCCGGGTGGGTAATCAGGCTTTTGGCATCTCCAAGATTGTTCGAGATAAGAATGAGTTTGAGGCGGTTCAGCATCTCGAAAGCAGCTGATTTACCACCTTCAATTTCGAAAGCGAGAAGCGTTGATCCCGCTTTCATCTGCCTGCTGGCAAGTTCAGCCTGAGGGTGGTCTGGATGTCCGGGATAAATGACACGCTTTACTGAATTCTTGTCCGCAAGAAAATTGGCGAGCCCCAACGCACTTTCCGTTTGCCGTTTTACACGAATGGAAAGAGTTTCAAGCCCTTTTAAGAGGTTCCAGGCGTTAAACGGGCTGAGGCTGGGGCCCGTATGTCTATAATAATCGTAGAGTTTTTCATCGATCCATTCCTGAGAACCCAGAATCACTCCACCTAAACATCGTCCCTGACCATCGATATGTTTTGTTGCTGAATACACAACAACATCAGCCCCCAAATCTGCTGGACGCTGATATAAGGGAGTGGCAAAGACATTATCAACGACTAGGATCGCGTTGTTTTCGTGCGCAACATCCGCAACTGCTGCGATGTCCACCAGTTCCAAGGTCGGATTTGTTGGGCTTTCCAGGAAAAACAGAGACGTGTTAGGTCTTACAGCCGCTTTCCACGCATCTAGATCTTTTCCATCAACGAGGGTGCAATCGACGCCAAATTTTGGCATCAGTTTCTCAACCACCCATCGGCAAGAGCCGAATAAAGCTCGTGCAGCGACGATATGATCGCCGGACTGTACATGGCAGGCAATCGCCGATGTTACAGCAGACATTCCAGATGCGGTTGCTTTTGCGGCCTCCATGCCCTCCAGTGCTTTCATGCGTTCTTCAAACATGGCAACGGTTGGATTTGCATAGCGTGAGTAAACAAAACCGGGATCATCACCATTAAATCGCGCTTCGGCCTGTTCCGCACTCTCATAGACAAAACCCTGTGTGAGATAAATTGCTTCAGATGTCTCGCCATGGATGCTGCGAACTGTTCCACCATGAACCAAACCGGTTTCTTGATGTAAGCAAGTGTCAGGTGTCATTTTCAAAACTCCACAAAAAAACCCGAATGCGAAATCGCGATTCGGGTTGCGTGGAGTGATAATGGATCACTAACCTCGGCCCTTTTAGCGATTTCTTTAACGTGGCTGCAAGCCGGCCGGCCAAATCACCACGATTAACATGTGTGTTAGTCCATCTTTGACTATGCGTCAATTGATACTCAGGATATTTGTAATAAAATTCGTTTCAAGATTTGCTGATCAGATGACAAGACAAACCGGAATTCTTCCTGACAAGGATATTGCAGAATTGTTTGAAAGGGGTTGCCTTAAAAGCAATCGCGAATTGGACAAGGACCAAATCCAACCGGCAAGTGTAGACCTAAGACTGGGAGAAAAAGCCTACCGAATTCGTGCCTCTTTTCTTCCGGGCAAAGACCATACTGTTGAACAGAAACTCGAGCGTTTCAAACTGCATGAGCTAGACTTATCCTCAGGTGCAATTCTTGAGACAGGGTGCGTTTACTTGATCCCTCTACTCGAAAGCGCACACCTTCCAGAAAACATTTCCGCCTCGGCAAACCCGAAGAGTTCAACCGGGCGGCTGGACATATTCACACGCGTAATCGTCGATCAAAGCCAGGCGTTTGATCAGATTCCTGCCGGTTATAAGGGGCCATTGTATCTCGAAGTCAGTCCAAGTACGTTTCCAGTCGTTGTCCGTACGGGATCCCGTTTATCTCAGATAAGGTTTCGCAACGGTCAAACAATTCTCAATGATGAAGAACTCCTCAACCTACACAACACCGAAACACTCGTGGCAACGTCCCAACCCAACATCCACAATCACGGGATAGGACTTTCGATCGACTTAAGCGGTGACGAAAACGGTCTGGTCGGATATCGGGGCAAGCGGCATACAGGACTTGTGGACGTTGACAAAAAAGCGGCCAACAACGTTCTGGACTTCTGGGAACCGATCTACAATCACGGGACGAGCGATTTGGTTTTGGACCCGGATGAGTTTTACATTCTTGTCTCACAAGAGGCCGTCCACGTCCCGCCTCTCTATGCTGCAGAAATGGTTCCGTTTGATCCGTTAGTCGGAGAATTCAGAGTACATTACGCAGGCTTTTTTGATCCGGGTTTCGGACACATCCATGCCGGTGGATTAGGTTCAAGAGGGGTGTTGGAAGTCAGAAGCCATGAGGTACCCTTTATTTTGGAGCATGGGCAACTCGTAGGACGCCTTTTGTATGAGCATATGCTTTCCAAGCCAGAAAAGCTCTATGGCATTGATTTGGGGTCGAACTACCAGGCCCAGGGCCTGAAACTATCAAAGCACTTCAAAGCTTAAAGGTTCAGTCAGTCTCTTCAACACACGGCCACGTATCAGGTTTTGCAAACCCTGCCGGTAATTTAGTTGAAGCATTGCCGCAGGCCATTTTCAATTGCCAATCCTCTAATCCATCAACACTTGACAGGTCTACGCCTTCAAACCGGGTTCGAAACAGATAGGCACCAGTCATTGAAATCGGCGCCACGATTTGAGCTCCCCGAAAATCAGATCGAGCAAGATTGGAAAAATCAAAATTGACATTCATCACTTTGGCACCGCTAAAATTCACCCGGGAAAACTCTCCTTTGGACATATCAGAATTCAGTATTTCTGTTCCCGAGAAGTTAGCGCGCAAAATTTCTGCTTTGCTGAAGTTAACGTCAGCAAACTTGCTGCCGCTGAAATCAGTACGATAAGCAATTGCCCCCGAAAAATTGGCAGCATTGGCTTTCACGCCCATCAATGAAGCGCGAACCAGATTTGCTTTGAAAAGGTTGCTTCCTGACAAATTAGAGTTGCGTAAATCAGATGAAGACAAATCAGTCTTTGAGAAATTTGAGCCTGAAAAATCAAACTCAGCCATAATAAGATTTCTCTTCCGACAGCCTTCCCAATTCACCCCGGGACTAGCCGTACTTGAACAGGATGCCTGTGAAACAGCGACAGGAACATTGGCTGCGGAAAACGCAGCAAACAGCACAGAAAGGCATGCAGTTGTGTAAAAAAAATTTTTTGTACTTCGTTTCATGCTGTTGGTTCCTTAGCCCCCGAATTCAAAGATTTTGACCTTTATTAGACAACAGTAAGGCTAAATTTGGCTCTTGCCAGTCCGTGTGGTGTTTTTTCCCAAATATGGGGTTTCACAATTAGATGAACGAACGCACGCCAACCCGCGATTGAGATCAAAAACCAGTAAATTGGAAGGGTCAGAATAGACGTTGCGAACCTCCGGAAGCCATTGGCACTTACGACTGCATATGCAAGGAGGCCGTAGGTGGTATAGCCCCCAACGAGGTTAAATACACTGGTTCCAAAGATAAGGGTATCAATTCCATCATACATGATGAAAGGCAGGTTAATGAGTTGATAGAAAAAAGCGGCCACAAAGAATGGATGTATGAGGACAGAGGCAACCAACGAGGTCAAAAACAGATGAAAAGCAATCGTATTTTTCAAGCCAACATCTCTATAAAAGCTAATCGGATTGCGATTGTGAACCAAAATGGTTTGCATCCATCCTTTAATCCATCGCGTCCTTTGCCGTAACCAGGGCATCCATTCCGAAGGAGCTTCTTCATATGTGGGCGACGAAATGGTTTCACTTCGATACCCCTCCCGGAAAAGTCGAATTCCCAAATCTGCATCTTCTGTAACGTTAAAGGGATCCCAAGCGCCAACACTGCGCAGAACGTTGGTTCTGAAATGATTTGATGTACCGCCCAATGGGAGCGGAACTTGCCACCTGGCTAAGATGGGCAATATGCCTTGAAACAGCGTGAGATATTCAATCGCAAACATTCGAGAAAGCCAGCTTTGACTGTCGTTGTGAATTTTCAATGGCGCTTGTAAGCAAGCTACTTCAGGCGGACTGGTTACGAAGCGGCAATAAGCCTCGCGTAATTGGTTCGGATCAGGTCTGTCTTCCGCGTCATAAAGAACCAAAAAACTTCCATGAGCCATGGGTAGAGCATAGTTAAGCGCCTTAGGCTTGGTTCTGGGTTTGGAGGGTGGAACCAGCACAAGATCAAAACAATCAGGTAGTTGTTCATCCTTAACTGCAGCAACGGTCTCAAGGTCATCCGCTTCGCAAACCAGCTTGATATCAAGTTTGGCTTTTGGCCAATTCAAGTTCCATAGGTGCTGCGTAAGAGGGCGCACTTGAGCAGTTTCTTCGTAGAGGGCAACCAGTACTGTATAAACGGGCAGATTGGCTTCATCAAATTCAACAAGTGAACCCGTTTTTTGTATTCCTTTTTCATAATCGGCCAGCAACATTCCGCGCATAAGAATGTTTGCCGTGTAAAAAATGGTTAAAAAGAGTGCGAACGAAAATACGAAATAATTGAAAGAGGCGATCCCCAGACAAAGAAAGCTTAATGTCCCCAGGCAAAGAAACGCCAGTTGCGGACGGGTAAAAGTGCGGGCCGCTGAATAGGCGGGTTTTGTCATCCTCAAAGCATTGATCGCACCGTTGAGTAAGACCCTTCGAGCTTTAAAGTTCGTTCTCGATTTGGCCTTCTCGCGAGCGAGTAGAGATTGGGCCTCCTGCCAAAGAGGCTCCGATAGTATTCCCGCCTCAATTAAGACCTCAGAGGCTGGAATATCATATTTTCTTGATATTCCCCATGCAGCTTTTAGGTAGGGGTAACCAATGCCATACCGATTAAGCACAAGGAGTTCCAGCGGAAGGTTCGAAGTCCGTTTTCCATTGGGCGATGCAAAACCTGAACTATCCTGCCGAACTGTAGGGGGAGTTTTGGTGTTACTGTTTTGAAATTTTCGGAAGTCTGTTAGAGATCTATAATTCTTCAATTGTATTTCCAGACCTATGTATATTG
>JBCCXO010000084.1:0-11691 GCA_039191645.1 Pseudomonadota bacterium | reverse complement strand
GGCATCACCAATCGTCTTGATCCGCTCACAACCAAACTGTTCACCAATCCTGTCAAACGCACTGTAAATATCATTGAGTTCCGTGACCGTCACGCTGGGGTCTTGCGAAGCAACCATGTCTGTAAAGCCAACAAAATCGAGCATCAAAACAGAAACCGGATCATAAAGTTGCGGCGTCACGACACCAAACGTCTTATATTCTTCATAGACAGACCGCGGCATAATATTGAGCAACAGTTTTTCCACTTGCTCTTTTTCGCGTTTGATTTCCCGAGTATTGCGTTCAACCATCATCGAATAAGAATCAATCATCGATTCCAATTCCTTGATCCTGGTGATGTTCTGACAAACCAACACAATTATTTTCTGATCTGATTCAACCGTTGCTGTAAAATCGAGCGCGATAACCAGGTTGCGGCGTTTCTTCTTAAACCGGATTTCAGAAGTATACCTGCCACTCCCCTCAAGCGCATTTTCCAACGCCTGAAGGTCAAGATCAGGAAAAAGTTCTTTGAGTTGAACCGGAGGACCTTCCCCACTGAACCACTCCTCAAACGTGTCATTATAAAATCCAAATCTCAGCGTGTTGTGATCCAACAGGGCAACACCGACCCCAATGGCTCTGAGAAGCTGTTCATTAATGGCTTCAATTGACATGATTTATCCGACTATCAATTCTCGCCGCTTCGCGAATTCTGCGACTACGGCATCCACATCGTTGGGTTCAACACCATGACTGTGCAGGGTTTCGCGCAGAACGATTTCGAGTTCGTCAAAATGCTCATTGTTAATCTCAAGGTGAGAATGTAATTGCCGAAGTTGGTTGTCCGTGTAAGAGGCAGGTCCACCCAGCAAAGAAGCAATGAATTTGGTTTGATGATCCACCATTTTTGACATATCGACGTCATCAAAAAATGGACCGATCTCGTCGTTGTCCAACACGGTATCATAAAAAGCGAGCACGATCTTGCTCACCTGAGAAAACCCGCCATACTTCTCGTAAAGTGTTTGTTCAGTCATGGGAAATTGTCTTGCCTGCCTTGATCTGCCATTACATAAGCCCCCGAAAAGACTACATGTACTTGCAGATTGGATTCAAGCCTCCAAGTGAAAATCATCTTGATACAATAAGAAGCATGTCTGCCTGTAGCTGACCACAGGCAGACAGTGCTTAAAATCGGCCTAACGCTTCTCTATGACAATCTCAGCATACTCTGAAGGCACACGCAGCGTGCTGTTCATCGAGATATCAAACTTTCCAGCCAGTGCTAGTACATCAGATTTTAAGGCTTCACTGCCATCTTCATCCAACGCTGCAAATGCTTTTTGCATCGGACCATAAAAAGTCCTGAAATAATCAAGGAAGTGTTCCGCAGACCTGTACCGGAATGTAAAGTTTTTCAACCGGAAGGAAATCACTTCACCACTGGTTCCAAACGTTTCATCAATCCAATCTCGGTTTCCCCAAAGAGCGGGTGATTTTACTCCGGGCGGCGGCGTTACATGTTTACCAATCGTTTTAAACAACTGACCGATGAAACTATCTGGCGTCCAGTTTGCCAGTCCAATCTTGCCTCCGGTCCGCACAACGCGCTGCAACTCACTTGCGGCTTGTTTTTGATTTGGGGTGAACATCACGCCAAAAGTTGAAACAACCGCATCAAAACGCTCAGTCTCAAACGGTAGATTTTCCGCATCAGCAACCTGATACTGAATGTTGAGTCCTTCCGCTTCTGCCCGCCTTGCACTTGCTGACAGCAAGGTCTCCACATAATCGGTAGACGTGACATCGTAAAATCTTCTGGCAAATGCAAGCGTTGCATTCCCGTTTCCCGCAGCAACATCAAGCACTGTTGAATCAGCATCAAGGTTCATGGATTCAGCGAGTTCCTCGCCGGTAATCTGAAGTGTCACACCTACTTTGGCATAGTCCCCGGCGCTCCATGCAGCATTTTGCTTCACCTTGATTGCCGTGTAATCCGGTACCGGATTAATAATCGATTGTATGTTCATTTTGTATTCCTTTCAGAGTTTGGTTTTTTCAGTTCAGGGTGCCCCATGCGGACTTAGTCGTTTCACTAAGCCGCAATTCGATTTGGCCAACTAAAGCCGGAAGCCTGGCGTTCAACACTTGAAATGTGTTCGATAATTCTCGGATTGATCCATTGCGGGTGGAAGACCGGGGCCATATGGCCAAGCTCAGGCAACAGGGCAATTCGGGAATTAGGAAGCGCATTTGCAAGAAGCGTAGTTGCTCTCTGCGAAACGTCAGGCGATTCAAGACCCATCATCAACAAGGCGGGTACATCCAGACGTCTTAAGTCTTCCAAAGACCAGAAATCAGAAAAGCCCTCGTTAAAATCAGACAACACAGAGGTGATTTTATCTGCAAACTTCGCCTGCGATTGAGCCGGAAGGCTGTCCCAGAAACCCACACCGTTCCAGAAATCAAGAAAATGCTTCATCCCGTGATGCGCCTCACCGGTAGATGCACTGGCGGTTACAATACCAGCAATCTGACGAATGCCATGGTGCAGTTGTTGCCCTTTGGCATCGTCCCGAGACAAAATGTGGAAGATGGCAGGTTCATAGAGCGTAAGGCTCTTTATCAAGTCAGGACGGCGTAACGCGACATTCATCGCGATGCGTCCGCCATTTGAATGACCAACAAGATGAATTGGCTGATTAATACTCGTGATCAGCTGAACGACATAATCTGTGGCGTCCGCTGCCAGGAGATGTTGGGAACCCTTCCGTTGATAACCCGGCAAATCAGGCGCATGAATGGAATATCGACCATTCAATTCTTCATCCAACTGTCTCCATTGCCCGCCATTTGAAGCAGAAGAATGTAACGCAACAATTGGCGCATTCAGATTGTCATTATGAACGATATTAAAGGTCATTGTCTTGGTTCCGTTTACTGGTTTGATGCCTGCTAAATGGAACTGACGTGTTTCAACGAGATTTCAGCAAACCGCCTTCTATGTTTCATTTGTTTCCTTGTGACGTCTGACACATCCGGAAATTTTCCGCCAAAAAAACAACAAATTAGAAAATCCGCCATGGGAAATGGCGCTTTTTTCTGAAACAATTGATACAAAGAAGCTAGAATTTGAAACGGTTTTGAAACACGGCCAGATTAATAGTCCGGCATGATAGTAGACATGGTGAACGAGCCAGGAGAAACTGAAAAGGCCCGCGATCTTCTTCGTGACGCAATCGAATCCCTCAAAGAGGGGTTTGCGCTCTATGATGATGATCGTCGCCTTGTCATGTTTAATCAGCGTTACGCCGATATGAACAAAGGCGTAGCCGACATCCTTAAACCTGGCCTCGACTGGGAAATCCTAATGCGGGAAACCGCCAAACGAGGGATTTATGCCGAGGCAATTGGCAATGAGGAAAAATGGGTTTCAGATCGACTGAACAATGGCGTGGAATTCATTCAGGATTATGAATTGGTCGAAACCGACGGCCGAACCTACCTGGTTTCCGTTCACCCAACCAACCTCGGCGGTTTTGTAGTTACCCGAGAAGACATCACCGACAGGAAACAGATTGAAGCAGATGAGCGTGAAGGCGATCTACTCATCCGAACGGTTTTGGATGCCTCTTCAGCAGTGGTCGTCATGGCGAGGATCGGCGACGGACAAATCCTGTATCGATCACCTGCTGCCCTCGAACTTTTTGGGAATACAAAAACCGCAAAAGATCACTATGTAAATGAAGAGGATAGAGCTGATTTTGTCACTGAAATGCTGGCGGATGGTCAGGTTGATGACTATCGCATTGCCGCCAGAAATGCTGCCGGGAAAATCATCGATATTTCAGTTTCTGCTCGATTTGCTGAGTTCAAGGGCGAAGAGGTTATCGTAACCAGCGTCATAGATCTAACCGAGCAATTGGAGGCAGAAGCGCTGATCCGGCAGGTGTTGGAAGCTTGTCCAGTTCCCGTACAGATGACAAAGGTCGAGACCGGCGAGCTCCTGTTTCGAAGTCCTGAAACCATTGCACTTCTTGGTGAAGTAGAAAACTCCCGACAGTACTATGTGAACCAGGACGAGCGCGAAGACTATGTTAAACGCTTACGTATGAACGGATTTGTAAACGAGCATCGGGTTCAGTTGCGAGACCAAACGGGGAATGCGTTCTGGGCTGCGATATCAGCACGTATGATTGATTTCAAAGGCGATGAGGTCATTGTTTCCAACAGCCGTGATCTCACGGAAGAACTCGCCTTGCAAGAAGAACTCGAAAGCCAGCGGGAGATGATTTTTCAAAACGAAAAAATGTCCGCGCTGGGAGAACTTCTTGCCGGGGTAGCACACGAACTCAACAATCCGCTTTCGGTGGTCGTCGGGCATTCACTCATGATGCGGGAAGAAATATCTGATCCAGATCTGGCTGCCCGGGTGGAAAAAATAGGGGCGTCTGCAGAACGTTGTGCCAAAATCGTAAAAACATTTTTGGCTATGGCAAGGCAGCAGCCGAGCAAAATCGAGCAGGTGGACATAGCATCAATTGTTGAGACTGCAGCGGATGTCGCAGGTTACGGAAGCAAATCCGGTGAGATAAACATTGCTTCCGATGTTTCTCACGACCTCCCTTTTATCGATGCCGATGCAGATCAGATCACTCAAGTTCTCATCAATCTCATTATCAATGCTGAACAGGCTATCAAGGCATCTGGAACAGGCGACCTGATCAAAGTTTCTGCGCACGTGGCCGACAACAAAGAGGCTGTGCAGATCATTGTTAAAGACAATGGCCCTGGAATTCCGGAAAACATACGACCACGCGTGTTTGAACCCTTCTTCACAACCAAAGAGGTTGGTGAAGGGACCGGGATTGGTTTGGCATTTTGTCATCGTATTATTCTTTCACATGGGGGTCAGATAAAACTTGATGAATCAAGTGGCGCCGGCAGTACCTTCAAAATCTCATTACCTTTGTCGGAACAATCCCGTGTCGAACCCGAGACAGCAGATCCAGCAAAGAGTGATAAATACGACTTGAAAGCATTGGTGGTTGATGACGAAGTAGATGTCGGTGAATTGACATCAGAAATCTTAAAACGAGAGGGGTTTGAAGTAGACTTCGTATCGCATGGAAGCGAGGCATTGGAATTGCTTTCCAAGAACAAATATGACGTCTTCTTAAGCGATTTGAACATGCCTGGAATAGATGGTCAGGAAGTCTATAAAACGCTGAAACGGGACTTTCCAGACATGCTGGAGAAGACCGCATTTGTCACCGGTGATACGATGGGAGAAACGTCACAGGCTCTTCTGCAAAAGTCCGGGCTTCCCTATGTAGAAAAACCCGTTTCACCCTCAGAGTTTCGAGAGTTGTTGAAAAAGTTGCTTGCCAATCAGAAAGGTAAGGGCAATGGAAAATAAGAGCGCGCACATACTGGTATGCGACGATGAACTTGATGTGCGGGAGATGCTGCAAGAATACCTTGGCAAACGGGGCTACAAAGTTTCAGCCGTGGCAAGTGGTGAGGAGTTGCGCGCAGTCCTGACGGTAAGCGAAATCGACATCATGATCATGGACATCAACATGCCGAAAGAGGACGGACTATCAATTTTAAGATCGCTACGCCCTGAAAACACAACACCCGTTATCATGCTAACGGCTGCCGGTGATGTGGTAGATCGTATAATTGGCCTCGAAATGGGCGCAGATGACTATCTTGGCAAACCGGTAGATCTGCGCGAACTGGAGGCACGCATAAAAGCAATCCTGCGGCGAAACTCACTTGCAGGAACCGCTCATGAACAAAAATCAGATGGGAAAGGCGCCAAGTTCGGCGATTTTACGCTTGATACAGACACAGCCAAATTGCTGGCTGCAGATGGAACAGAGGTCCAACTGACCGCTATGGAGTACAGTCTGTTGAAAGTCTTTGCAGAAAACAAAGGACGGATACTCAACAGGGATCAAATATTGGATCAGGCACATGATCGAACCTGGGATCCATTTGATAGAAGCATAGACATTCGCATTTCGCGCCTCAGACGTAAGCTGGAGCGAAATCCGGAAAAACCCGAAATTATAAAGACCGTCCGCGGACTGGGTTACCTTTACGATCCTAAATAACTTCAAAGCAGTCAACTTAGGAAGCCTTCTTTCTCAGATTGGAAGCCATCGCCAACATGGCGATTACAGTTCCGTTGGTTCTTTTTTCAACCTGTGGTGCTTCAAAAAAGGTGGTTTGGTTCGTTTGCATGTGTTTTCTCCATGAATGTTGATGACGCATACATGGAGGCTGCTTGTTTCCCCAAGTTTTCATTCAAGAAGTTTTTTTGTTTCAATTGTTTCAATCAGCAAAAATCATCTGTCAGGAAAACAGCAAAACAAGTTTGTCGATGTCTTTTGATACTGATCCGGTCTTCGCACTTGCAAGCACCAGCTGACGGCTGATCCTCGATGTTTCTAAATCAAGAAGCACCGTTTTTTCCCCCGCGTATCGATTGATGTCCGGTTGTGACAGCAGCGTAAATCCCAACCCTTCGTTGACACATTCCATAATCGCCTCAACACTATCCAGCTGGATCGGCTCTTTGGATTGATCATGGATGATGTTTTGCATATGCGCCTTGATCAGTTTCCCAATACCTGAACTTGGATTGAACTGTAAAAAAGGCAGCTTCACCGACAAAACATCAAGCGGAGAGTCGTAATATCGCTCCGGCAGTGCATAAACCAGTCTTTCGGAGCGCAAGACGTCATAACGAAGATCACTTTCCGGTTCTGTTGTCCCAGTTACAATTGCAGCATCAAGCTGGCCCGAAAGAACACGCGCTTCAAGCACTTGTGAGAGAGCCGTTTCCAGTTGGAATTCGGCGCGCGGAGCCTCCTTCGACGCTTTTAAAAGAAACTGTGGGAGAAGCCGGACACTTGCCGTGGCAATAAAGCCAATTCTGAAACTTCCAATCAACTCGTCGCTACCACTACAGGCACTTACCAAATCTGCTTCAGCGGTCGTTATCTTCTCGGCGAGTTTGGAAACAATCCGGCCCAATGGGGTAAGTTTTGGCGGCCGAAAGGAACGATCGAACAGCTCAACGCCCAATGATTGTTCCAATGATTTCATCTGCATCGAGATGGTTGACAGCGTGGTATTCGTTTCCTCTGCCACTTTAGCAAAGGATTCCGATTTAGAAATCCGTACCAGTGTATCAAGAGATCGGGTTCTCATTTATTCATATTTATTGAATTTAAAATACAATCTTATTCGATTGTATTGAAGATAGCAATGCGAGATAGTGTATATGCAAACATGCGAGGCAGAACAATGTTGGCAACAAAACCGCATCTTTTACAGGAACTGGCAAAAGAGATTGCACCCGTTTTCGCGGAACGCGCAGGTGACTGGGATCAAACCCGAACGTATTGTTGGGATAACATTCCGTATCTGGTAGATGCAGGAATGATGGGAATGACCCTGCCGCGCGAATACGGTGGATTGGGCGCATCTTACCATGATTGCGTATTGGTCATTGAAGAAATTGCCAAAGCCTGCACCTTGACCGCACGCATTGTGGTTGAAGCCAACATGGGTGGCATTAGCGCGATTATGGCGTATGGCACCGAAGAACAAAAACACTTTTGTGCGCCCATCGTACTTGCTGGGGACAAACCCGCTATTTGCATCACCGAACCGGAGGCCGGGAGTGCTGCTACAGAAATGCGTACAACGGCACGAAAGCGGGGCGATAAATTCATCCTGAACGGAACAAAACATTGGATTACCGGTGGCGGTATTTCAAAACTGCATCTCGTGTTCGCCCGCGTCTATGATGAAAACGACAATGAACTGGGAATCGGCGGGTTTATTGTACATCGTGACCCGGAGAACGGGGTCATGCCGGCGGGTTTCGAAGTACGACGACGCGAACACACAATGGGCCTGTGCGGCATGCCAGAAGCAGAACTACACTTTGAAGAGCTTGAGGTGGATGAAAAATACGCTGTCGTTCCAAAGTCCGGTTATCAGAAGGGTTTTGCAGAGCTTATGAGCGCATACAATTCCCAAAGGGTCGGTGCCGGAACGGTTGCCATGGGAATCGCGGCAGGCGCCTTGGAACATGCAAAACGTTATCTAAAGGAGCGCGAACAATTTGGCCGTCCGTTAGCCGAGTTCCAAGGACTGCAATGGATGATCGCAGACATGGACGCGAGCATTCATGCCTCTCGTCTTATGCTACACGAAGCAGCAAAATCCGCTGATACATCACCGAATGGGTTTCCGGACATGATGATGGCTGCACGTGCAAAACTGTTTGCATCTGAAGCTGCAATTAAAGTTGTCAATGATTCACTGCAAATGTTTGGGGCTCGCGGCTACGGAAACAAAGAGCCGCTTGAGCGGATGTATCGGGATGTTCGGATGTTCACGATTGGCGGGGGTACAGCACAAATCCTGCGCACACAAGTTGCTTCAAAACTGTTGGGCATTAAAACCCCTCAGACCCGAGACGGATATGTGAGCCTTCCTGTGCCGGATCCAATCCGATACGCCGGCGAATAGGACTAGAGGTCTGATAGGGGATGGCAGTCCTCAACAAGCTGCCGTAAGCGCTCATCAAGCACATGCGTATATATTTGGGTGGTGGAAATATCCGAATGCCCCAAGAGTTGTTGTACCGAGCGCAAATCAGCACCATTCTGAAGAAGATGACTGGCAAACGCATGACGCAAGACATGCGGAGACAAACTCCCAGGATTAAGGCCTGCACGCACCGCAAGGTCTTTTAAATCTCGCGCAAAAGCCTGCCGCGTGAAGTGCCCAGTTTTAGCGCCAGATGGAAACAAATATGTCTTGCTGATATCCTTTTGACGGGTCGCCATAAAGTTCTGTACATAAAATTCCATAGCGTCTCGGGCTTTTCTGGAAAGGGGAACGATTCGCTCCTTGTTTCCCTTACCGACAACCGTCAAAAAGGGCCCTGATACTTTAGCAGATGATGCAGGAAGGCTGACAAGTTCGCTTACACGA
Source organism: Pseudomonadota bacterium (assembly GCA_039191645.1). Lineage (GTDB taxonomy): Bacteria > Pseudomonadota > Alphaproteobacteria > Rhizobiales > Rhizobiaceae > JAALLB01. The sequence goes on along the minus strand of JBCCXO010000084.1, from coordinate 2,684 downwards.
AGACCGGTCGCGTACAAAAGCTCAATTAGGCAATACAGCCTGGCGGCACGCTTACGCTTGGCTTCACTCCCCTTCCTCACATTGGCCTCACGTTCAGCTGTTTCTATCAGAGTACTGACTTCATCAACCCGCATCACTTTTGGGATAGATCGATTAAGTTTAGGACTGTCGATGACGCTGCTGGGATCATCTGCCCGAATGCCCTCTGCGAACAAAAATTTGTAAAACTGGCGCAATGAGGAAAGATGTCTGGCCTGCGTGGATGCAGAAAGACCTCGATCAACCAATCCTGCAAGATACCCCCTTAGCAACGCACTATCGGCGTTTCCAAACGATGAGCGATGGGCGGCGAGAAAAGCGCCAAACTCAGTAAGATCTCGCTGATAGGATTCAACCGTGTTTGGCGCAACACCGCGTTCCGCAATCATCATTTCAAGGAAAGTCTCGAGTAAATGGAATTCTTTCAATCCGAACTCCTGCACAATCCCGCTATTGCGGGTTAAGCCGTTTTGCGGGAATTTTGACGGTCATTTCCCGAGGATTGGGTTCCACAAACACAGTCAAGGCTATCATGCCCCCATAGACCAGACCAGCGATTACCCCAAGTGTAAAAAGTAACCTCAAAAGGCTCGGCATATTCTCACCATCTTAATTAAAAAGTTGCCGCAAGTTCCTTTTATGTAAAACAGTGAAACAAATTACAACCTTGAATCCGAAAAGCGCAGATTCTTCTTCACTTGACCTGCGTTCGAATTTGGTATCGAAAGACGCAGAACAAGGGTCCTGGTAAAGGTGCAATGAAAAACCGTCGGCGAACAAGAGCCCAAAGATTATTGGACGATCTGAACGGGCGTAGCATCGTCTTGCTTGGCATGATGGGAAGCGGTAAATCCGCCATTGGAAAGATGTTAGCGCGCAGATTGGATCTTGAGTTTAAAGACGCAGATTCCGAGATTGAAACAGCCGCCGGCAGGTCGATCTCTGAGATTTTCGAAGAATATGGTGAAGAAGAGTTCAGAAGATTGGAAACCCGGGTAATTGACCGTATTCTCAATGAAGGGCCGGTCTTGTTGGCCCTGGGAGGGGGTGCATTCATGGCCGAAAGCACACGCCAAGCAGTTGCCAAAAGTGGCCTGTCAGTCTGGATCAAGGCAGATCTTGATTTATTGCTGGAGCGCGTCGGCAGGAGGCCCGGAAAGCGTCCGTTGTTAAAAACGGGTGATCCCCGCAAAATTTTGTCCGATCTTTTAAAGATTCGCGAGCCGGTTTATGCACTGGCAGACATACATGTTAAATCAAAAGGCGGAACCAAAGCAGAGATGAGGGATAAGATTTTTACAACCATGGAACATTATTTTGCCAGGCAATCGGGAAAATCAAATTCATGACTTCAAGCACCGCCTCAAACATACGGGTTGATCTTGGAAATCGTTCCTACGACATCGAGATCGCCGACAATGCGCTTACTCGGGTCACATCAGCAATTGCAGAACTCTCGCCAGGTGGCACCTGCGCCATCATCACCGACGCCAATGTAAATGCGTGTCATGGAAACACGCTACGCAGCCTCCTCGATGACGCAAAAATAGAAAACCACACAATCGAAATTGCCGCTGGAGAAACCTCTAAATCATGGCCGATTTTTCAAGACACTGTGGATCAGGTTCTTGGATTACGGCTTGAACGCTCCGATCTTATCATTGCTTTTGGTGGTGGCGTCGTTGGAGACCTCGCTGGGTTTGTAGCCGCTTCTGTCCGCAGAGGAATGCGATTCATCCAAATTCCGACATCGTTACTCGCACAAGTCGATTCTTCCGTTGGCGGAAAAACCGGCATCAATTCAAAACATGGCAAAAACCTGATCGGCGCGTTCCATCAACCTGCAAAGGTATTGATTGATCTGGATATCTTGAAAACACTCCCCGATCGAGAGTTTAGAGCGGGCTATGCGGAAGTCGCCAAATATGGATTGATCAAATTTCCGGACTTTTTTGCATGGTTGGAAGCCAATCATCAGGACGTTTTTTCGCAAGGCGCAGGCCTTGAAAAGGCAATTGCACGGTCTTGCCAGGCAAAAGCCGAAATCGTTGCCTCAGATGAAACAGAAAGTGGACAGCGCGCATTGCTAAACCTCGGACATACGTTCGGCCACGCGCTGGAAGGATACACCGGATACGACGGTAAACGGCTGATCCACGGTGAGGGCGTTGCAATCGGCATGATGCTGGCCCATCGCTTCTCAAACCGGATGAACCTCTGTTCACTTGACGACGTCAAGCGCGTGGAAAATCACTTGAAAGCGGTGGGCTTGCCCACCCAAATATCCCAGATCCCCGGAGAAACGCCATCCGTGGAAATGCTGATGAATTTCATCGCGCAGGATAAGAAAGTTAAACGGGGAGCGTTGACTTTCATCCTTACAAATGGCGTCGGCAAGGCATATATTGCCGATGACGTCCCACCCTCAGAAGTATCGGCGTTTTTAAACGAACAGCTAGATTCATGACCACCGCCATCTGGATTATCCTTTTTGCAATTCTCATCCTGATTTTCTTATCGGCCTTTTTTTCCGGTTCCGAGACTGCGCTGACCGCAGCTTCAAGAGCAAGAATGCACCAACTTGAGAAAAACGGGGACCGTCGTGCTGGACAAGTAACCCATCTGATTGAAAAACGGGATCAACT
>JBCCXO010000083.1:0-11913 GCA_039191645.1 Pseudomonadota bacterium | reverse complement strand
TCGCCACATGATCGTTCGTTGTGCAGATCATTCCTTTGAGTTCATACCAGGCACCATAAACGATTTGACTGCTCCTTTGATGCTGACAGAGAGCCAAGGAGCCATATATCTGGATCGTTTTGGCCCCACAAGACCAGCGCCAAACGGGCTGGTCAGCCGTGTCAGGGATGCAGTAGGAGCAAATGAAATCGATCGTTTGGGTCTGTTTTCCAACCTCCCCAAGGCGAATGTGACTCATGTAGGCTCAACTCACTCAACTCTGTTATCTGTTGATACGGGTGAAGAGGTTAGCTATCCGCCTGGGACTACCATGCGGGAAGGAACGATTTATCAGCCATCTGGCACGGATGATGCGCCTGGTTCGTTGCTTAACATTCGAGAAAATCTTATGGCAATAGCAACGGCTCTAAGCACGCAGCTAGGGACTGCTGCAGTCGTAGAAGTTCATGGGTTTCGGCTGGTAATTGGTTCAACATTGGATGGCTCAGATACGGACGCTGCCTTTGGTTTTATCAGCTCCAATGCAGAGTTTACGGCACCGCCAACCAATCCTTTAAGTGCAGCTGGTCAAATCTTTGACAGCGGCGAAAACCTATTCAACGTGAAGGCATATACACTTGGGCAAGCGAACGGTGCAACCGGCGCAGGAAACTACCAAGATCGTGCAGGAGCGACCAACGGGGATGATGGAAATGTCCCGACACTGCCGGAATACCGGGCAGCATTTACAAAACTTGAAGAAGAGGTCGACCTCTTCAACTTGATGGTATTGCCACGTTGCGATGACGGCGTAACTACACAAACAGATGCAGACCGCAAGGCAGCCTTCAATGTTGCCAGCGCACTGTGTGCAAAAGAGAGGGCGTTTTTGCTCGTTGATCCACCCTCGACAGACCCAACGGGCGCTTGGAACTCCGTAGACCGGGCACGAGACGGTGCCAATCTTTTACGCGTCGGGTTAGACACAAAACACTCTGCCGTATACTGGCCGCGCCTCAAGATGAGCAACGGTACGTATCAGGATCCTTCTGGAGCAATTGCAGGTTTGATGGCCCGGACAGATGGTGCACGGGGCGTTTGGAAAGCTGCTGCCGGAGTCGAAGCCACCATTCGTGGTGTCGCAGGTGTTGAACATCCCATGAGCGACGATCAAAACGGCGTCCTTAATCCGCTCGCGGTCAATGCCATTAGATTATTCCCATCTGGGGTTCTCAGTTGGGGAGCGAGAACTTTGGTAGGCTTTAACAGTTCAGGCGATCAGGACAACAAGTATTCAAGCGTTCGTCGGACCATGAACTTTATAGAAGAGAGCCTTTATCGAGGGCTGCGCTTTGCAGTGTTTGAACCCAATGCAGAACCTTTATGGGCACAAATACGCCTTGCTGCAGGATCCTTTATGAACGGTCTTTACAGACAAGGCGCCTTTAAAGGAGAAAAGGCATCGGATGCCTACTACGTTCTTTGCGACAAAACCACAACGACGGCAACTGACATCAATCTGGGAATAGTCAATGTCGTGGTGGCGTTCGCCCCCCTAAAGCCCGCTGAATTCGTTGTGCTGACGGTCAAGCAGATCGCTGGCCAAGCAGAAGTATGATCTGGAGGTCATCATGGAATTTTCTGTCAATTCAACACGCATCGACCCATACCGCAATTTCAAGTTCCGTGTCGTCTGGGATGGCGACGTCGTAGCGGGAGTGAGCAAAGTAAGTGGCCTGAAGGCAACAAGGGAAGTTGTGAGCCATCGCCACGGTGGCGATTTGTCAACAAAACGCCATGCACCCGGTGTTACGAGCTTTGAACCCATAACCTTGGAACGCGGCTTGAGCCACGATCACGCATTCGAAGAATGGGCAAATCTTGTCTATTCCACAGAAGGAGATGGTGGAGTAAGCCTTGCAAACTTCAGAAAAGATATACAGATCGACCTATACAATCTGCAGGGTTCAAAAGTCCTCAGCTGGCAGGTTTTCAGATGCTGGGTAAGTGAACGCACAGCTGTACCAGAACTTGATGCAAACGGAAATGCGGTCGCGTTTGAAAGCATTGTCTTACAAAACGAAGGGTTTACACGCGATGTATCCGTAGTTGAAGAACTTGAGTTCTAAGGAGCTACCGGTGACAGGTCGAGCCCATATCACCCCATGTGGCACCCGGTTAACTTATTTGCCGCTGAAGGGAATTCATGAAGTCCAAATGTCAGGCTTAGCCAAGGATGTTGGTCTAGGCGCGCGCGCGTTGATGGGGGCCCTTGTGGAGAGCATTTGGCGTGCTGATCAGAAAGTACCGCTCTCTGACTTAACGATCGCAGAGTTTGATTCAGGATTAGCAGGTCTTTACCAACATCTTTATGATCAACAAGTACTGTGCGAAGCAAGATGTAGCGCATGTGGCGAACCGTTTGAGTTCCGACTTGATCTCAAAGAATTTGAATTGCGCATCTGGAGTAACGCCAAAGACTTTGAAGGACTTCATTGGGAAAAAGTAAAGGCACCCTCTGGCCGTATTCTGAAGTTACCGAGACTAAAAGATCTCAATGCAACTGATGAAGCAGCACAGAGAGAATGGATAAAGGCATGTTTGCTGAAAGGCGAGTTCGATTTTGATGCCATACAATCAGAAATCGAGCTAGCCGCGCCCATTCTTAGCCAGGATATCAACACAACTTGCCCGGAATGCCGAGCCAACAACAAAGTGCGGTTTGATATGGCGCGGTACCTCATGGACAGTCTTGCCGCAGAAACTGCGTTTCTCTGGCGTGAAGTCCACCTAATTGCCAAGACGTATCACTGGTCGCTACCGGATATCCTTGATTTGACCCGTGATGTCAGACGTCAAATGGTCGGCTTCATCGTTTCTGAACGGCCCCGTGTGAGGGCTGTATCATGAGCGGTTTTCTCCAAAGACTTTTGGATCGTGAAGCCAGTACGAGCAGCACGGCCTTGAATGTATCCTCATTGGCACGGACACAATCGCCATTAGCTGATCACGATCAAAGGCTGCATGCAGCGGAGTTTCGCGATTTGGGAATTCATGCTGCTGAACCGTTTGATGGGGATTTTAATACGTTTGAGCGACCAGCGCAGGATTTACTTCCAAAAACGCCTGGAAAACAACCAACTGAAACGCTCAAACAAAATGAAATTTCAGCAACACATAGCTCAACCGACGCGCAACCAGACATCAAAAAAACCGAAGGCACTCTCCATCCCGCATCAGTCACCGTTCCTATTGACCCTATCGCTGCACTGCGTGCCAAATCTGATCTTCAACCCAGCACTGCTCCGAATCCAACGGAGACAAAAAAACAGCAGCAGTTTGCAACACCGCATCAGGAAACGAAGGTAATTCAGAGTTTCAGTCAGGAAGTGAAAAAAGAAGCCACGACCGAAAAGTCAATTCTGGATCAGCCAGCGGTGATGGCAGATACGCCAAAGCAGGAAATGACGATCCCATCGGAAAGTCTGATCCAGGCGGACGCCATAAAGCCTAGTTTTTGGCCGGAACCAAGTGATTTCGAACCCAATTCAAATTCGGTCAAGCCGGTAACCCATTTGGGAGAAGAAACCCCTGTAGAACAACAGGCAGTGCTTCCCGTCCAACCATTGCCGCTCGTTACGCCACCTCATCTGCAACCGGAAAGTTCGCTTTCCGAGTCGGTAGATGACAATCCAACCGAACAAATGCATTCTCCCAAGCAAAATGAACGGGTTATCGAGCGGATCATCGAAAAAACCGTCGAAAAACCTCAGGCACAGGCGGCAATCAAGTCTCCCCCTTTGACTGCGGAAAGCATCTCCAAGATAGGTGCTCTCCCTGTGCGGAGACGAATCCACACCATATTTGGAACGAGGCTAAGCTGAGATGTTGCACGCTTCAATCTTCGACGTCACGTCCGCCATGAGAAACTTAGTTTGGTTCAACCTGCGCCGGATTTACAATGCAGGTGAGAACGATGTTGACGTAACGTTTTTACCACCAGAAGACGTTACGGCGCTCGTGCCTACCATAAACATCTATCTCTATCATCTTTCTGAAGACCCTTTGCATAGAAATGCGGTCGGCTATGAAAATGTTTCACCTGCTATTGCAGGTCAACCGATGGCACTGCGTCTCTTTTATGTAATGACGACCCACCTTGAAACCAACGGAGTTCCCAATCCCCAGGAGCGCCAAGAATATATGAGCGCCGCCATGAAAACATTTCATGATTATCCGGTCCTTGATGCTGCCTTGGCTTTGTCGTTTGAAACCGGTGGTGTCCCGCAACCGATTATGCCCACAAATCTTGCAAACACTGGGCATCGGATCGAAATAGCCCTTCGCAATCTGGAACCGGAAGAAAACATAAACTTTTGGGCAACAGAAGACCAAAAAACCCCTCGGCTCGCGGCTTACTATGAAGTTCGCACTGTCTTCATCGAGCCTGAGATGACAACGTCCGTCACAGGAACTGTGTTTGACGTGGGCTTATATGTGAATGCGTCTTCCGCGGCACGATTGATGGGTTCTCGGGCGTTCTTGAATTTTCAGATGCCAGCAGAAACGGGACTTGGACCACAATCACTTGATGTTGTCCCCGCGCGTGCCGTTTTAAGAGCCGCTCCGCATCCAGACCAGGAAAGAGTGCGTTTGACCGGAAACAGTCTTACTACCGGAGATGCGCGCCGGCTTAGATTAATACAGAATAACCTCAGTTTCGAAGTCGATTCAACATTGAACCCTGACTGGGATATACGTTTTGAAACCGGAGAAATAAGCTTCATTCCGCAAGCTGTCTTAAATGTAACGGATGGAGTAGGGGGTTCAAATCCACAACCGATCATTCCCGGGCAAGTTGAGTTCGCTCTCGAAATCATCGCCTACAGATTTCAGGGAACCACACGATTGGAAAGCACCTATGAGGCTGGACGGGTATCTGTCGCGGTTGGCGCACGGATTACCAATTTTACTGGTCCGGTCGGCACAGTATTTCGACTAAACGTTGAGCCTGTTGTCACCTTAACTGGCGCCCAGATTATGTTAGCCGTGGATGGCGAATATTACACTGAAGATAGTGTAAATGCACAGCCTGTAACGGCAGGTACCTATGTGTTGGAAGCAGACCACATCTTGATCCAGCCCCATCTTCCAGCACCTTTGACAGGGGCACACTCGGTGCAGCTTTTTGTAAATGGAGCAGAAAGCCAACCTTTCTGGATTGAGGCTGGCCCATGAGTGATCGTTTCCAGACAGATGCACACTGGGCCGTTGCTAATGCTCGCATCCGGCTTTCGGCGCGTGCAGCATTTCTTGCAAGCAATCCAAACCAAGACACTAGCGAAGCAGAAACAAGTTTTAACGGGAAACTCCCGCTGCCGATGCCACCCCAGTCAGGTATGCGAAAGAGGCTCTTGGCACAGTTCGGTCTTTCCGATGCAGAAGCAGCGATGTTGGATTTGGCTGTGGCAGTCCGGTTTGATCCGGCACTGGAAGCGTCGGTAGCTGAATTGCAGGGTAAACCCTGGCGGCCAATGCCTACAGAGGCGCTTGCGCGTAGGCTGTACAACTTGCCGGATGGTGAAATATGTAGGCCAACGAGCGTTCTCCGGCGCTGGTCCTTACTACAATCTGTATTGGAACCGTCCGGTGCAGCATGTTCATATGCAGCCGACCCGCGCATCGTAGATTTTTATGCAGGTAAAGCCAGCTTAAGCGAAGAGATGGTAGGGCGAGTTCGACCCGCTGTTCCTTCCTCTATCGTACCCCAATGGGATGTTGAACAATGGTTGAGCGACATTCAACATTTACAATCCAGCGAACAGGCGGTTCGACTTGTCATTCTCGGCAACGAAGGAACAGGTCGAAGTCTAGCTGCTGAAACCGTGTTGCAGACAATGAAACGAGATGGACTCCATGTGTCCGCAGCACCTGTTTGGGAAGTCCAGAGGTTTGCTTTTTTAGCCAACATGATTCCAATCTGGTCTTCTGCGCCAACACATTGGGATTCCCCAGGTGGCTATTTACCCCTGCAAATTGTTCTAAGCAACACAGTGCCCAAGCCCATTGAGGGTATACATGATCTCATCGTTTCTGTACCTGCGCTAACCCCAGCCTTACGGAACAAATATTGGACCGCACTAACAGGCTTGAGCACTCTCCCTACGCAATGTGTTAGCTACTCTGCCTATGAAGTGTCCAGACAGGCAAAACGACTACGCAAGGATGGCTCATTCATAGAAGAAACGGGGCGTTCAGCCCATGACCTTAGCCAGATGGGTGTACTGCGCCGAGCGAATGTCAGCTGGGAGGATATGGTCCTTGGTAGCAGGGTTACAGAACAATTACGCGATTTTGCAAGCGAAGCGGAACTGCGTCAGAACGTATTAGGACGTGCAGATGTGCATCGTCTTTTTGCCCGTGATGCAGCGCCAACTGCCTTATTCTCCGGCCCGCCTGGGGTAGGAAAAACAATGGCTGCAGAATGTCTGGCCGGAATACTAAACCTGCCGCTTCTTGTGATTGATGTCAGTAGGATTGTTAGCAAATACATCGGAGAGACTGCTAAAAATCTCAGCAGGGTTTTTGAAAAAGCTGAACGCTATGGTTGCATACTCTTTTTTGATGAAGCTGATGCGTTCTTCTCAAAACGCACCGAAGGCAACGACAGTCTAGACCGACATACCAATGCGGATACCAATCATCTTTTGCAGCTTATTGAAGCCTATGAGGGGCCCGTAATTCTCTCAACCAATAAACGCGCCAACATCGATGAGGCCTTTTTCCGACGTATGCGGCACAGCATTGAATTTCGAAAACCCGATAGCGCACAAAGACTCGTGCTCTGGAAACAGTTCTCGAAAATCCTTTTTGGCACAGAAAACGTTTCCGGATTGGAACTTTGTGCCGAACGTTTTGATTTTTCTCCAGCACAGATCAAAAGCGCGGTCCTGACCGTTCATTTCTCCCTGTTGCGGCGAGGAAACGGCAATCAATCGCCACTGGACGAAATGGTCTTCCTTAAAGCTGCTGCCCGCGAGATGCAAAAAGAAGGAAGGTCAATGCCAAATGATCTAAATGCGATCCTTGTCAGAAATGCAGAGGAGATGAGCCGTGTCGCTTAGTGGTTTCCCAGGAACACCCTCTGTTGTGCCAGGCGCACTCGTGCAGATTATTGATGACGTTATTCTGCCGATCCCAAACATCATTGCGTTTCAATACAATCCGGAAACAATGACCAGAACCTGGGAGGTCTGGAATCCATTTGAAGTAGATCAGGCGAGCAGAGGTGTGCAGGCACCCACCGTTCAGCCATACGCACCTCAGGAAAAGTTTTCTTTTTCATTGGAATTATCAGCAGTCGACGACATGGAGGATAGCTTTCCGCCAGCCGTTGCAACCGGTGTCGCGCCGCAGATTGCGGCTTTGCAAAAACTGACACAGCCGACAGAAGGACTACTTGGAGATCTGGTTGCATCGGCAAAAGCTTTAGCAGGAAATTCTGCAGCAAGCGTGGAACGTCCAACGGTGCCGATCGTGTTACTGATTTTGGGACCAGGAATAATTTATCCTATACGCGTAACAGCGATGAGCGTGGAGATAAAAGAATTCACACAGTTCTTGTACCCACACATGGCGACTGTTCAAATCGAAATGATCGTCTTAACACCTGACGTATTCAAGTGTTCCCAAACCGCAGCCACGGAAATAGCGGTTGGAACATATAACTTCACAAAACTGCAGGAAGACATTTTGGCCGTGGCCAACATTGCCACGTCAGCAAAAACTATTGCTGGAGCATTGCCGTTTTAAAAAGGAGGACACATGGCAGCTTTTGAAAAATCAAGCCGATATGTGAAATACGCTGAAGTATACCTCAGCAAGGACCGAACCGGACGAGAAGTTCGCGCTCTGACCCCGGCCGAAATCCCGCTTCAACCGGAATTGGGCATTCACCTGCGCAGGGACGGTCAACGCCTCGACCATCTCGCATCCCATTACCTCGACCATACCACAGGGTATTGGCGGATCGCGCGAATAAACGATGCCATGAGCCCAGATGTGTTGACTGACAAACGGCAAATCAAAATCCCGGGAAAGGGTTAAAGGATGAGTTTCGGCGCGGAAATTCTCTTTGGCGACAATAACAAACCGCTTCCTACCGAGGTCGCACAATGGTTGGCCGAAGTCCGTGTCGAACAGGAGCTTAACAAGCCGGCTAAATTTGCATTGCGATTTGAGGATGATCTGTGTGGCGAGGCCCCGGCGGTGTCTGGCAGATCAGAGTTGACCCCCAACACAATGATGACTGTGATGGTTGCCAATGAGGAGGAAAAAGTTTGCCTTGTTCGGGGGAGGGTAATTCAAGTCAAATCATCCTCCCAACTTGGGGGGCCAGGGTCATGGGTTGAAACCCATTGCGAGAGCCGTCAGGTAGAAATGGACCGTGAGACGTTTCAGGTGAACTGGGCCGGACCGGAAAAAGACATCATTTCAAGCGTTCTGTCAGGATATGACTTTGTGCCGGATGTCAAAAATGTACAAGACAAAACTTATGATGAGGAAAACCAATTAAACCAGCGCGGTACCGACTTTGCGTTCTTAAACAAGTTGGCTTCTGAAAATGGTGTTGATTTCTGGATTTCCTATGAAGTGGAGCCGCCAAATCTGTTTACCGGCGATTCTACCATCACAGAACATGCGCATTTTCGTATCTCCCCGGAAGTTCCGGATGGCGCTTTCAGCATCGGCGGTTTTTCACTTTTACCACAGGATGATGGTCCATCTTTTCGTGTAAATGTAATTGGTGACGAATGCCCAAATGTGAACTTGTTTACCGCAGACATTGATGCCGAACGACCCAATGCGGCTGAGGGCCAAGCTGTCGACCTGGCTTCAGCATCAGAAGAGAACGCAGCTTCAGAAGAAAGCGCGGAAACTCAGGGTGATGGACCAACCCTTAAGCTGGTCGATGGGGTTACCCGAACCGTCGCGCCGGCGGGGCCCGGCGGCGGCGAAGACCAAACACGCAGACAAGAAGCGGCGCTTCGAGCAGCAAGCTGGTTCGTCGAAGCCAAAGTTTCCACATCCGCTCACATGTTGGGCGCTGTCTTGTCGCCCCATGATTTAATCGATGTTGTCGGAGCAGGTGCAGAATACTCAATACCCTATCAAGTTAAGGCTGTGACACATGTCATTACAGCTGCGGATCATATGATGGATGTTGTGCTCCGGTCCAACTTTGTAGGAGAGGCTGCATGAACCCGATACAAGCATTGGAAGACCTGTATGGGGTTTTGCAGGATCGCTATTTCGGTAAGTACCGGGGAATTGTTGAATCCAACGAAGATCCTTTAGCACGCGGACGGTTACAGGTACGGGTGCCCAATGTAATGGGATCTCAGTTGGTATGGGCCAACCCTTGCGTACCGTATGCTGGCAATGGCGTTGGGTTTTTTGCACTTCCTCCCGAACAAACAGGCGTCTGGATAGAATTCGAAGGCGGCGACACAAATTTCCCGATTTGGGTGGGATGTTTTTGGGCAGAAAACCAGGTGGAGAATTCTGAAGCCAAACCAGGCATCAAAACGCTGCGTACAGACGGCGCGGTCTTAAAATTCGATGATGACAACGGTGTGGTGACCATTGAAACCGGGGACGGCACGACGCTGACCATCGGTGGGGGAGAAATAAAACTAGAGGCAAACGACGTGAGCGCGCAGGCAAACGGAAAAAAGATGGCGCTGAATGCCAGCGGGTTTGATGTGAACAACGGTGCTTTTTCGGTGAGTTAGGGAGAAAAAATGGGCAATCCTGTCGATGCAATTGAGAACGCAGTAGCTGATAGTACCAGCGCTCCAGCCACATCTGTGCTGAGTATGAACCAACTCGTTAAAACATCAAAAGGCACCATAGGAATGCTGACGGATGTTCCAACTTTTTCCGGCACATCGTTTACGGGTGCATGGGTAATGGGCACATTGAGGTGCAAAATTAACGGTATCCCGATGTTAACAACAGCTGCTTCCGGCGTCGGGGTATCTGGCGTGCCATCACCGACCGGTCCACTCAAGCTCAATCTGTCAGACAGCGGGGTGAAGGCGTTGTGATGAACCAGTTAAATGCCATATTCTACCCATTCACGATTGACCCAGGCGCTGCTCAAACCCGCGAAGAGTCCAACTATGAGTCGTACATTCGGCAACTCATAAAACAAGTATTACTGACCGATCAAGGAGAACGAATAAACCGTCCAACATTTGGCTCAAACCTTCGCGCAATGCTCTTTAATGGAAACTCCCCAGCAGCAGCGACATACTCAAAAGCATTGGTTTTCCAAGCACTAACACGCTGGTTATCGAACTTCATCAAAGTGGAGGGTGTTGAAGCACGTGCTGAAGATGCAACTCTGTTCGTAGAGGTGCAATACACCGTAATCGCAAATGGTGAAAAACGTTTCTTAAACGTTGAACTGGTGGTGTGATGGCTGAACTGTCAAGAAAGACGCGATTGTGCCTGGCAACGCCACCTCCGGTCACCGGTTTGGATTTTATTCAGGTGGTAGATCATACCCAACAAGACGTACTACTGGTCTTTTTCTTGATAGACCCACAAAATGTAGTCGACCTCGAAGATGAAACCATACAACGATTTGCAGATGCTACTGCCGGTGAAACACTGGATGAAACCGAAATCGCTAGGCTTTCAATTGTCGCTCTAGAAACGGGCGAGGTCATAGAAATAAACTCTGCACAATGGGTAGATATCACAACAAATGGAGAAACCCGCCAAGCCTTGGAAATCACAGTCGCAGAACCCGGAAGCGCTGCGATTTTCACATTCAGCTACGACCACGAATATATCGATCGTTTCTTCAACAAGATTGAGTTTTCTTTCAAACAAGGATGCCCATCGGGCACCGATTGCAAACCGGTGTGCCAATGTCCGCAGGAAACAAACAAAGCCATCGCAATCGATTATCTAGCCCGCGATTTTAACTCACTACGTGGCGCATTGCTGGATTTTGCAGCCCAAAACTACCCCGAGTGGGAGGCTAAGGTTGAAGCCGATCAAGCAATGATGCTTCTCGAAATCCTGGCTCATCTTGGTGATGAATTTGCATATACACAGGATCGATATGCTGCAGAAGGTTATCTTGATACTGCGACGCAACGCAAAAGTGTTGCCCAACTTGCACGTCTAGTTGACTATGAAATAGATCACGGTGAAGCAGCACAAACTGAATTGGCCTTCGGTGTCGCCTCTGGCATGACACTTGAAACAGCCTCTGGAATTGATGGCGGCAATCCTACCCGCGTCTTCGCATTGCGAGAAGACGTTGGTGCTATCCCGTTTGAAGTCACAAATTCAATTTGGGCGCATCCAGATTGGAATGAGATCGAACTTTATCTGGCGGATTGCGATGCACCATGTCTTGAGATTGGTGCAACAAGTGCATTCCTACAAATTGGCTTGCCGGACGATGCGGTTACACCGGAGGGAACGTTGGAACCTGAGCGATTCTGGGAAGGACGCAGAATTTTTCTCCGGTCCGGCTTGGGCACACCGAATGAGCCAAACCGTTCTTGGTCAGTCACGATAAATCGAGCAGAAACGTACGAGGATCTCTTAGGCGATGATGGTTCTCAGCTCTGCGAAATCTTTTGGGATAATGCCGATGCTTTACCTTTTGAAATGCCAATTTTACATGCACGCGCCTATCTGAATGTTGCTTCAGCAATCGCAGGAGAGACGAAGACAAAAGCATTTCGAGTTGGAAGCATCGATGCGGTCCTTTCGAGTTTGGTTGGTGTAGATGAAGCGCAGGAAAGAAAAATACGAGAGCTCCCAAAAGCTATCGAGCGGGAGAGTGGCTGCTCCACCGAAGGCCGCGGGGTGACGATTCGATACGGAATACCAGACAGTAATGAGCTC
>JBCCXO010000082.1:0-12246 GCA_039191645.1 Pseudomonadota bacterium | reverse complement strand
ACCACGCCGTCCTGGAATTGCATCAAAGCAAACGCACATGCCTTGGCGCGCTATGCTGCTTTGTGTCAGGAAACCGGAATTGTACCAATCGTGGAACCAGAAGTCCTCATGGATGGCGAACATTCATCCCACAGCATTGAACGTTGTCACGAGGTGACCACTTGGGCACTCAAAACCCAGTTTACAGAGCTTTATGATGCAGGCGTGAAAATGGAAGGCATGGTCCTAAAACCAAATATGGTGGTGCCTGGGCAAAACTCCGGTAGCTCCGCCTCTGTGGAAGAAGTCGCTGAGCGGACCGTTCGTTGCCTGAAGGACTGCGTTCCAGCTTCTGTTCCTGGAATTGCATTCCTTTCAGGCGGGCAATCAGATGAAGAAGCAACCGCTCATTTATCCGCAATGAATGCAATGTATGACATGCCCTGGAACTTAACGTTCTCCTATGGCCGTGCGCTTCAGGCCGCCGCGTTGAAAACCTGGCTTGGAAAAACAGAAAACGTTGCAGCCGCACAATCGGCATTCACACACCGGGCGAAAATGAATGGCATGGCCGCTACCGGCGCATGGACCCAAGCCGCTGAAGCAGCCTAGTGCCGGAACTCGTTGAGCCGTCAAAAGCCCGGACATAGTTCGGGCTTTTTGTTATAACCATGGCAGAAGAAACAAACTTTTACGATGCAGTAATCATTGGCGCTGGTGGGGCAGGACTTTTCTGCGCGTCCATCGCCGGCCAACGCGGCAAGCGGGTACTTCTGCTGGACCACGCTGAAACTCCCGGGAAGAAAATTCTGATTTCAGGTGGTGGGCGCTGCAATTTTACAAATCTGCACGTGAGACCTGAATGCTTTCTGTCCCAAAATCAACACTTTGCCAAATCTGCGCTTGCACAGTACACGCAACAGGATTTCATCGATCTTGTCGATCGACATGAGATAAAATGGCATGAAAAGACGCTAGGCCAATTGTTTTGTGATGGATCCGCCAAGCAAATCGTCAATATGCTAATGACCGAATGCGAAAAGGGTGCCGTAACAACCAAGTTTAGTTGCGATATATTGAAGATTATTCAATCTGAAGACACCTTTCTAATATCGAGCTCATCGGGTGATTTTCGCTCTACGTCCCTTGTCATCGCTACAGGTGGTCCGTCCATCCCAAAAATGGGCGCAACAGATTACGCGTATGATGTCGCGAGGCAATTTGGTGTTAAAATTGTAGAACCAAAGCCCGCACTGGTCCCGTTTACGCTGGGAAAAGAGGAGGCATTGTTTTCTGAACTCTCTGGTGTTTCGGCAGATACAATCACCAGCAAAGGCAAAATAGCATTCAGAGAGGCTTCCTTGTTCACGCATAAAGGCCTATCGGGTCCTGCGATACTCCAAATCTCTTCCTACTGGAAGCATGGTGAATCCATACACATAAACTTCTTGCCGGAATTAGAGCCAAATTGGCTGATTGCAGAAAAAGATCACGCACCAAAGATTAAACTCAAATCGGCGTTAGCAATCCACCTCCCTGAAAGGCTAGCCGAAACGCTTGCCGCAAAACTTGACGATTCCAATCAAAATCTGGCTGATTTTAAGAACGAGCTTCTCCTGCAGTTCGCACAAAACTTGGCTACCTGGACATTCAACCCGAGCGGAACAGAAGGATATGCCAAAGCTGAAGTTACCCTCGGAGGTGTTTCCACGGCAGAACTTTCTTCCTCCACAATGGAGGTCAAAAAGGTTCCTGGACTTTACTTCATTGGCGAATGCGTTGACGTGACAGGATGGCTGGGCGGGTATAACTTTCAATGGGCTTGGTCGAGCGGTTACGCATCAGGTATGGCGCTTTAGTTCAAAAGTTTCAGATGTCAGTGTGACACCATATGCCCTATCCATTTAAGTTCCCAACACGAAAATCAGAAAAGAAAAGCCCCTAAACCACGCCTAACAACCGCTGTAAAGGTGGGTATTCTTGACCAAAACGTAAAAGTCGTTATTTCCATTTGTATGGTTACCCGTATTGAACTTTTGTTTTCCTGGTTCGCGCTACCAGTTTATGTTTGGCAAGGTTTAGCCGTGCGCCGAAAATCTACCAGATTGGCTCCGCCTGAACAGAAACACCTTGTCGAATTCACCGGCAAGGGCAGACCCATCAACATCCTTTTTATGGGAGACTCCTCCGCCGCTGGAGTAGGTGTAGAGAATTTTGAGGACGGCGTATCGGGCCGACTACCACATCTTCTCAGCAAAAAATCTGGAAGACCGATCATTCAGCGAACCTCAGGCAACAACTCTGCAACATCCGGCCAACTTCGGGATCATGTGGTCCCACACCTCGAACACGGGCACTTTGACTATATCATCATCAGTATTGGTACCAATGATGCGAAAAACTTCCATTCTGGCAAACGATTTTGCAAAGAATTTGGAACACTTCTCTATGCGCTTCATGCCAAGTTTCCTGGCTCAAAAATCATATGGCAGGGCCTGATCGATATGGAAAACGTGCCAATTCTTCCCACTCCACTGAACAAAATTCTCGGCATCCGTTCCCGCATGATACGAGAAAACGGAAAAATACTCTGTCGCGAGCGAATGGCATTCGCTCCCGAAACTGAATGGAAACCAATCCCGGAGAATTTTTCTCATGATGGTTTTCACGCCTCCGCTGAAGGATATCGGGTATGGGCAGAAGAACTCGCCGACTACATACTTTCTTTTGAACAGAGTGACTCTAAGCCTTAAGCGCAATAGACTCACTTTGATATTTTTGCTTATCTCCCGCAAAATATGCCGTTCAAATGCGGTTGGAGGAATTGCATGCCATCTAAGTACCACGAAACATATGACAATTGGAAAAACGACCCAGAAGGTTTCTGGGCTGATGCCGCAAAGGAAATTGATTGGTTTTCAGCTGCAGATAAGGTCTTCGATCCAGATGCGGGTGTTTATGGCCGCTGGTTTACCGGGGCAACCTGCAACACGTGCTACAATTGTGTGGACCGACACGTTGAAAACGGCCGGGCTGATCAAAAAGCAATCATCTATGATAGCCCAATCACAGGGAACACCGCATCATTTACCTATCGGGAACTCCTAGCCCAAACAAATGCACTCGCAGCTGTGCTTAAGAAGCAGGGCGTCGAAAAAGGTGACCGTATCATCATTTATATGCCAATGATTCCGGAAGCCGCCATCGCAATGTTGGCATGCGCAAGGATTGGGGCAATCCATTCTGTTGTTTTCGGTGGGTTCGCGGCATCGGAGCTCGCTACACGCATTGATGATTCTACTCCAAAAATGATTATCTCGGCATCCTGTGGCATTGAGCCAGGGCGCATAGTGGCCTACAAGCCGTTGCTGGACGAAGCAATTGAAATTTCAACGAATAAACCAAATTCAACCCTGATCTTTCAACGCGAGCAACATCCCTGTGATCTCATTGCAGGACGTGACTTTGAATATCAGGCACTGGTCGAAAAAGAATTAGAGGCCAAAACCGAAGTGCCGTGTGAGCCCGTTCTTGCAACAGATCCGCTTTATATTCTTTATACATCCGGAACAACGGGTCAGCCCAAGGGGGTCGTGCGCGACAACGGTGGACACATGGTGGCCCTTAAATGGTCGATGAAAGCCATTTATGATGTTGATCCCGGAAAAGTCTTTTGGGCGGCCTCAGATGTGGGTTGGGTGGTTGGCCACTCTTATATCGTTTACGCGCCCTTGCTGCACGGTTGCACGACCATTCTCTTCGAAGGTAAACCAGTCGGCACGCCCGATGCTGGAACCTTCTGGCGCGTGATTTCTGAACACAACGTAGAAGTCTTGTTCACAGCACCAACGGCCTTTAGAGCCATCAAAGGTCAAGATCCAAATGGTGAGTTTATTGGCAAGTATGATTTGTCTAGGTTCAGAATTCTCTATCTAGCCGGCGAACGGGCAGACCCAGACACAATTCATTGGGCAGAGGAAAAGCTAAAAGTTCCTGTAATTGACCACTGGTGGCAAACCGAAACCGGATGGACAATTGCAGGCAACCCGCTTGGTCTTGGCCAACTACCCATCAAGTATGGGTCCCCTACCGTTGCAATGCCGGGGTACAAAATGGAGGTGCTCAACGATGAAGGTGAGCCTTTGCCTGCTGGTGAGCTCGGAAATATTGTCGTAAAATTACCCTTGCCTCCATGCTGTTTTCCTACATTGTGGAATGCAGAGGCTCGGTTTAGGGAAGCCTATTTGGACGAATTTCCTGGATACTACAAAACAGCAGATGCAGGATACATCGACGAAGATGGCTATTTGTTCATCATGGCCAGAACCGATGATATCATCAACGTCGCTGGTCACCGTCTCTCAACGGGCGGAATGGAAGAAGTCGTTGCGTCCCATAAGGATGTGGCTGAATGCGCGGTCATCGGAATCGCCGATGAGATGAAAGGTCAGACACCGTGCGGCTTTCTCATCTTGAATTCAGGCTGCAACCGGGAACATGAGGAGATAAAAAAAGAGGTCATAGGATTGGTCCGAGAGAAGATCGGTCCCGTTGCGGCCTTTAAGAAAGCCTTGATTGTTCAACGCCTGCCAAAAACACGGTCAGGAAAGATTTTGCGGGGGACCATGCAAAAAATTGCGGACGGAATGGAATGGAAAATGCCGGCAACGATCGATGATCCTGCAATATTGGATGAAATTTCTGAAGTGTTGAAAGAACAGTAGAGCCGAAACATGTTGCTTGAAAACAAAGTGGCCATCATCACTGGCGGAGCCCAGGGGATTGGATATGCCGTTGCTGAACGGTTTTTACGTGAAAAAGCTAAAGTTGTCATTGCGGATATCGACGACAAAACCGGCCTTACTGCAGAGAAGAACCTGCGAAAAATTGGAACGGTAAAATACATTCATTGCAACGTCGCAGAAGGGTTAGATGTGCACAATTTGGTCGCCGGAACCATGAATGAATTCGGTAAAATTGACATTCTTGTCAACAATGCTGGCGTTGTTGCCAAAGCTGATTTCCTTGACATCAGCGAGGAAGAATTCGACCGCGTATTGGATATCAATTTGAAGGGAGCGTTTCTATGTTCCCAAGCTGTTGCAAGGCATCAGATTGAACAGATTGCGGCTGGAGAAAGCCCAGGAGCAATCATAAATATGTCCTCGATCAATGCTGTTTTCGCAATCGAGGACCAAGTTCCCTATTCGATTTCAAAAGGCGGATTGAGCCAACTGACAAAAGTAGCGGCACTTTCGCTTGCCAAATACGGTATTCGGGTGAACGCGATAGGCCCTGGCTCGATCATGACAAAGATACTGGAATCGGTCGCGGACAATCCAGAAGCCAAGGCAACCATCCTTTCAAGGACCCCTATAGGGCGTATAGGCGATCCATCAGAAATAGCATCAGTAGCTCTTTTCCTGGCCTCTGATGAAGCCAGCTATATTACGGGTCAAACAATATATGCGGATGGGGGAAGACTTGGGCTAAACTATCTAGTAAAGCCCAAGGAATGATAACCCTTAAAATTAGTTCTTCTGATCTTCGGCAGCCTCAGATTCTGCACTCTGAAAATTGGCAAAGACATCATCAGCGCTAATCGATTCCTCTTCCGCCGGTGCTGGCGAATCCATTGACAGATGTTGAGACACTTCACTGGGCATCAAAGTATCTCCTGGAGCATCTTCTACCTCCGGTTCAACCGGTTTCTGAGGCGCCCACTTAGCCGCCTTGCTAACCTCTGCATCAAGAGCAATCTGAGTACACAATCCTAGGGTAACAGGGTCCATGGGCTGCAAATTTGCAGAATTCCAGTGGGTACGCTCCTTGATAGCCTCAATAGTGTTTTTGGTCGTACCAACCAAGCGGATAATCTGCGAGTCCTTTAACTCGGGGTGGTTTCTAACCAGCCACAAAATTGCATTTGGGCGGTCTTGGCGTTTGGATAGGGGCGTATAGCGCGGGCCCTTCTTTTTCAGTTGTGGAACTCGAACCTTTGGATCCGCCATTTTCAATTTATGATTTGGATCAGCCTGCGCCTTTTCCAACTCGTCGCGTGTGAGCTGGCCGGTGGAGATCGGGTCCATTCCTTTAATCCCCTGCGCGTTTTCACCATCTGCGATGGCTTTGACCTCCAACGGGTGAAGCACACAAAACGTTGCGATTTGGTCGAAAGTCAGAGACGTATTGTCGACCAGCCAAACTGCGGTTGCCTTGGGCATTAGAGGTGCAGCCATTGAAATTCTCCTAAAGTTACACTTTCCCTGTTTGCCGGCCCGGATTTTGGCAGGCTCCCTTTCGGGAAAGAAAATGGAATTGTTCTGGAATTGAACTCGTTATAGCCTGTGAACGAGGCGCTTGCAACAGTTTCATAATAACCACAGGAGATGACAATGGATGAAGACGACAAAAAAAAGAAATCGGAATCTTATGTCATTGGACAAGACCTATCCCTGCTTTCGGTCGATGAACTGGAAGATATGATCGAGATTTTAAATCAGGAAGCTACACGGTTAGCGGAAGCAAAAAGCGCAAAGTCCCAGCACCTCTCGGCAGCAGAAGCGCTGTTTAAATCTTAAACCTTATTTAATCTGTTAACCAGAAATTAAGGTTTATACGGCTTTAATAGGTTCATCCAGTTTTTCTGGATCTTCAAACCTGGCAGATCCACATCTGCCTAGTTTGACGCCTCCCTGTTAACTTTTCAGAGCCGTTTTTACGGCTCTTTTTTTTCGCCTGAACACACCTGGCCATTGTGGATATTAACCTAGTCATATTGCTAAACTTTACGTGACTATAATTCTGAACTAAGTTGCCCCCAAATTTGGGGATAGAAATTGACGAACACTGTTAATCTGGCCGAGAAGTTTGCCAATTCAGAAAAATTCAAGGTCCTGTTTCAGGACGGTATGAATTTAGTTGAAGAAAGTGCAACCTATCTTGATGGCAGCGGCCGGGACCACGCAAAAACACTAAGCCGGACAGCGGCGATGCTTTACGGCTCAGAATCCATGCGCCTCACAACACGACTGATGCAATTGGCCTCTTGGCTGCTGTTGCAGCGAGCCGCGAATGAAGGCGAAATGAGCCGCGAACAATTGCTGGAAGAAAAAAGCAAAATAAAACTGGGTGAGACAACCCACAAAACGGACCACCCTTCCTGGAATGAATTACCAAAAGACTTTGTTGAACTGGTTTCCAGGTCACTGATTTTGCAAAACAGAGTGATTACGTTGGATGCAGAACTCTACGGTTCACGTTCAGAAGAAAGCAAGTCCAAAGCCAAGAATCCTGTCGAACAACAAATTGAGCTCCTCTCGACTGCGTTGGGAGCAACAAAGCAATAAAAAACCGGCCAGAGCCGGTTTTTAATTTCCATACTTAAATACGGATTAGAACCCGAGGTTTTCGTACTTCTTCTTGAACCGGGAAAGTCTTCCACCGCGGTCTACCAATTGCTGGTTACCGCCGGTCCACGCAGGATGCGAAATAGGGTCAATATCAAGGTTCATCTTATCGCCTTCTGAACCCCAAGTGGAACGTGTCTGAAACTCTGTCCCATCTGTCATAACCACCGTAATGGTATGATAATCCGGATGTGTATCTTTCTTCATAGTACTGTCCTGTTTTCCCGCGTCCGGCACAAATTGCCGCTACTTTACGATCTAAACTTGATATTTGAGCTTTTTCAATAAATAAACCGCGGGTTGCCCCACGGCTTTTCTGGGGGGTGTATACATGACAGCTTGATACAAGACAAGAGCTTGCTTTTAACATGGAAAACAATTCCTCAGGCGGAGGAGATCTCAGCGCCATCAGACCGCTAGCTAAGCTGATTCCCTATGTCGCCAGATATCGGCTACAGGTTTCACTGGCAATATTCTTTCTGTTACTGGCAGCTGCAACAACCCTTACCCTTCCTCTGGCCGTACGGCGCGTCATAGACAAAGGATTCACCGGCTCAGACCCTGATCTGGTAAACTCCTACTTTTCGGTACTGATCATCATCGCCCTGATTCTGGCCATATCCAGCGCCTGTCGATATTATTTCGTGATAACTTTGGGAGAGCGCATTGTTGCCGATCTCAGACGCGATGTCTTTTATAACGTCACACAACTGAGCGCCGAGTTTTTCGACACAGCCAAAACCGGCGAGATCATCTCACGACTGACTGCAGACACAACCCAGATAAAATCTGCCATGGGAGCAACAGCGTCACTGGCCCTACGCAACACACTTCTGGGCTCCGGCGCACTGATTATGATGATTTACACCTCCCCACGACTGTCACTGATCGTGATTGGTGCGATTCCGTTGATTGTTTTACCAATAGTTGCCTTTGGTAGAGCCGTCAGAAGAAGAGCAAGACGCGCGCAGGACACACTGGCTGAAGCAACCGCTTATGCATCGGAGTCAATCGGCGCGGTGCAAACCATGCAGGCATTCGCGAACGAAAAGCATGTAAAATCAAGATTTGCAAACGCGGTAGATTTTGCCTTTGATGCTGCACGAGATGCAATCAAGACCCGGGCAATGCTGACCGGTTTCGCAATATTCCTGATTTTTGCAAGCGTGGTTGCCGTCCTCTGGATTGGCGCAACCGACGTCTTTACGGGGAACATGTCAGCGGGGACGCTCAGTCAATTTCTCCTCTATGCCGTTTTTGCAGCCGGCTCACTCGGGGCCTTATCAGAAGTTTGGGGGGAGCTTTCACAGGCCGCGGGCTCGGCCGAACGGTTGGTTGAGCTACTTTCCGCAAAAACCGCATTAGAAAGTCCGCAAAACCCTAAAGAGTTGCCTGATCCGCTTAGAGGCGGGATCGAGTTCAACGAGATTGTCTTTAGCTATCCAACCAGAAAACAAGATCAAACACTCAACGGCTTTTCGCTGTCAGTGAATGCCGGCGAAACGGTTGCAATTGTAGGGGCTTCAGGGGCAGGAAAAAGCACCCTGTTTTCGCTACTTCTCAGATTTTATGATCCAACAACAGGTACGATCGAGCTGGATGGTATTGATATTCGGGATGTAAATCCGGAAGATTTCCGAAAAAAGATTGCTTTTGTGCCACAAGAAACCGTGATCTTTGCCGCAAGTGCATCTGAAAACATTGCATACGGCAATCCGTCGGCAGGTCAGGAAGCAGTCGTAGAAGCAGCCAAAATCGCGAACGCACACGAATTCCTTTCCAAACTCCCTGAGGGATACAAAACAGAATTGGGAGAGCGCGGCGTAACGTTGTCTGGTGGACAAAGACAAAGGTTGGCTATCGCGCGTGCGGTTCTTAAAGACGCACCCGTTTTGCTTCTGGACGAGGCTACAAGTGCACTGGATGCCGAAAGTGAAAAACTGGTACAGGATGCACTTGAACGCCTGATGAAAGGGCGCACGACGCTCATCATCGCGCATCGTCTGGCGACGGTTTTGAAAGCAGATCGGATCGTAGTGATGGACCACGGACGCATTGTGGAGGAAGGGACACACGCATCACTCAAAAAGAAAAACGGCATCTATGCCGGTTTGGCCAAACTTCAATTCGGAAACAATTGAACCCATCCCAGAGATTCTTGCAGTAAGGCGACTCGCCAGAATTCCGCCAGCTTCGATTTTACTCAACCCAAATTTTCGCTAAAGTAACTTTGGAGGAGAAAAGAAGATGACGCCAGAAGAGATCTTAGCCGAGCCAGCACGTGCACTTTCGCAAGCCCAAAGAGAGCACTATTTTGACAAGGGTTACGTTTGTATTCCGAGCATCGTTCCAAAAAATACCTTAAACGAATTAATCGATTTAACTCAGCAATTTGTGGACTCCAGTCGCAAGGAAACTCAATCTGGCAGGGTTTTTGATATCGGTCCTGGGCATAGTGAAACTAATCCGGTTCTTCGGAGATTGAAACAACCCGATGATCAACACGAAACCTATTGGTCATTCGCAAAAGGGTTGATGGCAGATATCGCCGCAGACCTCGTAGGGCCAAATGTTGTGTTCCATCACTCCAAACTGAATTTCAAGTGGTTTGATGAAAGCGATACCGTGAAATGGCATCAAGACATTCAATTCTTCCCACATACGAATTACAACGTTTTGACAATCGGATGTTATCTTGCAGATACAGACATGAACAACGGTCCCTTGGCGGTCAAACCAGGCTCTCACAACGAACCGTTGTATGATCAATATGATAAAAACGGCAATTGGACAGGCATGCTGAGTGATGAAGACGCTGCGTCCATCGATACTTCAGACGTTGATTACCTAACTGGGCCAGCCGGATCAGTTACTATTCACAATGCCCGCGCGTTACACTATTCGCCTTCCAGCAAATCACAGTTACCACGCCCACTTCTTCTAAATTGCTACACCGCAGCAGATGCCAAACCGTACACGCCGCATCCTGATCCATCATCGCACACCTATGAGGTAGTGCGAGGTGAGGCCGTCAGATGGGCCAACCACGATCCAAGGCCGTGTCAGATCCCACCAGATTGGTCGGGTGGCTATACTTCAATATACGCTGCCCAATCAGGGGAAGATAAAGCGGCGATGTAGAAACCCTTCCAGCCTCCATCTATGCCGCTAACAGATTTTTCAGATCGTTTTTAAGTTCGTCATTGTTTTCGAACATGTCACAAAACAATTCAGCCGGAACACGAAGATTAAACTTCGCCTCTTCCGCCGACATCCAGACAATCCAGCCTTCAAGAACATCATTATTCTGCTGGTTGTACCAAAGGACGCTGCGCTGTTCCAATCGCATGTAACCCTCGCGAATACTCAATCCTCTACAAGCGGTCATCGGAGACTGAAGACCAACTAAAAAATCCGGGGACCAACGCACCAGACTTTCTAGCAATAAGAGCCGCGTCACCAATACCGCGAGGCTCCCACCACGCACGCCATCAGGCCCCCCTTTCAACCACAGTTCTCCATGATATGTGATGAGACCGCTGATTTCCTGACAGTCTTTGCTAAGGAAACAATGAGTCTCTTTGACCTTTGGATCAAACCCAAAGGGGTGAACTTCCCAAATGTGGCGTTCGAGATATTGCTGCAGGTTAAGAGTACCCAGATCAACCAGTTTGATCGCCTGAGTTACAACGAGTTCCCCATCCTCTTTGTATCCAGCCATCCACAGCACGCTTTTGTGAGCCACGCAATTTTTTGCCGGGTCAAATGCAGGCGCTAAGCTGTGTCGTAAAGGTTGCGTGGACACGATGTTTGCGAAATCACGAAGACGGCTACCTGTTTGAAGCGTAATTCCTAGAAAATCTATTATTTTCCGAATAGCTGAGATATTTTCATCAACTGTACTACAAAATAATGCATTCATCGACTTTTCTCCGCCTGGAAAAGTAAATGCCAAACAATATTTTGCTAATAGCTGATTCTACAAATATAAATCAACAGTATTTTGTGATATATTCTTCATTCATTAGAGGAATATTTTCGGGATCAATTCCATTGATTCTAACTTCATTAGTGCGGCAGACCAACGAAGCAAGAACTTTTTCATTGTTCGGAAGAAGACAGGAAAATATCAACCGTTGATAGTTCACATGCAATAGTTTTTCACAATCCGGCTTGGGAAGAAGCGCACAGATATGCTCATAACACAGGCCACCAGATCTTGCCGCCACATCATATGCATCTGTCATTTCACGGCCATTCTGACTGACGACGGAGTCTGAATCTAGAAACGTGCCGATCGCACTCTTTGCCCAATTCCAACCAAGCCATTCAGCAATCGAAGACTTTTCTCCTATCTCAAAACACATCCACGCACCTTCATATTCTCGAAAAACAATGAGATACGGCCGGATCTTATTCATAGCTTTATGTTCAAGATGCCCGCTTGCGTTCACCCAACATGACAATCCCTCTCTGAGAAGCGGCGGGGCAACGTGCCAGACATCGATGATCGGATGATCTTGGACAAACAGATATTTATCTTCTTCAGAAAACACTTCTTGCGTGAACTGCAATCCGGAAGCCGACGTGCGTTTAACCCATTTGTCTGTAAGCACCAACAATGACTTGGCTTCCACTTTCGCAGCTGCACCATCTTCGGTGAGTTCAAATTTATTTCCCATTGAACGAAAGAAAGTTTTCCCGGTCAGCGTTTGAAGCTCCGTCAGATGCCGCTTCAGCGTCTGTCGGCTAATGGCCAAATTTGCCGAAGCCTCGGATATGTTGAGCTTATCCGCAAACTCAATATAGGAACGCATCATCTCATAAAAGGTGCTCGGCAATAATTTTTGCAAGTTTT
>JBCCXO010000081.1:0-12902 GCA_039191645.1 Pseudomonadota bacterium | reverse complement strand
CCGGAGATCTGCGGCACACGCTCCGGCGAAGCCTCTTGGAAACCGCAGGTGCAGAATCGGGCAAACTCTCAACAAATCCCAATTCCAACACCGCAGAAACCGTAAGCCGCCCATACGCATTCGATGGCTACGGCCGCTCCGCTTCTTGCAAGAACACCCAACGCTGGTACCGTTCGATGGTTATGCAACCTGCAAGTGAGAGAAGTATGGGGTAAGGCTTTGAAGCGGGATAGATTTTTTGTAAAAGTGGGAGATATTGTCTTACTATCTCAAACCGCCTCGACAAACGAGTCCAGCACGCGTTTTTGCCCCGCTTTGTCAAAGTCGATGGTCAGTTTGTTGCCGTCGATCGAGGCGATGTTGCCGTTGCCGAATTTCAGGTGGAACACCCGATCGCCCACAGAAAAACGCGAAGAGTCGTTGACCGAAGAAGCGATGAGTTGCCCCTCGATTGTGCGGCCCATCTGGCCTGAGGATTGCGGGCCTGAACGGGTCCCCCAGCGGTTGTCGCCAGCGCCGGGGCGCCCCTTTGCGCGTTGCCAGCCGGGGCTTGAATAGCCGGAATCAAACGTGTCCATGTTATCAAACCGGCTGCTGCCATATCGCCCGCCGGCCCCGGACGCGCCATAACCGCCATAGGCGTTGGAGCCTTCGTTTATCTCCACATGGGCCTCCGGCAATTCATCTACAAAGCGTGATGGCATGGAAGCCTGCCAAAGCCCGTGAATGCGGCGGTTGGAGACAAACGAGATAAAGCAGCGTTCGCGGGCGCGGGTGATGCCCACATAGGCAAGGCGGCGCTCTTCTTCGAGGCCCGAGCGTCCCCCTTCATCCAGGGAGCGCTGATGTGGGAAAAGGCCTTCTTCCCAACCGGGCAAGAAGACGGTGTCAAACTCCAACCCCTTGGCGGAGTGCAGGGTCATGAGCGAGACGGCATCCATGTTTTCCTGCTGGTCCGCATCCATCACCAGCGAGACGTGTTCCAGAAAGCCGGGGAGGTTTTCAAACTCTTCCATCGAGCGGATGAGTTCCTTGAGATTTTCGAGGCGGCCCGGGGCCTCGGCAGAGCGGTCGTTCTGCCACATTTCGGTGTAGCCGGACTCCTCTAATATGGTCTCTGCAAGTTCCGTATGGGCGGTGCTGGTGAGCTCGCTCCGCCAGCGGTCAAAATCATCGAGTACCGTCTTCAGCGTGCCGCGGACTTTTGGCTTTAGCTCTTCCGTTTCAGTGAGTTCGCGTGCCGCCAACGTTAGCGGGATGTTGCGGGCGCGGGCATTGTTGTGGATGATGCGCAAGGTCGCATCACCGATACCGCGTTTTGGTGTGTTGACGATGCGCTCAAAGGCGAGATCGTCAGCCGGCTGGCACACCACCCGAAAATAGGCCATCGCATCGCGGATCTCCATGCGTTCATAAAAACGCGGGCCACCAATGACGCGATAGTTGAGCCCCATGGTCACGAAGCGGTCTTCAAACTCGCGCATTTGGAAAGAAGCACGCACCAGAATTGCAATTTCATTGAGCATATGCCCCTTGGTCTGAAGTGCCTCGATCTCGTCTCCGATGGTGCGGGCTTCTTCCTCTGAGTCCCAACCCGCCGAAACGGTGACCTTCGCATCGTCTGGGTCTGCGTGCTCGGTGAAGAGCGTTTTGCCGAGACGGCCCTCATTGTTTGCGATGAGATGACCGGCTGCCCCCAAAATGTGGGCCGTGGAGCGGTAATTGCGCTCTAGTCGGACGACCTTTGCACCGGGAAAATCCTTTTCAAACCGCAGAATGTTGTCAACCTCTGCACCCCGCCAACCATAGATCGACTGATCATCATCGCCCACACAGCAAAGATTTGGTTTGAGGTCTTTTTGGTCTTCCGCTCGCATATCCATGCTCGCGTCCGTTCGCGGGCTTGCACTGGCTGCGCCAGCTTGCCCTGCCACGGAGGGCGGGTTTTGTGCCAATAGGCGGAGCCAGAGATATTGTGCGACGTTGGTGTCTTGATATTCGTCTACTAATATGTATTTGAATTTATTGTTAAATTCCGCAAGAACATCCGGATTTTCCTTGAATAGACGAATGGTTTCGGTGAGCAAATCGCCGAAGTCGCATGCGTTTAAGACTTTCAACCGGTCCTGATATTGGGCGTAAAGTTCTCGTCCGCGTCCATCGCCAAAAGATCGTGCATCGCCCTCGGGTATTTGATCGGGGCTGAGACCTTTGTTTTTCCAATTGTCGATCAGGCCCGCTAGCAAACGTGCGGGCCAGCGTTTGTCATCGATGCCTTCAGCGCGAATGAGTTGCTTTAACAGCCGGATTTGATCATCTGTATCCAGAATCGTGAAATCGGATTTAAGCCCGACGAGTTCAGCGTTACGGCGCAGAATTTTTACCCCGATTGAATGAAACGTTCCAAGCCAAGGCATGCCCTCAACCGCTTCGCCAACCATACGGCCAATCCGTTCTTTCATTTCGCGGGCTGCTTTGTTGGTGAACGTCACCGCCAGGATTTGAGAGGGATAAGCGCGACCGGTTGCCAGAATATGAGCGATGCGGGTCGTCAGAACGCGGGTTTTGCCGGTTCCGGCCCCTGCCAGAACCAGAAGTGGGCCGTCGAGTGACTGTACCGCGTCGAGTTGTTCCGGGTTCAAGCCGTCGAAATAGTCCGGCATGTTTCGCCCGCGTCCTGCTGCCATGGCGCGCGCGGCAATCCCACCTGCGCTTGGCGGTGGCAGGCCCTCGTCATCGGGTATGGAATCAAACGGGTTCGACATTTGTTCTAAATAGTGCGTTTCAGCGCAAAGTTATAGGGCAGAAAAAGCTTCATCCAAAGGCTAACGTGATTATCCGGCTAAAACCATAAACCAAAATCAGGTTCAATTGGAACGCAACCCTTGCAAAACCTCGCATTGCGAATAATCTCGACGAGAAGACTTTGATGCAGCAGGAGCAAGAGGATAAACTGAGGAGATGAAGGTTTTGAGGAAAACAACCACATCCTTGATGCTTGTATTGCCAGCGCTCAGTGCGTTTGCCGGATTTGCGCATGCTGCACTTGATCGTGAAGTTCGCGAGGAAGATAAGGACCTCAATCTTTACAATTGGGCCCGGTCAGAAGTCGATTGCTTTGCCGGTGTCGCAGAAGCCTGCAACACGCTGGGCGTTATCTATGAGGAAGGCGAGCATGTTAAACAGGATCGCCTGAAAGCAATTGGACTTTACAAAAAAGCCTGCGATGGCGGCGACAGCTTCGGGTGCACCAATTATGCGTTTATGTATGATCAGGCGATCGCGGTTGAACAAGACCTTGAGGTAGCAAGGGCGTTTTACGAGAAGGGGTGCGACCTTGAAAACAGCAAGGCTTGCAACAATCTCGGCGTGATTTATGCCGATACACAAGATCCTCAACAAGACAGTGAAAAGGCTTTTGGCTTCTTTTTGAAAGCCTGCAATCTATACAACATGTATGGATGCAAGAATATGGGAGACCTCTATCGCCTTGGAGATGGTGTCAAGCAAGACCAGGCACGGGCAATTGAACTTTATCAACGTGCGTGTAACTCGGGTGCACACATCGGCTGTACCATGGCCGGTTATCAGTATGAAACCGGGCAGGGTGCCGCTGAAAACCTAAAAGAAGCGCATCGTCTTTACGCACTGGGCTGCGAGGGTGAGGACCCGCGTGGATGTTGGTACCTCGGCACTCTTTATGATGATGGATTGGGCGTTGAGGAGAACGATAGCATTGCAGCAGATTGGTACGAAAAATCCTGTGTTGCGGGGAGCGGTGGTGGATGCACTTATCTTGCCTATCTTTATGCTGAAGGGTTGGGCCGCAACAAAGACGAAGGTAAAGCAGCTGAGCTTTACCGGCAGGGTTGCGAGGGACACTACAACGATGGGTGTTACAATCTTGCTTACTATATTGCTGAGGGCCTGGGTGGACTTGAAAAAAATGACAGTCTGGCGGTTGAGTATTATACAGCAACCTGCGACCGGGATTATGCCAGAGCGTGCACCAATTTGGGTTATCACTATGGCAATGGAATTGGCGTCAAGCAGGATTTCAACCGGGCATTCGAACTCTATCAAAAGGGTTGTGAAGGCGGAAATGCCCGAGGATGTACCAATCTTGCCAATTACTATCGCAACGGCAAGGGCGTGGAAAAGGATTTAGCCAAAGCAGCTGCCCTGCTCGAGAAGGCTTGCAAGAACGATCATGAAGCATGTGATGATCTGGGCGATTTCTTCTATGATGGTCTGCACCAGAAAGTCGATTATCAGAAAGCCCATGAGTATTATGTGCTTGCTTGCGAACGCGAGTACGCGCGGGGATGTAGCAACGTAGGGTATCTTCATCAGTACGGACAGGGTGTTGAGCAGGACTACAAAAAGGCTGCCAAATTTTATCGTATGTCTTGTGACGATCAGTATGGATATGCCTGTTTTAGCCTTGGCGAGCTTTACTATTATGGCACTGGTTTTGACAAAGACTTTAAGGCAGCGGCCCAATTGGCGGAGAAGGGATGCGGCCTGGGCTACATGAATGCTTGTGCGCGGTTGGCTTTCATGCATTCCAAAGGCGAGGGGGTTGAGAAAGACTTTCTCAAATCTGTCTTTCTGGATCGGCGGGCATGTGCCAAAAACAATTCCTGGGCCTGCAACAATCTGGGTTATGCCTATGAAGAGGGCCACGGCGTAGCGGCAAATGCTACTAAATCAGCGGAGTTATATCATTCAGCTTGCAAAGGAGGCTATGCCTTGGGCTGCGAAAACCTCGCAAGGCTTTACCAAAACGGGTATGGCGTTCCGCAGGACGAGGAAAAATCAAGGGAATTTTTCAGACTTGCCTGCGAAAATGGGTCAGAAGAGAGCTGTGTGAAGCGTGAATAGCTTTCCTAATTGTTAACTTTTCCGGTTTTTGTCTGTGATATACTTTCTGCCGGACGGGGCCAAATGCGGAGAAGTCAGATGTTCCGGAAACTGGCCGAAGTTATTGTAATTGCGTTGATAATCGCGTTATCAGCAGTCGGTGGCTCTTTTGCTCGAACTGCATCGCTTCATCATCCGGATGGGGCAAAGGTTAATATTCAGTGCGATAAAACCGCTTGTTACGTACAACACGTCAACGCGTCCGGTAATCCAGGAAATGTCGAACCTGCCGGTCCAGCGACCAATGTGAATTTCGTGCGCATTTTAAAGATCTGGCAATCCAGAGGGTACCGGTGAGGGAATCCGCTCCCAATTGTCCTGAATCATAAAGAAAATCCGTCTTTGGGCGGTTTTTTTTTGTTTTAGCCAAGGATTTGCCTTTGTCGTACGTCTAATCGTTTGAATATTCGGATACAGGAAGTCGATTTGGGACCGGAAGTAAGCGATGAAGCGCTGGTTAAACTGGCGGTGAATGGAGATGGAGAAGCGTTCGGGCACTTGCTGGAACGGCATTATGATCTGCTCTTTCGTGTTGCGTATCGTTTTTGCGGGCATCGGGAGGAGGCGGAGGATATTGCGCAAGAAGTTTGCGTCTCCCTTCCGTCAAAACTGAAGACATTCAAAGGCCAATCCAGGTTTACAACCTGGCTTTATCAAGTGGTTGTAAATCGCGTCAAAGATTGGAAACGAAAACAGTCTACAGCGTCCAGGCTCCAAAATGCGTATGTTGAAGTGGAGGCATTACGGCAAGAAGAAGCCGCCGAAACCTCCCGAAATCTGAAATGGCTAGAAGAGCTGATGGCTCAATTGCCGGAGGATCTGAAAGAAACTGCGGTGCTTGTTCTTGGTGAGGGGATGAACCATCGCGAAGCATCAGAAGTGTTGGGTCTGAAGGAGTCCACTGTTTCCTGGCGGATGGGTGAATTGAAGAAAGCCTTACGTATCATGGCAAGAGAAGAAGCATGAACAAAGATCTGAAAAGACTTGAAAACGCGTTTCGCGAACAACGTTTAGAACCTGATTCTAAAGTCAAAGCGGAAGCTATCTCTGCGGCTATGCGGAGTTTCCATACAGAAAAAAAATCTGCCGCCGCCCAAGGAATATCTGAACAGACACGTCTCAAGGAGCAAGGGGGCAGAAATGAAACCTTGTCAAATTGGAGACGTGTTATGAATTCTATTCAGTCAAAATGGACCTATGGTTTGGCCGGTAGCGCAAGTGTTGCGGTGTTGGCGATGATGATTGTTGGTCCAAATGTCGGTGACGTGTTGCTTCCACAAGAATCGTTGTTGGAAAACCCGGTTGTTGCCAATAAACCTCTGAAACCGGAAAATGAAACAGCGCTGGTGGATAATCCGCAAAATCGAGAAGCAACGGGTTTATCCTCACCGGGTGTGGCATTGAATGAAGCCGTCAGGGATGAGGGCGTCAGTCGGGTTGCGAATGAAGCGGCTGATTTGCTGTCAGCCAACCGGTCACGCCAACAAAGTCAACCTCAGTTGCACTTCAACAAGGGTGTTAATGTCGGGGGTGCTGTTCCAGCAACCAAGAGCCTTTCCATTGCACCATCAACGATTGATGTTCCATCGCAACAGTTTCAAGGTCAAGGTCGGGATAAGTTTGAAGCCGTTGATGCCAATCCGGTGAAAATTGTCCGTGAGGATCCGGTCTCAACCTTTTCGGTTGATGTTGATACGGCGTCATATTCCTTCATGCGGGCTTCTCTTAACAGCAATGTTCTGCCGCAAAAGAATGCGATCCGGATTGAGGAGCTTGTCAATTATTTTGACTATGACTATGACGTGCCGACAGAGAAATCTGCGCCCTTCAAGGCGAATGTCTCCATCATGCCAACCCCATGGAACGCTGGTACCAAATTGCTTTCCATTGGTATCAAGGGGTATGAACTGCCTCAGGTGGAGACCCCCAGTTCCAATCTGGTATTTCTGATCGATTCGTCTGGGTCCATGAATGCGCCGAATAAACTGCCTTTGCTGCGCAATTCTTTTAAGCTGTTGCTTTCTACACTAAAACCAGATGATACGGTTTCGATTGTGACCTATGCCGGTGGTGCCGGTACTGTCCTTGAACCCACAAAGGCCTCCCAAAAGGGCAAGATTCTTGCCGCACTCGATAGTCTGCGAGCTGGCGGAGCGACCGCGGGTGCAGAAGGCATCCGGCAGGCCTACAATCTCGCTCAGTTGAGTTTCAAGGAAGGGGGTGTCAATCGGGTCATTTTGGCTACTGATGGGGATTTCAATGTTGGTATTTCCGACACGGAAGCACTCAAGAGTTACATTGAACGTAAACGCGAAACCGGGATTACCCTCTCGGTTCTTGGATTTGGGCGTGGCAATTACAATGATCAATTGATGCAGACGCTGGCTCAAAACGGCAACGGCAATGCGTCTTACATCGACACGTTGTCCGAGGCACGCAAAGTACTGGTGGAAGAGGCCGGATCAACTCTTTTTGCGATTGCGAAAGATGTTAAGTTGCAGGTCGAGTTTAACCCCGCACTTGTTGGTGAGTATCGTCTAGTCGGATACGAGACTCGCGTTTTGGATCGCGAAGACTTTAACAATGATAAAGTGGATGCTGGTGACATTGGAGCCGGACATACTGTTACCGCTTTATATGAGATTACGCCGCCAAACTCAGCGTCGGCCTTGGTTGATCCTTTAAGATATAATGCGCCGGAAACCCAGTTTGATGGGGATGCATCTGAATACGGGTTTTTGAAAATTCGGTATAAATTGCCGGATAGCAATACCAGTTCTCTCATTACTCAGGTCATCGATACGGGGCATGCCGTCCAGACAGTTGATGCAGCCTCTCAAGACAGTCGCTTTGCAGCGAGTGTTGCCGCTTTTGGTCAACTCCTGCGCGGGGGGCAATACACTCAGGACTTTGATTATGATGATGTGATTGAACTTGCCCAAAGCGGTAGAGGCATCGACCCGTTTGGGTATCGTTCCGAGTTTATCAATCTGGTCAGGCTTGCCAAATCTGCAGCCGCCTTACAGCCTTTGAAGCAATAGCCTTAAGCATAATTAAAAAACCCGCCGCAGGAAGGAGCGGCGGGTTTTGGTTTCTGATTGGAATGTTTAGGTGATAAAAATAGTCTTAAAAATTACTTGAGTTTTGCGTGTCCAAGAGGAACGGAAAACTTGCGGCACCAAATGACTACGGTGTCGAAGTCGGAACCTTTGAGGTTTGCAGGAATTGCATAGGTTTGTTTGCCTGCATTCTTTTTCAACACCGCAAAATCTGTGCCTGATTTAAACTTGCCGCCCTTGCCAAGTGCGACCCGTGGATCTGGTGCGCCGTCGAACCAGAAGCTGTCTTCGAGGACAATTTTTCCGTCTTTAACTGTAACCTTGCCTTTGGTTACGTGGTTGCTATCGCCGGTGAAAGAACCTGATTTTGAGCCAGCAAATGCTGGGACAGTGAGTGTTGCACCTGCAAATGCAGCGGATGCTGAGATGATAAATGTACGACGATCCATGATGTTTCCTCTTGAGGGTTTTGAATTTTAAGCGGGTGATCTACCTCGCTGGCAGTTGCAATCTGTACATTCGGAACCATTTGGTCAATAAACAGATGTTCACAATAACTTGAATTGTGAACCAATCAGTTCCAAATTACCGTTTGATGTTAATCGAGGTGCTTGTCTATGGCTCGTCCACGCGAATTTGATCTTGGAAAAGCTCGTGAAGATGCAATGCATGTTTTTTGGGACGGTGGGTACAAAGAGACCAGCCTTCCGGATCTCCTTGATGGATTGCAGCTTTCCAGAGGAAGTCTTTACAAAGCTTTTGGCAGTAAGAAAAATTTGTTCGTTGAAGCCCTCACGCTCTACGATGAAACGGTCTTGCAACCGGGCGTGTTGGCGCTGAAAGATGCCTCTACTGGTGATGGCGTAGCGCGCATTTCCCGGTTCTTTTCTTCTGCGATCGTGGCTGTAGATGAGGGCGATAGGAGAGGGTGTCTTTTGTGTAATGCAGCGGTTGGTGCAGCACATAATGATCCCGACATTGCAGAGTTCGTTAACCGCATGTTGAGCGATCTTACAGAGGGATTCTGCGTCGCGCTTGAAGATACAAAGACGCATGCGCGGTCGGGGCGACCGTTCGCCAAAGCAGCGGGCATTACGATGTCTTATGTTGGTTTGCGTGTGCTGGCGCGAAGCGGCACGGAGGTTTCAAGACTGCGCGAAGCCCTGAATGCTACGCTCGAGCACCTCTAGACTAGTCGCTGGTTGATCGTTTTTCAGCCCAGGCCAATCTGATACGGTGTAATGTCCACCAAACAACTGCCAAGATAAAGGGGACAGAAATTGCTGTCAGTGATGTTACGGAGAGCGGCATCCACGGTTGCTGAGACAGGACTTTCAGCAGATGTGATACCAGGCCAACTGCGTAATAGGTGATTGCAATGACGGAAAGGCCTTCCACCGTGCGGGAGATTTTCAGCTGCTGGTCATGGCGTTTATCCATGGATTTCAGCAATTCCTGATTGCCTTTGTTCAAGTTCAACTCGATGCGCGTACGCAACAGTAAA
Source organism: Pseudomonadota bacterium (assembly GCA_039191645.1). Taxonomy (GTDB): domain Bacteria; phylum Pseudomonadota; class Alphaproteobacteria; order Rhizobiales; family Rhizobiaceae; genus JAALLB01. Next base: position 3,416 of record JBCCXO010000081.1, on the reverse strand, counting down.
AGCGCGCGGGAAAGATCATCATTCAGCGTGCGTTGGCGTTTCGCGATGCTCTCGATCGTTGCCATGGCGGGATCAATTCTGGCCTTCAGAAAGCCACTCATGGTTTGAACATCGCCGATTTTTTCTTCCTCCAGCGAATCAAGGCGTTGCTGAAACAAATCAAAGTAAGCCCGGCTGGCAGCAAACCGGTATCGGGTTTCTGCCGAAAGTATGTTGGTTTTTTCTGACAGGCTGGAAAGCTGTTCAAAGAGTTTCTCGTCATCGCCTTGTGAGGCTTCGCCATTTCCGCGCAATTGAACCGTCAAAACTTCAAGCTCACGCTCGTGCGCGCTAAGCTTAGAGCCGACTTGCCGAGCGAGCGGCAGCCCTAACAAGGTCATCGTGCGATAGGTTTCCATTTCTATGAGCCGTTGAAGCCTCCGACCCAGCTCATGGCCCGTGATATTCTTTGCGTGAACAGCCAGATGTATAAATCCCTCATCATCGGGGATGAACGTTGATCTTGCGTCGATGTCACCCCGAATAGAGCCGCCATACACACGTTGATTGGCGGGTAGGGATTTCAGCATTTCTGTGGCTGTCTTCATGATATCAAGGCGGAGGAGAACCAGGATTTCGATTTCCTGCATGGGAAAATTGTCATTCAGTATCTGTTTAAGATCCTGCTGGTCTGATTGTGCCGATTTGTCCCGGAAAAGCGTGCAGGACATAAACTCGGTGTGACGCTCAAGCTTGATGCTTGCATGTTTGACCTTGCTGATCGCGTGGCGCAGTTTTGTGTCTTCGCTATCAGCGTTTATTGCGTCAAAGAACTGTCTTTGTATCGCTTCTTCTGCTCTGAAAGCGAGGTGTAGCACCTCGGCGGGAGGCTCGATGTTCTGGGATGGCCGTGCGTGTGCCTCCGCGATCAGCGAATCGCGTTCTTCGAGGAATTTCCAGTCTGTTTTCGGACTTGTGTTTTTGGCCATTGGCAATCGATATTCCAAAACGTCTTGCAAATCCAATGGTATTAGCGGGTGATACTAAATGCCTCGGATTTTCAGATCACAATTTTATCCCCTGAATGGAATGCAGGTTGTCTTACTGATTTCCGTTTTATAGGTTTAAAATACTTACTTTAAAGGACTTTTCATTTTCATGTCGACTGCCGAGTTAATTGTATTCTTGATTGAGATCTATCTGGGAGCGGGCTTGTTGGTTGCATTGGCATTCATCGTATTTGGTATTGAAAGGGTTGAACCTTATGCCAAGGGCAGTTTGGGTTTCCGCCCGTTGCTTGTACCAGGGCTAACGTTGTTGTGGCCGCTTGTCATTTGGCGATGGTGGGTGCTTGAAACGGGCAAGGAGACCGAGACTTGAAAAAAGATGCCCGCAAATTTCACCGAACCTTATGGACCGTTCTGGGCCTGGTCCTGCCAGCCATCGTTTTGGGGGCGCTTTTGATTAAGCAGACGCCGCCTGAAACCGTGCAACCCGTTCTTCTGGAACCGGCAGAGGAAGACTAAGATGGGTGTCGATTACAAACCCGTTATCTGGAACAGGAACAAATACATCTATGATGCTGTTCTGGTCGTTGCTGTTGCAGCTTATATCTATCTTTACATTCGCGTGGGTGTGAATTTTCAGGATACCAGTTTGCCGGTGGAAAGGCCGGTGATGCGGATGCGGGCGTTTGGCTCATGCGCATTCTTGATGCTGAGCTTCATATTATGCATTGGCCCTCTTTCCCGAATGAACGATAAGTTCTTACCTTTGCTTTATAATCGCAGGCATTTTGGCGTTCTTACTGCCTGTGTAGCTGCGGTTCACGCCAACTATGTTTTGGGGTGGTATTTCGCCTTTAGTCCAACAGATCGCTACGCAGCGCTTTTCAGCAGCAATACAAGCTTTGGGCAGGTCCTTGGATTTCCGTTTGAGGTGTTCGGGATATTTGCTTTCGTGATGTTGTTGATACTTGCCGTCACCAGTCATGATTTCTGGTTGAGTTTTCTTAGCCCGCCTGTTTGGAAGAAACTGCATATGGGCATCTATTTCGGGTACGCGGCTGTGGTTCTTCATGTGGCCTTGGGGCCTTTGCAGACGCAGCGTGATCCAGTGTTTGCAATCGTCTTTTTTGTGTGTGTGGCTGCGGTCTCATTTTTGCACTTCTGGGCTGCCATGAAAGATCGAAAGGAAGAGGCCGAAGTCGCTAAGCCGGCACAAACATCCGACGACATTCCATGGATAGAGGCGGGAAAGGTTTCTGACATTGTTGATAAACGTGCAATCGTTGTTTCACTTCCCGATGAAGAGCGGGTAGCAATTTTCCGCAACGGTGAAACACTCTCCGCAGTTCACAATGTATGTGCACACCAAAACGGTCCCCTCGGAGAGGGAAAGATCGTTGCAGGTTGTATAACCTGTCCCTGGCACGGATTTCAGTACAAGCCTGAAGACGGCCGATCTCCGGCACCTTTTGAAGAAAAGATTTCAACCTACCGTCTTAGGCTTGAAGGCGAAACTGTGTTTCTGGACCCCCGGCCGTTACCTCCAGGCACCTTTGTAAAGCCAACCCCGATCGGAGATGTTAATGGCTAAGTCTGGCTCTGATCGTCCTTTCTTTATTGGCTATGGTAAAAAGCTGCCCAGCGACATTGCAAAGCTAATCTTGCCTGTATTTGCGCTCTTTATTGCTCTGTTTGTCGCGCTGTCACTGCTTCTGTCATCCTCCGCCAGAGAGGCAGGGGACGGGCGTTTTCGTTTTGATCTTGGACGACAAACCCTTGCTGGTGTTCTCGAACATCACCCCTATCCGGTGCTTCGATTGCCGGCCGAAGGCAGCAATCCGGCAACGACACTTATCATGTCTGGTGGCGGGAAGCGCGGTGCGTTTCTTGATGCTGAAGAAATGGAAGGAGAGGGAGTGGTTGCCCGGGGTGTATATCTAAAGCGTGGCGATGTCACCATGCTGCAGGTTGCCGGTCACCAGAGTATTGAAGCCTCGGAGGAAAAATTGCCGGCGGATTTTCAACCTGCAAAGCCCGTTTCAATGGGTCAATGGCGCCTTTCCGGTGAGATTTGCGATGGGAAATGTTATGTGGGGGCCATGCGGCCTGGCACAGGACTAGCCCACAAAGCATGTGCAAATCTTTGTATCGTTGGCGGCGTCCCGCCGGTATTCGTCAGTTCTGGTGACGTTGATGGTCATCAATTCTTTCTGCTGACTGACAAAGAAGGTAATCCGGTTAATGACAAAGTTGGAGATTGGGTCGCGCTCTTCGTTGAAGCCGAAGGAGAGATTGAGCGGTTGGATGATCTGACGGTATTCAAGATGGATTTTTCTACGTTGAAGGTCCTGCCATGATCCAAAAAATAATCCGTGTTTCTTTTACTTTGATTGTAAGTGGATCGCTTTGTTGGGGGGCATGGTGGCTTTG
>JBCCXO010000080.1:0-13143 GCA_039191645.1 Pseudomonadota bacterium | reverse complement strand
GTCTTCTAGAACATGGGAGACTGCAATGAATCGTAAGATAATATACATCCTTTCTTTTTTTATCATTTTCGTACCGCAAATAGCGATTGCGGATGGTCAGAATATTGAGGCAAATAGCAGCCTCCTTACTTCAACGACGAGTTGGACCAATCAACGCGGTTCAGTCGCCAATTTTACGTTTACCCAATCCCCAACCCAACCGGACACGTATGTGGTTACCGGCACCTACGTCAACAACGCGGCTGGCTACAACTGCAAAGGAACACCCTATCCGCTCACCGGATTTTATTATGCTCCAACGAACGTGATTTCGTTTTCGGTTGCTTGGTCAAATGCAACGGAAGACTGCCGATCAATCACCGGCTGGACAGGCTACCTCGATTACTCGGTAAATCCTCCGCAACTGTCAACGGATTGGAACTTGGCATTCTCGGGAAGCGCAGGACAGCAAATTCAGCAAGGCAAGGACACATTCACAAAGTCTGCCACCCGCGTTTCAGACAACCTACAAAACGCTTCCAACTAAGGCGCCACACTTTAAACCCGGATCAAAATTCGATGAGCGGGTTTACCGCGATCCCATCGGTCGATCCCATCAAAGCGTGCCAAAAAGCCATGGCGGGAAACACGATCAAAGGATGAAACCTCGCCATGCATGCATAGGACTGGCTCATTCGCCATTTCTGTCGGATTATGCTAGAAAACGTAAGATATTCATCGATAACGAATAGATTAGTCGGGGAAAGCTGATTTCGTGCGGTATTCCGATGAAAAAACGGCAAAAGTGCAAGAGATTCTGGCGGAGTTGAAATCCTCATCGGGCTTTGCAAACTCGCCGCAACTGCAAAACTTTTTGACCTTTGTCGTTGAAAAAACACTCGCAGACGAAACGGCTGACATAAAAGGATACACGATAGGGGTGGACGCCCTCGGGCGGCCTGAAGACTTTGATCCAACCACCGATCCCTCCGTAAGGGTTATGGCGGGTCGTCTGCGCCAGGCGCTGGACAACTATTTCCGAGATCTTGACACACAACCGCCCGTTGTCATCACCCTTGAAAAAGGCAGCTACATTCCGCAATTCACATTCGCCCCAACGGGTGGCAGCACGTTGGCACCTCCCTCATCTGAAAACGATGCGATGGGAAAAAGCGTGCCACCGCAAAGCAACGCAAACCGAACTCTCTATGCGGCACTCTTTTTAGCGATCGCATTTGTTTCTGCAGGTCTGCTTTACGCGTTCAACCCCAACCTTTTCAGCTTACGCCCCAGCACATCTTATACTGGTTCGGTGTCACTGCCGACGCCCGACAATATCCCCCATTCAATCACTTCCCTTCCCAGTGTTACGATTAACATCGAATACGGGCCTACAGGCATTCCAGACTGGATTAGCGAAAGCGAATTATCAATTCGTGCGATCATCGCTTTTTCCAGGTTCCGGGAATACAGAATTTATGATGTCTCAAATCGACAGTCTAAATCAGACAGCGATTATTTTGAGCAAGACTATGCACTCAGTATTTTTTTCACCAAGAAAGATAACGGCAACGTCTTGGAAGCTTACCTGAAACTGACCCAACCCTTAACCGGCAAAATTGTCTGGTCAGATGACTTTCTCTTTGCTCAACCGGCGGGCGAACAGGAATTGGCAAATCGGCATATCATCGCAAAGACCGTGACAGAATTGATGTCTCCTTATGGCGTCATTTATCGCGACATTGCCAGCCCGGAGCGAAATCTAAAAAAGCTCATCTGTATCCGTCAGATTTACTCCTACTTTATGAGGGAGTCGCTCCAGGCTTTTTCCAATGGACTAAAATGTGCTCAGCGTGCAGTTGATGCAGGCACCGCATCCTCATCCATGCATGCTCTCTTGGCTTTTTTGTACGCCGAAGCATACCGCCGCAATTATTCCACAGCAAAAGAAGATCCCCTAAAGTATGCAGAAACTCTAGCCGACTTGGCCGTTCGCCTGGACCCCCAAAATGCAAGGGCGTTTCAGGCCCGGTTCGCCGTTGAAAAGATAAGTGGAAAACTGGACAAAAACAGGGTCATCGCCGCTGCTGACAATGCAATCGAATTGAATCCCTTGGACCGAGATATTGCTGGCGATGTTGCCGCCTTTTTTATCGCATCTGATGAATTGGAACTCGCCGAAGCGTATCTGATGCGGGCGCTCATCCTCACACCCGTCCCTCCCGCATGGCTTAACTTTTACCATTATCTGTTTACCGATCTCGCGGGCGATTTTGACCAAGCCGATCTAATCGCCGACAAGCTTGATCCGCAGCAATCCAGCTTGGTCGCCTTTGCCAAACTGTTGTCCAGCGATCGTCGAGGCCTTGTTGAGGAAAAAGAAAAGTTGGTTGCCATCATCTTGAAGATGGAACCTGACCTCCTCAATCAAACAGCGAAAGCATTCAAAAGGCGCGGTTTCAAAACAGAACTAGCCGATCAACTGGCTGAAAGAATTGCCAAAATGAACCTGCAATCGGGGTAATCTGACCCATCGAAGCGGCTCCATGTTACCGTAAGTAACTTTTACATTTCAGCGAACTGACACACATACCTCACGTCGGCGTTGCAAACACGCGGGATCAGCTGGCATGCGTGTTGCAGAGGCGATGACTATTTTATTGAGACAAAAAGTCTCGAAAAGAAAAATGGCAGGGCGTTCATACGTGTGTTTAAGACATCCGTGCGGTGGGTATTGGGGCATATCAACCGCACAAGTTGTGTCGCGGCAAATTCGGGGCGAACTCGCCGCGGCTAGACAGGGGGTGCTTGCTAGTCACTCCCTGTCACTCCTGCATTACAAAGTATTTAAGCAGCGTGCTTTGAGACACCCGGCATATCATCCGGGTTAACGGGAACTTCATGCGCAAGCACATAGTCTATAAGCTGCTCTTGGCTCCAATCCGCAAGCGGATTAATCCGATGAGCGGTGTCAAAGGGATTGGACTGTATAAACTCAGTGCCATCTTCATTCATCCCATCAACGGCGAGCACCAGATCAACATTTGATAAGGCATTACCTTCCAGTGCCAGTCCGTACAGGTCCTTGGTTATGCCAATAAGAGACTGAACGGTCGAGCTGGCGCTTTGAAGATCAATCAGGCTCACGATGCGAACGTTTGCGCGGCTGCTGATCAACGCATGCAACAAAACCTGGTCAGCCAGTGAAAACCGTGTCTTGAAGACAATCTTGTTGAAAGTGTTCTCGATGAGTTCGATGCGATCCAAAAGATCGAAGCGCCGCATTCGTTGGATCAAATTCCGCGTCTTTGCATCCGGCTTCGAAAAGTTCGGGGAAATCACTTGCGACATGACCATTCTCCTTTGTCAGGATACAAATGTGGCCATGAAACCTCAAAATTTGAAGAAATGGTTTTCTAAATCGGACGCTGACTTTAACAAATTGGCCCCTGCAAACATCAAATTACGAAAGCCGACTGCACTGACCCGTACTGAAGTCACTCTGAGTGCTTGAAGAACCCTGTCCGAAGGAAATGAAGCGTCTGACGCTGAACTTCCTTACTTTGTGGGAAAAAAGTATGCGAAGCAAACACCACGATATGGTCATGCATGCCTTCCACTTTTGTGCTTTCAACGGAAACTTTCCCATCGTCGTCGCCTGGAATAATACTGGAAGAAACAGGATCAATGCTAAAATTGCCCGCAACAACACCAAGTTCATAATCCACGGTTCCAAGAAGTTCCTCTATGCCGGCACCTTCCGTGACAAGCTGTTGTCCGGCAGGCCCGAAAATCTGCTCATAGAGCCATACTTCTTTGAGCGTATCGGCAACCTCACTTCCTTGGTTTGGCGAAGCAAGTTGGACAACCCGACCTAGATTGTCCGGTCTGTACTTGTTGAGCAAGGCCCGCGTAACGATCCCACCCATGGAATAACCAACAAAATGCATCGGCTTGGAAGGGTCAATCTTTGACCGGATATCCGAGGCAACCATCGCTGTTAAAACATCAAGATCGTGTTCGGTCGATGGATAGTCCAAGTTAAAAACCTGATACCCCTTGTCTTCAAGAAATGTTTCCAATTCTTCCATATGTGAAGAACTGCGGGCTATTCCGTGTAAAAGAACAACCTGTTCAGCACCCCGCTGCCCGCTATGCACGTTCCCGACAATCCCGAAAACGGGGAAAAGAATTACCAGTATTTTCAATGCGATTTTCATTTTTCTGACATGGGAACAAGGGTTGAAAAAATCAAGTTTACACGAAGAACCGCCGGTCTTTCAGCATAAATTCGGCTTTTTGTAATCACAAAACATATCGTTTTCATCTCGCCGATTGCTTGTGGATATCACCGAAGAAACCGCACCGTCCAGAAATAACAATCCTCGAATCAATATAGCATGCCACAATAAATTTTCGGTTCAGGGGATTTATAGCTGTGACTTTAAATATAAGGGTACCGTCCTTTCTTAACTTGATTATAAATATTCGAACTTTTTGTATACTGTTAGTCAGCATTATTGTTTTATCCGGCTGCACACAGAGCGAGTTTGACTATAGACGCAACGGTATTGGGTCAGATCTGTATTCCAATGATCTCAAACAAGCGACCCAGAACCTGGAAACCTATTTTGGCTTCATCTGCCAGCAGGCGGGCATAAACGGGAATACAAATCCACCCTCTTGTAATTACGCAACCATGGGCAATAAAAGCTGGACACTTTTTGTCCAAAGCGGGTTCAACGATATAGATCGCCGCTGCGACGGTTATCTTGCCTGGATCGAAGAAGTCCGCAACCGCGAAGCATTTGGAAATTCACAAATCAATGCAATTGAAACGTTGGTCCGCGGCCTAAAGGTTGCAACGGGAGTTGCAAGTGTGGAGTCGCTCGCCATCATTGGTGAAGCATTTGGATATTCTCAAAGCCTCTTCACCGACTATCACCGTTTCTTATACAACGGCCTGGAATCTTCTACGATCAAGGCAATTGTGAGTGAAAGGCGTCTCGCCTACAGAATTTCACTTCGCGATGTCCAAATCCAATACAAACCGGATGCGGTCAACGTATTGCGGTCTTACTTGCGGATTTGCATGCCGTTCACCATCACGATGGATGCGAACACGTTTGCACGGGCTTCAGCAACCGGCAATGAACTGCCAAACTATGTGGACCCACGCCTCCAGCGCGAAACGCTTATCGGCCAACGGCTCCTGCGTGACACACCTGAAAATGCCAAAGAGGTAATCGTAAAGACGATCGTTAAAACAGAGACCGTTGAAGCAGAACCTTTCGATACAAGGTTCCAAACGAAAGTTGAGGAGACACTGGACAAATCGGATGTTCAAAACATCCAAAGCAGATTGTGTGCGCCACAAACAGGCCGGTTTGACAACGAAACCCGCGCTGCGATCCTAAAAATTCAAGGCGCGACAAGAGATCCTGCACCGAGCAACAAAATTAACACGAGCCTGCAATTGAGCATCATTGAAGATGAGCCGAGAGGGTGTACAGATTCAAGGTTCCGCTTTGCCAACTTGGATGAAAAACTCTTGTTCCGCGGCGATACTACCCAGACCCGGGATGTTAAGATTATGCGGTTCCAAAAGACGCTTCATTCTTGCGTCAACAGGACCAAATCAATCACGTCGAGCCAGATTTCCGAAAATACATCCGCTGATGATTTCGCAACCGGCATTCTGGATAAAGGTACACGGGATGCTTTGCGGGTAGTCTTACCGGTTATCAAGACAGACGGTGCTGAAAGTGCATTCGTCAGTGAGCGAACTCAGGAAGCAGTCCAAAAGTGCATCCCGGCAAGCTAAGGGAAGCACGACGTAACAGGAGGCAAAATTGACAAAACTGTATCAAGTAACGGGTGATGTCTTTTTAGTGGCTGAAGCGTCAATAATGTCCGGGCTCACCGAACCGGAGATAAAGCTTGAAGAAAACGACAAGATCACAATCATCGCAGAGCCTGTCCCAGATGAAGCAGACACGTCCTTTAAGTGGGCAAAAGTGAGGGTTGAAGCGGGTGAAGGGTTTGTGGATGCAAACCTGCTTCAAGAATTTAAAGAACCGGAACTGCTGGCTGACAAAGATCTTCCCATCGAGTTTCGTCGGTCGTTGAAGTTCAAGGACTTCGCCAACGTGGCATATCGCAATGCCCTGCTTTATGGGTCAAACTCGGGGCTTTTGATCGCGATTGCGCATTTCGCGACAGGAAACGAGTGGACCACGACCGCAGCGAAAGCCTCAGACAAAGATGGGAACATTGGTCTTTATCAGTTCGACAAGAAAACCTGGGCCACGAAAATCGAACCCCTTCGCGAAGCAAGCGGTATAGGACCTGAGCAGATTGTCAGCGGATTGGCACAATGCGAAGTCGTTGCACACATAACGGGCTCTCATTGGGACAGGCTTGAAAAAAATCTGGATCGCCCCAATCGATCCATTGATCTTTTGATTTCATTCCTGTCTGGCGTGGAACCCGCATCCAAACTTCTTCTCGCGAACAACACAGCCAAACTGTCGGAAGTGATGGGCGAAAACGACTCGACACGCTTCCTTGCGTCGCTCAAACGCCTTTGGCCTGAAAGTGGCGTTACGGTCAACACAACCCGCAAGAAAATCATTGATAAACTCTCAGAGAGATTAGATGCCTCACTAACGGCGACACGGGAAATCGCCAAAAACCTGATCAAGGAGGACGTTCCCAAGGTTGTTGAGGCACTGCCCAAATCAGGGAAACAAGTTGTCCCCAACAATGGCGTGCCAAAGAATTTCAAGGGGGTTGAAATAATCGTAACTGAAAAAGATTTGGATGCGCTTGCCCGTGTTTCGCAAAGCGAAGTTCAGATTTTCAATAAGTTTGGCAAAAAACAACTCGCTGGCGGCATTGGCGCGGTGATCGATACCATTTTGAACCGGGTCGCGCATCCAAAAGCCGAGTTTCCAAACTCAATCATCAAAGTGATCGATAAGCCAAAACAGTTTTCAGCCATAAACCCGATTGGTACGTGGGAAAACCTGCCGCAAGCAACGTCACAAATCATGGGCATGACAATCGCCCACCTTGAAGCGCGGGCGTCTGGCGCTTCCAGTGCGATCAGAGGCGCGACCCATTTTCTAAACCCAAACACCGCCGGCAAAGCCGCCAAGAAACAATGGGGCAATCACGTTGTGACAAATCATATCGCGTGGTTCGGCGACAAAAACGGAAAATTTGTCCATTTCCATGGGTTTGCGCCAAATTACAAACCACCGGAAAAACATGCATTGGAGTTTCGGGGAAATCGCGCCTATTTCAGCGGCGATGGCACTCCCTTGGTCGCAGCACCCGTCGTTGTTTCCAATCTAGGATCGGTTTTGCCCGCAGATTGGAAACCAAAAGCAAAAATGGAACGCATCATCCTTCATTGGACCGGAGGCTCCTATCAGGCAGGAGATAAGCGTCCGCACTATCACATCTATATAGAGGGGGATGGAAACATTGTACGTGGCAAATTTTCCATCAAGGCAAACGAAAAGATTGTCAAACCAAACTATGCTGCACACACTTTGAACACGAACACCAAGTCAATCGGCATATCAGTTTGCTGCATGCACGATGCCCAGGAAAAACCCTTCAAAGGCGGAAAATTCCCGTTCAAGCGGGTTCAATGGGACCAGATGGTCAGAGTTGTTGCCGAGCTTTGCAAAGCCTATGACATCGAACCCACCAGCAAAACTGTTTTGGGACATGGGGAAGTGGAGAAAAATTTAGGCATCAAGCAAAGGCAAAAATGGGATCCGATGGTGATTCCCTGGGATTTGGGAAAATCCTTTGAGCAGGTCGGCGATCAATTCCGTAAGGATGTCAAAAAACTACTGACATAAAGTGTCAGCATATCCTGGTGGGATGTTGATTTGCCCTCCCATTCCGGCTTCAAGTCCCCTATATAGGTCCCATGGCCAAGACCCCCAAAAATCCCAATAACACTGAGGGCTTTGAAGAAGCATCCCAGGCGCCGTTGACCGGCGTACCGCTATCAGGCAGCGTCTCCGCTTGGGCTGATGAAATCTCCGAAGAAGCAGCGAAGACAGCAGGATTGGCAAAGGAAGATAAAGCCAAGGCCAAAAAAACTGCAAAAAAGTCCAACAAGAAACCTCCCGGCTATACTGAAAAGCATGTGAACAAGGGCGCTATCATTGGCGCATCGAGCGATCCAAAAGAACGCGCTGCTTCAGGCCTGAACCCGATTGCAGGCCTTGATGTTTCACTCGAAGAAGCAGAACGCCTTCTGGGCAAACGCGGCAAGGCGATGGATAAGTATGCTGAGCCGAGCCAGATATTCAATGAGGGCGCAAAAGCAAATCCGACGGGTGCAAGCGCATTTGAATCCGGTGTAACCGCCACCGTCGCTTCCCTATCGAAATTGATTGAGGGTGGAGATCCCAATCTTGTTAACAATTGGGTACCCCATCGCCCTGCCCGTCCGGTTAAGACCGAGGGCGGTATCGAACTTAAAATGGTAACTGACTTCGAACCCTCAGGCGATCAGCCAACGGCAATTGCAGATCTCGTCTCGGGCATTCATGAGCAAGATCAGACACAGGTTCTTTTGGGTGTTACCGGGTCGGGGAAGACCTTCACTATGGCAAAGGTGATTGAAGCAACTCAGCGCCCTGCGATCATTCTTGCGCCTAACAAAACACTTGCCGCCCAACTTTACGGCGAGATGAAATCCTTTTTCCCGGAAAATGCGGTGGAGTATTTCGTCTCCTACTACGATTACTATCAACCCGAGGCCTATGTCCCACGCTCCGACACCTACATAGAAAAAGAGAGTTCGGTGAACGAGCAAATCGATCGAATGCGACACGCCGCAACGCGTGCGCTTTTGGAGCGGGATGATGTGGTCATCGTCGCTTCGGTATCCTGTATCTACGGTATTGGTTCGGTCGAAACCTACACCGCAATGACGTTTGAAATGAAGATTGGGGATACTCTGGACCAGCGCCAGTTGCTCGCCGACCTTGTTGCTCAGCAATACAAGCGCAATGATCAGGCGTTCACGCGAGGCACTTTCCGCGTCCGCGGAGATACGATTGAAATATTCCCCGCTCACCTAGAAGACTCAGCCTGGCGAATTTCACTATGGGGCGATGAAATTGAAGCGATTACCGAGTTTGATCCCCTGACAGGTCAAAAAACCGGGGATTTGAAATCTGTCAAGATTTACGCCAACTCCCACTATGTGACCCCCCGTCCGACGCTCAATCAAGCCATCAAGAACATCAAGGAAGAATTGAAATGGCGCCTTGATGAGTTAAACAATGCAGGCCGTTTGCTTGAGGCTCAGCGGCTGGAACAAAGAACACGCTTTGACCTCGAAATGCTGGAGGCAACGGGCAGTTGTGCCGGCATCGAAAACTATTCACGCTATCTCACCGGTCGCAAACCGGGTGAACCACCCCCGACACTCTTCGAGTACATTCCTGATAACGCGATCGTCTTTGTCGACGAGAGCCATGTAACCATCCCGCAGATCGGCGGCATGTATCGCGGAGACTTCCGCCGCAAAGCAACGCTGGCAGAATACGGTTTCCGCCTGCCCTCTTGCATGGACAACAGACCCTTGCGGTTTGAAGAGTGGGACCGGATGCGACCGCAAACCGTTTCAGTTTCCGCCACACCCGGCGGCTGGGAAATGGAAGCGGCAGGGGGTGTGTTTGCCGAACAGGTCATCCGGCCAACAGGTTTGATCGATCCGCCCGTCGATGTGCGCCCTGCCAGAACCCAAGTCGATGATGTCCTGGACGAAATCATGCAGACTGCAAAAGCCGGGTATCGAACGCTCGTGACTGTACTGACCAAGCGCATGGCAGAAGACTTGACTGAGTATCTGCATGAAAACGGCGTGCGGGTTCGCTACATGCATTCTGACATTGATACCCTGGAACGGATTGAAATCATTCGCGATTTGCGGCTCGGCGCATTTGATTGCCTGGTCGGGATCAACCTTTTGCGCGAAGGGTTGGACATTCCGGAATGCGCCCTGGTCGCCATATTGGATGCAGATAAGGAGGGCTTCCTGCGGTCCGAAACCTCACTGGTTCAAACAATTGGCCGTGCCGCGCGAAACGTTGATGGCCGTGTGATCCTTTATGCCGATATGGTCACCGGATCCATGGAGCGGGCCATGGCAGAAACAAACCGCAGGCGCGACAAGCAAATGGCTTGGAACGAGGCCAATGGCATTACGCCGGAGAGCGTGAAGAAAAACATCGGCGATATACTCGAAAGTGTTTACGAGCAGGATCATGTTCGTGTGGATAGCGGCATGGCGGAAGAAGGTGAGTTGATTGGCGCAAACTTGTCTGCCCACCTTGAAGGCCTTGAAAAAGCCATGCGTGATGCGGCGGCAGATCTGGATTTTGAAGAAGCCGCCCGCTTGCGGGATGAAATCAAGCGACTCCGCGAAGTCGAATTGGCGGTTGCAGATGATCCACTCGCACGAGATGCGGGCGTGGAAAACACGCAAAATAGCAGAAAACGGAAAGCACAAGGCAAGCCGCCCGAGGACAAAAACTCCTTGTTTCGCAAGAACAGCCTTGATGAAATGACGGTCGGCCGCACCGAAAAACCTGCGGTTCCAGAGGGCTGGTCTGCACCTAGAAACTCCTATGGCGAGGAAATGCGCAATGACCGGGGTACAAATTCTGCCTACGGAACACCTTTAAGCGACGGCGGAGCAAACAAAGGCGGGGGTTCCGGGGTAGCGAGCAACGCGAGCGACGGCGGAGCAAACAAAAGCGGGGGTTCCGGGGTAGCGAGCAACGCGAGCACCTCAGGCAAAAGACACAGTTCGGTTGAGGGCAGCTTTGAAAAACAAGAAAAGCGCCGCGGCCGCCCCAAAAAGACAGGTAGGCCGGGTCGTTAAAGCATATCGGGCCCATCCGGCAGCTGTGCAATCAGGGTGCTATCGATCAACCAGCCTTCAAACCGGATACAAAGGCCATTGCCCTTATCGTCTTCAAACGGGTTATCCGAAGAAAAATCCAGCGCCTGAAGCTGTTCTTTATGACGGACAAAGCAGTTTTCGGCGAGTTCGAACTTTTTCTTGGGAGGCTTATCCGACAAAATCTGGTTAAAGCCGCAAGCCTTTAATACCCGATCGGGATTGGTGTTTTTCGCACGGACATACGCCAAAATATTCAACTTTATTCGGTTGGCTACCAACAATAAGATACAGGCCGAGCTGATTGCATGACTAATAAATCCCTCGTTTTTGCGCCGAAATCGCCGATAGGCTTTATCAATCATGACTGTGCCAAGCTCATATCCCGGGGTCATCACATAGTCTTCATCGAGTGGATATAGGGCTAAACTCCCAATCATTTCTTCGTCTTCTGTTTCACACACAATGAAAAGTCCGTCTTCAATGGCTTTTTTAATTTCTGAAACCGGTCTTTCGGCGATGAATTCGCGGTCCGGATCATTATTATCCAACAAATCCTGAAGACGATCGTATACACTATACGCTTCCGTGACATCCCTCACGGGGCGAATTACTATCTTTTTATTTGGCATTGAGTCCCCACGTACCTTATGGACCATAGAAATATACAGTTATTCTTATTTGTCTAGAATAGATTGAAAAAGGCGACTCTGTATCATGATCGCGTCATTTCGTTGCATTTAATTAAGGGACGATTAAATTTTTCCACACATATATGAGTTATATCATATTGTTTTTAATGATTTTTTCAATTTTCAGCCACAAACTTATTGCATTTTATTGTAAACAGGTTATTTACCAATCTGTTGCATTATGCAACGAAAAACGTATATAATTTATCCACGACTAAACTTGTTTATGATATTTTTTTCAAAGTATCTGGCAAAAATAGGAGAGAAAAAATGCCAACTGGCACGAAAACCAAACTAGCAAGGGCGAAAGTAACCACGCGTAAAGGCGGGAGGGCTGTACAAGACGACAAGCAGGAAGCATTGACCGATGCGCTTTCCTGTTTCGCGCGCCATGCCAAGGGATTGGTTGGGAATTATGATGACAGTCCTGCGGCCAGAACCAAATTCCAGGTGTTGCTGGCAGGCAGCCTTGAGATGTTAAGCCGATCCAAGTCGGAGGTTTCCTATGCCATCGGGGTGGACCGTACGACCGTTCATCGCTGGGTATGTGGCGAGGCGACGCCACATCCGATCATCGCACAAAAGGTAATGGAATGGCTTCACAAGGAGCTACGCGCGCGCCTGAAAGAAGAAGAGCAACGCGCCAATGTGGAGAACCTGGCAATCTTGGTCAAAGAATGCCGCGCTAGCCGCACGCTGTTCTCTGCCGAGGGCGAATTGCTGAAAACAATCCTGAGCAAGCGATTGATGGAAGCAGCCAACTAGCCCTGCCAACTTCCTGCCGCGCACCCCCTGCGTACTAAAACAAACGGCGCCCCAGCGCCGTTTTTTTTGGGGGGTGGGAGCCCTTTGGATATCCTTTTACACTCTAATTCTAGGGGTCTTTCCGCTTTTTGAACCGGAAACTTGCACCAACCAAAAAAGCTCGAATATGTCATATATCACATGGTGCTTCATCATTATGCGCTGTACTTGAACTTTGCTTTCACTTTACCCTGGACGAGGTGAAGGCGGAGGAGATGATTGCAGCTTTAGAGGCCGAGAGCGCCTTCTTCTCCTCACTTTCGCGGGGATAAGTTTTTGTTTCCACTTCATCACTACTCACTCTTCGAGACGCCGCTCACGCGGCTCATCAGGGGATGGGATAAAAACTCCCTCCGTGGCAAGGCAAAGTTCTGCGACCAGCAGAACTGCCAGCCTGTGAACGAACACCAAGAGTCACGCAAGGGCTTTGCCCGCAACGGGACTAAAAGAAAACGCGGATGGCGAAGCGGACACTAAAAATCGCAGCGCGGCTCCGGGAGGCGATGGCCGACCGCGCGTTTATCGCGCGCGCCCGCGCAGGCGTTGAGCATAGCGAAACTGCCGTGAGCGCAAACAAAAGCTCCTCAGAGTGAGGTAGGAGTGTGACCCCGCCCGCAGGGCCCGAACCGATGGGTGAGGCGAAAGCTTGTCTTTCGCGCCCGCGCAGGCGTTGAGCATAGCGAAACTGCCGTGAGCGCAAACAAAAGCTCCTCAGGGTGAGGTAAG
>JBCCXO010000079.1:0-13828 GCA_039191645.1 Pseudomonadota bacterium | reverse complement strand
TGGCGGACAGACAGGGATTCGAACCCTGGAGACGGTTGCCCGCCTACACGCGTTCCAGGCGTGCGCCTTCGACCACTCGGCCACCTGTCCGTAATCTGGCGTAAAACTTCAGATTGAACTGGCGCAATATACAAAGTTCGAAACCTCTTTCAAGCTTTGATCGTTGTTAAAGCAAACTATTTTGACCCGTTGCAAATCAAGCCTGCAAACTCTATCTAAACGTGAGAAACAGGAACCTGCACATGATACGACTTATTGCTAAATTAACGGGGATGCTTTTTCTCGTTCTGGCTGTCATCACCGCTGTGCTTGACCTGACCAGAACAATAGCTAACTCTTCCCTGACAATGACCGCACTGGGAGAAGAATGGTTCAAATTCAACAGTGCCAGTTTGAATAGTTTTCAGGTTGGTATTGAGCGTCATCTGGGGCTCCCCTGGCTATGGTCTTCAGTTGTACAGAACATATTATTGTTACCCAGCTGGGTTGTGTTTTTTGTGCTTGCTTTGCTAATTTTATGGCTTGCACGTCGTCCGGAACGGCGATGGCAGAAGCGCTTTGGCCGCTGATCAAATCGCTTTTGGATGTGAAGATAACAGGAGATAAATGCCATGTTTCTAGCCCAAATGTTTGACCGTAAACTCAACAAGCCAAGCGCATCAACCGCGCTACCAGGCCGCGCAGAACCGATCGAGTCTGGATCGCACCATTACGTTTCGGGCATTGCGATGCATGGCCCATATCCCGAGGGTATGGAGACCGCAATGTTCGGGATGGGTTGCTTTTGGGGGGTAGAACGCAAGTTTTGGCAACTTGATGGTGTTTATGTTACCGCCGTCGGCTACGCGGCGGGCTATACGCCAAACGCTACCTACAAAGAAGTATGTTCCGGCATGACCGGCCATAATGAAGTTGTTTTCGTCGTGTTTGACCCTGTCAAAATATCCTACGACATGCTTTTGAAAACCTTCTGGGAAGAACATGATCCAACCCAGGGAAACCGGCAGGGTAATGATATCGGAACGCAATATCGTTCTGGCATTTATGTCTACTCTGATCACCAACGTATTGCTGCAACTGAATCAAAAGCTCTGTTTCAGCAGCAACTGGAAAAATCGGGCATTCGCAAGCAGATTACCACCGAAATTATCGATGCACCTGAATTCTATTTCGCCGAAGAGTATCATCAGCAATATTTAGCCAAGAACCCGATGGGGTATTGTGGGGTTGGCGGCACTGGGGTTTCCTGTCCGATCGGCACCGGTGTCACCGCCGATTAATTGGGTCTGGGAGTTGGTACAGGCACATTCAGCACAGGTTTGGCTTCTTTTGCCAGCGCCGAGGCTTCTATCGGTTTTCCGGCCAGCACCGCACGCGCGGAGTATTTTGGAATTTTAATCGGTGGTGCTGCGAAGGCTGTATCGATGGGTCTGTGCGTCGCGCCCGGAAGCGAATTTGGATTTGCTGACAAAACTGTTTTGCAGGCATTTGGGAGGTCCCTGAGCGCAAGTTCGCGACGCTTTCTTGGCTTAGCTGGTTTTGCCGGCTTTTTCTTATTTGGATTGAGCTCCACATTAAACCACCAATCCAGAGAACCGTCGGTACAACCGGTGTTTGTACCAGTCGAATTCTGACGTTTGCAATTTGGCGATCCTTTTGGGCATCCGATGCGAATATGAAAATGATAATGGTGTCCCCAAGTTGGCCTGATCTTATTCAGCCATCTCCGATCCCCACGAACCGTGTCGCACAATTGCTTCTTAACGCCTGGATGTACCAGGACACGTTCGACTTCAGAAAAGCTGGCAGCATGAAAGAGCAACATCGTATGCGCTCTGGTCCAGCGTTTCTTGTCTACATAGATACTACCCGGCTTCAAAACAGAGACCGCACTCAAATTCTCCCGCTCATTGTAGGTTAGGCGTTTATTGGGCATGGGATTAAACCAGATGTCTGCATCAAGCCCCATTTGATGGGACCGATGTCCAGTCAACATTGGGCCGCCTCTGGGTTGGGAAATGTCACCAACCATCAAGCCGTTCCAACCATCCGCTTTGCCCTTGTAGGAAAGCTCTTCTATGATGCGGATCAAATCGGGATGTCCCCAACGACGGTTCCGAGACAACCGCATAGCCTGCCAATTTGGACCATCTACCGGAATGGCCACACCACCGGCCAAGCAGCCTTTTGTATAAAACCCATGCGCAGCGGGTTGCAACGCCGCCGGCAAAGGTTTGGAACCAAACAGCCGTTTTGCAGGGGTTTGCGCATGGACCTCAGCCGCGTACCCTAAGAAAACAAGGCTCATCAAAGCAATTCTTAAAGGTTTGAACAAAACAGCTTTGGCATCCATGTCGGTCATCTCGGCAAACAGATTCGTTGCCGAGACTATACAATTAGGCCAGATTTGCACACTCACGATTTTTTGGATGTTTTATCCGCGTAAAACGCCACCCGTCGATTTTTCAACATTTGCCACGATCTTTGAGGATATTCCGGCGATGTCTTCATCTGTCAGGGTTTTGTCTTTTGGCTGTAGAATGACCTCAATCGCAACCGATTTTTTGTTTTCTCCAAGGGAAGTGCCTTCAAAGATATCGAACACACCCACGTTGGAGATCAAGGTTTTGTCAGCTGCTGCCGCCGCACGCAACAAGGCGTTTGCATCACATTCCTTGTCCACGACAAAAGCAAAATCGCGGCTTACCGATTGCAGACCTGAAATTTCCAATGCAGGTTTTGTCTTTGTGGCCTTCTTGCGGGGTGCAGGTATGGCATCCAGCATCAATTCAAAGCCACAGATCGGACCTGCTACATCCAGCGTTTCCAACGTCAAAGGGTGTAATTCACCAAAGTATCCCAAGATTACCTTTGGACCCAGTTGGATGGTTGCGCTGCGGCCAGGATGAAACCATTCAGGCGATTTTGCTTCGATTTGGACTTTTGTCGTGTCCATACCAGCTGCCTCCAGCACTGCAAATGCATCCGCTTTTGCATCGAACACATCGATGGCCGTTCCGGCTTCTCGCCAATCCCGTCCAGCCCCGGTCAACTTGGCTGTCGCTTTACGAATACCGCTTGCTACGCGGCGTTGGCTTTCGGGGGTATCGCCATGATAGACGCTCGCGACTTCAAAGATTGCTACGTCTGTATTTCCTCTATCATGATTTCTTCCCGCAGCCGCAATCAAGCCCGGCAAAAGAGACGGACGCATGTCTGACATCTCGATAGAAATCGGGTTGGCAAGTTTGCATGCCTCACTGCCGCCGCCAAATGCAACCGCATGCGCATTGGGTATAAAAGACCAGGTTACGGCCTCAAGCATGCCACGTGCTGCAAGCGTCCGACGGGCGTTCCGTGAACGCACCTGTCCGATCGTCAATACTTTTGAACCAACTGCATCCATCGCCGCAAGCGGTTGTGGCTCGATCTGGTTCACGCCATGAATCCGCATGACCTCCTCGACGAGATCCGCTTTGCCAAAGACGTCAGGCCGCCAACTTGGCACTGTAACGTTTAGGTTTTTGCCTGAACCTTCAACTGAGAACCCTAACCGTTCGAGAATTGAGATGCATTCATTTTCCGGGACCTCAATTCCAGTCAGACGCTTCACTTCAGAAATCGGAAATTCAATTTTGTTCGCAGAAGCAGGAATCTCTCCCTCGACGATGGGCTCAGAAGCCTCGCCGCCACACAGCTGCAAAACAAGATTGGTACCATGATGAAGGCCGGGGTTATTCATCTGGGGATCTACACCGCGCTCGAAGCGATAACGCGCATCTGTGTTGATGCCAAGATCACGTCCGGTGCGGGCAATGTTAAGCGGATCCCATAGGGCAGACTCTACCAACACATTTACGGTATCGAGTTGGCAACCGGACTCTTCTCCGCCCATGATCCCCGCGAGCGACTCGACCCCGTTTTCATCTGCTATGACGCACATGTTTTCAGTGACATGATATTCTTTTCCATCCAGCGCGAGGTAGCTTTCACCGTCTTTACCCCGGCGAATGACCAGGTTTCCTTTCACGCGGTCTGCATCAAAAACATGAAGGGGCCGACCAAGGTCGTATGTTACGTAGTTGGTAATATCGACCAGGGCAGAAATGGGGCGCAAACCGATTGCCAGCAAACGTTGTTGCATCCACTTTGGTGACGGTCCGTTCTTGACATTTCGGACCATCTGAAGACCAAAAGCCGGGCAGAGATTTTCAATCGATTTGTCAAAATCCAGATGAACGCCCACAGGGCAAGGAAAACTGCCTTTTACTTCGGGAATGACCACAGGTTTAACCGTTCCCAAACCGGTTGCAGCCAAATCCCTCGCAATTCCGGCAACCCCTAAAGCATCAGGGCGGTTTGGTGTGATCCCAATCTCAAACACCGGATCATTGAGACCTGCGTATTCTGCGAATGACCCCCCAATCGGAGCATCCTCCGGTAAGTCGATGATGCCGTCATGATCATCAGACATTTCCAATTCCCGCTCAGAACACATCATACCGTGACTTTCTACGCCACGAATTTTTCCAACAGCAAGTGTCACATCGATGCCCGGCACATAAGCACCTGGCGCTGCAAACGCACCGATCAATCCTTCCCGTGCATTGGGGGCACCGCACACAACCTGTATGGGGTCTCCGCTACCAGTATCTACCGAGAGCACCTTCAATTTATCAGCATCAGGGTGTTTTTCTGCCGAAAGCACCTTGGCAATTTTGAACGGCGCAAACTGGGACTTGTCGTCGAAATGCTCTACCTCGAGACCAATCAGATTCAGGGCATCAACGATCTGTTCCGGTGTTGCGTCTGTTTCAAGGTGATCTTTCAACCAGGACAAAGTGAATTTCATAGGTTTAATTCCGTATTACTTAAGTCTTTTAAAAAGATGTGTATTCAGATTTCGGCAGTTCATCACATAGCGCGAGCCATCTGATCTTCTCGCCATAAAATGAGTGGTGTTCGGGTGGAAACTCCGTGGCGTCAGACATAAAGCCCACATAGAAGAAAAACTCATCCGCGATGTCATCATCGGTATAAGCGACAGGAGATCCGCAAATCTTGCAAAAGTGTCTCGCAAAACGGCCATTTCTCCATTCGCAAAGGGATTCTCTTGACTGCCACGTGATTTGATCCGCTTTGAAACTGGTGAACGATACAACCGGTGCACCATTTGAACGACGGCAGTCGTCACAATGACAATATCCATTGAAATGGGCCGCACCGATAGCCGTCATTGAAACACCTCCGCAACGGCAGCATCCTGTATGGGTTTTCGTCATGACTGCACCTCAATCACCCGTGTTTTGTCACAACGGTCCAGATCGTCGGTTAGGTGTAACCAACTGATTTGCTGTCCTTCAAATGAATGGTAAGTGGGTGGAAACTTGTCTGGTTCATCCATAAATGCTGTGTAGAAGAAAATAAGGTGAGGCGCGCTTTCATGTTCCTGTGCGATTGGCGTTCCGCACCGATTGCAAAAGGTACGGGTGCAGGTTCCGTGGACATAACGGGTTAGCGTGTCCCGTGCTTCCCATGTCACTGAAACGCCCGGCATGCCAACTGCGGCTATGATTGGTGCACCCGTTGATCGACGGCAATCATCACAATGGCAGTACACGCTGACTTCCGGTTCGCTTGTTACCGAAATCACAACGCTTTCGCATCTGCAATGTCCGCGGTGTTTGCTCATTTTTTTCTCGGTGTTTTCTGTGCGGGTGCCTTTTTCCGTTTGGCTGCGTCCCGAACTTTTTTCCGTTCCTTAAGTTCGTCAAAAATGACAAATCCGATCCGCATCCCATCATCTTCATCGAGTTGATCTACCGGGACCTCTATGTTTGCCGGGGCTTTTGTAAACGTCAAAGAAAGTTGTTCGACATGCTGGATCATTGACACAGGCATTTTGTTTTCCGGGCTGAATCCGTCTATGCGCATCAGCTCCCCATCTATTGGGGTGATACCCAGAACTTTGATCGGTCCGAGCGTCGAAAAGGTGACCACTTCCAGTTTTTCTTTTGTAGCGTCAATCGATTTCTGAAAGGCAAAAATCTGTTTTGCAATGGCCTGAGCAGCCAACTCAGAACCATTGTCGCAAGCAGCTTTCTTCCATTCAGCTTCCTTTGGCGGATCTTTCAGCATCGTCGCGTAATCGCCCTTCAACAACGCCGCATCTGAAAAGTCATTCATGAAGAAAGGCCTCCAAACAGGGTCGGAATATCAAGTGGCCTAAAGCCATAGTGTTTCATCCAGCGCACATCGGCATCAAAGAAGGCGCGCAGGTCTGGCATGCCATATTTCAGCATCGCAATACGGTCGATCCCGATTCCCCATGCAAACCCTTGATAGACATCTGGATCGAGCCCACAATTTCGCAGCACATTGGGATGGACCATTCCGCAGCCGAGGATTTCCATCCAATCAGAACCTTCGCCAAAGCGTACTTCGTTACCAGAACGATCACACTGGATATCCACTTCAAGTGATGGTTCCGTGAACGGAAAGAAAGAAGGCCGAAATCTCATTTTGACCTGATCCACTTCGAAGAACGATTTGCAGAATTCCTCGAGCACCCATTTCAAGTTGGCCACATTTGAAGTTTTGTCCACGACCAACCCTTCCAATTGATGGAACATTGGGGAATGGGTTGCGTCAGCGTCACAACGATACGTCTTGCCTGGAATCACAATCCGAATTGGTGGCTCCTGGACCTCCATGGTTCTGATCTGCACCGGAGAGGTGTGGGTTCTTAACACCTTGCGGTCCCCATTTTCATCCGGTTGCATGAAGAACGTGTCATGCATCTCGCGTGCAGGATGACCTTCCGGGAAGTTAAGCGCGGTGAAGTTATAATAATCTGTTTCGATTTCAGGCCCTTCGGCAACAGAAAATCCCATGTCTGCAAAGATTGCAGTGATCTCATCTGTAACCTGGCTGATGGGGTGAATGCGCCCTGCTTCTGCCGGGGATTGACGCACCGGTAAGGTAACATCGGCCCTCTCGTTGGCAAGGCGTATTCCCAATGCTGCCCGTTTGAGTACATCTTTGCGCAGCGAGATCGCTTCGGTGACTTTGGTTCGCAAGCCGTTCAAGACCGGCCCCATGGTCTGGCGATCTTCAGGACTCATTTTCCCGAGTGTTTTCATTTTCTCAGAAATCGAACCCTTTTTACCAAGGCTTGCCACACGAATGGCCTCCACGGCTGCCTCATCCTCAGCAGCTTCGATCTCGGTTAGTATTGAACTTTCAAGTTCTGCGATATCCGTCATTTTAACCAGTCCTAAAAAGAAACCCGCGTCCGGCGGTTTGCCAGCGCGGGTTCCCGATTAATATTTGATGCGTGGGGCCGCGCTGCTTATCCGACAGCGGCCTCAAACTCACCTGGCGTCGCATCTTTTAGGTAAGCAAGTGCTTCTTTTGCCTTACCAACCAGATTGGCGAATGCTTCAGGCTCGTGAATTGCCAGATCAGAGAGGACCTTACGGTCTACTTCGATACCGGCCTTGTTCAGGCCATCCACCAAGCGGGCATAGGTAAGCCCATGCTCACGTGCACCAGCATTAATGCGCTGAATCCAAAGTGAGCGGAAATTACGTTTTCTGACTTTGCGGTCCCGGTAGGCGTACTGACCGGCTTTTTCGACCGCTTGTTTGGCTACACGGATGGTGTTCTTCCGGCGGCCATAATATCCTTTTGCCTTTTTGAGGACTTTTTTGTGTTTTGCGTGTGCGGTTACTCCGCGTTTAACCCGTGCCATGATCCAGCTCCTGATATCCTATACTGTGCTTACTTGCTGTAAGGCATATATTGTTTGACGATTCTTGCATCCGGATCGCTCAGCACCATGGTGCCGCGAGCGTCGCGGATAAACTTGTTGGAACGCTTGATCATGCCATGACGCTTGCCAGAGGCCTGCGCCTTAACTTTGCCGGTTGCGGTAACCTTGAAGCGCTTTTTCACGCTTGATTTGGTCTTCATCTTGGGCATTTCGCTATCCTTTCTACTGATCTGGACATATTTTTCGCGCTGTATGGTGACGTCAGACTTGCCGTCCTTTGCCGATTTCGCGATTTTCCAGAAAACCAAAAGCCCCGCCGACCAAGCGGAGCTTTGCGTAATCAATCACCATGGCATGCCCTGCCAGCTGATTGGTGATGCGGGATATACGCCTAAATGATTTTTTTTGCAAGCGTCGCAATCAGAAATTGCGATGCATTCGGCTGCATGATTAACCTCCCCTACAACGGGAGATCAAAAGATGAGCGAACGGCGCGGAAGATCAAGGAAACAAACTTCGGAATCAAAACCTGTTCGGCAGGTCAATTACCGCAACCTGAGAAACCCCTTTACGCCGCAAAAAGCCTTTTCCGATGATGAGATCGAAAACATGCATCAGACGTCTTTGCGTGTCTTGGAAGAGCTTGGCATGAAGGTTTTGCTGCCGGAAGCGCGGGAAATTTTTGCCAAAGCCGGCGCAATTGTTGATGAAGAGACAGAAATGGTCCGGGTTGGCGCAGATATCATTGAAGATGCCGTTGGTAAGGCTCCCAGCTCCATACAGATGTATGGTGGCAAACCGGAAGAAAATCACGTTATGGAACTCGGTGCCCTGACCTTTATGGCGGGAGCGGGGTGTCCGCACGCCGCTGATCGCGAACGGGGCCGTCGACCGGGAACCGGCGATGATTTCCGGGAACTCATGATCCTTGAAGACAGTTTCGATGTGATTTCCATGCTCGGACCTGCGGTCGAACCACAAGATTTGCCGATACACGTTCGCCACTACGAAACCATGCGTACCCAGGTTCAGGTGAGTGACAAAATTCCGTTTATCTTTTCCCGGGGTACCGAACAAGTGGAAGATAATTTTCAGATCCTTGCGCTTGCGAGGGGTGTGAGCCGTGAAGAATTTGAAGACAAGTGTTGGACAAAGACGATTATCAACACAAATTCCCCGCGCCAACTTGATATACCTATGGGACAGGGAATCATTGACTTTGCCCGAGCCAAGCAGCTTTGCGTCATTACTCCCTTTTGTCTTTCAGGCGCCATGGCACCCATTACAGTTGCCGGCGGCCTGATGTTGCAACATGCAGAGGCACTGTTTGGTATCGCTCTTTCGCAGCTGACTAGGGAAGGTGCGCCTGTTCTTTATGGCAGTTTTGCTTCCAACGTGGATATGAAATCCGGTGCACCGGCTTTTGGGACACCGGAACATGCCAAATCCACGCTGGGTGCCGGGCAATTGGCAAGACGAATAGGCCTTCCCTGGCGATCCGGCGGCGGATCGGCAGGTAATTGCAATGATGCGCAGGCCGCGCATGAAACAGAAATGGCCGCTTGGTCTTCGGTGTTGGCTGGATGCACCATGATTGTCCATTCCGCTGGATGGTTGGAGGGTGGACTTACATTTTCCTATGAGAAAATGATCACCGATATGGAAATGGTGCAACAATTTGCTGAAATGTGTGACCGTCCTTCAGGTGATGATGCTGCACTAGCCTTCGATGCCATTTCACAAATTGAACCGGGTGGCCACTTTTTTGCCGCCCAACATACCATGGAACGGTATCGCACCGAGTTTTACGAACCCCTGGTTGCGGATTGGTCAAACTATGGAAGCTGGGTTGAGGCCGGTAGCAAAACCGCAGATGAACGGGCTACTGCGATATGGAAAAACAAACTCGAAACGCACCAACCCCCCAAACATGATGAAGGCGTACTGGAAGCCATTGATGCGTTTGTCGCGAAGCGGGTCGAAGAAGGCGGCGCTCATCCGCTTGCATAGAAAAGCCGGACCGTAATCATGCCGTCCGGCTCAATCCGTGTTTGAAAACGGGTTACACTTTACTTAGCAGGTGCGACGACCATCATCATCTGGCGGCCCTCAAGTTTTGGTTCTGCCTCGATTTTCGCAATATCTGCGATTTGTTCGCGCACCCTTTCAAGTAGCTGCATCCCCAGTTCCTGGTGTGCCATTTCCCGCCCACGGAACCGCAAAGTCACCTTGACTTTATCGCCTTCCCCAAGAAACTTTTCTACCGCCCGCATCTTAACTTCATAGTCATGGGTGTCGATGTTTGGACGCATTTTTATTTCTTTTACATCCTGCGTTTTCTGCTTTTTACGGGCCTCGGCAGCCTTTTTCTGGGATTGGTACTTATATTTACCAAAATCCAGAACCTTACAGATTGGAGGATTGTTATTCGGGGAAATTTCTACCAGATCAAGGCCTTGCTCGGATGCAATCTGTCTGGCTTTATCTATGCTGACGACACCATGGTTTTCGCCTTCAGCATCGATGAGTTGAACTTCCGGGACTGAAATCTCGTCGTTTGACCGAGGTCCCTCTTTCTTTTGGGCCTGTGCCCGATGTGGTCTGCGAATGGCTGTAAACTCCTCTGTTGTTACATACGCGCTTGGCATTTGACAAATTTTGCCTCCGCCAAGATTGTGTTTAAGACTTCGCTGTCAAAAACACAAAGCGTTATATAACACAATTGCAATCAGATTACATAAAAATTCGATAACGGCCCGCAATTCAAAAATTCGACTGTCTTGTGACCGGCAATGTATTCGCCGCTTAACGCGACAAATACACAGTTACAATGGAATCCGCGATCGACTGGAACGTCGAGACCAGATCGTTGTTGGTTGCGGCATCAAAATAGTTTTCGGGTTTGGATGCACAGGTGCGTAACATTTGCTTTGTGCTTGCATCGACATCATTGCCGAATGACACCGTGTAAACCTCAATGTTTTCTGATTTCACAACGTTACACGTATCCAGTGTGAGATCATCTGCTAGACTGATATTACTACCAGTGTGCAGTCCGACTTCGTTTTTGCTTGAAAACACATCCCGCGTGTAAACCGGTGACCGAGAATTCATGCCGTCAGTCATTACGATGAGGTATCTGCGGCCCTTTTTACTCGCTCTTTGACCGTCGGACAAAGCCTGATCAAAAGGTTGTTTGTTTGTCAGGGTTCGGTAGCCCCAAACAATGCCTTGAGGAATATAAGTATTACCGACTGCAACCATATTGTTGATCGCGGTCTTCAGTTTGTTGCGGTCGCTGGTCAGGGGAGAAATCGGAGATGGGCATACCAAATTGTTGGGCCCGGGGACCTTACGGCTGTAGTCATTATCATTTGTATTCAATGGATTAGGCCGGGAGGCCACGCACCCATTCCAATAAACTGTCTCACGTTTTTCAGGCTGACAACTTTCGTAAGGTGCGCTGTACTCGATGTTTGAGCAGACTTCACCTGAGGTTGTATGCGCCGGTTTCGTATGCGCAGGCTCACAGGTGGCTGGTTTGATTAACACACCGTCATTGTAAACCGCTGCAGTGCATTGTTCAGGGACATCCTGTGCTGGATGATTGGTGTACTCGATCCGACAGCCGGACTTTGAAATCACATCCTGCTTCATTGAACACTGACGCGGTGTAATCTTAATATCATTTGCCGCCTCAAGCCAGCTGGCACCGAGAAACTGCGATCCGACGTTTACATATTGGGCGAATGGAACCACTGATATCTTCACATCACTTAGATCGTGATTTAACAGCGTATCAACAAATTCTTTAGCTGTTGTTTTAAGGGTTCCGATTTTCCCATCAACACTCATTGAGAACGTGTTGTCGAGGACCATTGCAACTTCTATTGGATAGTCAGGCATTTTTACAAACGACTTGACCTCAAAATCGAAGCTTCCAAAGCCAATGGCTGACAGTAGAGAGTTTGTACTTTCCCCTCGAACTGTTGCCACGATTGAGTCATTATCGAGTTTGATTTCGACTTTACTCAGCCTGACCGAAGCGGTTTCTGGCGATTGTGCGTTTAAATAATCAAGGCCAACTTGTTTCGACGCTTCCCAGGACTTCTTTTTGTAAGCAATCGCTGCGGCAAAGGCGGCGGTATCCACCGCTTCCTGATAATCGGATCGAACGTTGATGACACGGGTATAATCTACTGCTCCACCGGCGACACCCAAAAGTACGAATACAAGAAGTGCAAATGTAACCGCAACGTTTCCCGCCGCATTCTTAAAGAATCGAAACATTGAAAAAAATCCTGTCCTAGCTGCAATAAGTGATGGAATACAAACGAAAAAAATTGGTAAATTACAGCGGAACCAGAACCAGATTCGATAAACTTTGCACTATTATGGTTAAGACTTTTCTAGATGTAGGCTCCGGCCCGGAGCAAAGACAGATCGCCGTAAGGCACAGAAAAGGGCTCGCGCCTGGCATTGTGTGGCTAGGCGGATACCGTTCAGATATGATTGGAACAAAGGCAGAAGCGCTCGATGCTTGGGCGGCAAAATCGGGTAAGGCCTGCTGCCGCCACGATTACTCCGGTCATGGTGAATCCGGCGGTGCCTTTGCGGATGGAACGATCTCCCGTTGGCTTGAAGAAAGTATGGCCGTTTTTGATGCCTATTGTACCGAAGGCTCTCATCTTCTGGTTGGCTCCTCTATGGGAGGCTGGATTGCGCTCAGGATGGCTCAGGAATTTTCCAAACGCGGAGAAAGCGAGCGCCTGAAGGCCCTTCTTTTAATCGCGCCAGCACCCGACTTCACCCAAGACCTTATGAGACCCAAACTCAGCGAAAGTCAGCTGCTTGAACTTGAGGAAAAAGGGTATTTAGAAGAACATTCCGAATATTCTGATGAGCCCAATATTTTCACAAAAGCACTTTTCGATGACGGACAGGCAAACCTCGTTATGGATGGCATCATCAATACAGGGTGTCCTGTCCACATCCTGCAAGGGATGCAAGATCCTGATGTTCCATATGAACACGCGCTCAAACTGATTACATTTCTGCCTGCTGAACAAGTCTCCATGACGCTCATAAAGGATGGGGATCATCGATTATCACGAGAGCAGGATATTAAACTTTTAGTCAATTCAGTCAGTGATCTTGTGGGCTGATGAAAAAGGGGGTTCAGGGACCGCTGGCCAAAAGCAAAAACACGCCTCCGCCGGCGCTTAATTATGCGCCGCCTGCGGATGCGGGGCTGTCGATCATACACTGTGATGGGGATATTCTCGTCCTCTCGAAACCAGCAGGGTTGCTGAGTGTTGCAGGTAATCGACCCGACCTAGCCGATTGCCTGGAAGCGCGCGTTCATAAGGTGTATCCCGAAGCAACGATTGTCCATCGGCTTGATCGCGGTACATCGGGTTTGATGTTGATGGCCAGAAACAGCAGAGCACATCGAATCATCGGTTTGCAGTTTGAGAAACGGAAAACATCAAAAACCTATCTCGCCGTCGTCTTTGGAATTGTCGATGCGGATCAAGGTATCATCGAGAGGCCTTTACGGACAGATTGGTATAACCGGCCAAAACAGATGATTGATGGTTGCCTTGGGCGTGAGGCTATTACAAAATGGCAGGTCCTTGATCGCGGTAAGAAAACAACACGGCTTGCTCTAACACCCGTGACCGGACGATCGCATCAGTTGCGTGTTCACATGCAGTTTTTGGGAAACCCTATCCTGGGCGATGAGTTTTATGCGCCGGCAAATGTTTGCGCCATGTCGGATCGGCTTCTTTTGCACGCAGAAACGCTTGAGATCGTTCATCCATCGACCCATGAGCCCATGAAATTTCATGATGCCTGCCCGTTTTGATCAGAGGGTACGTTTGCATGGTCGTACGCACGGTCTCAAAATTTGACTAAACAGACCGCTTGGTTGCAACGGTTTGATGCGCACAATTGGCCTAATACGACCAAAAAATTCGTATCTTCATTAAATTGCGTCGCAAATCTTGGGGTATATCCCTGTTGCGATTGCACAATCACCATGCAATTATA
>JBCCXO010000078.1:0-14073 GCA_039191645.1 Pseudomonadota bacterium | reverse complement strand
TGCTCATTGACATGAATACACCCGGTGTTGAGGTGCGTCCGATCATTCTGTTGGATGGCGAACACGAGGTAAACGAGATTTTCTTCGACAACGTCAAGGTTCCCGCAGGCAATCTTGTCGGAGAGGAAAACAAAGGTTGGACCTATGCCAAGTATCTTCTGACGCATGAGAGAACCGGGACAGCCAACATCGGCAACTCAAATGCCGCGTTGCAAAAACTGAAACGGATTGCTGATGAACAAAAAAAGGGCGGTAAAAGCCTTGCTGCCGACCCTTATTTTGCAGCGCGTATGGCGCGGGTCGAAATGGATTTAAATGCGCTTAAGACCACAAACCTAAGGATTTTGGCGAAAGCAGATGCAGGCGCTGCTCCCGGACCCGAGAGTTCTATGTTGAAAGTGAAGGGCACCATCATACGTCAGGAGATCAATGACTTGGCGCGCCGCGCGTTGGGGCCTTATGCGTTGCCATTTTCTTCTGAAGCAATGGAGGAAGGGTACAATGAAGAACCCATTGGACCGGACTACGCCAATCCGATTGCGGCGAAATACTTTAACAATCGCAAAATGTCCATTTACGCCGGTTCAAATGAGGTGCAACGGGCAATCATAACAAAAACAAAACTGGGCCTTTGATCCATGAACTTTGAACTGAATGAAGATCGGCGATTGTTGTCCGAAACCCTGGCCCGTTTTTTGGCGGATAATTACGATATCGATACCCGACATGGCTTTGCGATGTCGGATGAAAAATTCTCCAGAGAAATGTGGGCTCAGTTTGCGGAGCTGGGAATAATCGGGGCACTCTTCCAAGAAGATGCGGGCGGTTTTGGTGGAGCGGGTGCCGATTTAATGGTGGTTTTTGAGGCGCTGGGTCGGCATCTGGTTGTAGAACCGTTCCTGCCGACCCTTCTAGCCGGTTCTGTTTTGCAGGACATTGGCGGGAACACCGAATTCTTGGCCTCTGTGATCTCCGGTCAGCATTTGTTAGCGCTGGCGCATGGCGAGCCGGATAGCCGCTATGAGCTAGCACAAGTCTCTACGCGTGCAGAAAAACTGGACGGGGTATGGAAGTTGGAAGGAGACAAATCAGTCGTCCTTGGCGGTGGGTATGCCACGCATTTTGTGGTTTCGGCACGGACTTCTGGAGAAGCATCGGATAAAGAAGGTATCTCTGTTTTCCTCGTTGAAAAACACGATCATACTTCTGTTCGTGATTTCGGAACAATCGATGGTTACGGTGCTGCAGAAGTGCGATTTGACGGTGCGGTTGCAACGCTTCTCGGAGAGGTTGATCAGGGATATCCAATTCTTGAAAAAGCGTTTGCAAGCGGCATCACAGCCCTTTGTTCTGAAACACTTGGCGCTATGGAAGTTGCAAAAGATATGACGGTTGAATACATGCATACGCGGAAGCAATTCGGTATTCCGATTGGTAAGTTCCAGGCGCTGCAACATCGTATGGCCGATGTATTGATAGAGCTGGAGCAAATGCGTTCGGCAGTGATTAATGCTGCTGGTAATCTATCCGCTGACAGAAGCATCCGCGAACGAGAAGTCTCGGCATGTAAGCATTTGAGCGGAACGATAGGGCGACTGGTTGCGGAAGAAGCCATTCAGATTCATGGAGGGATGGGCATGACATGGGAATATCCTGTTGGTCATTTTGCCAAGCGGATTGTCATGGCAGACCATTTGTTTGGCGACACAGATCATCATCTGGAGCGCTACATCGCCGAAGGGCAATCAACATAAGGAAACATCAATGAGTACTATCGAATCTCGGGTCGCTGAATTGGGTTTGACAATTCCGCAACCCCCTAAGCCAGTGGCCAGCTATGTAGGGTTTGTAAAACACGGTGATCTTGTATTCGTTTCGGGGCAAACGCCGATGGTTGAAGGTAAGATTACCCACCCCGGTATCCTTGGACGTGATGTTTCGCTCGAGGATGCTGTATCTGAAGCACAAGTGTGTGCGATTAACATTCTTGCTCAGATGAAGTCAGCCTGCGATGGGGACCTGGACCGCATCGCACGATGCATTCGCCTGGGCGGCTTTGTTGCTTCTACGCCGGATTTCACTGACCATCCAAAAGTTGTAAACGGCGCGTCGGATTTCATGGGTAATGTTTTAGGTGCCAAGGGAGAGCATTCCAGAGCGGCAGTCGGTGTTGCAGCTCTTCCACTGAACTCATGTGTCGAAGTCGACGCGATCTTCGCAATCAAGTAGGGGAATATGCCTGAAATAGAATACCCAAACGCAATAATACGAGGCCCTGCGGCGTGGCTTGGAAAAGACATGTCCGCCAATCCGGAAAAATGGCTGGTTAACCTCTCTCAAGATCAAATTGACGATTTGGAAAATGCTGCCCGCTATTATCTCAGTTTGGGCAAAGACATCGGCGAAATCACAAAGGCAGATTTTCCCCTTAGCCATTTTGGGACCCATTTAGATCATCTGCGGGAAAAACTCATTCATCGAGAGGGAGTTGAAGTTCTAAGGGGATTACCGATTGCAGACTATTCACAGGAACTCGCGGCAACGGTTTTTTGCGGAATTGGGGCGCATCTTGGCAGCGCCCGATCGCAAAATGCCCAGGGACATATTCTTGGACACGTGCGCGATGTAGGGGCTGATGCAAATGATCCCAACACGCGGATTTATCAAACCTCGCAGCGTCAGACGTTTCATACCGATTCAGCCGATGTCGTTGGCTTGTTATGCATTCGAGAAGCCATGGAAGGCGGTAAATCTTTGCTTGTCAGTGCGGTTTCTATTTTCAACCGGATTTTCGAAACAAGACCGGACCTGGTTGCTTATCTGTTTGATCCAATTGCAACAGACCGGCGTGGTGAAATCCCGGAGGGTATGAAGCCTTACATGGAAATCCCCCCGTTGAATTGGCATGCGGGTCACCTAACTGTTTTCTACCAGAGACAATATATTGACAGCGCTCAGCGATTTGAGGGTGCAATGCGCTTGTCCGATAAACACATCGAAGCACTCGATTTGTTTGATAAGCTGGCAGACGATCCGGAGTTGCACTTTGGCATGCAATTGCAACCCGGCGACATGCAATTCGTTTATAATCATTCACAATTGCACGATAGAACCGGTTTTACTGATTGGCCTGATCAAGAAAAACGGCGTCACCTTCTCCGCCTCTGGATTTCAGTTGAAGGGGATCGTCCACTGCCTGAGTGTTTCAAGCAAAGATACGGATCCATTGAAATTGGCAATCGTGGTGGGATAATCACCAGAGAAACA
The DNA here is from genome assembly GCA_039191645.1 of Pseudomonadota bacterium. Lineage (GTDB taxonomy): Bacteria > Pseudomonadota > Alphaproteobacteria > Rhizobiales > Rhizobiaceae > JAALLB01. The sequence goes on along the minus strand of JBCCXO010000078.1, from coordinate 10,806 downwards.
AAACTACACGCGCCACTTGACTGACGACATTGTTTCCAAATCGGCGACAGTCTGTCTTCATTCAAGCGCCTTATCCAGTAACCGATACTTGCCTATCTTCCTTTGCATGTAAACCAAAGGAGACAACAATGCCTGATCCTGCAATCAATATTCTTCGTATCGACTCAAGCGGACGTCATGAAGGGTCTCAAACCCGACAGCTGACCGATGAATTCGTCGACTCGCTAAAGTCCAGAACGAAGGTCGAAAAGGTCACTGTAAGGGATGTATCACAAGGCATCGAATTTGTAGATCAGGATTGGGTGTTCGCTAACTTTACAGATGAAACTGAACGCAGCGAAGAGCAGGTACGCCGCTTGGCAAACTCAGATCAACTGGTCGATGAGCTCCAAGAGGCCGATCTGATTGTAATTGGTGCACCAGTTTACAATTTTGGGATCCCGGCAGCATTAAAAGCATGGGTCGACCAAGTAGCCCGAGCCAGAAAGACATTCCAGTACACCGAAAACGGTCCCGTTGGTTTGCTCAAAAACAAGCGTGCGGTTATCGTCACAGCTTCAGGTGGCACAACAGTGGGAAGCGAGATAGATTTTGCAACCCCCTACCTCGTTCACGTTCTGGGTTTTCTCGGAATCCATGACGTTGAAGTGATCAAAGCGGAACGGTTGATGGTTGATGCGGACAGTGGCATTGCCAATGCAAAGCGCCAAATTCAATCATTCCAGCTAGATACCGCTGCATAAGGAGCACAGACAATGGGACTTTTGGTTGAAGGCGTTTGGCACGACCAGTGGTATGACACAGCGGCCAGCAAAGGTCGCTTTGTCAGATCTCAATCGAGTTTCAGAAATTGGATAACACCGGACGGAAGCCCCGGACCAAGCGGGAGAGGTGGCTTCAAAGCAGAAGTCGGACGTTATCATCTTTATGTCAGCTACGCTTGTCCCTGGGCGCATCGCACGCTGATCTTTCGCACTTTGAAAGGCCTCGAAGAAAGCATTGATGTTTCCGTGGTGCACTGGTTCATGGGAGAAAACGGTTGGACTTTTGAAAACGGGGATGACGCAGGCTCCGGTGACAATCTGTTTGACGCCGACTTCGCCTACCAGATATATCAGAAAGCAGACCCCGAATACTCTGGCAGGGTCACGGTTCCAATTCTATGGGACAAGCAAACTCAAACAATCGTTTCAAATGAGTCTTCTGAAATTATCCGCATGTTCAATTCAGCCTTTGATGAGGCGGGAGCCATGCAGGGGGATTTTTATCCTGAAGCATTGCGTGGTGAGATTGATGAGCTGAATGACCGCATTTACAACACAGTAAACAACGGTGTTTATAAATGCGGCTTTGCGACCACGCAAAGTGCTTACGATGAAGCGGTTACGCCGTTATTCGATACGCTCGAATTCCTTGAAGAACGACTGTCTGACCATCGTTTTCTGGTTGGAGACACCCCAACGGAAGCGGATTGGCGTTTGTTCACAACCTTGGTTCGGTTCGATCATGTCTATCATGGCCATTTCAAATGTAACAAAAAGCGCTTGATTGACTATCCAAACCTTTGGGCATTCACGCGTGATTTGTATCAGTGGCCGGGGGTTGCGGAGACGGTCAATTTTGAGCACATACGCAAGCATTATTATGCCAGCCATGAATCAATCAATCCGGCAAGAATTGTGCCAGCTGGGCCCAGCCTCAACTTTGACGAGCCACATGGGCGCGCATAAAAAAAGCGGCCATGGGGCCGCTTTCCTGTTTTGATGGAGAGTATCGATTATCCCGCGGCCTCAACTGCGCGTTTCGCCATGACCTTTACGAGGTTTGCGCGGTAAGCGGCATCGCCGTGGATATCAGACAACATATCAGCCTCATCGACATCACAAGCGGCTGCTGCATCGCTACTCCAACTTGCATTCAACGCATCCTCCATGGCTGAATGCCGGAAAACGCCATCAGAACCCGCGCCAGTTACACCAACTCTAACGCCATCGGCATGCTGAGCAACAAACACTCCGGCCATTGCGTACCGTGATGCGGGGTTGGGGAACTTGGCATATGCACATTTTTGCGGTGCCTGATACGAGATTGCCGTGATGATCTCATCTTCCTCCAAGGCGGTCTCAAACATACCAGTGAAAAATTCATCGGCAGGAATGGTCCGCTTTGTTGTCATGATCTCGGCATTTAACGCAAGCATCGCGGCAGGATAATCCGCAGCCGGATCATTATTGGCAATTGAGCCACCAATCGTTCCCATATTGCGAACATGTGGATCTCCGATGTGACCGGCCAAGCTCGCAATCCCGCTGCAGGCAGAACCCAATTCTGTTGAAGAGGCAACTTCCGCGTGGGTCGTCGCAGCGCCAATCGTCACTTTGCCGTTGTCTACCGTAATTCCCTTCATTGCATCAATGTGACCTAGATCTATCAAATCAGAAGGGGCAGCCAATCGTTGTTTCATCGTCGGGATCAGGGTTTGTCCACCCGACATATATTTCCCATCGTCTGCGGTTCCCATTTTTTCAACAGCATCCTCAGCGCTCGAAGCTCTATGATAGTGTGTTTCGTACATCGATTTGCTCCTTATTCTGCCGCTTCTTTCAGGGAGGTGGCCTGTATGGCCGCCCACACCTTGGCCGGCGTTGCCGGCATTGAAAGATCGTTGTTCCCGATAGCATTCGTAATGGCATTGATAACGGCAGGTGGCGAACCAATGGCACCTGCTTCACCACATCCTTTGATGCCCAGAGGATTGTTTGGGCAAATCGTGGATTCATGACTCACCTTGTAACTTGGCAGATCATCCGCTCGCGGCATGGCGTAGTCCATGTAAGAGCCTGTGAGCAGCTGACCGTTGTCGTCATAAACAGCTTGCTCTAACAAAGCCTGACCAACACCCTGTGCAATGCCGCCATGTACCTGACCTTCCACGATCATCGGATTAATAATCGTGCCAAAGTCATCTGAAGCAACAAATTGTACAATCTCTGTAGTTCCTGTGTCTGGATCGACTTCCACCTCGCAGATGTAAGTTCCAGCCGGGAAGGTAAAGTTTGCCGGATCATAAAATGCTCCTTCTTTCAGGCCGGGTTCCAGGCCTTCCGGTAAGTTATGAGCTGTGTAGGCACCGAGGCAGACCTCATGCCAGCCGAGCGTTTTGTCAGTACCAGCAACCTTTACTTCGCCATTCTCTATGACGATGTCGCCTTCATCGGCTTCCAACATATGGGCGGCAATTTTCTTCGCCTTGGCCTCTACTTTATCCAACGCTTTCACGATGGCAGACATGCCAACTGCTCCGGAACGTGACCCATAGGTACCCATTCCGAATTGTACCTTGTCCGTGTCTCCATGAACAATCTGGATGTTTTCTGTCGGCAGGCCAAACCGGTCGCTCACAACCTGAGCAAAGGTGGTTTCGTGACCCTGACCATGTGCATGTGAACCGGTGAGAACTTCAATTGTCCCGACCGGGTTAACCCGCACTTCAGCAGACTCCCAGAGACCAACACCTGCTCCCAATGAGCCAACGGCTGCTGATGGAGCAATGCCACAGGCTTCGATGTATGACGAAAGGCCAATGCCTCGTAACTTTCCTCGGGATGCAGCCTCAGACCGCCGCGCTTCAAAGCCTGCGTAATCCGCCGCTGCTAAAGCAGCATCGAGGTTCGCGGCAAAATCTCCCGCATCATAAGCCATGATAACGGGCGTTTGGTGCGGAAACTCCTGAATGAAATTGTTGCGACGCAATTCACCTGGATCAACGCCGAGTTCGCGCGCTGCTGTTTCAATCATCCGTTCGATTAGATAGCAGGCTTCAGGCCGTCCAGCTCCCCGATAAGCATCAACCGGTGTTGTGTTGGTATAAACCGCTCGAACGTTGCAATGAATGTTCGTGATGTCATATTGGCCAGACAGAAGTGTGGCATACAAGTACGTTGGGACAGCAGAAGAAAACAGCGACATATATGCGCCAAAATTGGCAATCGTATCGATCTGGAAACCAACGATCTTGTTGTTTGCATCAAAGCCCATTTTGGCAGTGGAAATATGGTCTCTTCCATGCGCATCGGTCAAAAATGCCTCTGTCCTGTCTGCGGTCCATTTGACAGAACACTTGGTTTTCATGGAGGCCCACAGGCAAACAATTTCTTCCGGATAAATGTAAATCTTCGCGCCGAAACCACCACCAACATCCGGTGCGATCACACGCAATTTGTGTTCGGGCGCAACCTGATAAAAGGCCGATAACACGAGCCTCGCAACATGCGGATTTTGTGAAGTCGTATAAAGCGTATAATGATCTTCAGACGCGTCGTAGCTTGCAACCGCAGATCGGGGTTCCATGGGGTTCGGCGCAACACGATTGTTTGTCACATCCATTTCACAGACGTAAGCAGCGCCGGCAATTGCAGTTTCTGTTGCTTCTTTTTCACCAATTTCCCAATCGTAGATTAGATTACCGGGTGCTTCGGGATGAATTTGCGGCGAATCAGAATTCATTGCGATGTCGGCAGCCGTAACTGCTGGGAGGATTTCATAATCAACGTCGACAGCTTCGGCGGCCGTTCTGGCATTCGCAGGGCTGTCAGCAATCACCACTGCAACTGCATCACCAACATAGCGTACATATTCGGTGGCTAGTGCAGACCAGGCCCCCATGTTCATTGGTGAGCCATCTTTTGAGGTGATTGCCCATCCGCATATAATGTTCCCGATACCGTCGCCGGTCAGTTGATGGCCATCCAGGACCGCTTCTACGCCTTCCATGCTTTCAGCAGCAGACTTGTTGATCCCGTTTACTTTTGCATGGGCATGGGGTGAACGAACAAACGCAGCGTAGCATTGTCCTTCATTCCGCACATCATCGGTATATTTTCCATTTCCTGTGATGAATCGCTTGTCTTCCTTCCGCAGGACTCTCGCGCCAATTCCTTCACTCATAATTTGCTTCCTCCCATCGCACTCAAAGCATTACATCTTTGAAGCGCCATCCTTAATTGCTTTGACTATATTGTGGTAACCGGTGCAGCGGCAGATATTGCCCTCCAACTCACTCCGTATCGTATTTTCATCCAAATCCGTGCCGAGACGATTGACCATATCGGTTGCCGCCATAATCATGCCGGGAGTGCAAAATCCGCACTGAAGACCGTGATTTTCCTTGAAGGCGAGTTGCATGGGATGCAGATCATCACCTGCAAGTCCTTCGATGGTTGTTACTTCCGAACCATCGGCCTGTGCGGCCAACATTGTGCACGCTTTGACCGCTTTCCCATCAACATGAACCACACACGCTCCGCATTGCGACGTGTCGCAACCGACATGTGTTCCGGTAAGCCTCAAATTTTCCCGGATAAACTGAACAAGCAGGGTACGGTCTTCGACCTCTCCACTTGCAGATTTTCCATTAACTGTCATGGAAACTGACGTCATCAAACTCCTCCTTGGCAACTCCAATACCGTTCTTTCTACGATTGGAAACTAAGAGGAAGAGACGATACTTCAACCCGGACGCAAGATCGCACCATGATTGCAAGGGCCAAACGGATACGGTCTCCTCCCAAAGTTTCCGACCCGCACTTCACCTCCGAGTATTGCGCGTATGTATGCAAATGAAAAGGGGGGCGCTTCAATATGTTTCCTGAGAAACGAATGCAGTCCCTGATATAAGCTTTCAAAGTCTGCATTCTGCTTTTTGTGAGATTTTACTCTGCGACCGCTGCTAAATCTGGAACATCGAATTGGGTGCGCTCATTTTTGCCCGGCATGCAGTGGAATATGAGCAAAACAGCCCAACCGATAACGGGTACAAAGATTAAAAGTATCCACCAGGCAGATCTGCCGATGTCATGAAGTCTGCGAGCTTCGACGGACAAAGAGGGAATGAACAGGAACAGATGAGTTGCGAGTAAGACAAAGTTTATGTTCGTTTGGAGTGGATCACCAATCATGCTTCCAAACAACCCAGCCACAAGCAATAAGAGGAACCCGGCCAACATAAAATACCAGTATTCAGATCTACTGGCCCTTCCATTGAATACAAAATACTTCTCTAAAAGGCAGGTGTCGATACTTTCAAGAAACCCTTTGGGCTTGGCGGCGTACATGGCGCTTCTCCTTTTGTATATGTAAAGAGAGAATGGAAGCCAATCGCGCGCCTTGTCAAAGAAAAACGCAATTATTACAAATAGTTAATACCCAAATAATACTCAATTAATCGAAATACTTTGCTCACGCAGCTACCAGTCTAGACTTGGAAGCGTCGTATTCATCGACCAATCGATCCACGAGTTCTTGCGTGGAAGTCACCGATTTAATGGCCCCGATTCCCTGACCGCAACCCCAGATATCTTTCCACGCTTTAGCGTCAGTGTTCCCACCTGAGCCGAAATTCATGGCAGACGGGTCACTTTCTGGTAGATTATCAGGATCCATCCCGGCATTTTCGATAGACGGGCGAAGATAATTCCCGTGAACCCCGGTGAACAGGTTTGTATAAACAATGTCTTTTGCGTTGTATTCAGCAATGGCTTGTTTGTATTCATCAATGGCCCGGGCCTCGTGTGTCGCAATAAACGGTGAGCCGATATAGGCCATATCTGCGCCCATAGCCTGCGCAGCAAGAATGGCGCCACCGTTTGCAATGGCCCCGGACAACAAGAGCGGGCCGTCAAACCACTCGCGTATTTCTTGAATGAGCGCGAAAGGTGAAAGAGTGCCAGCATGCCCTCCAGCTCCTGCCGCAACAGCGATCAAACCATCCGCTCCTTTGCGAATTGCTGAGTTGGCATGGCGATTGTTGATAATATCGTGAAGAACGATGCCACCATAAGAATGGACTGCATCATTTACTTCCGGAACAGCGCCCAAGGAAGTAATCACAATCGGCACTTTGTATTTGACGCACATGGTGAGGTCGTGCTCGAGACGATTGTTTGAGGTGTGTACAATCTGATTCACAGCAAAAGGAGCAACCTTCTTTCCAGGGTTAGCCTTCTTATGGGCTTCGAGTTCCTCCGTTATCTCTGCCAACCATTCATCCAATTGTGATTCTGGGCGGGCATTCAGTGAAGGAAATGAACCAACGACGCCTGCTTTGCACTGGGCCAATACCAATTCTGGATGAGAAATTATAAACAAAGGCGCTGCAACTGCCGGTATCCGAAGATCGGTTTTCAAAACATCTGGTAGTGACAACGGCTTCTCCTCTAACTTTTACGTAATAGTCAATGTAACTCTTATGGTCTTTTCCAGTTCTGTGCAATCATTTTGAAATAAGTTTTGCAAGCAGCTTTTTGTGTTTTCGAAATTTGCTCTGGATTAGCAAGGCTGCACCGGTGGTTTTCATTGAAAATTCCGGTCAGGCCAGTAATAAGAGTTGATCGATTGAATGCACGGATTCGACGCATTTGCAGAAACCGCTTCCGCATTCAGTGAAAGACGGGCGTTAAAGTGGCAAACTATGAAGGTCTGATAAGAGGGGCGCTTGCAGCCAAAGATGCGACTTCATCAGAAGTTCGCAGGATTGTTTACCAATCGTCGCGCAATGCCTTGAAACGTTTGATCGAAGAAAATCGCTCTCTCACGGTTGAAGCAGCTGTGAATGAACAACGCGCACTTGAAGACGCAATCCAACGGGTCGAGGAGGAATTCACGCTTCCTCAGGTTGAACAGGTTGCAGTTGACCCGACGCATGAAGATCCCCTCTTTGAATTGAAGCAGATTTTGGCGGAAGACTCAGAAGAGTTTTCAAAGCTTCAGGCACAGCCTCAACCTGCGCCTGTTGAACCCGAGCAACCTGCGCGTGTAGAGCCACCGCAGGTAGACCCTTCAACCAAACCATTTGATCAACTTGATAACGACGCAGTTTTCGCTGAAATCGGAACCAACTTCGAACAGGTCAAGGAACCCGTTGCCACAGAGACGGTCACGGACGAATTTTCAGATCACGAGAACTTGCCCCTTGAATTTGCCCGGCGTCGAAGATCTCAACGGTTTTTCATTTGGCTATTGGCCACCTTGGGAATTATCGCAGTTCTAGCCTGGCTGGCTTACTATCTTTTTGTGGCCTTTTCTGATGGCTCCATCTTTGGGTTGGATGGTGGGCAAAGTGCTCAAAACCCGAATAACTTGAGTGTCGAAGGCCAAAGCGCTGACTACATTACCATATTAGAGCCCGCAGATTTATCGACATTGGTAACGGCCAATCGGGGCCAGGCTCAACTGATTAACGAACTCAACCTTGAAATGGTTCGACTTGTTTCAGTGCGCAATGATGACGATCCAACACGCCAGGCGGTATCGTTTTTGATCCGGTTCAAGCCTGGCGTAATCGAACAGATATCCGGCAAAAATGTCACGGTGGAAATCTACGCCAAATCCGGTGCTCCCAGCCCGGCACAGTTTATTTTGAAATGCAATTTGGGGAGCGTTGATGGCTGCGGTCGCAAGCGGTTTCGTGTAGGCATCCAACCAGAGGCTCTGATTTTCGGTTTTCAAATGCCGCAAAATGCTGATCCGAATGGTAACTATCATATCGCCATTAATACAGACACGACAGAGAATGCGGCAACGACAGGCAGGGGAGACGCCCTGGACATCGTCTATGTTCGCCTCCGGGCAAATTAACGATCGGATCAAGCGCCTAGTCGGTTAAAAAATTCCGGGCCAGAACCGAGAATCTTGTCATCAATGTCCTGGCTCACAGACACATCTTTACCGGTATATGAAATGGACGATAAGACATGCTTAATCGCATTGATCCGAGCCCTCCGCTTGTCGTTGGAGCGCACAATTGTCCAGGGCGCATGTGGTGTATGGGTTTTTTCCAGCATTGTATCGCGGGCCCGGGTATAGTCATCCCATTTATGCAATGCTTTGATATCAATCGGTGAGAGCTTCCAAGACTTGAGAGGGTTTTGGCGTCGATCATGGAATCGTTTAATTTGCATTTCCTGGCCAACGTTGAGCCAGAATTTAAAGAAATGAATGCCCTCTTTTACCAGCATCTTTTCAAAATTAGGTGCTTCTTCCAAAAACTGTTCATGTTGTTCAGGAGTGCAAAACCCCATGACGGGTTCAACGCCTGCCCGATTGTACCAGGAGCGGTCCAACATCACCAATTCTCCTGAGGTTGGTAAATGGGTGATGTAGCGTTGAAAATACCATTGTCCTTGCTCCGTGTCCGAGGGTTTGGAAAGAGCAATAGTTCGGGCATGTCTTGGATTTAAGTACTGTCGAAAAGCATTGATTGTGCCACCTTTGCCCGCTGCATCACGACCTTCGAACACCATCACAACACGCTCCCCGGTTTCCTGGAGCCAAGCCTGCAATTTTCCTAACTCAAGCTGTAACGAAAAAAGTGTATCCTCGTATGTATCCCGGTCCAGCTTTTTCTTGTAGGCATAATCGCCGCTCAAAAATGCTTTTTTCTCAATTTCTTTTGGTAGCTCAGGGGAATCAAGATCAAATGAAACGGTTTTGCCATCGAGTTCGATTGTTACTTCAGGAATGTCTCGGGCCATAATATACCTTTTGCTTTAATGTCATGTTGGCAATATAGGAGATGAATCCGCCTGTGAACAAGCAGTTCCGCACTCCGCGTCTTTGGATGAAATAAATGACCGAACGACAGACAACTGAGCGCGATGCGCCACTTCAACGGCCTATATGGCCCTATATTGTCGTGTGCCTGTTTTTTGGGTTCGGCTTTTTCCTGCGTCCTGATTTATTTTTAGAGCTTGCTGTTGTTTTCTTTTTTGCCCTTATAGGGGTTTCCTTTTTGCCTCGTAGCGAAAGGCTTTCGGTAAAAAAGACTAGGGTACATGAAACATCCCCAGCGCAGATTATGCGGCAATACCACGCCTTGATAGACGGATTACAATTTCCTGTTTACCTGTTGGATCACAATGCAAACCTTCTTTACTGCAACCAAAATGCCATAACGGCTTTTGGCCCGGTCAAAACAGGAGACCAGATTACCATCCCGTTTCGACAACCGCAGCTAAAGCGAACTATCGAGGATGCAATATCAAGAGGCGTTGCAATGACAACCTCTTACAACGAGCCGGTACCGGATGACCGATGGTTTCAGGTTGAGATTTCTCCAATTCCGGATTTGGACGAAAAACAGCAAAGCCTGAAGAACCTCTTTTTGCTCGCCTTTCACGATCAGACCGAGGCAAGACGCATAGATCAGATGCGCTCAGATTTCATAGCGAATGCAAGCCATGAATTGCGCACTCCTTTGGCTTCCTTGCTTGGCTATATCGAAACCATCAAAGGACCAGCACGAGACGATATCAAAGCAAGAGATCGTTTTATCGATGTCATGTTAGATCAAGCTGAGCGGATGTCGCGGCTGGTGAATGATCTTCTTTCCCTGAGCCGGATTGAGATGAAAGCACATGTAAAACCGTCAGAAACGATTGATTTAAGAGAAGTGCTAAGAACCGTCATTGCATCTCTTCAGGGCCTTGCAAAACAAATGCAGGTCGAAATTGAGCTAAAAGCAGATGAAAAGCTTTTTATCGTGGGTGACCACGACGAATTGGTCCAAGTTTTTGAGAATTTGGTAGAAAATGCTTGTAAGTACGGTCAGGAAGGCGAGCGGGTTTGCGTCACATTGGAAAAGTCCAGCGAATCAAATGAAGACTTTGCAGTTGTCTCTGTTCGAGATTATGGAATGGGAATCGCCTTTGAACACCAGCATCGTATTACCGAGCGATTTTACCGCGTGGATGTGGCGCGCAGCCGGGAAAAACAGGGAACCGGTTTGGGACTAGCAATTGTAAAACATAT
>JBCCXO010000077.1:0-14168 GCA_039191645.1 Pseudomonadota bacterium | reverse complement strand
TCTTTATTTTGGCCAACGCTGAAACCGAATCCTCCGGCACAAATGACAAAGTGATTTTCTCAGACTTGGGTCTTACGGATATCGTCTTTGACACATACGATTATACTGGCACGGCTAATGCCGCTCAGGGCAATACGCTTCGGCTCACCTGGAATGATGGCACAAACATTGGCGAACTGTGGGTGGCTCAAGACGGCCGCCATATTGAGTCCTACGAGTTCGCGGATGGATCAAGTTTTGAAGCCAATTTCCTCGCCAGGCTTAACCCCACGGTCTTCAGTAATTTTTATGCAAACCGTCTGACCGGTTCCAGTGGGGATGACGTCCTGCAGGGCACAGACCGCCGCGACTATATATATGGCGGAGCTGGCAATGATGATCTTTCCGCAGGCGGCAATTCAGACGCAGCCTTCCAATATCTGTTTGGTCAAGCTGGTGACGATACTTACCGGATCAGCAAAGAGGATGGCAGAATTTTTGTTTCAATTGGAGCAGAAAGTAGCAGCACCGGAAACAATGATAAGGTGGTGTTTGAAGATCTAAATCGCTCAGATATTACGATTGATTTTTTTGACTATTCTGGAACTGCGAATTCCACTCAGGGTAACGCGTTACGGCTTATCTGGAATGATGGCGTCAATAATGGTGAGTTGTGGATTGCGCGAGAGGGGCAACACATCGAGACCTTTGAGTTTGCCGACGGTTTGACATACTCTTCCAGTGAGTTGATTTCTGGTGTAGGCGGGGCGGCCATATCTACACTTGATAGTCTGGAAATAGTGTTCGGCAACACGAGCAATACCGCGACAATCACTGAAATCACAGAAGATGCGATTGTCACCGGGGGGCTCGGTGTCGATTTGTTTTTCTTTGATGATCCAGACTTTGGTGAGGTCACCATTCAAGAGTTTGACGACGGAATGGATCAGATTGACCTGGCTTTGCTTGATTTAGCCTTTTCCGATCTCTCTATTTCACAAAACGGGGCTGATACCGAAATCAATATAGCAGGCAACGCGGACTCCACCATCACTCTGGCAGATATCGATGCTAGCCTTATTGGCGTCGAAGATTTTGTACTCTGATTGAAACGCGACTACTCAGCGGCTTCCATTTGCTGAACAGGTCTTACCTTTGCCGCGCAATACTTGAACTCGGGTATCTTCCCAAATGGATCAAGTTGCGGGTTGGTTAGCCTGTTTGCCGGGGCTTCGTTAAAACAGAATGGAACAAAGATCATGTTCTCTGCCACATCACGGTCTTCGCGTAAAACGGCTGAAATTGTACCACGCCGTGTTTCGACTTCGATGATCTGACCGGGTTGTAATCCGTAACGATCAATATCTCGCCTGTTCATTGCCGCGATCCCTTCTGGCTCAATCTCATCCAAAACAGTTGAGCGCCGCGTCATAGCTCCTGTATGCCAATGTTCCAGCAACCGCCCCGTGGTTAGGACCATTGGAAACTCATCATCCGGCACTTCATCGGGAGGTAGAAGGTCTGCTGGAACAATCTTTCCGCGACCATCCGCAGTAGGAAATCCATCGGTGAAGATCACTTCGCTGCCAAAGCCTCCCGGTTCATTCACCGGATACGTCACGCAGTCTTCTGAATTCAACCGTTCCCAGGAGATGTAATTGAGAGAGTTCATGGTCGATGCCATCTCCGTATAAACTTCCCCGACATGATCGTAGTTCCAATTCAATCCAATTCTATTCGCGAGCTCTACAATCAATTCCCAGTCCTGACGTGCCTCGCCAGGAGGATCAAGTGCCGGGCGTCCCAACTGAACTTGACGATTTGTATTGGTGAATGTTCCAGATTTTTCAGCGTGTGCGGAGGCTGGGAAAACAACATCAGCATGCCAACAGGTTTCTGTAAGGAAGATGTCTTGAACAACCAAATGATCCAACTTTGCCAACGCTCCTCGCGCATGTTGTTGATCAGGGTCTGACATCGCAGGGTTTTCGCCCATGATATACATCCCATTGATCGTGCCTTCATGGATTGCATCCACAATTTCCACAACAGTGAGACCGCGTTGTGGATCAAGCGAGCGCCCCCACAAGTCCTCCATATCCGCGCGAAAATCAGGGTTTTCAACCAAGCGATAGTCAGGATACATCATCGGTATGAGACCAGCATCCGATGCACCCTGCACGTTGTTTTGACCGCGCAAAGGGTGAAGGCCTGTCCCTGGCCGACCGACTTGTCCTGTAATCAACGCCATGGCTATAAGGCAACGCGAGTTGTCTGTGCCATGCGTATGCTGTGAAACACCCATGCCCCAGAAGATGATGGAGCGCTCGGACGTAGCATATGTGCGCGCTACGTCACGCAGCATCTCAGCCTCAATCCCGCAGACCTCTTCCATTGCTTCAGGTGAAAATTCCTTGACCTTTTCTTTCAGCGCATCAAAACCTGATGCGTTGGCCTGTATGTATTGCTCATCATACAAATTTTCTTCAATGATCGTGTGCAAAATAGCATTCAGCATAGCCACATCGGTACCGGGCTTGAATTGAAGCGCATGTGAGGCATGGCGCATTAAATCTTGTCGCCTCGGATCCATGATGATCAGTTTCTTGCCAAGTTTCGCTGCCTGTTTAAAATAAGTAGCCGCAACAGGATGGTTTTGCGCCGGACGGGCGCCGATTACGATCATGCAGTCGGATTTCATTGCATCCGTGAAGGGCGCTGACACAGCTCCAGATCCAACCCCTTCCAACAAAGCTGCAACAGAAGATGCATGGCAAAGTCGTGTACAATGGTCGACATTGTTTGTACCAAACCCTTGCCGGATCAGTTTTTGAAACAGGTAAGCTTCTTCGTTTGAGCCCTTTGCAGAGCCAAATCCAGCTAGCGCAGCACCGCCTTTATCGTCATGAATTTTCTTCAATCCAGAGGCTGCGTGTTCCATTGCCTCTTCCCAAGTCGCCTCTCGGAATATGTCTTCCGTCTTCATGAAACGCATGTCTATATCGCCAGCTTTTGGAGCATCGTCTCTACGGATCAATGGCTTGGTCAAGCGTTCCGGACTCATAGCATAATCGTAGCCAAACCGTCCTTTCACGCAGAGCCTGTTCTCGTTCGCTGGGCCATTGCGTCCATCGACTTGAACGATCTTGTTGTCTTTCACTCGGACTGTCGTTTGGCACCCTACCCCGCAGAAAGGACAAACTGAATCCACTTCTTGATCAAACGCCTTTACTTCGCGTTTTTTGAATGCATCATCCATCAGCGTTTTTTCATAAAGAGCGCCTGTTGGACATGCCTGAACACACTCCCCACAGGTAACACAGGTGGAATTGCCCATTGGATCCGACAAATCAAAAACCGGAACAGAATGAGAGCCACGCATCCCCATGCCAATGACATCATTGACCTGAACTTCCCGGCAGGCTCGCACGCACGCATTACAGGCAATACAGGCATCCATGTTCACGGCAATTGCTGGATTTGAAATGTCAAATTCAATATGATGGCCTGCATCAAATTTGCTGGTATATCGATCCGACCCCGATATACCCATGCTCTCAGCCCACACCCAAAAATCCGACTGATCATCTGGGCTTTCGTCTCGCGGGCGCATGTCAGCCGCAAGCATTTCAAAAACCATCTTACGGGATTTATCGGCACGTGCGGTGTCGGTTTTTACAACCATGCCATCGGTAGGCTTTCTTATGCAGGACGCTGCAAGTACCCGTTCGCCCTCGATTTCTACCATACAGGCGCGGCAGTTTCCGTCAGATCGGTAACCCGGCTTATCCAAGTGACAAAGATGAGGAATCCTTGTTCCCTCTCTCTTTGCAACACTCCAAATGCTCTCATCTGGAGATGCAGAAACCTGTTTGCCATCTAGACTGAATTTAATCTGGTCTGACATCTTAGCGCTCCTTAATACAGCCAGTACCGAGCTGATTACCCGTCATATCCATCAACAATTGTAAACCGAGCAAACCCGGCACCTTCGCGTTTAGCACGCGCTGCCTGGTACTCGGCTGAATTGTACCACGCACGTGCCGTGTCCATATCAGGAAACTCTAGTATGACGATACGGCGGCCTTCGTCTTCATGATTTTCAAGGCCTTCTACAGCACCGCCCCTGGCGATATATTTGCCGCCATGCGCAGCCACCGTGGGGCCCGCCGCTCCGGCATACTCTTTCCATTTTTCTGCATCGGATACATCAACCCGGGCGATTATGTAGGCTGTCATTGCTTCAACTCCTTGATACCATCCAAAACCAGTTTTCCGCCAAGTGCGCCAAAACTGGCAGAAAAAATCAATTCAATCCAACGTGAAAACTTCCGATAGCCTCGATTGGCCAGGTCTGTGGAGAACAAAAAAGCATATGCCCCATAGATAACAAACCCGGAAATGGCTCCCAACGGGCCAAACAGCAATACCTGTTCAGCCGTCAATCCGGCACCAAACAAGAAAGTCGCAACAGCTGCCCACATCATCACCGCTTTAGGATTGGTTAGTAAGACAAGAAGTCCGCGCATCCATGCTTGCAAGTTCGTCAGTTCGGATTTTGATGGATTGATGGTTCCAGGCGCATCCTGGAATACAGCTCTTAGCCCTTTCAATGCGAGCCACAGTAAATATCCCCCACCAATCAATCGCATAGCTGTGAGCGAATAGGGAAAGACTTCGAGAACCGTAGCCAGTCCGTATGCGGTCGCAACCGACCAGATCAGCATTCCACTCGCCACGCCTGATACAACGAACAGTCCCTTTTTTCGACCTTGCGACAGGGAAACAGACGCAACCGCCACGAGGTTTGGTCCCGGTGAGGCTTGGGCTGCCATAACGCCGAACAGAGTAATCAGATAGGCGTCAAGCATTACAGGTCATCCCTGAAATACTTTAGTAAGTGATTGACGGGATTGGGAGCAGCTTGTCCCAAACCACAGATTGAGGCATCCCGCATGACAACTTCAAGGTCTCGAATTGCTTCTTCATCCAAGTCTTCATCTTGCGAAAGCATCGAAACCATTTTTTCCGTGCCTCCCCGGCAAGGCGTGCATTGTCCGCAGGATTCATGCTTAAAAAACTTCAAGGTGTTGAGCACAGCATCTTTGATGTTGTCCTGATCTGACAAAACGACAACAGCGTGCGATCCTACAAATGAACCAAGAGAGGCGAGCGGATCCCCAAAATCGAGCGGCAAATCGTCCATCTCCGCCGGTAGAACGCCGCCTGATGCGCCCCCTGGATAATACGCTTTAAACGTGTGACCGGGTTGCATGCCGCCGCAGTAGTCGTCAATCAGTTCGCGGATGGTAACGCCAGCAGGTGCCAATACTACGCCTGGATTGTTCACACGGCCAGAAACGGACCATGAACGCGGACCAGGGTGTCCTTCCTTGCCTTGTTGCGCGAACCATTGAGGCCCCTTCTCGACAATGTCCCGGATCCACCAGAGCGTTTCGACGTTGTGGTTCAAGGTAGGTCGACCAAAAACCCCTACTTCCGCAATGTAAGGCGGACGATGGCGTGGAAGACCTCTTTTCCCCTCGATTGATTCGATCATGGCGGATTCTTCGCCGCAGATGTAAGCGCCGGCACCTCTACGCAGTTCAATAAATCCCTTTTTACACAAACCAGCATCTTCCAGAGCCTTTATTTCCCGTCTCAGGATTTCAAGAACAGCCGGATATTCATCGCGCATGTAGAGGTAAATGCGCTCCGCTTCCACAAAATGCGCAGCAATCAACGCACCTTCAAACAGCCTGTGCGGGTCGCGCTCAAGATAATACCGATCTTTAAACGTGCCAGGCTCGCCTTCATCACCATTAATGGTCATCAAACGCGGCCCCTCATATCCGCGAACAAATTTCCATTTCATATGAGAAGGGAACCCGGCACCACCCAGTCCCCTCAGACCAGATTCTTTTAACGTCTCCAAAATGCCATCGAATGTGAATTCATTCCCATGAACCCGTTCCCAGATATCGTATCCGCCGTCTTTTCTATATGCATCAAGATCAGTGTATTTGGGTATTACTGGCTGGATGTCGTGGTTGTTTGATGCTTGGGATGCAAGCTTTATCAATTCAGCAGCATTGGCTTTCCCGACCTCACGATCCCCTACTCTGACGGCAGGGGCAACATCACACCCACCCATGCAAGGTGCGCGCATCACACGAACCCTATTTGGGTCCAACTCGTTTTCCAGTTCGCTGATAAGCGTCTCAGCGCCAGCCATCATGCATGACAGTGAATCACAGACTCGAATGGTGACAGGCGCAGGACAGTTTTCACCCTCTTTGACGATGTCAAAGTGATCGTAGAATGAAGCAACTTCGTAGACTTCTGCCATTGACAACTTCATGGTATCTGCCAAAGCGCACAGATGTTTTGCTTCCAGACATCCAAATCGATCTTGGATTTTATGTAAATGCTCGATCAACAAGTCCCGTCTTAAGGGCTGATCGACCAAGAGTGCTTCAACATCGCGCGCAGCGCTTTCTTCTACCTGACGTCCCTTCGTCTTGGATGTTTTTCGCCCACTCTTAGGATCGAAATGCTGGTTCATGTCCTTGCTCCCTTCCTGAAGGTTACTAGAAGAGTCCTTGAACGTCACCCTTTTCGTCAAGCATGATTGCCTCAGCGGATGGCACTTTGGGTAGACCAGGCATTGTCATGATCTCGCCGCAGATCACAACCACAAACCCTGCGCCCGCTGAGAGACGCACTTCTCTTACGGGTAAAGAGTGACCAGTCGGTGCTCCACGCAAGTTCGGGTCGGTTGAAAACGAATATTGTGTTTTAGCCATACAAACCGGAAGATGGGCATACCCCTGATCTTCCCATTGTTTCAACTGATCCCTGATTTTCTTGTCGGCAAGAACTTCATCGGCGCGGTAGATTCGCTTCGCAATGGTTTCGATTTTCTCGAACAGAGTCATTTCGTCAGGATATAGGGGAGCGTATTGCGCAGTGCCCCCGTCGATCATCTCAACAACCTTGTTGGCAAGGTCTTTCGTTCCTTCAGAACCCAAAGCCCAATGTTTGCAAAGCACTGCCTCAGCGCCTTGTGTCGCAACATACTCTTTGACAGCGTCCACTTCAGCATCGGTATCTGTGATAAAATGATTTATTGCTACGACTGCAGGCACACCAAACTGCTTAATGTTTTCGATATGTCGGCCAAGGTTTGCACATCCGCGCATCACAGCATCGACGTTTTCCTGATTGAGGTCGGCTTTTAAAACGCCGCCATTCATTTTCATGGCTCTTACTGTGGCAACGATTACAACGGCTTCTGGCGCAATGCCCGCTTTCCGGCATTTAATGTTCAGGAACTTTTCAGCACCCAAATCTGCCCCGAAACCAGCTTCTGTCACCACATAATCCGCCAATTTGAGCGCCGTTTTCGTGGCGACAACAGAGTTACAGCCGTGCGCAATGTTTGCAAATGGACCGCCGTGGACAAACGCCGGGTTGTTTTCGAGTGTCTGAACCAGATTCGGTTGCATTGCCTGCTGAAGAAGAACCGTCATAGCACCATCTGCTTTGATGTCCCTGCAATATACAGGCGACCGATCTCTTCTATAGGCAACGATGATGTCACCGAGGCGTTTCTTTAGATCATCCAGATCGTTTGCCAAGCAAAGGATCGCCATGACCTCAGAAGCAACCGTGATGTCAAAACCCGCTTCCCTCGGAAACCCGTTTGCGACCCCTCCCAATGAAGCTGTGATCTGGCGCAATGCTCTATCATTCATATCCATGACACGGCGCCAAGAAACACGACGGGTATCGATTTCCAGCTCATTACCCCAGTAGATGTGATTGTCTATCATCGCTGAAAGCAAATTGTGTGCTGATGTAATGGCGTGAAAATCACCGGTAAAATGCAGGTTCATTTCTTCCATTGGCACGACTTGGGCATAGCCTCCGCCAGCAGCACCGCCCTTCATGCCAAAACATGGCCCCAGCGATGCTTCACGAATACAAATTGCAGCTTTCTTTCCAATCGCGTTCAATCCATCGCCCAAGCCAACTGTGGTTGTGGTCTTACCCTCTCCCGCAGGAGTTGGATTGATGGCAGTTACGAGAATGAGTTTACCATCTTTGTTTCCCTGTACAGACTCTATGAAGCTTTCGGAGACTTTTGCCTTATCATGACCGAACGGCAGAAGATCTGATGAGGGAATGCCCAGTTTGTCCCCTATTTCTTGAATAGGCTTTTTTGTGGCTTCGCGGGCGATTTCAATATCTGATTTTACTGCCATTTCTTTCTCCAATTTTGAATCGGCAACACCTGTCATAATGCGATGAAAAAACGGGGAAAGCTCCTGCCCGCGACTTACGTTAATGCACGGGCGGCCGATATTTTCAGCCGACATTTCCACCCGGGAACTCTGTCCGGTTTTTCGTTTCTATCACAGGCGGATTTCGGGACAAGTCCTTTATCGCCACTTGCTGTCGCATTGACATATGCCAGCGCCCCTCACAGTGCCCTCAGAAACAAAAAAAGCCCACATAAAATGCGGGCTTTCAAAATCGATTTAAAATCAATCAGGAGTTTACAGCATCCTTAAGCGCTTTACCGGCTTTGAATTTCGGAGCTTTTGATGCAGGAACATTAATTGTTTCCCCTGTTCTTGGATTTCGTGCGGTCGTGGCTTTGCGATTTGCTACCGCGAAATTACCAAATCCGAGAATCCGCACATCATCGCCCGACTTTAATGCACCAGTAACTGTATCGAGCACCGCATCCACAGCATCCCCTGCTTGAGCTTTCGTCATGCTGCACTGGTCCGCCACCGCTGCGATCAGTTCGTTCTTATTCATGTTGCATCCTTCCTTTAAAAAAATCACGACTCATAAACTATCTTGCGATTTTCCTATTTCAGACCCTTCAACACAAGAAAAAACCGCCACAATTGGCTGATTTCAGCGGTTTTGGGCAAATTTTTACACAAATTATGCTGGAAGCATCCGTGTTCAGTCATAATTTGCCGTCAAAATGAAAAAAAAGAGGCCGTCTGATTCGGCCTCTTTCTTTGGATTTTTTTCCTAAATTGCGCCTGGCCCGGCTAGTGTGCGACGCCAGGAGCCTCGTTTTCAACGTTGCCCATCGGCTTTGAAGCAGCGCGTTCTGCATCCTCTGCGGTCCATTCAATTGGCTCCGGTTTTGTTGTCAAAGCATGCTCCAGCACCTCGTCCATGACAGAAACAGGGATTATCTCCAGCGCGTTTTTGACGTTGTCGGGAATGTCCGCAAGATCTTTCGCATTTTCTTCAGGGATCAAGACTTTCTTGATGCCTCCTCGTAAGGCCGCTAATAGTTTTTCTTTCAGGCCTCCAATTGGCAATACCCTGCCACGCAGTGTGATCTCACCAGTCATGGCAACATCGGCTCGTATCGGAATATCTGTCATCACAGATACGATGGATGTCACCATCGCAACCCCCGCGGAAGGACCATCTTTTGGCGTTGCACCTTCGGGAACGTGAACGTGTATGTCGAGGCGATCAAAGGTTGGTGGTTCTATGCCAAAATCGGTCGCTCTTGATCGTACATAAGATGCCGCAGCGGAGATGGACTCTTTCATGACGTCTTTGAGGTTGCCTGTAACCGTCATTTTGCCCTTACCGGACATTGAAACGCCTTCAATCGTCAGCAGTTCGCCGCCAACTTCTGTCCAGGCCAGCCCTGTTACGACACCAGTCTGGTTTTCTTTTTCAGCTTCGCCATGTCTAAATTTCGGAACACCGAGGTACTTATCAACATTGTCCGGCGTAACCTTGATTGATTTCCGATTGCCTTTCATGATCTCGGTAACTGCTTTTCGCGCCAGTTTCGACAACTCGCGTTCCAGGTTCCGCACACCGGCTTCCCGCGTGTAGGTCCGGATAACCTCTCTGATTGCTTCGTCACCGATAGAGAATTCCTTCGGTTGCAACGCATGATCCTTCACCGCTTTTGGCAGCAGGTGGCGTTTGGCAATCTCAAGTTTCTCATCTTCGGTGTAACCGGCAATCCTGATGATCTCCATTCTATCCATCAATGGGCCTGGAATGTTCAACGTGTTTGCAGTTGTGATGAACATGACGTTGGAAAGATCGTAATCCACCTCCAAATAATGGTCCGCAAATGAGTTGTTTTGCTCCGGATCAAGCACTTCAAGAAGTGCTGATGAAGGATCACCGCGGAAATCCATACCCATTTTGTCGATTTCATCGAGCAGGAAAAGGGGATTAGACTTCTTCGCCTTTTTCATGGATTGAATAACTTTGCCCGGCATGGAGCCAATATATGTTCTCCGATGGCCTCTGATTTCAGCTTCGTCTCGGACGCCACCAAGTGCCATGCGAACGAATTCACGGCCAGTTGCCTTGGCAATCGATTTTCCCAAAGACGTTTTACCAACACCAGGGGGACCAACCAAACACAAGATTGGGCCTTTGATTTTTTTGGCGCGTGCCTGAACTGCCAAATATTCGATAATTCTCTCTTTGACCTTCTCCAAACCGTAATGATCTTTCTCAAGAATTTCCTCGGCTTTCTTAAGATCTGTTTTGATTGAAGAGCGCTTACCCCAAGGAATTCCCAGCAGCCAGTCGAGGTAGTTTCGTACAACCGTGGCTTCTGCAGACATCGGGCTCATCTGCTTTAACTTTTTGAATTCAGCCTCTGCTTTCTCTTTTGCCTCTTTGGAGAGCTTGGTTTTGTTGATCCGTTCTTCAATTTCTTGAAGCTCGTCTTTCCCGTCTTCGCCGTCGCCAAGCTCTTTTTGGATCGCTTTCATTTGTTCGTTGAGATAATACTCGCGCTGTGTTTTCTCCATTTGACGTTTAACACGCCCGCGAATACGCTTTTCGACTTGCAGGACCGATACTTCGCTTTCCATCAGACCGATCACGTGCTCAAGCCTTTCTTTTACAGAAAAGATCGAGAGTATCTCCTGTTTATCCGCAATCTTGATTGCAAGGTGGGACGCTATCGTGTCAGCGAGTTTTGAGTATTCATCAATCTGAGTAACGGAACTCACTACTTCAGGTGAAACCTTTTTATTGAGTTTCACATAATTTTCAAAATCGCCAACCACAGAACGTGCCAAGGCCTCTACTTCGACGGGGTCATCATCCTGATCGTCGATGATATCTGCGACAGCTTCGAAATACTCCTCTCTTGCGGTAAATTTGCGAACCCTCGCTCGAGAGACACCTTCAACCAGCACTTTTACGGTTCCATCCGGAAGTTTCAGAAGTTGCAACACTGAGGCAAGCGTTCCGATATCATAGAGTGATTCAGGGGAAGGATCATCATCACCAGCGTTTTTCTGCGTGAACAGAAGCACCTGCCGGTCAGAATTCATAACCTCTTCCAACGCAGCGATTGACTTTTCGCGGCCCACAAAAAGAGGAACTATCATGTGGGGAAATACAACGATATCCCTCAGAGGCAATAGAGGCAGAATATCACCTGATCCAAATTCGATATCGCCTGTATTTTCATTGCTCATAGCATTTTCCTTGTTGACGGGGACTACCCCTTGCGAATCTCTATTTTAATACTCCATGCATCCAAGGAACACCTGAATTCAAAGTTATACCTAATTCAATATTCGCTTGATCGCCCGAAACGCTTTTCGCCCGGGAGCAGGAGGTCTAGTTATGATACTTGGGGTGGCTACAACATGCCTTCAAGAGCAAGTTTCAATTTGCGCCAAATGTTAATCATATACTGGGTTATTCATCAAAAAACGCCGCTTGCAAGCGGCGTTTCGTAGCGTCCATGGTAACGTATACGTTATGCGCTGGCTTCTTTTTCTGTTTCCTTGTCGGAATAGATGTAAAGCGGGCGTGCATTCCCTTCAACCACTTCCTCAGAAATGACGACTTCCTCGACGCCTTCAAGTGCAGGCAGCTCGAACATGGTGTCCAACAAAATCCCTTCGAGGATAGAACGCAGGCCGCGTGCGCCGGTTTTCCGAGTAATTGCTCGCTTCGCAACGGCCTTTAGAGCGTCTTCATGGAAACTCAACTTCACGTCTTCAAGTTCAAAGAGACGCTGATATTGTTTTACCAGTGCGTTCTTCGGCTCTGTCAAAATTTGAACAAGTGCATCCTCGTCCAGATCCTCAAGCGTAGCAAGAACGGGCACACGGCCAATAAATTCCGGTATCAGGCCAAACCGCTGCAAGTCTTCCGGTTCAACTCCACGCAGAACCTCGCCTGTTTTGCGGTCGTCAGGTGACTCCACATGCGCGCCGAATCCAATAGACGTTTTTTGACCCCGGTCAGAAATGATCTTCTCGAGACCAGCAAAGGCCCCGCCACAAACAAACAGCATGTTTGTGGTATCTACTTGCAGGAATTCTTGTTGAGGATGCTTCCTACCCCCTTGTGGCGGCACAGATGCAACCGTTCCTTCCATGATTTTCAACAACGCTTGCTGCACACCCTCTCCCGATACGTCTCTGGTGATTGAGGGATTGTCTGATTTTCGAGAAATTTTGTCGACTTCATCGATATAGACGATACCGCGTTGCGCTCTTTCTACGTTGTAATCGGATGCTTGGAGCAACTTTAGAATGATATTTTCAACGTCCTCACCAACGTAACCTGCTTCCGTCAGGGTTGTTGCATCCGCCATTGTAAACGGAACATCCAGAATGCGTGCCAGTGTTTGTGCAAGGAGCGTTTTACCGCAGCCTGTAGGACCAATGAGCATGATGTTGGATTTAGCCAACTCTACGTCCTGGTTCTTAGTCGCATGGTTTAAGCGTTTGTAGTGGTTGTGAACCGCCACCGAAAGAACACGCTTCGCATGCGCCTGGCCAATCACATAATCGTCCAAGACTTCGAGGATTTCTTGAGGTGTTGGAATTCCCTCACCTGACTTAACCATGGAAGATTTGTTTTCTTCCCGGATAATGTCCATGCAAAGCTCAACGCACTCATCGCAAATGAAGACGGTTGGCCCCGCAATAAGCTTTCGAACTTCGTGCTGACTTTTGCCACAGAACGAACAATAGAGGGTGTTTTTTGAATCACCGGAACTGGAAATCTTGCTCATATATCTTCCTCGGGCCACATAGGCGTTCGCAAAAATCCTAAAAGCACAATTTGGACCACTAAAAGGCAATTACGCAAGGACAAAATTGAATCAGACGTAACTTACGTCACAAAACATTCACATAGGCTTAACAAGTGTGATTAAATATACACCGGCTTCCAGGCTATTCTTCGGTTTCGCGTTGCTCAATCACCTTGTCAATTAAACCAAACTCCATGGTCTCTTCTGCTGTCATAAAATGATCGCGATCTAACGTTTTTTCAATGGTCTCGTAGTCTTGACCTGTATGTTTAACATAAATTTCATTCAAACGACGTTTCATTTTCATGATGTCTTCAGCATGCCGTTGAATGTCTGAAGCCTGTCCCTGAAACCCGCCTGATGGCTGATGCACCATGATCCGCGCATTAGGCAGTGCAAATCTCATATCTTTGTTTCCCGCGCACAGCAGCAGCGATCCCATAGAGGCTGCTTGCCCAATGCAAAGGGTCGAGACCGCAGGCTTGATGAATTGCATTGTATCATAAATACCCATGCCGGACGTTACCACGCCGCCTGGAGAGTTAATGTAGAGATTGATTTCTTTTTTAGGGTTTTCTGCCTCCAGGTAAAGAAGCTGGGCGCTTACAAGCGTCGCCATTTGGTCTTCGATTGGACCGGTTATAAAGATTACCCGTTCCTTCAACAGTCGGGAAAAAATGTCGTATGCCCGTTCACCCCGGTTGGATTGCTCAACAACCATGGGGACAAGGTTCATATAGGTTTCAACCGGATCTTTCATAACAGGCATGCCTTTCAAGCGAATCTTGGATGTCGTGGAACTTAGGGGATGAGCAGGCTAAGGGAAAGTGCCAGATCATCATAGATACAAGGATTCTTTAACTTGGGTTAATCCGGCGAAAGCCACTCAATGGTTCTCGCCGGTCGTAGAGTTAAGACCGATGGTTACGTTTTTCAACTCACTGTAGGGTTTACCAAAGAATTCTTTGCCCTCCAAACCAAGCCGGGCCGTGAACGGTTAATCCTCTTCTTTGGTTAACTCTTCCTTGGAAACGGTTTTGTCTGTAATTTCTGCTTTCTCAACAATAAAGTCGATGACTTTGTCTTCATACAATGGCGCGCGAAG
>JBCCXO010000076.1:0-14268 GCA_039191645.1 Pseudomonadota bacterium | reverse complement strand
TCTTTTGCAGTTTCAATGCCGAATTCATAGCGGGCAGGGTGGACGGAACATCATCTAGCAAGGAAGCCTTTGTTGGTTTCGGTGGCAAGCCCTTTGCCGCTCGCAATTCAGCAGCTTCTAGTTTTTCTTCTTGTTTGATTTTCTCCCAAGTCCCTTTTTCAAGGCTCCTAGATGAAAATGCTTCTGCGGTAACATCTTCGGTTCCAAACACATGTGGGTGCCTTCGGATCATTTTTGCAGTAATGCCTTCCACCACATCGCCAAAATCAAAGTGTCCAGATTCTTGGGCTATTTGAGCATGATAGACAGACTGTAGAAGCAAATCTCCCAGTTCCAAGCGCAAATCTTCCATATCATCGCGCTCAATTGCATCCGCAACTTCATAGGCTTCCTCGATTGTGTAAGGTGCGATCGTTGTAAACGTCTGCTCAAGGTCCCAAGGACACCCCGTATTAGGGGTTCTAAGTGCAGCCATAATCTTTAAAAGCGTTGAAATATCGCGGGAAGGGGTCATGCATTCACATTCCTGATAATCAATTTTGTCTTGAAAAAAGCATCTGACGCTTTAACGTATAAGCGCCATTTAATGTTTTGTGGAGGGGCTTTTTAATCATGCAAAACAAATTGGGCCGTTTGACTGCAGCAGCTTGTTTTGGATTAACCCTGACATTTGCAGCTTCGCCAGTACAATCCAAGGTGATCTTAAAGGAGCGTGTGACCTTTTATGACGTCCGAGGCAACAACGGACGAGAAATTTATCGCAGCATGGTAAAAAACGGCCCCAGCGCAGGAAGAAAGCTTGGGGATGTATTGGCAACTTTAGAGGTCGATATTGAAACCACCAACGTTGAATTCACCGTAAACAAGAACAGATGTATTCCGAGCGACGTTGATGTATTGGTGCGCGCAAAGTTCACTTATCCAAGGTGGAAAAAAACGAGCGCCGCAAGCAAGGCCACACGACGAGCGTGGCGTGATTTTTTTGCAATGGTAAAATGGCACGAGAACCAGCATCTCAAAATTGCGTTGGACTATGCGAAAGAGTATGAAGAGTCCTTTTTAAAAACGAAGTTCCGCCGTGATGGAGACTGCAATCTGAATTCTCTGGCATTTAAAATGCGAATGGCGCCATCTGATATCATTCTAGAGCGAAGAAACAGACAATTTGATCGCAAGGACTTAAGACCAGGCGGCAGGGGCTACGAAGCACAGCTTAAGCTGTTTAACGCCAAATAAAAAACCAATCCAGCAGCCTTTGTCTAAGCATCACTATTCAAACATCTCCAAATCGCATAAGATATATTATGGAACTTTTATTTACATGTATTAGATTAGATAACACTTGTAATTGACTGATTTAATTGACACTATCAGTGTAAAACAAATCTTCCACTATTGCTCTCAGTCGCATTCAAACTCAACAATCATACCGTCATAAGCCGGTTCAACATTTTCCGGCAGATCCTTTTTCAAAGTTTGGTAATCCAATGGAATGTGCATGTGCGTAAGGATTGAATGCGCGGGTTTAATCTTTTCAATCCATTCCAAGGCTTCGCTAAGGCTAAAATGACTCACGTGCGGCTTATATTGCAAAGCATCAATAATCCAACAATCCAAATTTTGAAGTGATGAATAGCTCTCCGCCGGAATATCACTGGCGTCCGGGGAATAACACAAACCATGTGCGCTAAAATCCGCACTCGAAGAAAACCGAAATCCGAGCGATGCAATCGGACCATGAATCTGAAGCACGGGAAGGGCATGTATGTTTCCCCCCTTCCCTGCAATCATGACAGCGCTCCCGGCCTTAAGCATATTTGAGTTTAAGATTGGAGGATACATGCTGCCTTCCGGTTGCTTGAAGCAATAACCAAACCCTTGATCAAGGCGTTCTTGAGTCTGTCTGTCAGCATAGATTTCAATCCGCTGCCGCTGTGCAAGTGCAAATCCACGTAAATCGTCAATACCATGCACATGATCTGCATGTGGATGTGTATACAAAACGGCATCTAAAGCTTCGACATTGGCCTTTAGCATTTGCTCTCTGAAGTCCGGACTTGTGTCCACAACCACTGTTGTCTTGCCGTTTTTAGATATTCGTTCAACCAATAAGCTACAACGCGTCCGCCGGTTCCTTGGTTCTTGTGGATCACATGCCCCCCAGTCCCCATGAATGCGCGGCACACCAGGAGAGGACCCGCATCCAAGTATTGTAAACCTTAAAACGTCCTTCATCCTGACGTCCTAGTGTCGGGAACTTTTGAAAACAGGCGGAAAAAATTTTCAGTCGTATTTTCCCAGATTTCGCTCTCTGGCACATCTTTGACTTCCGCCAACTTCCGTGCAGTCTCGACGACAAAGGACGGCTCGTTCCGTTTCCCGCGATACGGTGTTGGCGCAAGATAGGGTGCGTCCGTTTCCACCAACAACCGATCCATGGGGATATCAGACGCAATATCCCTTAATTCTATGGAGTTTTTAAACGTTAGAATGCCAGAAAAAGAAACATAAGCGCCAAGCTCTATCCCCACTTGAGCCAACGAGCGACCAGAAGAAAAACAATGAAGAACCATTGGAAAAGATCCTTGTCGTGCTTCTTCTTGTAAAATATCAGCCATATCTTGATCAGCATCCCGCGAATGAATCACAAGCGGTAATCCTGTCTCCCGTGCCGCGGCGATATGATTGCGCAAGCCGATTGCCTGGGATTCCGCGTGGTCTTTCTGATAGTAATAATCAAGACCGGCTTCCCCAATCGCCACTACCTTTTCATGTGCGCTCAACCGAATGAGTTCTTCAGTGGGAATATCTAACTCCTCATGCGCATAATGCGGATGCGTGCCCACAGAACAGTAGACACTGGGAAACCGCTGCGCCACATCAAGCACCTGAGTAAATTTCCTAACACGCGTGCAGATCGTTACCATTCGACCAAGGCCTGCGGCCTCAGCGCGAGATACAACGTCCGGCAACTCCTCTGCGAAGTCCGGGAAATCTAAATGGCAATGAGAATCGATAAGCATAGATAGCGGTATAACTTACTCGGGCGAGAAGTGCGCCCCTAAATTTGCAGAATGAATGCTCCCGCCACAGCCATTCAAAACGGGTGAATTGCAGCCCGTTCACTCGCGGCTATCAGTCAGGTTCGTGTAAGACACAGCCGTACACAGGAAACATCTAGCATGGGTGAACGCATAAGACTTGTTTCAACGGAAGCCAGACCAAGAAGAACGGTGCTGCATTATTCGCCACTCTCCTTTTCTATGAACCGAGGAAATACCCCCTCCGGTTTTGGTAAGTCACAACCACTTTTCAAGGCATCATCGCGTTTGAGGTTCGAAAAACTTCTCTCGTCTTCCGGAATTGCCAAATAATCAAGCAACTTATTACATGAAACCGGCATAATTGGCTGGGATAGAATGGCTACAATCCGTACGGTTTCAATAACAGTCCACAAAACAGTAGCCATTCTTGCGGGATCTGTTTTCTTCAAACCCCATGGAGCTTGTTCGTCGATGTACCGATTTGCTTCGCCAAGCACGCGCCAAACTTCGTCGACATAGTCATGGATTGCATGTGTTTCCATATGCTTGCGGGCCTTTGCAGGCAAGTCATAAACCAGGTCCAAGAGTTCAGAATCGGCAGGTGCAACCTCTCCCCTTTCCGGAACTTTGCCATCACAGTTTTTCGCGATCATCGACAAAGACCGCTGCGCAAGATTTCCCAGATTGTTAGCGAGATCCGCATTGGTCTGATTGACGATATCCTCATGACTGTAGCTGCCATCATATCCAAATCGGACTGAACGCAAGAAGAAGTATCTCAATTGGTCAACACCGTAGAGCTCAGCCATTTGGAATGGGTCCACAACATTGCCAAGAGACTTTGACATTTTTTCCCCCTTGTTCAGAAGAAAACCATGACCAAACACCTGCTTAGGCAACTCTACGCCTGCCGACATCAGAAACGCCGGCCAATAAACCGCATGAAAACGAGTAATGTCCTTGCCGATAATGTGGACATCCGCAGGCCAATAGGACCAAAGCGGATCACTCGTGTCTGGAAACCCTGCCCCTGTAATGTAGTTTGTAAGCGCATCCACCCAAACATACATCACATGCTTTTCATCACCTGGAACTTTTACACCCCAATCAAAGGTTGTACGTGATACAGAAAGATCTTTAAGCCCGCCTTTCACAAACGAAACAATCTCATTCTTACGTGACGCAGGCGAAATAAAATCCGGGCAATCTGCATAAAGTTTCAGAAGTTTTTCTTCATAGGCTGAAAGTCTGAAGAAATAGCTCTCTTCATCCATCCACTCTACAGGTGTTCCCTGCGGTCCAAGGCGAATGCCTTCTTCATTCAGTTCAGTTTCCGCTTCGTCGTAGTAAGCCTCATCTCGAACAGAATACCAACCGGAATACGCATCTTTGTAAATGTCACCGTTTGCTTCCATACGTCGCCAGAGTTCTTGGCAGGACCGATGATGATCTTCATCTGAAGTACGGATAAATCGATCGTAGGAGACATTTAAAAGATCCGTCATCTCCTGAAAAACATCAGAGTTTTTGTCGGCCAGCTCTTTTGGAGCGATGCCCAAATCCCTCGCGGTTTGGAGCATTTTCTGCCCGTGAACATCAGTACCCAGAAGAAAACGAGTATCCTTCCCCTCTAGCCTGCTAAAACGCGCAATCGCATCACAACAAACAAATTCATAGGCGTGCCCAATATGCGGGTTACCATTTGGGTAGGATATGGCAGAAGTAATGTAAAATCGGTCGTTCGACATAGTGTATGGAATCGTTAAGCTTTAGTGCGAACCGCTTCTCCCATTTCATGAAACAGATTTAGAATTACCTGTTTACGATCTAGGTTGAAGCTTTCGGATGTTTGAGTGGAATTTTGGGTCTTTTCCCATACCTCTGCCCAACGGGCAAGGGTAGAAATATGATTATTTGAACCGTCTACATCGGTCGCCTTGAAACGCAAGTACCGGTTGGCGAAGTTCAGGAACAATCGAAACTTGTCGTCTTTTCCTCTTTGAGAAACTTGATCAGCCAATGAATGAATCATCTCCCAATTTGGAATGGAAAGGTCCTGACATATTGATTGGAACGTCTTGTAAAGTTCCAAACCATCTTCTCTGGCAAGCGTAATTGCGCGACGCACAGAGCCTTCAGACAATTCCAGAAGCAGTTCAGTTTCATCCGGGCTTAAACCGTCCAAGACATCCAGTTTGCTCAACACCTGTAGCATCTGCTCATTCTCCAGTGGTCTCAAGGGCAAATGCTGACACCGCGAGCGGATGGTTGGCAAAACCGACCGAAGCGAATGGGCAATGATAAAAAAGATCGTCCTTTCAGGCGGCTCCTCCAAAATCTTCAGCAGCGCATTCGAGGCATTCACATTCATATCATCCAAAGAATCTACAATCGCAACGCGCCATCCCTGCTCCGCTTTGGCTTTCCCAAAAAATGGAACCGTAAGCCGGATTTCGTCAACAGTCAGCTTCGTCTTGAACTTCTTGGTCTTTTGATCCCATGGGCGCGTCAAGTGAAGCAAATTTGGATGAGCCCGCGCTGCAATCTTACTCTCCACTGCGTCCAGAGGGTCCAAAGCCAACGCAACCGTATCGAGTTGATCGGCATGTGGCTTGCTTAGGATATGCCCAGCCAACTTCATCGCCAATGTGACTTTTCCAATCCCCTTTGGACCGGAAAAAAGGAGTGCATGATGAATTTTGTTTTCATGAAACTGTCTAAGCAAAAATGATATGACTTGTTCGTGTCCAACCAATGGGTATTTTTCCCCTGGGTGGGGAATGCCGTCCATCGTGTCTGCAAGGATCAAATCGCTGGTCATTTATTTGCTAGTCAACCTATCAATCGTCGGGGAAAGCCCATCCCAAATGTTCGCATGTACTTCATCAGGGGAGCCAGAAGCATCGACAACCATGCAACGATCAGGCTCCTGTTTTGCGATAGACAAAAAAGCTTCACGACGCTTGACTTGAATTTCGAGTTTTTCTTTTTCGAACCTATCCGGCGAAACATCTGAAGACCGCCGCGTTGTAGCCCGTTTCATCCCTTCCTCGGGTTCCAAGTCCAAAACGATGGTTTTATCGGGCATGCACATTCCACAGACTACTTTCTCGAGGGCATGCAAATAGTCCATATCCACCCTCCCCGTTATGCCTTGATACACCCGAGTTGAATCAATGAAACGATCACAAAGCACTATTTTACCGGCGGTTAAGCTCGGAGAAATGAGATTTTCAACGTGATCAAGACGGGCTGCTGCAAACAATGAGGCTTCATATTCTGGTCCATATGCTTCTGCTGCACCGGAGAGGATTACATCGCGTATGATCTCAGCTCCCTGAGTCCCACCAGGTTCACGGGTTGAAACGACTTCAAACCCCGCCTCTTCTAGCTTTTGTTTTAGCATGTCTATCTGCGTTGACTTGCCAGCACCTTCGCCACCTTCAAGCGTTACAAACAATCCTTTTTTTGAAACACCGGAACTCAAAACGATACTTCTTAAAGCCAACCGAAAAGCAGTTCTTTTACCGCATCAATCGCTTGCCGTTGTATCCCGCCTTTCTCAACCGTTTCGGCGGCATACAAATCAGTCTCCTGGCTCAATTCATCGCCAATCCATACCCGCAAAGTTGCAATCTTTTCTCCTTCCGAGACCGGCGGCATTAAGGGTCCTGTATATACAATCCTTGCTCTCAACTTATCCCGGTTGCCAATTGGCAGGTAAATCTCCACTGGTCCTTTGCCAACAACACCAACGCCAGGGGTTTCGCCGCCATACACGTTAGCACGACCAATAACTTCCCCATCCTCAAACAAGGAAAACTTTTCAAAGGCGCGAAAACCCCAATCAAGAATCTTACGAGACTCTTCTGCCCTTTGCCGTTTTGACTCCATACCGCTCATCACTGCTATCAAACGTTGGTTGTTACGAATTGCTGTACCAACCAATCCATAACCACTCGCCTCAGTGAACCCGGTTTTCATCCCGTCGGCACCAATGTTCATTTTCAACAAGGGGTTCCGATTACGTTGCAGGATATTGTTCCACTCGAACTCCGGCTCGCTGTAATACTTGTAGAATTGCGGATATTCACGAATCATATGTTGAGCCAACTTGGCAAGATCACGGATCGAAACGTATTGATTTTCATCCGGGAGCCCGGTTGAATTGGTAAAAAACGATCCTGTAAGGCCCAGTTTTCGCGCGCGCTCATTCATCAATCCGGCAAACGCCTCTTCAGAACCAGCAAGCCCCTCGGCAATTATGATGCATCCATCGTTTGCAGACTGCACGATAACACCGCGAATAAGATCTTCTAAAGGAATTTCGGAATTCAGATTCGCAAACATAGTCGAACCACCTGAAGTCGCCCCACCCTTGCGCCAAGCATTTTCGCTAACAAAAAACTTGTCTTGTAACGAAAGCTTACCGATTTTCAGCTGGTCAAAAACAACCTCCATGGTCATTAATTTTGCCAGCGAAGCCGGCGGTATTCTTGCATCTGGCTCCTTGGCAAAAAGAACAGTACCAGTATCGGCATCCAACAAGAGCGCCTGCTTGGCCGGGGTATTGTAAAGTTGGGAAAAGGCTGGCGATGACATCGCACCCGCCAACAGGATACCCACCATGATTACGGGCAGCATGCGTGCAAAAATTCTTTGAAAATACAAAGGCATGAGATGTGAACCAAATTACTTTTAAGCGAACGCAGTTTAACCCGCGCAAACGTATGGTTCAACCTGATCTGCGATAACTATTTTTACCTGTTCAGCGAACGCGCTTTAGGCCTGAGATATCGTTTTCTCCCAACACACTAACAATATTCGTAAAATCGCTTTCAAGAATGGTTGCATGAACGTGACCACCCTTCCCCGCTACATGTTGGATAGTAGCAGGCCCCCAGCGCAGCATGATTTCTTCAGCTGTGGAAAGCTTCGAATAATTGGCAAAGGGCCCAAGCGTTACCCGAACGGTTTGTGCCATTCCTTGATCTGGAGCTGCAACTTTCGGAAGCTCGGCAATCCGCTTCAGTATCGCCATTGAAGCGGCGCTACCCGAAGCCTCGGCTGCAAAACCACGCACCAAGCCATTAGGTCTTGGAGTATTTAATGCGCTGATGTCTACCGGGAAACCATCGGCTGTTACAGGTCTAAATTCCGGCAAAGGCGCGGTAAAACCAGCCTGCCTGTACGCTTGCAACGTAGAACGCACTGGTTGTGTTGTATTCTGAGCAAGCAGAATCTCACCACCCGGATTTGGCGGTATCGTGTTTGGATTGAGCGTTCCGGGATCATAACTTGCCACTAAGTACGATTCGTCCAGCCCATCGAGACGCGCTTTTCCGACATATTCGACCTTCACTTTTGCAACACCCTTTCGAGTGTATCCCAAAAGTTGTGCCGCACGTGAAGAAAGATCAATAATTCTGTTTTTGGAGTACGGACCCCTGTCGTTTACGCGAACGGTAACCGAGGCACCATTTTCCAGATTAGTCACTTTCGCATAACTGGGCAAAGGCAAAGTCGGATGCGCAGCAGATAGCCCATACTGGTCATAAATTTCACCGTTTGCAGTCAGTCGTCCATGAAAATTCGGACCATACCAGGAAGCCAGACCGACCTTATTGTAATCCGGATCTTCCCTTGGGACGTATCGTTTACCTCTGATTGTATACGGTTTACCCACTTTGTAGGTTCCGCCACCCTTTTTTACACGTTTTGATTTCGTAACCCTGGGGCTCCCGGCGACACCAAAGTCCCGCGAAGCAAATTTTGTTTTATCAGAAATGGTCGGTGTCGCGGCTACGTATTGCCCGGCATTACCGGTATTTTTTGCCTCGTTATGCGACAGCGTTTCAACAACCGCCTGGACGGGTCTCTTGACACTGACCTTTTCAGACTCGCTCGTATTGCTACAGGCGGCCGCAAAAATCATGGACCCCACTGCAACGATTTTTAACCCTGAAGATTGGAAAACCTGTTGTAACTGGCTACTCGCCATATGTGACTTACCCTGTTAAAGCATCCATACCGCTACCGGATGCAACCTGCCTTACACCAAAAATACAAAAAGAAGCAAGAAACAGGCTATCTTAAGGCAGTAATTAAAATCTAAACAAAATCTTTATCACGGCGGATAGTCAGAAAATGGTTACCCAATCCTTGCTTTTCCGGACCTGCCGTCATTACGTTTCCAAATAAATGTATTTGCGCCTGTTTCCTCCAGCCTGAAACAGAATGTACGTCCATCATACCAAGTCGGGAAACGCTGGCATACCTGATTGCCCTTCACCCACCAGCTTCCGGTTTCCTTAGGCGCAAAATATTGGCCCAAACCTGTGCCACTTCCATCGCCGGTAACTTTCCCGTTTCTGGCGTATTTCAAAGGAAACTCAATGCCCCATCTGGTTGCCAAAAACACCTTTTTACCAGCTATCTTTTGCTTGATTTCGACACCATCCAGCTCATTAGAATGCGCTGCACCAGTGAGCATATACAATGGAAGGATTACAAGACTGATTGATAGAATTCTGTTCATCTCACATTTCGCCCTTAGGAAGTTTCAAACAATGAAACGGATTGCGGGCGTAAATGGTTTCAAAATTTGGCGATTTTCTGATCATCCAATAACATCCAGTTTACTATCCCTTAGAAAGCACAATTTTCATTGAACCCCCGTTAAGATATTTCATGTAGCTTCGGCTCTGGATTTCTCAAGGGGAACTCGAATGTTTGAGCAGTCATCAAAAACTGTCGAAGTGTCTATCAGAATGTTGGACGGCGCTGTTATTCGCGGCAGCCTCTCAAAAGGGCAATCAGGAACATTGGAAGGCGTTTTGTCCAAAGAAACGCCTTTTCTCGAATTTGTCTCTAAAGACGGGCAGAGAAAATTTCTAGCCAAACACCAAATCGCCTATGTAGAACCGGTTGAACCCCTGCGCAAACCGGTTTTAGCCTCAATGAACGATCCTCGTTACACCGACGCTTACACCATTTTGGGTCTCCAAAAAGGATGCTCATTCAACGATGCAAAGGCAGCATTTCACGAAAAAGCGAAGCAATATCATCCTGACAACTATTCCGGAATTGAGCTGCCTGATGAAGTATTACGCTACGTCAATGACATGTTCAGGCAAATCAATACCGCCTTTACAGAACTCAGGTCTGATCTAACATCTGCAGCCTAAGTGTTGACAGTCGTTTCAACTTTCTCAAATTGACAGAGCGGATGAAAATGGGTCTTGTGTCGTTCCGTTTAAATGTCGGAGTGACCCATGCGCAAACCTGAAACAATTTCCGAAGTAGTTGAGAATGGATTATGCATTGGGTGCGGTCTTTGCGAATTCCTTGCTGAAAAGCTCACGATGCACTGGGAGGATGGCAACGTTCTGCGTCCAATCGGTGAGGTAACGGCTCAGGAACAGGAAAAAATACTGCAAGCCTGTCCTGGAGCAGTTGTCAGCGCCAATCTGGAAAAAGATGCCTCCCTCGATCTTGTTTGGGGAGCATGGCACAAGCTGATAATGGCCTGGTCAGCAGAACCGGAAGTGCGGCATCAGGCTTCAACCGGTGGTGTTTTAACAGCATTAGGACGATATGCATTAAAATCCGGGATTGCCGAGTTTGTTCTTCATGCGGGGCCACACAAAACCGAACCATTGCTGAGTGATTGGGTAATTTCGGAAACACCGGAAGAGGTTCTTGCTAATTCAGGCTCTCGATACGCTCCTGTCGCTGTATTGGCGGGTTTACGCAAAGCCTTAAGTAGGCAAGAGCCGTTCGTTATCATTGCCAAACCTTGTGATGCCAATGCAGTTCGTCGCCTTGCCTTGGAAGATGAGCGCATCGATAGGTTTTGCAAAGGAATATTCGTAATGGTGTGTGGCGGTGCCTCCGAATTGGCAAAAACAAAAGATGCAGTGACACTTGCCGGCGCTTCATCCAATCGTGTTGCGGCATTTCGCTATCGCGGATTTGGAAACCCCGGCCCCCACCGCATTACTATGAAAGACGGTAGCCATAAAGATATCAGCTACAATGAGATGTGGGGCGATGAGACCGGCTGGCGCCTGCAATCCCGATGCAAAATCTGCCCAGATCCAATCGGTGAAGCAGCTGATATTGCGGCATCAGACTGCTGGCCCGGTGGCTCACCAAGTGGGGAGGATGAAGGATTCAATGGCGTTATAGTGCGAACAAAAAAGGGTATCGACATGTTCAACTCGGCGGTAGGCGCGACCATGATTGAAACTGGCCGTCCATTGACGCCTGATGATTTTAGCCAATGGCAACCGCATCAAGTGCGAAAGAGCATCGCAATTCAAGCACGGTTGTCTGGCCTGGCTGAGGCCGGTCAACCTGTGCCCGAGTTAGTTGATCTACGGAAACAACTGCTCAGTGAAAACAACTCAAATCATGACCGAGAAAAACTTGGCAGCAAAGAACGCGCCCAACTTGGTAAGTTCAGGGAAGCATCACGCATAACAGTCTCGGATGTGCCTCAAACGTGTCATTGAGTTTGTCCTGAAAATCAGAGGCAACCTTTCAAAAGTCTCTAAGATGAGTTCGCCTTTGCAATCGCTGCAGCCTTCAAACGCTTACACCAACCATGGATACGGGACGTAAGCCGCTTTTTCTTGGCAAGAAAACTGCGAAAATCTACGCAAAATTTGTTTGAAATCGCGTTCTCAGCGGCAGGATATATAATTGTGTAGTCAGTTTGGTTAAAGAAGATACATAAGGTTCACAAAGCACAAAATTCATAGGATGGATAACCCTGGCTTCGTAAGCGTTAAGACATGACGCCAATTGTTATCTGTGAAAGACAATTGGCAAGGCAGCAAGTGCGTTGCATGCATCATCAGATGCTAACTTTATTGGCCGAACACTAAAATCAGCGTTTATCTCAATCTAAAAATTCAACCGATTAAGAAAGAAAGCTAATTCGGTCTAATCATCGCTCGTTGGCATCCCGAGTATCGCACAATTGCATGCACGGGCCATATCCCAAAACTCCCTGACCTTTTCGGGAGGCAAACACTCAAAATAGCGATGCATTCCGTGATCAAGCGTGCAAGATTTCAAGTACGATTTAATGTATTCAACTTGTTTATCATTCTCCGGATTTGGATCACCTGCAACCAGTGCTGCCCCCAATAGATTTGAAGCAAACGGCTTAAGGAGAACTGGTAGCTGCTCACTTAAGGATTGGATGTAAACGTCACGTTGCTTTAAGAAATCTGGCATGATGAAAAACAGGATAGTCTCACCCCCTTTCGCACAACCTGAAAAATGCCAGCGGGCATGGATGCCATTCTGAATAAATTTGCATTTTAAGCAGCGCATATGCACGAAAACCTATTCTGCTATTTAGGAATGCGTGTCTTGAAATTCTCATGCCTTACAGTTTGTGTCCTTTTTTGATTGGATAGACGGGCTCTTCCACTCGTCTCGTACCGCCAAAGTGTGAAGCGATCATAGCGCTCTGGAACAACAACGTAAAAGGCCAACGTGAATTCCTAAACAAGCTCAAAAATCTTCCTCCTAAAGATGGTACTTTACGCGCTAAGCGAAGATGGCGGAAAGCTCCTTGATAAGTGGGTGGACGACAACCAAGACTTGCAAGAAACTGCGACATCCAAAGAGGCGCCAAATGTTGAGGTAAAAATAATTGCTGAAATATTGATGCTTAACTGTGCAAACATCTGCTGCATCAATACATCTGAAGATCGGCTCCGAAACATCATTGTAACGTATGGAAAAAATACAGTTTCAAAAGATCCGCGTCTTAGGGAGTTTGGTATGGCGAACATCGAAAACATCACCAGCACCACTGTAATAGCCGTCCTGATGCGTCTTCATGATGGTGATCGTTGTTTCTGGCAAAAGCATGATCAGGCTAAATATGTCGACAAGATCGGCCCGCCGGAATTGACGAATGCATCGATGGCGTATTCAGAGGAAACGCCAAATCTCGTAAACCCGTCCGGTTGGCATCGCACAACATAGAAAACTCCCCAGTCACCTCTTGAACTTTTCCAGGTTGGTTTTAGAGCATGAATTAAAATCAATCCGGCTATTTGTTAATGCACATTTCTATTCGAATTCAATAGAGCGATAGTCCGCGTTGGTAGCGTGTGAGCACGCCTGCCAATTTCAATATAAAAATAGTAATTAGGGAATAATCAACGGGCTGCGTGTGTAACCGTAATCATTTTTTTCTACACTTTGATGTGGTGCATGTTTGATCTCACATAACAAAAATATGCTGATGTAGATGCGATACCAATTCGATTGGTTTGACGCCCGACAGTAGATATTTTTAAAGCAGCCAACGTCATGGTTAGCGAACCACGCTTCCCTACTACAGTGAGGTTTAGCGCTTTTCCAAAATGCCCGTGTCTCATTGGCAAGCCGCTAACAATCAAGAAACCCGCATTAATCTGTCTGAAGATATCAAGGTTGCACCGATCAAGGCATTGTGACGCCACCACTCAATCCAAACCAACATGATATCGGAAAAACGCTTAAGTTTTACGGTCAACAATGATGGCTCAATCGGATCAATCGGAGCAAATCTTCAAGAATTTACGGATTTTCTTTTGGAGGAGAGCAACGACAAACAATCGGGAAAATCGATAAAAGACCTGCTCAAAGACTTCGCCGGAGACTACGACATCATTGTACGGTTGGATTTGGAACGTAAGCACTCAAATTTAAAAGGCTTAAAACTACCGCAAGCTGTTCGAACCAGGTTGTTGGCAAGCCATCACCGCAGTTCAGACGACACCATAAGTGTGGAATGTTTTTTGATTGATAAGTTTTACGAAGAGAATGCCGTTCATCCTGGTGAAAATGTCAGTGTAGAGCACTCGACAATCGCCACTGCAAGCGCGTCAGATCAAGGGTACCAGCAGAAGACCCTTGCTTTCACTTGGATCGAGGCCCTTCAAGTAACAAGCGCTATTGTCTCGATCCTCCGTGATTTTCCGTTAATTCTACCAAGCTGGCATCAGTTCCGAAGATGGGTGCGAACGTATGTCGAAAGGCCTACACCAAAGGAGACATTGCCTGACCCGGAAAATCCGGACGATTTATCAAGTTCAGACGGTGACGACAGTGTAGGCGGTGATTTTTGAACAAAACAAACCCAAATTGCTTCTTGGGCAAACGCTTGGCACTAGCGGCGGCATAGGTGATATGCGGCATTCATAACATGAATTCT
>JBCCXO010000075.1:0-14756 GCA_039191645.1 Pseudomonadota bacterium | reverse complement strand
ATCGAGCCCGGCCTTACGAATAAATTTGCCCTGATCCACACCGTTCAAGACCCTCACAGTATCGCCTGATGCTTCTGCATTTTCCTGAATGACAATGCTGTCCGCACCCTTTGGAACAACGGCGCCGGTAAAAATTCTAACCGCCGCATTTTTACCTATTGATCCCGTATAAGGCTCTCCGGCTCGGGAGGTACCAATCATTTTTAGGGTCGCGGGAAGCTCGGCTATATCAGTTTGTCGGACAGCGTAACCGTCCATCGCAGAAGCGTCGAATGGAGGCTGCGTGCGCATCGAACTTAGATCTTCTGCAAGGATTCTTCCATTGGCGTCTTCGAGATTAACAATTTCCACCGCTTTAGGTTTGACGTCGGACAAGACGATCTCTAAGGCCTGTTCGGCTGGTATCAATTGATCGCGAGCATCCGCCATCAGCTGCTCTGGCTTTGCGACGCATCTCCGCGCTTCCAGCTCCCGGATTTGCCGCCTTTTTTCTCATCGAGCATAATGCCGGAAATTTCCATGCCGCGATCCAATGCTTTGACCATATCGTAAATGGTAAGGCACGTAACACTGCACGCTGTTAGTGCCTCCATCTCCACACCCGTCTTCCCTGATACGCGTGCACGGGCTTCAACCCGTAACCCAGGCAGGGTTTCATCCGGTTGAATAAAGACTTCAACATTATCCAAACCAATGGGATGGCACAAAGGAATCAATTCGCTGGTTTTTTTCGCCGCCATTATTCCGGCGATGCGAGCAACAGACATCACATCGCCTTTTTTGGCGTTTCCTTCCAAAACGGTCGAAAGCGTGTCCGGTAGCATTTTGACGTGGCCAACCGCAGTAGCCTCGCGGCGTGTGATCTCTTTTGTGCCCACATCAACCATATGCGCATCACCGGATTGATTGAGATGGGTTAAGGTGTTCATTCGTCCTGGATCACACTACTGTTTTTTTAATATTTCGCGGGTTGCATCTTCTACATTCTGTTGGCGCATAAGGCTTTCACCGATCAAGAACGTTTCAATGCCGCATCCTGCTAGACGCTCAAGGTCAGCAGGGGCAAACAAGCCACTTTCTCCAACGATAAGCTTTTCTTCCGGTACAAGTCGAGCAAGTTTTTCACTCGTTTCAAGCGAAACTTCAAAGGTCTTCAAGTTCCGATTGTTTATTCCCAAGAGCGGAGAGGACAATTCTTTGAGTGCACGCTCCAATTCTCCTGCGTCATGCACTTCTACCAAAACGTCCATTCCCAATTCAAAAGCTGAACTTTCAAGTTCCTTTGCTTCGCTATCCGTGACACCCGCCATGATAATCAAGATGCAATCAGCGCCCCAACTTCTGGCTTCATATACCTGATAGGCCTCATAGAGAAAATCTTTACGCAACGCAGGAAGACTGGTTGCATCGCGTGCTGCAGTCAGATACTCGGGCGCGCCCTGAAAGCTGGGCGTGTCTGTCAGAACAGAAAGACACGCCGCTCCGCCCGCCTCATAGGCCAATGCGAGGTCGGGCGGGCTAAAATCCGGCCGGATCAAACCCTTTGAAGGACTTGCCTTCTTAATCTCTGCAATCAATGCATATTCAGACTTTGCATGCTTGGCACGAAGGGCATCCCCAAAACCACGCGGCGGCTCAACATCGGCGCAACGTGCTTTCAGTTCCAAGACCGAAACGGCCGACTTGGCGGCTTCAATTTCCTGGCGCTTGTAGTGTTCAATTTTCTTTAAAATGTCTGCCATCAGGGATTTCCCTGGTTTGAAACTTCAACAAGTCTATCCAATGTTTTTGCAGCTTCGCCGGTATCAATCGCTTGGGTAGCAAGCATGGCTCCCTGAGCCAAATCTGCGGCTTTTTCAGCAACAACAAGCGAAGCAGCCGCATTCATAACGACCATATTGCGATAGGCAGACGGTTTGCCAGCCAGGACTTCGCGCAGGGCAACTGCATTTTCCTGCGCATCGCCGCCTGCGATCGCGCTCTCGTTTTCTACATCAAAACCAAAGTCTTTGGGGTTGATCTCGAAGGTCTTGATCGCGTCATTTTCCAGTGCCGCAACCTGCGTGGCGCCTGTAATCGTGATTTCGTCAAATCCTTGACCGTGAACAACCCAGACTTTCTCTGACCCAAGTTTTTGCAAAACCTTGGCCGCAGTCAAAACCCATTGTGGCGCAAACACACCCAAAAGCTGCTTGCGAACCCCGGCAGGATTGCACATCGGACCCAGCAGATTGAAAATGGTCCGCGTAGCCAGTTCAACACGGGCAGGACCAACATGACGAACGGCAGAATGATGCGCCGGTGCAAACATGAATCCAATACCGGCCTGTTCAATACAGTCTGAGATTTGGCCGGGTGTTAATTCGATATTCACGCCAAGTGCTGTCAGAACATCTGATGCGCCAGATTTCGATGAAAGAGACCGATTGCCGTGTTTTGCTACGGTGACACCACATCCCGCAACGACGAGTGAGGTGCATGTCGAGATATTAAAAGAGCCTTTTGCATCTCCACCCGTTCCCACGATGTCAATCGCATCAACGGGTGCATCAACCGGCAACATAAACGCACGCATCGCGTCCACAGCCCCAGCAAATTCTTCTTCCGTCTCACCACGAACGCGCATCGCCATCAAAACCGCCCCGATTTGGGCATGCGTCGCGTCCCCGGCCATGATGATTTTAAAAGCTTCCTGCGTTTCATCGCGAGAAAGCGTGTCACCATTGGCCAGTTTTCCGATGGTTTGCTTTAAGTCCTGCATAAGCTTGCCCTATACGAGTAATGAGACACGTATAGTGGGGAAACCAAAGGCTTACAAGCACTTACCTTCCACCATGTCCGCCATGAGGATTAAAGGCAAGCTCTATCGCAGACCGATTGACGGTCACTGTTTCTTTGCTTTGAAGATGTTCCACAACCTGAGAAAGAATGTCCTGTGAAGCGGCCAGATCAATCTGGCTAACAAGATTGTCAGGAACGTCCGGCGACGGGCTTTGTTGGACGTCACTAACTTTGAAAACTATCTCTTTGTTAGAGCCAATTTGAACTGTGTCGACAGCACTTTTGCTCAACGCAAATCCCTGCCGCACTGCCACGATCGGGAAGTTAGGTGCCTGTGCGTTTCTCCGAAGAGGGTCGGTTGTAGAACGTTTGACAGCTTGTCCAAACGAATCGGTAGGCAAGGTATCCGCCAAAACCGCATCGAAGTCTTCGCCTGCAGTGATGCGTTCGGCGATTTTCTGTGCGACTGCCCCCACACGCTTGTCTGTTTCTGCAGAGGTCCATGCGGTTTTAACGTCATCAAGGACTTCATCCTCGGGTTTTTGCCGTTCCGGTATAACTTCCAAGACATCGAACCAGATAAACCCGTCATCGCCAATTTCGATTGGCTGGGTATCATCGCCAGGCAGCGCTTGATTAGCCTCGGCAAGCAATTCTGCAAATTGAGGTATATCTGTAATCGGGTTTCCGTTTTCATCGTTTCCGCGAGCATCCACCGCATCCAGAATGCGGGTCTTTAGGCCAACCTTTTCACCCGTTGGGATCAATTGTTCTCCAGCGCCACGCTCGTCTTCAATCGCATCGAAATTAGCAAAGACATCATCAACGGCGCGTTCTAACGCAATTTGCTCGCGCAAGGTATCTTTGATTTCTTCGAACGGTGTTGTGGTTTCTTCCTCAATTTTGGCCACACGCAGAAGCACAGGACCAAAAAGCCCATCCACAATGCCTGAGGGTTTGTTCAGTTCGAGTTCGAATGCCGCATTTGCAATGTTTTCATCTGGCAGCGCATTACGTGTCACAACGCCAAGATCAATATCGGCAATTGTTTTTCCCTGTTCTTCTACAATGTCTTCAAAGGTAGTGCCGCTGTTTAGCTTCTGTAACGCTGCCTCTGCAATTTCTCTACTCGGCATTACAAGTTGTTGAACTTGTCTGCGCTCGGGCCTGCGTAAGTTCGCTTTCCGACTTTCATAGGCGGATTGCAAATCCTCCTCCGTGACTTCATCCAGCTTCATCACATCACTCGGCTCAAGTTTGAGGATTGCTATCTTTCGGAATTCGGGCGCGATAAAATCAGATTTATTTGCCTCATAATAAGCCGAAAGCTCTTCATCGGTAGGTTCAGGAATATCTTCCGCAACCTCTGGCCCAAGTGTGACATAATCGAATACTCGGGTTTCGCCTTCGTAAACAGATAACGCGTCAAGATACGCCGCGGGCATGTTCAGCGAAGCGGCTGTCCCATCCAGGATTTGATTTCGCATGGAAACCTGTTTGCGATTTGCAATGTAATCTTCCTCAGTCAATCCTGCTTGCTGAAGACTGGCTCGCAGAGAATTCCTGGAAAACTGACCTGAAAGATCACGAAATCTTGGATC
This sequence comes from Pseudomonadota bacterium, assembly GCA_039191645.1. Classification (GTDB taxonomy): domain Bacteria; phylum Pseudomonadota; class Alphaproteobacteria; order Rhizobiales; family Rhizobiaceae; genus JAALLB01. The sequence goes on along the minus strand of JBCCXO010000075.1, from coordinate 10,374 downwards.
GTTTGCAATTTCCTGCGCCACGCTTTTGTCTGACAAACCAAGCCCCATTTTTCGGCCATTTTCATCGAGAACAGCGCCTGCAACCACCTGATTGAGAACACTTTCGCGCAATCCCAGGGCGTCAGCCTCCTGACGGGACAACCGCCTGCCGAACGACTGCGATAAGGTCAAAAGCTGGGTGTCATAGGCGAAACGATATTGGTTCACATCAATCTTAGTGCGACCAACCTGAACCACATTATATTGTCCGCCAAATATGAGACTGCCCGAAACACCCCAGACTGCAAAACTAATCACCAGAAGTGCAATTAGAATTTTCGCCAACCAACCTTTTGAAAATCCGCGCAGCAGATCGAGCATTGTATTGTTCCCGCAATTATATGAATCCAATTTATCTATGATCGTATATCGGCTAGTTCATGGCCGCTCAAGGGGTTGTGAAAGAAAGCTTGTAACGATTGCGTTTTCATACAAACGGGTTAGTAATCTCGCGAAATCTTCCAAAGGAGAATGGAAATGACGCCGGGCATAAAACCACTCGTTGCCGGAAACTGGAAAATGAATGGAACAAAAGCCTCACTTGAGGTGCTGGAAGCAATCGTTCAGGGATACAATAGTGAGATGCAGCGCCGCATTAGTATGCTTGTTTGCGTACCCTCCACGTTGCTCAGTTTGGCCGCAAACCAAACTGTGGGTTCGCAGTTGCGTATTGGCGCTCAAGACTGTCACCAGAACAAGAGTGGCGCACATACGGGCGATGTTTCCGCTGGCATGATTTTGGATGCAGGTGCCTCGTCCGTGATAGTGGGGCATTCAGAGCGCCGTACTGATCATGGGGAAACGAACGAAATAGTAAAACAAAAGGCCGAAGCCGCGCTTTCTGCGGGCCTCGAGGTCATTGTCTGCATTGGGGAAACGAAGGTCGAACGAGAAGCAGGAAAAACACTGGAAATTCTTGGAGCCCAACTGGAGGGATCGCTTCCGCAGGGAATATCGGCATCCAAGACAGTCGTTGCCTACGAACCGGTTTGGGCAATTGGCACCGGATTAATTCCGTCGATTGACGATGTGGTCGAAGCGCATGCATTCATCCGCGATTTTCTTGTTGAAAATTATGGCCCGACTGGGGATACCGTGCGTATTTTGTATGGCGGATCTGTAAAACCAGAAAACGCGGTAGAATTAATGTCTGTTGCGCACGTTGATGGCGCATTGGTTGGTGGCGCTAGCCTAAAGTCAGAAGACTTTCTGGGAATATGCGCCGCATATGACAATCTCGCTTGAATGCCGTAAGTTTGAACACTACATCTACGTTGGTAGTTGCGAAACCTGACTAAACGTGTAAAAGGACGCAGCTGGCTTAATCAAACATCGAAAACGGAACAGATCACAATGCAAGAAGTATTGATTGTTGTTCACCTGCTGATCGTCGTCGCACTAGTTGTCGTGGTCCTGATGCAGCGCTCAGAAGGTGGTGCGCTCGGCATTGGAGGCGGAGGTTCCGGCAATTTCATGTCAGCACGCGGAGCAGCCAACGCCCTTACGCGAACAACGGCCATTCTTGCCGCGGCCTTTTTTGCAACATCAATCGGATTGGGAATCCTGTCAGGCGTTGATGGGGGTAGCATTTTGGATACCATCCCAGTTCAAAACCAACCCAGTGAAGGCAACGGAATCTTGGATCAGCTTCCAGGCGGCGAGGGCCTCAATTTGGGCGATCAGGACACAACTTCCGAAGAGCCACAAGTGCCGACAAGTCAATGATCTGAAAAGAATAATCAAGAATCAATGCTCCACAAATTGTTGGAGCATTTTTTTTGTGAAAACAGAAAATTTTACTATCCGAATCGAAACTTGGGCATTATTGGTTAAATCCCATGGCGCGATATGTTTTCATCACTGGCGGTGTGGTTTCCTCGCTCGGAAAAGGGTTAGCTTCAGCAGCACTGGGTGCGCTTTTACAAGCGCGCGGTTACAAAGTGCGGCTCAGAAAGCTCGACCCGTATTTGAATGTGGATCCGGGCACCATGTCTCCCTATCAACACGGCGAATGCTTTGTCACCGACGACGGAGCAGAAACTGACCTTGACTTAGGGCATTACGAAAGGTTCACCGGCCGGCCGGCGAACCAACAAGATAATATTACGACAGGACGGATTTATCAGGATATCATCGCGAAAGAACGCCGCGGCGATTATCTTGGCGCGACGGTGCAGGTAATCCCCCACGTCACAAACCAGATCAAAGAATTTGTTCTGGAAGGGAACGAAGAGTATGACTTTGTACTCTGTGAAATCGGAGGCACGGTAGGCGACATTGAGGGGCTTCCGTTCTTCGAAAGCATTAGGCAGCTTGGCAATGACCTTCCGAGGGGCGGATGCATTTATGTGCATTTGACGTTAATGCCCTGGATTTGGGCATCTGGCGAACTTAAAACGAAGCCAACGCAGCATTCAGTCAAAGAGCTTCGTTCGATTGGGATCCAGCCGGATATTCTGTTGGTTAGAGCCGATCGGGAAATTCCGGTTGAAGAACGCAGAAAACTCTCGCTTTTCTGTAATGTTCGCGAAAGTGCAGTCATTCAGGCTCTGGATGCCGACTCGATTTATGATGTTCCCATGACATACCATAAGGAAGGTCTGGACCAGGAAGTCTTAAACGCATTCGGAATTGACCCGGCACCCAAACCACAAATGCAAATCTGGGAAGAAATCAGTCGGAAAATTCACAATCCCGAGGGCGAAGTTACCATTGCAATCGTCGGTAAATATACAGTGTTGAAAGATGCATACAAGTCACTGATTGAAGCATTGCAACACGGTGGAATCGCCAACGAGGTTGCCGTAAACATCAACTGGATCGAATCTGAAGTATTCGAGTCAGAGGATCCTTCCGAACAACTTGGGCAAGTCGACGGTATTCTTGTTCCCGGTGGGTTTGGAGAGCGCGGTTCCGAGGGTAAAATACAAGCAGTAACTTATGCCCGGGAAAACAAGATTCCATTCTTTGGGATTTGTTTTGGGATGCAAATGGCCTGCATCGAAGCAGCACGGAATCTCGCCGACATAGAAACCGCAAGCTCCAGCGAGTTTGGAGAAACAAACGAACCGGTTGTTGGTTTGATGACAGAGTGGTTGCGCGGAAATCAGCTCGAAAAACGTGAAGCTGAGGGTGATATGGGCGGAACAATGCGATTGGGAGCTTACAAGGCCATTCTTCAGCCAGATACGATAATAGCAGAAGCCTATGGCAATACGGAGATTCACGAACGTCATCGGCATCGTTATGAAGTGAACATTGAGTATAAGGACAAGCTAGAAAGCAGAGGATTGATATTCTCAGGCATGTCGCCCGATGGTCTTCTGCCGGAAACAATCGAATATTACCGTGAAATACACCCCTGGTTTGTAGGGGTGCAGTATCACCCGGAACTCAAATCCCGACCCTTCGAACCGCATCCGTTGTTTGCAAGTTTCGTAGCAGCTGCAAAAGAACAAAACAGGCTGGTATAATGCAGACAGCTTGGTATGAACGAAATGGACCCGCCGAGTCAGTCTTGCAACTGGGTGATAAGCCGATACCCGCCCTCGAGCGTGGAGAAGTTTTGGTGAAACTCGCCACATCCGGGGTCAATCCATCCGATGTAAAGTCCCGTGCAGGCCGACCTTTTGCTTTCGATTTTGTTGTCCCCCATAGCGATGGCGCAGGCATAATTGAAGCGGTCAGCGAGAATGTTGATAAGGCCAGACTCGGTGAACGCGTCTGGATATGGAACGGTCAATGGCAGAGACAGTTTGGCACAGCTGCAGAATACATTGCTGTACCTGAAAATCAGGCCGTGCGATTGGACGAAAACATCGATTTTGAAACAGCCGCTTGTTTTGGAATTCCGGGACTAACGGCTGCACACGCCATCAATTTGCTCAAAAAGATTGATACGGAGACGATCCTTGTAACGGGCGCAGCTGCCTCAGTAGGCCATTACATTACCCAGATGGCAGTACGGGACGGACGAAAGGTGATAGCGACGGCCTCTAAAGAGAAGTCCCAAATTGCAACGGATGCGGGCGCCTTTGCATCGATCGACTACAAAAACGAGGATGTAGGAACCCGCGTTTTGGAACTCACCGATGGAGCAGGGGTTGATGTCGTCATTGATATGGATTTCTCCTCAACACTTCGCTTGATACCTTCCCAGGCAATTCGTTCATACGGAACGATATTCTCATACGGCTCTAATGATATGGGGGATTTATCGGTCTCATTCCGAGATCTCCTGTTTAAATCAATGAGTTTGAAATTTTTCCTGGTTTACCAATTGCAAAGAGACGAGAGGGAAAAAGCTATTTCCACCCTTGAGGATTTTTTTCTCACAGGTGCTGCCATGACAAGGATCAGCCATACTTTACCCTTTGCTGATATTGTGAAAGCACATGAATTGGTCGAAAGCGGTACTGCAAACGGGAACGTCGTGCTCGAATTTTGAGACTTGCTTTGAATAGCTCAATAGGGCAGATGAATTCCATGACAAAGATGACCCCGCGAAATCTCGACCACTTGGTTCTCCCGGTCCCTAGTTTGGAGGTCTCTCGTGCCAGACTGACCGCCCTTGGATTTACGGTTGCGCCCGATGCGCGTCATGCCTTTGGATCTGAAAATTGTTGTGTCTACTTCAGCAACGGTACTTACCTGGAACCGCTGGCCATCGGACACAGAGAAACCGTGGAAGAGGCAATCAACAAAGGAAATACGTTCCTGCGTCGTGATTTCGGTTATCGGTTCCGCAAAGGCGATAATGGTTTTTCAGCGGTCTGTTTCACGGGTGCGGACGCAAAATCCGAAAAGCAGGATTTCCGCAATGCAGGGTACCAGACCGGAAAGATCGTCACCGTCAAACGGCCGGGTCTTAAGGTCAGAGCCATGTTTGCGATGGACGAAAGAGCTCCTGATGTTACGCTGTTCCGTTGTGAACGTCCGGACGGACCACCAACCTTTCCGGCCGGATTAGTCAAGCACCAAAACAGCGCAATTCGCCTCGCCCGAGTTGCACTTTACGAAGACGAACCGTCAGATTTTCAGTATTATCTTCAAACGGTTGCTGGGGTGCGGGAAATTCGATCACACTCGTTTGGGCTGGATATGGAGCTGCCGAACGCGCATTTGTCTGCTTTGAATGAAAGCGGCGTGGAGACATTTTATGGATTGAGGGACCTGCCAACTGGCCGTGGTATGATTGCAATCGGATTTGATATTGAGGTTTCTGATCTTAAACAGACATCCGGAACCTTGAAGAAAAACGGCATACCCTTTCGTGAAATAGGGGCTCGATTGATCGTAGAAAAAGCCGAAGGGCTGGGCGCTACCATCGCTTTTGTGGAAACAAAATCATGAGTGAAAAGCAAAAACGCGTACAAGTCGGCGACGCAGTCTTTGCGAACGACGAACCTGTTCGTTTCATCGCCGGTCCTTGTCAGTTGGAAAGTAAACAACATGCGTTTGATATGGCAGGCGCGCTTAAGGAGTTGTTTTCGGAACTGGGCACCGATTTTGTTTACAAATCGAGCTACGATAAGGCGAACAGGACCAGCTTGGATGCAACCCGCGGGTTGGGACTGGAAAAGTCGGCAGAAGCCTTTGACGCACTGAAAAAGGAATTTGGTGTTTCCATCCTCACAGATGTGCACTCAGTCGAACAGTGCGCACACATAGCCCCGCATGTCGATGTGTTGCAGATACCGGCATTTTTGTGCCGACAGACAGATTTACTGGTAGCTGCGGCGAATACCGGTAAAGTCGTTAACGTCAAGAAAGGACAGTTCCTCGCACCTTGGGATATGAAGAATGTCGCCGCGAAAGTATCGCAGAGCGGCAATGATCAGATTTTACTAACCGAACGGGGGGCAAGTTTTGGGTACAACACGCTTGTATCTGATATGCGGGCATTACCGCAGATGGCTCAGACTGGTTATCCTGTAATCTTCGATGCTACGCACTCTGTTCAGATGCCTGGTGGGCTTGGCGGCGCTTCCGGTGGCGATCGAAAAATGGTGCCTCCCTTATCCCGTGCCGCAGTTGCTGTTGGTGTCGCAGGCGTGTTCATCGAAACCCACGACGACCCTGACAACACACTCTCCTCAGATGGACCAAACATGGTCCCCTTGTCAGAAATGAAAGGCTTAATCTCAAGCCTCCTAGAGATCGATCAAGTGGTTAAACGCTAGTCAAAGGCTTCGTTTTTTTAGCAGATCAATCCGCGCGTCATAGGAATTCTCAAGACACTCAAAATCTGCCCGACAGTCGTTGCGCTCTTTTAGCCAGCGACTATGTTCGGCTGAAATGTTCTGTGTGCTCTGCGTCCCGTTTGCCTCAACCAGCGCTTCGGCAAACAATGCTGCAAGGGTTTCATCCTTAACCAGCAGGTTCTCATTGTTGCAAATCGCCATTTCACTGGGAATTTGTGCATTGGCACAAGAAAATGACTGGGATTGCCCTTCTTTAGGCGAGGCAACCACACCTATGCTCAGGGAAAACGCAAAAACAGCGAGCAACCCGGCTTTACCAAGAGGTTTGTACATGACACCACTCCTTCTCATTGGTTAACAAAACCTTACTGAAAGAATTTGCGCCTCTCGGGACTAAAATCAGGCAATTCTGAGATTTTCGGGCAAAATTGTGCCGATGGTCTTTCACAATACTCTTGGGTTGGTTAGAAGCATGGCAGTAATTCACCTCCCACTTGAAAGATCCATTTCCATGACCGCAATCATTGATATCCATGCCCGTGAAATCCTAGACAGCCGAGGCAATCCTCCGGTTGTGGTAGATGTGCTGCTTGAGGATGGCTCGTTCGGTCGGGCTGCGGTTCCCTCTGGCGCATCAACAGGTGCGCACGAAGCTGTTGAACTTCGAGACGGTGGTGCCCGATATCTTGGCAAAGGGGTTACCAAAGCAGTTACAGCTGTAAACGAAGAAATTCAGGATGCCCTGATCGGTATCGATGGTACAAGCCAGCGCACACTGGATCAGATGATGATTGAATTGGATGCTTCCAGCAATAAGGGTAACCTCGGTGCAAATGCGATCCTTGGCGTCTCACTAGCCGTCGCAAAAGCAGGTGCTGAAGCCTCAGCACTACCGCTGTATCGTTATGTGGGTGGTCCAAATGCAAAAACACTGCCCGTACCCATGATGAACATTATCAATGGTGGAGAACACGCTGATAATCCGATCGATTTTCAGGAATTCATGATCATGCCGGTTGGTGCCGAAACATTTGCAGATGCTGTGCGGATCGGCTCGGAAGTGTTTCACACACTTAAAAAAGAGCTTTCCAGTGATGGTCATAATACAAATGTGGGTGACGAAGGAGGATTTGCACCGAATATTGCGAGTGCGCCGGATGCGTTGGATTTCATCATGAAATCCATAGAGAAAGCCGGATACAAGCCTGGTGAGGAAGTTTTTCTTGCCCTGGATTGCGCATCGACGGAATTTTTCAAAGATGGCAAATATGTGCTTGAAGGCGAGGGCCGAACGCTAGAGCCGGAGGCGAACGCAGAGTATCTGGCCGAACTGGTCGGAAAATACCCGATTATATCAATAGAAGATGGCATGGCGGAAGACGATTGGGATGGTTGGAAGAAAGTCACCGAGATGATTGGTGACAAGTGCCAGCTGGTCGGAGATGATCTGTTCGTGACCAATCCAGAGCGGCTTAAAAGCGGGATCCACATGGGTGTAGCGAACTCCATTTTGATCAAAGTCAATCAGATTGGCACCTTGAGTGAGACATTGGATGCAGTCGAAATGGCACATAAAGCAGCCTACACTGCTGTCATGTCTCATCGTTCAGGCGAAACTGAAGACGTGACAATTTCTGATCTGGCAGTTGCTACCAATTGCGGCCAGATTAAAACGGGCTCCTTGGCAAGATCAGATAGGTTGGCAAAATACAATCAATTGATCCGGATAGAAGAGGAGCTCGGCCAAGCAGCGGTTTACGCAGGCGGTTCGATCCTGCGCTGAAGGTGTTAACCATAACACTTAAGAGTCGGGAAACCATGGTCGAATTCGCTTGATAGCAGCCGTTCATGGGCCTATTTTCGGATGAGATGCGCTGAGCTTGACCGGTATCAACCGGAGGAACCATGGGATCGATTTCCGAGGATGGTCGATAATCATGGACCCAGTCTGGAGTTTGAAATGTCACTTGCCGCATCCCGCACCCTTAAAATTTTCACAGGCGCATTGTTTGCGACTTCCCTTTTCTTTGTGGCTGATTATGTGCCGAGCAATCAAGCCGTCGGCATTGCAGAAGCACAGGCAGGTGTAAAATCGAAAGTTAAGCGCACAAACCGTTATAAACATTCAAAGCGCTCGAAGTTCCAAAGAAAAAACATCCGCAATTCTGGCGTTGTGCTGGGGGGAAAATCACGCTCCAAGTCCTTGGTTCAACGCAGAAAAGACATTGCCAGGCGTAACGAACGGGTCGTACTGGAAAATGCACTGCAATCTATCAGACGTTCCGGTGCAGTCTTGGCCAATCCGCGCAGAAGCTTCGGGGATTCGTTGGTGTTCGATCCGCGTGAAGGCGTTTTGACCGCAGACTTTGGTTCGATCGGAACGGCAGGTGTCGTAAACAGATTTACGCAACCCTGTCCCGCCAAGCACAACTGCGGCTACCGCGTCTATTCTGATGGTACTGGTCCTCGGATTATCACTCCGGGAGTTTCATCAGGTAAGGGATTGCCGGCATTTGATGGGATTTCCGGTCCAATCATCATAACCCCATACGATTGAAGCTAACGGGAAAGTTTTTCCCGACTTAGGTATAAAGCAAGAACTGCGGCATTAGACACGTTGAGGGATTTGATGGCACCCGGCATATCCAGTCGCACAACATGCTGGCAGGTTTGGCGGGTCTTTTGACGTAATCCTTTTCCCTCTGCGCCCAGCACCAGCGCAATTTTGGATTGTTCAATCAGTTCTTCCATCGGGATTGATTCCTCGCTGTCCAGACCAACCGTTGTAAATCCGTTGTTTTCGAGTTCCAGCAACGTTTCAGATAAGTTTCGCACTTCAATATGATCGATAAGATCCAAGGCTCCGGAAGCTGATTTGGCTAAAACACCGCTCTCCACCGGTGAATATCTGCTTGTTGTAAGCATTGCACCAGCATTGAGCGCAACAGCAGAGCGCATGATGGCGCCAACGTTGTGTGGATCGGTCACCTGATCTAAAAGAAGCACGAGATCACATTCCTTCAATGCGCCAATCGGTTTTCGGGGAAGGGGGGTGGTATGCAGTACAACGCCTTGATGAACAGCTTCCGAGCCTACCATCTTGCTCAGATCAAGCGGTAATTTTTCAACGACAGGGATATCAATCCTAAACGATGTGTCTTCCTCAAGACGAGCAAATCCATTCTTCGTTACATAAAGCCCTAAGTTGGTCCGATTGGGATTGCGTAAGGCTTGTCGAACCGTGTGAAGGCCGTACAAGTAGAGTTTTTCGTTTTCTTCGCGTTCAATTCTTCTTTTCGCGAAACGCTTCTGCGGGTTTCCGTCCCCGCGCCTTGCTCGCCGTTTTTTCGCATGGAACGTGTTATGAGCCTCACTCATGATTTTTTTGTCTGTTTCATCACTCATAAACGCCACGTACACATGCAAACACACCGTGGTCAACGCAGCATGCAAAAAATACGGCAAATGACCCGCAAATAAACGCTTCCTCTGTTGACAGTGAGAGCACGCGGCGGCATAACGCGCGGCAGGCTTCAAACCAACCATTTGTTGCTTCGTGTACATCACGCAATTCTGGCACCGCCATCATGGAGGAGTGTCCGAGTGGTTAAAGGAGACGGACTGTAAATCCGTTCGCTATGCGTACGCTGGTTCGAATCCAGCCTCCTCCACCATCGGCGGAACCGGAGATTGAAAGTCTTGGAAATGCGGGTATAGCTCAATGGTAGAGCAGCAGCCTTCCAAGCTGAATATGCGGGTTCGATTCCCGCTACCCGCTCCAAAACCTGCGTGCCTCAAACGCCAATACTTTCGGCATCCTCACAAGATTTCAGCGATGCTTTCGCTTTTTACCCAATCAAAGCTGGCCACTTATAGGGCATTTTAATGTTTGGTGTGCTGCCAGCGATCAAATACTTCTTGAAAACAGACTTATAGGCGTATATCAGGGCGTCCATTAAAACTGAAATCACTGTAAATTTCCGGAACAAAACAAATGGCAAAAGAGAAGTTTGAGCGCAATAAGCCTCATTGTAACATTGGCACGATTGGTCATGTTGACCACGGCAAGACGACGTTGACCGCAGCGATTACGAAGTATTTTGGTGACTTCAAGGCGTATGATCAGATTGAT
>JBCCXO010000074.1:0-14800 GCA_039191645.1 Pseudomonadota bacterium | reverse complement strand
CCACATCTCCCAACTCCTTCATCGCTGCCAGATGTGCCAGTGTTCCTCCGATCATGCCAGAACCGATCAAGGCAATTTTCTTGCGCGCCATATTTTTTCCCTTTACGTAAAAGTAATAAATTCATTCAAGATGGGTTTTTTGCCAGCCCATTCAGTTCTGTTCTAATCCAGATTAAGAATCTTGCAAGTCGTTTAAAATATCCAATTATTACAGTATGTTACAAAACTAACATTCACGTAAAAGTCAAAATATATCACATTCCCGCGCCTAAATATTCTCGCGATTGCATCTCATTCAACCTCGAAACAGTGCGATCATACTCAAATGCTTCTGTTCCAGCTGTCGCCAAATACAGATTTTCCGGCTTATCTTCAGCAGAGATGATGGTCCGAACATGGTTGTCATACAGTGTATCAATCAAGAGAATAAAACGCTTTGCGACATTCCTGTTTTCTTTGTTTATCACTGGAATGTCTTTGATAAAGAGTGTGTGAACTTGACGTGCCAATGCCAGATAATCTTCGGCGCTGCGCGCTTCTTCGCACAGGCTTGAAAAGGAAGTTCTTGCAACCCCTCTTACAAATTCAGGAAGTTCTAAAATTCGACCTTTGAGTTCGATTTGAAGGGGTTGACCAGTTTCAACGCCTGTCAGCCTTTTCCAGATTTCCTGAACCGCTTCTTCGGTCTTTTGGTTGAGCGGTTGGTGATAGACGGGTGCTTTATCCAGCTTCTCGAGACGATAGTCCGTTCTAGCACCGAGTTCATAAACATCCACGTTTTCCTGCAGCAGCTTAATAAAGGGAAGAAATACCTTTCTGTTCAGCCCATTGTAGTACAGCCGCTCCGGTTGTACGTTGGACGTTGCCACGATCGTAACCCCTTCCTGGAACAGGGTATCAAACAGGCGACCCAAGATCATCGCATCGGCAATATCAGTGACCGTGAACTCATCGAAGCACAGGACACGTGATTCTTCCGCCAGCTTTTTGCCGATTACGGGGATTGGATCTTCTTCTTTGGTTTCTCCGCGTTTAAATGCTTCGCGATGCTTATGGATTCTCTCTTGGGCATCTTGCATGAAATCGTTGAAATGCGCGCGACGCTTCCTTTTATGGGGGACAAATTCGTGGAACATATCCATCAGCATGGATTTTCCGCGTCCCACACCACCCCAGACATACAACCCTTTTATCTGTTTGGCCGCTGATCGTTGATTTTTGCTGAAAAGCCACCCTAGTGAACTGGATTTACTTGAAAGACGTTTACTGCTGATTTTTTCCAGTAAGCGATCCAGCAATGCGATCAGCTCAAGTTGTGCCGGATCAGACTCAATCTTTCCGCTGGAAACAAGTCTTTGATAACTTGTTAGAAGTTTTCCATTGGTGGTGGTTGTCGTTCCCATAACGCTGCTCACCATACATAATGAAACAGGTTGTGGAATTACTTATCTTGTAAATGCGATGGGTTTTCCACTTACGGTTTGGCCGGAATACTGTTCAGTACCTATAGACCCAAGATTTGCAATTTCCGAACCATTGTTATCGATCAATACGACCCTTGATCCCTTCACGTCCCAAGCTGAGACGCTTGAAAGTTCGGTGTTTAAGCAACGCCGGGTCCCGGCGCGGTATCCTCCGGACCATTGGGTGAAGGAGAGGAACACACGGCAATCCGGATTATCCGTTGCCACATTCCAGGCTCCAGCAAGGCTTTCGTGTGTGAGCGGTTCACTTGAGGTCGCTGGCGCAGGGGTCAAAGAAGCCGTCTCTGTGCCATTTAGGGTAGGATCCGCCGGATTTTGCGCGTCAGGATTGATTGGCTGACCATTTTCATCGAATTGTGTCAGTGTCTGAGCATCACCGGAAATTGGATCGAGTTGTTGTCCTTCAACGTTGCCGCTCGGTGCAGCAGGCAGCGGTTGAGGCGGCGCTTGCGTATTAATGCTCAAAGCACTGGTAGAGCGGGTGCACCCCGCCGCTGCCACTGCAACAATTAAGATCGCCAGTGTTGTTAAATTACGCATCATATCGCCCTTTTTTCAGCGCCACCAACATATAACCAGCTGGTTGAGTCACAATTATGGCATAGGTTAGCTGATTTATGGTAAACCAAATGTTAATAATTGACGTAACGTCAAGCGCTTATTTTTCAAATTTCTACCTATTTTGACAATTGTTACGACACGCTCGTGTTAAATGGCAGAAAACTGCCGAATCTCAACTTATTTTGATTTTCTGAGTTTCATGAGCTTAAATGCGGTTAGAATTTCAGTTTATGCTTGGAGGAGAAAATTATGAAAGCATTAAAAACTGTTGCACTTGCTGCAACATTTGTAATGGCAACAGCAGCCGGCGCTTACGCTGCTTGCGATGATGGTGAAGTCGTTATCAAGTTCAGCCATGTGACAAATACTGATAAACATCCAAAGGGAATTGCCGCAAGTCTGCTTGAAAAGCGGGTTAATGAAGAAATGAACGGGAAAGCCTGCATGGAAGTTTTCCCGAACTCAACGCTTTATGACGATAACAAAGTGTTGGAAGCCCTGTTGAACGGGGATGTTCAGCTTGCTGCGCCATCGCTTTCCAAATTCGAAAAGTTCACCAAGAAATTCCGGATTTTTGATCTGCCATTTATGTTTGCCAACATCGAAGCAGTTGATGCCTTCCAAAACTCAGAATCAGGTCAGGCTCTCAAAGATTCAATGGTAAAGCGTGGTCTGAAAGGGCTGGCGTTTTGGCATAACGGCATGAAGCAAATGTCTGCCTCTCGCCCGTTGATGAAACCAGAGGATGCAAAAGGATTGAAATTCCGTGTTCAGGCATCTGATGTTCTGGTGGCACAGTTTGAGCAGTTGGGTGCATCGCCACAGAAAATGTCCTTTAAGGAAGTTTACGGTGGTCTTCAGACTAAAGTTATCGATGGCCAGGAAAATACATGGTCAAACATTTACGGTAAGAAATTCTTTGAAGTTCAAGATGGCGTAACAGAGACCAACCATGGGATAATTGACTATCTCGTCGTGACCTCGGATGAGTGGTGGACTGGTCTTGATGCTGGCGTGCGTGATCAATTAGCGAACATCATCAAAGAAGTAACCGAGACACGGAACAAAGAAGCGTTCCAGGTCAACCAGGAAAACAAAGCAAAGATAGTAGAATCCGGCGGAACAATTCGATCGCTTACTCCTGAACAGCGTCAGGCGTGGGTTGATGCTTTGAAGCCCGTCTGGGAAAAGTTTGAAGGCGATATCGGCGCTGAGCTAATCAACGCTGCGCAAGCAACAAACTAAGTTGAAAAAAGCGCCCGCGCTTCCGCGCGGGCGGCCATCTAGGAAACATCATGAAACCCGCTGCCTCTTCTTTTGTTGATACGATAGAGGAAACCTTTATCGCGATCACACTTGGGCTGATGACGCTGATCACGTTTGCAAATGTTGTCGCGCGATACATTTTCAACGCCAATATTCTGTGGGGTCTGGAAGTCACCGTCTTCCTCTTCGCGTGGTTGGTTTTAATCGGCTGCTCTTACGGCGTGAAAAAGGGGTTTCATATTGGTGTCGATGTGCTCGTCAATTCCATGCCAAAAGGCATGCGAAAAACGGTTACGCTGATTGCCTGCTTTGCCTGTATTTTGTTTGCTGCTCTACTCCTTAAGGGTGCTTGGGATTATTGGTCTCCTTTTATTGGTAAGCGGGCGTTTCTGGAAACGGATGATGTTCCGGTTCCGTTTTTTCTTGTTTGGATGAAAGATGTCTTCAACGAAGGGGAGGCGTATGAGAAGCTCCCCCGTTTTATTCCTTATTTCGCCCTTCCCCTAGGCATGACGCTGCTCCTTTTCCGTGTCCTGCAGGCAACGTGGCGTGTTTTTACTGGACAGCAAGACTTGCTGATTGCCGGGCATGAAGCTGAAGAGATGATGGAAGAGGCATTGTCCAGCGACCAAGACGAGGGGAAAGTCTGATGGAAGTCGTCCTTCTCTTCGCGCTTGTGATCGGTTTAATGCTGATTGGAGTGCCTATTGCGATCGCATTGGGCCTGTCCAGCATGATCTTCCTTTTGATTTACTCGGATGGCTCGCTTGCCTCCATCGCTCAAACGCTTTTCTCTGCCTTTGATGGGCATTATACGCTTCTGGCGATTCCGTTTTTCATTCTCGCATCCAGCTTTATGTCGACGGGTGGGGTGGCAAAGCGGATCATCCGGTTTGCGATTGCTTGTGTGGGACATTTTTCTGGTGGGCTGGCTATTGCTTCGGTATTTGCCTGCATGATGTTTGCCGCCTTGTCCGGTTCTTCACCGGCTACAGTGGTTGCGATTGGTACGATCGTCATTGCTGGTATGCGTGAGGTTGGCTACAAGAAAGAATTTGCGGCTGGCGTCATTTGCAATGCGGGTACGCTCGGAATCCTGATCCCGCCTTCGATTGTAATGGTGGTATATGCTGCAGCCACAGATGTTTCGGTTGGCCGGATGTTCCTTGCCGGTGTCTTTCCGGGATTGTTGGCCGGGCTTATGCTGATGGTCGGTATCTATATTTATGCAAAGATAAAAGGGCTCCCTTCTCAACCGTTTGCGGGGATTGGTGAAATCCTGGACGCAGGCAAAGAAGCGTTTTGGGGTCTTCTTCTAATCTTGATAATATTAGGCGGCATTTACGGCGGTGTGTTCACACCCACAGAGGCGGCAGCGGTAGCTGCAGTATACTCGTTTTTAGCGGCTAACTTTATCTATCGAGATATGGGGCCGTTGCAAAACGTAAACCTTATTGCTGAAGGTGAAGCCCGAGCGGGGCGCAACGGATATTTTGCGGTCGTGTATGGCTTTACATTTTTCATGCTGCTGCTTTCCGGTGCTTACTTCTATTACGATGCTTCTTCAGACATTCCCGTCCCGACCCTAGTAATCGTCGCGGTTGCGGCAGCATTTCTCTATCTGTTCTGGCGTGAAAAACAAAACTTCCTTTATGCTGCTTTGGCTGGAATTCCGGTATTGCTCAAGGCGGTGTGGCAGACGGTTTCCCGATTACCGTATGCTACCGTACATCCAGATACCAAGAAAACACTTTTTGAGGCCGGTAAACTTACAATTATGTTGCTGTTTATCATTGCGAATGCCTTGATTCTTAAACATGTTCTGACCGAGGAACGCATTCCGCAGGTTATTACAGAAGCTATGCTTGCCGCTGGTCTTGGGCCAATCATGTTCCTGATTGTGGTGAATATTATTTTGTTGATAGGCGGCCAGTTTATGGAGCCGTCGGGGCTTCTCATCATTGTTGCGCCGCTCGTGTTTCCAATTGCAATCGAACTGGGAATTGATCCGATCCATCTTGGAATTATCATGGTGGTGAACATGGAGATTGGCATGATCACCCCACCGGTTGGACTTAATCTCTTTGTGACTGCAGGTGTGGCACGAATGTCGGTAACCGATGTTGTAAAAGCAGCTCTTCCCTGGGTGTCGATAATGTTTGTCTTCCTGATTCTGGTCACTTATGTGCCGATCATATCAACCTGGTTGCCCACGCAGTTAATGGGGCCAGAAATCATCACACGGTGATTTCTTACGTTTAGATTTCTGGGCTGCACCCTTGGCATGCAGCCCCCTAAAACCAAAGAAGATGTTATTCTCCACCAGCTGCGGCACCATCGGTAAATTTCTTCAATGCACCAGCCATTTTTTTGAAAGATTCATCTGCGTTGGCGATCTTGTAGCGCGCTTTCAGAGCTTGAGGATCAAGATATCCAATCTTAGTTTGACCATTGTCGTCCCAGATTAACACGCGGATCGGCAGATCGAGGCCCGCTTTGATGTTTCCCTGCATGATCGGCGTGCCAATCGCAGGAGCGCCAAACATCACCATTGTAGATTGAGGCAGCTCTAGGCCTGCATCAATAGCCCCTGCTGCATGGTCTACCCGCGCAAACAGTGTTGGCGGTGCTCGATCGATGATTGCCACCAGTTTGTCAGCGGTTTCCTGAACTGAATTTTTGCTGTCCTTGATGATCCAGCCTTCTTGGGCGATAGCGGTCGACATGAAAAGTACTCCTGCAAAGACTATTGTGAGTGCAGATAGGATATTGCGCATTGGGGGGTCTCCTTAAACTAAAGATAAGAAGATTAGCCTGCAATTATTGCAAAGAAAAGGAGAACCCAAAGTTTCTCATCAGGACAAGAGGCGCTCGCGCATTTGCCGGATGATTTCTTTCTGCTCCTGATTTGGTTTACCGGAGAGATTTGCAATACGCTGTGCCATATCTACAAACTCTGCGCGTTGCGTTGAATTGAGGTTCTCGACCCAGAGCGGCTTGAGTTTACGAATGATGTCGGCAGGATTAACAGCCTGACCGCAGACCCATTCCGCAAACGGAATTACCTCATCAGCATCTTCCATTCCAATTTCATTCCGAATGATTTTGGTGATTTCCTGCTTGCTGGCTGCAATCACAGGACCATCACATTCAGCAATTTTTATGAGCAATACAGCAGCGGCTGTACCAGGATCTTTTACGGAAGTCAGGACAGAGCCTTCCGCTTTTTTTCGAAATGCGTTTCGTCGCATTTTTCCACGAAACTGCTGTGCCATGTCAACGGCTTGGGTTGCAGCCTGACCGGCTCTGCGAAATACAAAGAAATAGTATGAAAGTGCGGCGATGGCACCGATGATTCCTAAAACGATATGCATAGTCTTTCCAATCCTACCGCCCGGAGGTCAGACTAGATTATTCATCGTTTAAAAAAAAGCCGCGAAAAATCGGAGTGTGACAAACATCACATTTGGCACGAAAGACTCAGACTCGACGTTCTACCATCATCTTCTTGATTTCTGCTATCGCCTTTGCCGGATTGAGGTCTTTCGGACAGGCCTGCGCACAATTCATGATGGTGTGGCATCGGTACAGTCGAAACGGGTCCTCGAGATCATCAAGACGCTCTCCTGTTGCTTCATCCCGCGAATCGATCAACCAGCGATAGGCTTGCAAAAGAACGGCAGGCCCAAGGTAACGGTCCCCGTTCCACCAATAGGAAGGGCATGAGGTGGAACAACATGCACACAGAATGCACTCATACAGACCATCCAGCTTTTCCCGGTCTGCTTCAGACTGAAGCCATTCATCCCGTGGCTGGTTGGAAACGGTTTGTAACCAGGGTTTGATGGAGCGGTGTTGGGCATAAAAGTTGTTCATGTCCGGGACAAGGTCTTTTACCACCTTCATATGCGGGAGCGGATACACCTTAACTGCGCCCGAGACTTCATCCATGCCTTTTGTGCAAGCCAGCGTATTTGTGCCATCGATGTTCATTGCACACGATCCGCAAATTCCCTCCCGGCATGATCGACGCAGGGTCAGGGTAGGATCGATGTTGTTCTTAATCCAGAGTAGGCCATCAAGAACCATCGGGCCGCAATTGTCCATGTCTATGAAGTAAGTATCGATCCGAGGGTTCTCTCCATCATCAGGAGACCATCGATAAATGCGATACTCGCGCAAATTTGTTGCGCCCACTGGCTTTGGCCAGGTCTTTCCTTCATTGATTGTCGAATTCTTTGGTAGTGCGAGTTCAACCATATCAATACACCCGTGCTTTCGGAGCAATTCTCTTTGGATCGATGCCGCCTTCATTGTGGCCCAGCATCGGCTTTGTGTGAACAGGACGATAACTTAGGGAAACCTTGCCGCTTTCATCAAGATTGGCAATGGTGTGCACGCGCCATTCTTTGTCATCGCGGTCCGGATAATCCTCGTGTGCGTGTGCGCCACGGCTTTCTTTTCGTGCTTCAGCACCATAGACGGTCGGCATCGCGCTGGCCATGAGATTTTCCAATTCGAGTGTTTCCACAAGATCGGAATTCCAAATCATGGAGCGGTCGTGGACTTTAAGATCAGAGAGTTTACCCCAAGCCCCGTCCATACGCTTGCACCCCTGTTTGAGGGTTTCATCTGTTCGGAAAACGGCTGCATCTTCCTGCATGATTTGCTGCATTTCACCCCTTAGGGCTGCTGTTGGCACCTCGCCTTCAGCATAACGAAGCGCATCAAACCGATCCATAATTTTTTCGCTTGATTTTGTGTTGGGCATTGGAATTGGGCCGTCTTTGTCAACGACTTTTCCGGCGCGAATTGCTGCCGCTCGACCAAATACCACAAGATCAATCAAGGAGTTTGATCCCAATCGGTTTGCTCCATGCACGGAGGCGCAGGCTGCTTCTCCAACTGCCATGAGTCCCGGTGTTACCCGATCCGGATCCTTTGCGGTGGGATTCAACACTTCCCCCCAATAGTTTGTGGGAATACCACCCATGTTATAGTGAACCGTTGGCAGAACCGGGATGGGTTCTCGGGTTACGTCAACACCCGCAAAAATCCTGGCGGATTCTGAGATGCCTGGAAGCCTTTGTGCCAAGGTCTCTGGTGGTAGATGGTTTAGATGCAGGTGAATGTGATCTCCTTTGGCGCCAACGCCGCGGCCATCGCGGATTTCCATGGTCATACAGCGTGAAACCACATCACGGGAGGCAAGATCCTTGTAAGTAGGCGCATACCGTTCCATGAACCGTTCACCCTCTGAATTTGTCAGGTATCCGCCTTCGCCGCGCGCGCCTTCGGTGATCAGGCAGCCAGCGCCATAAATACCGGTTGGGTGAAACTGAACGAATTCCATGTCTTGCAAGGGAAGGCCGGCACGCGCAATCATACCATTGCCATCGCCCGTGCAGGTATGGGCGGAGGTTGCGGAGAAATAGGCCCGGCCATATCCGCCCGTGGCAAGCACCACCATTTTGGCGTTGAAACGATGGATTGACCCGTCGTCGAGGTTCCAAGCAATGATTCCAGTGCAAACCCCATCGTCTGACATGATCAGGTCAATGGCAAAATACTCAATGTAGAACTCCGCATTGTGGCGCAGTGACTGGCCATAGAGCGTGTGAAGAATAGCGTGTCCTGTTCGGTCAGCGGCTGCGCAGGTCCTTTGAACCGGAGGACCTTCGCCAAACTCAGTCGTATGGCCGCCAAATGGACGTTGATAAATCTTTCCTTCTTCGGTCCGTGAAAATGGCACGCCATAGTGTTCGAGTTCATAAACGGCCTCGGGGGCTTCCTGTGCGAGATACTCCATCGCATCGACATCGCCAAGCCAATCAGAACCTTTGACTGTGTCGTACAAGTGCCATTGCCAATTATCGGGGCCCATATTTCCAAGTGATGCGGCGATACCACCTTGTGCTGCAACTGTGTGAGATCTGGTTGGGAAAACCTTGGTTACACACGCTGTTGAAAGGCCCTGTTCGGCCATTCCCAGTGTGGCTCGCAAGCCTGAGCCGCCTGCACCCACAACTACAACGTCATGGTAATGGTCCACAAATTCGTAAGCCTTACCATCTGAGGCTATACCATTTGTTTTACCGTTTGCCTTTCCATTGGCAGCAGCCATCATCAGCCTCCAAAACCGAGTTTTAAAACAGCAAAAGCACTGGCAAATCCAATGCCTATGCAAAAGAAAATATTGAGAAGGATCAGTGTAATCTTGGCTCCTTCTGCATGAATATAGTCCTCTATGACCACTTGCATCCCCAGTTTCATATGAAGACAAACCGAAAAGATTACGGCAAGCATCACCAAAGCAACCAGCGGATTTGAAAGTGTCGCAACGACTTCGGCGTGAGAAGCGCCATTAAGCGAAACAATGAGCCATACAAAGAAGACGATCAACGGAACGTTTGCGACTGCTGTCAGCCGTTGTTTCCAGAAATGATCTGTTCCTTCCTTGGCTGAACCTAATCCGCGAACTTTTCCAAGTGGGGTGCGCATATCGACCATGGCGGTTACCTCACTGCGTAGGCGATGACCCAGATCAGGATCGTCGTTAATATGGAGAAGGCAAGGGTTGCCCAGGCAAGTTTGGTGGAAAAATGCTTATCAAACCCACGCCCGGTATCCCAAAGAAAGTGACGTAGACCACCTGCCAGATGATGCATAAGCGCCCAAGTATATCCAAACAAGATAAGGAGACCAAACCAGGACCCAAAAAATCCATTCACCAAACTAAAGTAAGCTTCGGACGTCGCAGCAGCAAAAAGCCAACATGCTACCAGTAGTGTTCCGAGATAAAGTCCAACACCGGTAATGCGATGCAAAATAGACATCACCATTGTCGGAATTGGTTTGTAGATTTGAAGGTGCGGTGAAAGCGGACGCTTGTTGTGCAGTTCCACATTCGTCATGGAAATTTTCTCCAACTTGTTCCGGACTGATCCGGTTGATTACTACTCTTTTCTAGAGCGTTGCGGCGATAAGGTCAAAACCTACAGGGGGATTATTTCGCCGCAGGAGATCACAATTTGAGTTCATCTGATTTAGATGTTTAGGTGCGGCTTCGCATGTTGGATAGCATTCAAATCGTGCTAAACAGTTAAGGTAATTGGAAATTGCTTCTTTGATATCCGTCTTTTTAACAATTCTGCCTGTTTTCCTGATTCTTGGAGCTGGATATCTTATTGGCAAGTACAAATACCTGCCGGATAGTGTCGCGGACGGGCTCAACGCCTATGCATTAAAAGTCGGTGTCCCGGTATTGCTTTTCATGGCAATGTTCCGTCTGGACTTTTCCAAAGCGTTTCACCTAGAAATGCTGGCGAGCTTCTATGCGGGTGCGTTTTTCTGTTTTTTTGCAGGTATTTATCTGTCGCGATGGTTTTGGGCCAGGCGGCCAGGTGAATCGGTCGCAGTTGGGTTTTGTGCGGTTTTTTCGAACACGCTGCTCATCGGCTTTCCTATTGCGCAGTTGGTGTTTGGCGAGATTATTCTCGCGCCTGTGTTCGGAATAATCGCGTTACATGCTTCCATTCTTTATACCGTCGGCATGACAACGATGGAGTTTGCTCGGCAAGATGGTCGCGGAATTCTTGATACACTGAAGGCGGCGCTCACTTCCGTGATCGCCAATCCTTTGATGTTGGGAATTGTTGCAGGCTTGACGTATAATTTGATTGGTATCGGCCTGTTTGAACCCGTTGAACGTGCGCTTGATATGATCCGTTTGACGACAATTCCTGTATCCTTGGTTGGTATCGGTATCGCACTTAACCGATATTCAATCAGCACTGAGTTCACAGAAACACTGATGGTTTGCGTGCTTGCTCTAGGCGTTCATCCAGCCATAGCATTTTTATTGGCGCATCATCTTTTCGGCCTCGATCCCCTGTTCGTTCAGGCAGCCGTGGTTTTGGCTGCTATGCCTCCGGGTATGAATGTTTATATTTTTGCATCTCTCTACAACCGAGCACTCAATCTTTCGGCTTCGGTACTGGTTATTGGCAATGTTTTGGCGGTCTTCACAATTCCTATGTGGTTACTACTGATCAAGGCAATCTGATCGCAAATCAGTGATACACGGGTGTTTCACAGTTTAGAGAACGGATTCTCACGACTTATCAAGTGGTCTGGAGAATACGGGTAATTTTCAATTTCATTCACTAGGTACCTTTTATGGGCGTTATGAAAGGACGGACACATGAGAATGATGATAATTACTGCCATTGGTGCACTCGCTGCTGCGTTGGCGTTGCCGACGGCTTCACATGCCCAACAGAATGCCGGTTTCCAACCGGTATACACAGTTCCGCTGGTTCAGTTGGAAGATAATGGAGCCGACTTGGTTCAGGAAGCGGGTTTCCGCAGCTTTAAAGGACACCGTGGATTTCGCAGTCGCGGTTTCAGAAGCCGTGGGTTTCACCGCAGTCACAATCGCGGATTTAACCGCGGATTCCATAAACGTCGCAGTTTTCACCACAAGCGGTTTGGTGGTTTTCGCCATAAGAAATTCCGCAAGTTTTAATCTCAATAAAGAAAGGCCGATATAATGAATAAAATGAAACTCGCTGTTGCATTGAGTGCTGCGCTCATCGTGCTGCCTTCTGCAACTATCACCGCTGATGCAAAGAGCAAAAGCAGCAAGAACAAAACTGAAGCGACAAGCGTCTTAAAGACCAAGAAGAGCTCAACCCGCTCATTTGGTGCCGTGTTCCGTCGTGACGGTGGGGTCAACCAAAACCGGAAGTATCAATCTTCGCGCGGGCCTGGTTTCGAGTTGGGGTTTGATGGACATTCAGGCGGTACCTGATCACACGTAGAACAAAAACCCCGCATTAGTGCGGGGTTTTGTTTGTGCGCCCGAACTTAAGCCCAATCACGGATGTCGACAAAGTGGCCAGCAATTGCTGCTGCACCAGCCATGGCAGGTGAAACAAGGTGTGTTCTTCCTTTGAAACCCTGACGCCCTTCAAAATTACGATTTGACGTCGAAGCGCAGCGTTCTTCAGGTTTCAGGCGATCATCGTTCATTGCAAGGCACATGGAACACCCAGGTTCACGCCAATCAAAGCCTGCCTCAACAAAAATCTTATCGAGTCCCTCTTGTTCTGCCTGTTCCTTTACCAAGCCTGAGCCTGGTACAATCATCGCGTCCACGTGGCCTGCGACTTTTTTATCTTTCACAACCGATGCCACCGCACGCAAATCTTCTATGCGCCCATTTGTGCACGACCCGATAAAAACACGATCGAGCTTGATATCCGTGATTTTCGTGCCTGGTTTGAGCCCCATATAATCCAATGCTCTTTCTTTTGAAGCACGTTTGGTGGCGTCCTCAATTTCAGCCGGGTTCGGGACCATGCCGGTCACTGAAATCACATCCTCGGGGGAGGAGCCCCAGGAAACAATCGGAGGAAGGTTGGCGGCTTCCAACACGACTGTGGTGTCAAAATAGGCCCCTTCATCGGTGTAGAGAGTTTCCCAATATTCCTTTGCCATATCAAAAGCTGAACCTTGCGGCGCTTTGGGTCTTCCCTTGATGTACTCAAATGTTTTTTCATCGGGTGCTATGAGCCCAGCACGTGCACCGCCTTCGATTGACATGTTGCAAACCGTCATACGGCCTTCCATGGACAATGACCGGATGGCTTCACCGGCATATTCAATAACATGACCAGTTCCACCCGCAGTGCCGATTTCTCCAATAATTGCGAGAATAATATCCTTTGCGGTAACGCCTTCCGGCACTTCCCCATTTACCTGGACCAGCATGTTTTTGGCTTTTTTCTGGATCAGGGTTTGTGTTGCAAGCACATGTTCCACTTCGGAAGTGCCGATGCCATGTGCCAGCGCCCCAAAAGCGCCGTGCGTTGAGGTATGGCTATCACCGCATACGATTGTCATTCCAGGGAGCGTAAAGCCTTGTTCGGGGCCAATAATATGAACGATACCTTGGCGTTTATCGTGTTCCGAATAATATTCGATGCCAAAGTCTGCCGCATTTTTTGCCAAAGCCTCAACCTGAATGCGGCTCTCTTCATTTGCGATACCTTCCACCCGATCTGGCGTTGTCGGAACATTGTGATCTACCACCGCCAAAGTCTTACCGGGCTGGCGCACTTTTCTCCCGGCTAAACGAAGTCCTTCAAAGGCCTGGGGGCTTGTTACCTCGTGCACAAGGTGACGATCGATGTAAAGAAGGGATGTCCCATCCGCGTCTGTTGAAACAAGGTGATCATCCCAGATTTTGTCGTAAAGCGTTTTCGCCATGGTACATATTCCGTCATAGATGGGGATTTAATGCGTTGATATGCACCGCTGTGAGCGATGCGTCAAGACAGTCAAATTGCCACCTGGTTGTTTGTTTAGCTTCTGACTTTTTGCAGTGCCTTGCCGAGAATTTTATCCCGACCATAAACATCTCTTCTGAAGTGTATCGAGCCATCCTTGTTTACCCATGCGGTCATGTAAGCGATGTGCACCGGTATATTGTTTTCAAGCTTCACAACTTTGCGTTTCTTTGATGCTACCGTTGCATCGATCTTCTCACGGCTCCAGCCTTGTTCTCCCAAAATCACCTCTGCCATTTTCAGAGGATCTTTCAAACGCAGGCATCCATGACTGAAGAAACGGGATGCTTTTTCAAACTTGCTCTTTGACGGTGTGTCATGGATGTAGACATTGAAATTATTCGGGAACATAAATTTAATCCGCCCGAGCGCATTTTTGGTGCCCGGTCTTTGTCGCAATCGCACCGGGAAATTTGCCTTGGAGTAGCTTCCCCATGGGACACCAGAAGCGGGGATAACCCTTCCCCCGGCTAAAACTTCGAAGTTCTGAGATCCCAATGCGTTGGCATTTCTTCTTAGTTTCGGCAAAAGTTCATTGACTGCAATAGACTTTGGGACATTCCAATACGGATTGATTTCGATGTATTCCATCTCATCTGTAAATACGGGTGTGCGGTGGTATGGAAGACCTACCTGGATCAGTTCGGCGTGAACGGTTTTTCCATCTCTCACGACTTTAAGCACTTGATCGGCTAGATTCGCAAACACATAATATTGCCCGTAGTCGTCTTGCATCCAACGGCGACGTTCGAGGTTGTATTCCATCATGGCGATGCGATCTTCGACGGAAACATTAAGTTCTTTCAGGGTGTTGGGGCCAATCACTCCGTCAATTTCAAGACCGTGCCTTTTCTGGAAAGCCATCACTGCATCGACAATATCTCCATCATACATGATTGACGGGTTGTTGATGTCGCCGACATAGTCTCCCGACGCGGCCAACCTTTTCTTTAAGGCGGGGACGCGTTCGTCTTCCATGCCAGGTTTCAGCGTTTCACCTGCTTCGAGCGTTTCCCAGCCCCCGCTTGCGGCGAGGTTCTTATACGCTGCCATCGCGAGCCGAAGACGCTCATAACGGGGTGTATGGGGCGCCAACAATCGAAGATATGCCACAACGTTCCCAGTTGATTTGGTTTG
>JBCCXO010000073.1:0-15260 GCA_039191645.1 Pseudomonadota bacterium | reverse complement strand
TTTGATCCGGCTAAAGCCGCCCGCAAACATCATGCTGCAGTAGCTCAGTGGTAGAGCACCTCATTGGTAATGAGGAGGTCGAGAGTTCAATTCTCTCTTGCAGCACCATTTTTTGGGGTTGGTGGGGTGCAATTTTAGAAAGTGTAGAGGGTCCTATACAGCACTTTCTCAAAACATAATTTTTGCAAACTGCCTCAAACATCAAGATGACGATTTTCTCTGTAAGTTTCTGTCAAACTCTTGTGAATCAAAACATTAGATTTCATGACTAATCAGTCTCACAGTGTTATTAGAATTCAACCAGAATATAATATACATGGATGAATGGGTGACAAAAAAACTTATAGCATCTGTTTTTACTATAATCGGAATGCTGTTTTTGTTTATCTTACAAACAGTTTTCGGCGCTGAGGTCACCGAATTTTGGAACACTGAAATCCGACCATCAATTGTGCAAAATGGCTGGGAATGGGTATTTTCAGTGATAGAATTCACAGCCAGTTTTTGGGGTGGCGTACTCACAGCCCTGATTCTAGTTTTGGTTGTCGAAAGAACAGTTGCTAGACTTGTGGCCGATACACAGTATCCCAGTACTACTCAGCGTCCTGAAACCAGACTTCGTATACGATTAGATCCAAACGGGACAGCGATTGAAGAGATTAACCAAAACATCATATGGCAACAAACCATTGTGGGTGTTGATACAATATCTAATAACATCAAAGCCAATTCCGGCCAATTGTTTAGAGGTGATACAATTTCGATCGCCTTTGCGGAGCCTATCGACTATGAGCGCCCGATTGTCGAGACTTTCGGACATACGGCAAAGCTAAGTGGGTCGTATCCGCTAAGCAGAAATGGTTATGTATTCGTGTTTTTAGATGGATTGCCTCCGGTATTGGATATTTATTTTCCCAAACCTCGGTACTACGAACAAAAATCGATTGAAAATGTCTCGTCAAAATCTTCTTCAGCGAGCGGCGACAATGGCAAAAAATCGGATTCAAACTTTACTGAAGCTACGACCACATCGCCTTAAGAAAAAGGTTAGGTTTTGATCTCCTTCTGCAATCTATTCCTTGCGTTCGAATATCCGATGTTGTGTTGAATGTTGTGTATGGACCATAGCGCAGACATCAAGTCTTCTTTGCAACAATTTCTGACGCAACCTTCGAACCCGGTGGGAGCAGCTCTACAGAGTCGTTGCTTTCATCAAGTTCAATTAAACGCTTTGTATGCATTTCGCGAATTGTTTTCATAAAGTATTTTTTGTTTTTGACTTCAATCCATTTAATCAAATTGCTGACTGATATATCTTTTGTCGAAGCAAGCAAAAGAAGTATTTGCTGCTGTTGTTTAAGTGAGGGATCGAGAATTCTTCGCACGTCGCCTTTTTCCCAGACCAATGGAACTCTAAGTTCAACCATTTTGTCCACAAGCTCTTGTGCTTCGGAAGTGGAACATGTGTGTAAGACGCGCACCAGTTCACCCATAATCCAGTTGGCGTTTGTCAAAACGAAAGTTGCATCCATATGGTTTGGATCAACATCGCCTCCTACATGCCCCACGCCTCTATTGTTTCTGACTTCATATAACGCCGGAAGCAAACGCGGTATCAATATTTGAAAACTCCGAGGTAAACTGACATTCTTCTCAAGCTCTCTGCATGCGCTAACAAAATCCCTTGGTTTTGATGGAGACGAGGGGTAACTGCCAGTTGGATAACCATGCAAAATTGAAAACACAATTTCACAAAATAACCCACCTCCTAACTCGGAAGGTAACCAACGGTGCTCAGAATAGTTTG
The DNA here is from genome assembly GCA_039191645.1 of Pseudomonadota bacterium. Lineage (GTDB taxonomy): Bacteria > Pseudomonadota > Alphaproteobacteria > Rhizobiales > Rhizobiaceae > JAALLB01. The sequence continues at coordinate 13,453 of JBCCXO010000073.1, read as the reverse complement.
CGACAATGTTTCGATATTCTTTTAGTAGAGGTTCGCGTAAGCCAATTGGAATCGAAGATAGTGCATCAAGCGGATTCAAGACTTTTCACCTAATTCATCCCATCCCTCCGGAGTCACAAAGAAACTATCTGCAGTTTTCTCGCAGAATCCCTTTTTCACATTTTGGTTTAAGCAATCAGAGGGGTTGCCGAGGCGGGATTGATGATTATCCCTCAAAGCTTTCGAAACATCGCTCGTTTTGATTGTATTGCTTCCCTTCTTTGTCAACCATGCAGCGGTCGCAAGGAAACGTTTGGTTTGATTTGTTGTTGCGTCTTTTGTTTTTAAAAATGTGGCTAACGTTCCAACTTCATTTTTATTCATCGACGGCAACTCGCTTGAAACGAGTTTAGCGCCAGAATTCCCTTGATCTGGGATCTCTGTTTCCTCAAGATGGTGTTTGGACACCGCTTCCAGAACTTTATCTAATTGCTTTGCTAACCACTCTGCATCCCCTTTACCCGAGAACGTAATTTTTCCAATTGCTACCTTTATCCTCGCTGAATTTGGTTGAGCTGAATTCATTTCAGAATACCTCCAGTTAAGGTGTTTTAAAAGATTCCAAAAACAATAATAGAATCATACATGTTCAATACAATCTCATTCGCTATAAATATATTCTGAGTGTATCATGAGAGTAAAGTCGATAGAAATTTAAGAATTCAATTGCACCAGATTTTAAGCCACAAACCCTTTTTGGGTTTTGTTTCTACCGCCCTAACATTAACGAAGAACCGAATAACATTACTTCTCATTATGTCATGGCGCTCTTAACTGTTGTCTTCGGAGGCAAGGAAACCAAGATGATGGTTCAAGATTAAAGTTTAATGGATCTGAATCCCCCCAAAAAAATCCCCACTTCCGATTTCTTTCATCTTCCCCTATAAACGCCGCATAACTGGTGATTTGCCAGTTTGGGGCTTTGTAACCCCGCACAACGCGGTTGGCATCAACCGTAATGATGTCTCCTCGAACTTATGGTCGGGGAGGCTTTGGCGTATGTCCAGGGCTTCGGTCTAAAGGCCATTGCGGCCGTCGTTGTGCGGTTTACAAACTCCCCGGCTGCCAGAGAGAAATCTCTGGTGGCCGTTTTCATTTGTTTAGTCTTGCTTGCTTCCAGCAAGCGCGCGTTCACGAGCTTACGCAACGGCTAGTCGCCGCTGCTTGCTCTGCCACGCAGGGAAGGGAGTGATGCAGGAAATAGAGACAGCAAGCGCGCGTTCACGAGCTTACGCATCGGCTAATCGCCTCTGCTTGCTCTGCCACGCAGGGAAGGGAGTGATGCAAGGAATAGAGATAGCACCCGCGCGTTCACGCGCTGGCACATCGGCTAGTCGCCGCTGCTTGCTCTGCCACGCAGGGAAAGGAGTGATGCAGGAAATGGAGATAGCCCCCGCGCGTTCACGAGCTGGCACATCGGCTAGTCGCCGCCGCTTGCTCTGCCACGCAGGGAAGGGAGTGATGCAGGAAATGGAGACAGCACCCGCGCGTTCACGAGCTTACGCAACGGCTAGTCGCCGCTGCTTGCTCTGCCACGCAGGGGGGGGCTTATCCCCGCTCTCGCAGAGCGGTTTAGTCTTGCTTGCTCTGCCATGCGGGGAAGGGCGCAACGTAGGAAATAGAGACCCAAAACAGGAGTGTTGAAAAATGGGCTATTGGGAACAAATAGGGGAAGAAAACCGAAAACATCGCGAGCAGCGTGCGAGGATGCATCCGCTGCGGTTGAAAATCACTGATTTTCTGGAAATGGTGCTGATTTACGGCGCCAGCATTGTGCTTTGGGTGATGTTGCTGACGCCGATCTGGCTTTTCTTTGCGCAGTGGTAAAGCAGCCCGCCGGCATCTTTCGATTGATTTGATTCTGGTTGGGCAATAGTTTTCTGACATGTGAATTCTTTTGGTGGGTGTTGCATGCGTGAAACTCCAGTCATCGCCGTGTTGGGAACCGGATTAATGGGGGCGCCAATGGCGCGGAACCTTCTGGCGGCCGGGTATCCCGTCCAGTGTTGGAACAGAACCCGGGAAAAGGCGGAAGCCCTAATCTCGGACGGGGCAACGGTGTTCGACACTCCGGCCGATGCGGTGGCGGGGGCTCACACCGTCATCACCATGGTGACGGATGGGTCTGCGGTGGCCGATCTGCTGTTTGATCAAGGGGTGGCCGGGGCGCTTGGGTCGGGTGCGGTCGTGGTCGACATGAGTTCGATCAAGCCGGATGAGGCAAAAGACCATGCGGCACGGTTGATGGAACGCGATATACGGCATCTTGATGCGCCTGTTTCCGGCGGAACGCGGGGGGCAGAGGCGGCAACGTTGGCGATTATGGTCGGAGGTGACGCCGATGTTTTTGAAGCCACCAAGCCGATGCTCTCGGTCATGGGCAGGCCGGTTCTCGTGGGGCCATCCGGGGCGGGGCAACTTTCCAAGCTCGCCAATCAGGCGATCGTGGGCATTACGATCGGTGCTGTGGCGGAGGCCATGTTGATTGCCGAACAGGGTGGCGCTGATCCGGCCGCCATCCGCGATGCGCTAAAGGGCGGGTTTGCGGATTCGGTCATTCTTCAGCAACACGGGGAACGCATGACGACGGGCAATTTTGTGCCGGGTGGGCTTTCTTCGATCCAGTTGAAAGACCTCAACAATGCGCTTGAAGCAGCGGAGAAGCTTAATCTGTCGCTCCCCCTGGTGGAACAGGTGCGGGATCGGTTCAAAAGGTTGGTTGAGGACCTTGAGGGCAAGGACAAAGACCATTCAGGTCTTTATTTGGAATTGCGGGACCACAATGGAATTTAACGCGGGCAGGGCGCTCGCTGGAGGAAGCTTACATGTCTGAAGTCTCTTTTCGTGATCTGCATCAGCCGGGCAATCCGTTTATTCTGGCGAATGCCTGGGATGCCGGTTCGGCCCAAATGATGGCTGCACTTGGTGCAAAGGCCATCGCCTCAACGTCTGCGGGACATGCGTTTACCCTTGGCAGGCCAGATATGGGGCACGTGACGCGGGAAGAAGCGATTGCCCATGCAGAAGACCTGATCCGTTCCACAAACCTCCCTGTCAGCGGGGACTTGGAAAACGGATACGGCCATAGTCCGGATGATGTTGCACAAACCGTGACGGAAGCTGCCAGGGCTGGCATGGCAGGCTGTTGTATTGAAGATACCGCACTGCCGGACGAGGAACCTTACGCCTTCAATGCGGCGGTAGAGCGGGTTGAGGCCGGTGTTGCTGCTGCCCGGGCGCTCCAGACAGATTTTGTCCTCACGATCCGAGCGGACGGTTGGATGAACCGCCAATATGACTTTGCCGAAGCGATGCGGCGTGCCAAAGCGTTTGAGGCCGCGGGGGCAGATGTGATTTACGTTCCGCTTTTGAAAGACATCGAGATGGTGCGGGAGGTTTGCAGCGCGATCGATGTGCCTGTGAATGTTTTGTGTGCGGGGCGATTGACCGTGAATTCCATGGCGGAATTTGCAAATGCCGGTGTCGCGAGAATCAGTCTCGGATCGATGCTCTCAAGGGTGACGCACAAGGCTATTTTGGATGCATCAAAGCAAATGTTTGGGGCGGGAAGTTTTGAAGCGTTGCAGGCTGCGGCTAGCGGATCAGAAATTGATGACCTGCTTGAACAGGGAAAGAAGGTCTAAATCCCTAAATTAAGGCGCAAAAATTGTTAAAACCGGTCGCATTTTTTCTCTTATTCCCGTAAAGCCTGCAATATGGTCGGTTCCAGGGATTGAGCAATTGGAGAAAAACATGTCTGCGAATGTGATAAGTGGCAAAGAGGTCGCAACTGAAGTTGTAGAGACCGTGAAAAATGCAACCGGTAAACTTGTTGCAGAAACAGGCATTGTTCCCGGGATCGCAGTTGTGATTGTTGGCGAAGATCCCGCCAGTCAGGTTTACGTGCGTTCCAAGGGCAAAAAAGCGACAGAGTGCGGGTTTCACTCTGTGACGCACACGCTCCCGGAAGAGACCTCAGAAGCTGAATTGCTTGCTATGGTTGAAGACTTGAATTCTGACACTGCCATTGACGGGATTTTGGTTCAGTTGCCTTTGCCGAGCCACATCGATGAGGGCAAAGTCATTCAAACCATTGCACCTGAAAAAGATGTAGATGGTTTTCACTTTATCAATGTCGGCAAGTTGGGGACCGGAGAAACCGACACAGCGTTTGTTCCGTGCACGCCTGCCGGGTCTATGGTTCTTCTGCGAAAAGCGCTGGGTACGAGCGATCTGTCCGGGCTCAATGCAGTGGTGGTTGGTCGCTCCAACATCGTTGGTAAGCCGATGTTCAATCTGCTGTTAAGCGCGAATGCGACGGTTACGGTTGCCCATTCGCGCACGAAGGATCTGCCAGAACTATGCAGATCGGCCGATATACTTGTGGCCGCAGTGGGTCGACCAGAAATGATTAAGGGCGACTGGGTAAAACCCGGTGCAGCGGTAATTGATGTTGGGATTAATCGCATCGATGCTCCCGAAAAAGGCGAGGGGAAATCCCGCCTCGTGGGCGATGTTGCTTACGAAGAAAGCGCCGAGGTCGCAGGTTCAATTACGCCCGTTCCCGGAGGCGTTGGCCCAATGACCATTGCGATGCTAATGGCAAACACGCTGGCAAGTGCTTGCCGTCGCGCTGGCGTCACGCCGCCAAGCTACTAAGCGCCCCATTTAGAAAAGATAAGTCTGCGGGTCTTTAATTGGCTGGTTGTTTGAACTGGCCATAATGCCCTTAACGCAGCGCACAACCATCCAAACCGCAATTGCGAAAAACACCAGAAACCCAATCAACACGAACATCAATAAAAACGCGATGAATGATGCAACGAGGCCAATCCAGAATGTTCTGATTTGAAAGGTGTAATGCGTGTCTACCGCTTCTCCGGCTTTCCCGCGTGACATGTAAGCAAACACCAACCCGACAATCGGAACCAAAGGGATCAGAAAACCCAGCAGATAGAGCGCGTAGTTCAACGTCGCGTTTTTCATGCCAGGCGTGGTGTAGCTCTCAACGTCACCCCCATTGGAGGGCGGGATGTTATTTGTATCGGTCATTTTGAAAAACTCCGGGATCAATTTCCTTAAGTGTGCAAAGGATAAGCTGACACAAATTCCTCAAAGCTTTCTAAATCCTAAACGCTTGATTGCAAGTTGCAAGTGATCAGCGTAAATAGCCGGTGGATAGACAATCAGGCTCTTCAAATTTTGCTTTCAACCAATTGAAAATAAAGGAATAATCCATGGATCCGCGTTTTATTGATGGCAGGGCAGTTGCCGCTCGCGTATTGGCAGAAACGAAATCCGGATTTCAAGCGATTGGGGGCCCGGCAGGCAGGCTTGTGTCCATATCGATTGGTGAAGTGGACGAAATCGCCGTTTACATTAGAAATCAGGCACGTGGCGCTGAAAAAGCAGGGATACCCTTTGATGATCAGTATTGGCCGGGGGATCTCACTCAGGAAGCCTGTAAAAACAAGATTGTTGAGATGAACGATGATCCCGATGTGATTGGAATAATCCTCCAGCGTCCGGTGCCCGAACATATCAACGTGCGCTCGCTTCAATCAGCCATCCACCCCTTAAAGGATGTGGAGGGCATGAATCCGGCTTCTATCGGCAACATCGTATACAATGATTTGGCTTTGGCGCCTTGTACGGCGGCAGCATCCGTCGAACTCATACGCGAAACGGGGCTGAAAATGGCCGGACTGGAAGTGGTTATGATTGGACATTCCGAGATCGTAGGAAAGCCAGCGGCTTTTATGTTGATGGCCGAGGGCGCAACGGTAACCGTTTGTCATCACATGACCCGGTCTGTAGCAGCGCATTCACGGCGTGCGGATGCGATTTTGGTTGCGGTTGGAATTCCTGAGTTTATCAAAGCCGATATGGTCAAACCGGGCGCAGCGGTTATTGATATCGGAATCAATCAGATTACGGATGAATATGGCGAATCAAAAATCGTTGGAGATGTTGATGCTGACGCGGTTATCGACGTTGCCAGCTGGGTTAGTCCTGTGCCCGGAGGGGTCGGGCCGGTTACCGTCGCCATGTTGATGCGCAATGCGCTGCGAGCGCAAGAGCGGCAAAGAGAAGCGGGCTGGATCTGAGCAATCTTCGCATTTCTTTTAAGTTTTTTCTAAAACAAGCAGTCTAAAAGCAGTTTGCGAGATTTCGTGAATAGATTTGAATTGCTTATCATCCACAGTCTGGCTGAATGGCTTGAACCCATGGCATCTTACGTTATAGTAAATCGTATTGGAGGACATATAGTATGATATTTGTGGCCGAAACAGCTTCCGGTGATAAGATCACGTATGAGGATCGGAAGCGGTATCTGTGGATACTTTCTGTATTATCGCCTTCGGTACCCGGGATTTGTGCTCTGTTTTTAATGGCGGGCGGAGGGCTTTTTTGGGCCGTCGCGCCGTTGCTTTTTTACTACGTTGCGGTTCCGGTTTTTGATATGATTGTCGGGGAGGATATCAGCAATCCTCCGGAGGAAGTTGTCGAAGAACTCTCGGAAGACAGTTACTACCGGGTCTTGTTGCATCTTTCTGTGCCGGTCTTCTATTTTTCGTTTTTGACGGTTGCTGTGGCAGTGGGAACCATGTCATTGCCGATTTGGGCGTTCATTGCGATTACGCTTAGTGCAGGCGCGGCAAGTGGCAGCGGATTGACCGTTGGGCATGAGCTTGGACACAAACAAAGCCGTTTGGATCGCTGGGGTGCGAAACTGGTGAATGCGGTGACCGGATATGCTCATTTTTGTATCGAGCATAATCAGGGCCATCATACCCAAGTTGCGACGCCGGAGGATCCTGCTTCTGCGCGGTTTAACGAGAGTGTTTTTCGATTTGCGATGCGTGAAATTCCGGGGACGGCCGTTCGTGGCTGGAAGCTTGAGGCTAGAAGGCTTGAGAAAAAGGGCTTCGGGTTTTGGACTTGGCGGAATGATTTGCTGCAGGGTTATGCAATTGCAGGTGCGATCGCAGCAGTTTTGATCACTTTGTTCGGATGGATCATGATCCCGTTTCTCATAATCCACCACATCGCGGGATGGCTGCAACTGACTTTCGCCAACTATGTTGAGCATTATGGATTAAAGCGGGAAAAGAAGGAAAACGGACGATACATGCCGTGTCAGCCGCATCATTCCTGGAACACAAATCACATCATCTCCAATTTGATGTTGTTTCATCTGCAGCGGCATTCCGATCATCATGCAAATCCAATGCGACCGTATCAGTCTTTGCGTGACTTCAAAGATTTGCCCCGCTTGCCGAGCGGTTATCCCGGGAGCTTTGTTTTAGCGTTGTTTCCACCCATATGGTTCCGGATAATGAACCCTAAGGTCCTCGCCTGGGCAGGTGGCGATATGCGCAAGGTCAATACCGGGGAATAAGAGTCGGGGCTGGGGGGCACCGCAAACAAACAGGGGATGTCATGAAGGAAATCGGTCTACCGATCGCGCTTGCGATCATCATGTTTGGTATGGGCCTTGGCCTGACCGTCGCCGACTTTACGCGTGTGTTTAAAAAACCCAGAGCATTTCTGGCCGGAACGTTCCTTCAGGTTGTTAGCCTTCCAATTCTTGCTTTCATTATCGTTTCGGTTTTCCCAATGTCTGGAGCATTTGCGGTTGGGATCATGATATTGGCTGCCTGTCCAGGTGGCGTTACCTCTAATATTCTGACGTATATCGGGAAGGGTGATGTCGCGCTGTCTGTTTCACTTACGGCAATCATCAGCCTCGTGGGGTTTATCACCGTTCCGGTAATCACCGGATGGGCTTTGAGTAATTTCATGGGCGAAGCTGCTCCTGAACTCCCAATCGCAAAAACGATGATTGGGATTTTGCTGATCACCACCGTTCCTGTTGTTTTAGGGATGATTGTTCGCCGCATTAGTGCCGAATTTGCGGATAAGGCCGAGAGAGTGTTTGGTCCCTTATCCATAATTGTGTTCCTGGTGGTCGTGATTGGAGCATTGATTGCGGAACGTGAAAATGTCGTTCCTTACATTGCCCAAACCGGCGTACCAACCATCGTGCTGAATATCCTTACCATGCTGGTCGCTGGGCTGGTGGCAACTACCCTTGTTATTCCAAGGGATCAACGCACTGCGATTACCTTGGAGTGCGGTCTTCAAAATGCAACCCTTGGGATCACGGTCGCCGTGACGCTTCTCAATCGAACGGATATTTCTGTCCCGATAGCGGTTTACGGACTTTTGATGTTGTTTACCGGGTTCGGGTATGCGATGTGGGCTAAGAAACGCGCGCAATCCGGATAACGTATTGAAAAAGACAAACGCCAAAAAACCTGAAACCCTTGTTGCAAGAATAGGGGGGTTCATTGATGCAGGTTCAGGCGGTCTAGTACCTCCGATCCAGGCCTCCACCACGTTTGCGCGTGATGAGAATTATAATCTGCTACAATCAGAAAATTCGTATGGTCGAGATAACAATGACCAGGTCCGGCTGGCTGAACAAATTATCTGCGCGTTGGAAAACGGCGCCTCCAGCAAGCTATTTGCTTCTGGAATGGCGGCGATATCCGGTCTGATATCAGGACTGAAGCGTGGAGAAAAACTGCTGGTTCAAAAAGGAATGTATTGGGGAACAACCGACTATTTTCGAAAGTTTTGCGAGCATCGGGAGATTCACCTAATCGAGGGGGATAGTGCGCATACGGAGCACTTTACCCGTCTTGTGCGAGAAGAAGCTCCGGCGATGGTATTTATTGAAACTCCGTCTAATCCCTGGATCCGGGTGAGTGACATTGCTGCAATATCGAAGGCAGCAAAAGAAGTTGGTGCATTTCTGGCCGTTGATGGCACTGCTGCAACGCCTTTGCTGATGCAATCTCTTTCTCTGGGTGCCGATGTATCAATTCACTCAGCTACAAAGGCTCTAAACGGACATTCTGATGTTCTGGCAGGCGTTTTGACGTGTCGGGATCCTGACAGTCGATTTTGGAGGTATCTTATTCAAGAACGGCACGGGGCTGGCGCCATCTTATCTGCGCAATCGGCATGGTTGTTGATACGTGGGTTGAGAACCCTTCATTTGAGGGTGGCTGCTATGTCGGAAAATGCAATGGGTATTGCCAAACACTTGGCTTCCCATGAAAAAGTAGAGGCTGTTTGGTATCCCGGATTGGAAGATCATCTAGACCATCGTTTAGCAAAAGAACAAATGGAAGGCGGGTATGGCTATCTGATGTCTTTCCTGATCAAAGGGGGTAAATCTGAAGCACTTGCGTTTTGTCGACACCTTGAAGGTATCCACCGCGCAACATCGCTGGGCGGGACAGAGAGCCTTGTCGAGCACCGCCATACCATTGAGGGTGATCTTACAGGGTGTCCGGAAAATCTAATCCGTTTATCTGTCGGTATCGAAAACCTGGAAGATTTGATTGCTGAGTTGGATGAGGCTTTGGGTAAGCTTTAAAGCCGGATCAAGGCGATACCGGCTTCAAATGTGTTTATCATTTAGATTGAAACTAGTTTCCCTGTTTCACAATGACAGGTGTCAACAGATCGCCGAAGTTACCGTTTCCACAATGGTGCCGTGCTGAGCGGATCAACTCGACTGATACGCCTGCTTCAACAGCTTTCATAACCGATTGATTGAGGCGATGAAGGTCATTGGCGACCATACGGATCGCAGCTTGCTCGTCTGTGGTCATGGAAGACGCCATTTCTTCGGAACGCTCTTTAACAGGCGGTTTGTTACTCATTCTTTGCTCCTTCAGGTCCCGCTTACAAGGCGGATACATTTCTTCTTGCGCTTAGGATTAATGTAATTTTTTTACAGTTCAACGTAAATCTTACGGAAAATCCGATCGAAAACTCCATAAATAGGTGATTTTGTCGGTTTCTTTACCCCGCATTGTGTAAATCTGTAAAAAATTGTAAATTCGACATGGTGTATACCTAACACGCCCTTGGGCAGATTAACAATCAAGAGTTCGATATGGCAGACCAAAAAATATTTGCTGGCCCGCGGATTAGAAGAATCAGAACCGGCCTCGGTCTAACGCAGACTGCAATGGCGGAAGAATTGGGTATTTCTGCAAGTTACCTTAACCTCATTGAGCGCAATCAGCGGCCCTTAACGGTGCAACTTCTTTTGAGGCTGGCTAGCACCTATAAGCTAGACCTGGATGAACTGCAGGGGGCTGCCGATGAGAACCTTTTGAGTCAGCTCAAAGAAGCTTTTTCTGATCCGTTGTTAACGGGCGAGATTCCGGATCGCTCTGAGTTGATTGAGTTTACTGAGGCGACACCGAATGTTGCTTCAGCCATGGTGAAATTGTACCGGGGATATCGAGAGTCGCTTGATCGCCTGTCGGGCCTTTCCAGTATGATGGCTGAAGAAGGTTCTGATGCGTTTGTTACGGCAGCTCGGTTACCGGTTGATGAAATGCGCCAAGCGCTTGAGCAGCGTTCGCCTTACATCCCCGCCCTTGAGCAAGCCGCTCAAAAGTTACTCGACCAAATCGACCAAAGCGACGGCTTGTTGGCCGGCATGCGCCGCTGGTTGACCCGAGAGCATGGTCTGGCGGTGCAGATTATGCCGGTTGAAGCCATGCCCGATTGGCGGCGGAGGTTTGACCGGCATTCCAACAGGCTCCTGATTTCTGAACGGCTCTCGCCAGCCGATCAATTGCAAGAAGTGGCGCTGGAGGTTGCTCTGCTTTCAGAGACACAGTTGATTGAGGAAGAAGTCGGCTTTTTGAAGCTGACGTCGGATGAAGCCCGGCGTCTTGCACGATTTGAGTTTGCAAGGCTTCTGGCATTGGCGATGATATTGCCTTACGAAAAGTTCCTTACAACAGCACGGCGGCTCAGATTTGACATCAATCTTCTGCGGTCTCGATTTGGGGTTACGTTTGCTCAGGCGGCTTGGCGCCTCACCATGCTTCAAAAGTCCGGTCAAAATGCGGTTCCCTTTTTTGTCATGGAGACTGATGCTGCCGGCAATCGGATACGCAGGGCAGGCGCGAATGGGTTTCCGGTTACGCGCTTTGGAGGCGATTGTCCGAAACTCATTGTTCATCAAGCGTTTGGTAGTCCTGGTCAGATTTTTGCAGAGGCAGTCGTTACACCGCAAGGCGCAAAGTTTGTTGTTATGGGTCGTACCATTGAGGGGCTTCGTTCAGGGTACTTTGACCGGCCGCAACGGACTGCTTTGCTGGTTGGATTTGATTTTGGATTTGTAAATGATGTCATTTATGGGGACGGGCTGGCTGGCGAGAATTCGCGGGAACCTGTTCCGATTGGACCAGGGTGCCGCTTGTGTGAACGCCCAGGATGTATCAGTCGTGCGCATCCGCCGCTCACACGTCCGCTTGGGCTTGATGAGATGGTTCGGGGTGTTTCTGCTTTTGATTTTCAGTGAGCAATTCAGCCGCGGGGTGGGCGGAACAGGTAAACCACCAGCCAGACCGGAACAATCACCATAGAACCAAGGATAATGTTTGGCATTGCCCACCTGAAGCCCTGTTCCAGCCTGAACATCACATTTTCAGGTGTCATGCCCAGTTCCAACAGGATTTGTTCTGCCGAAAGGTCAAGTTTGGTCAGCACGACGCCCGTGATCAGCGAGGCAATGCCTATTTTCAAGATTGTTGACAAGGCTTTCAGCATGATGGACTTCGGTGTTATCCTTAAAACCTGGTACATTTTCTCATGATCTAGAATACTTGAACGATCTTATGGCTTCAAGCCGATGATCCAGCATCACGTTCTAGTTGGAGATTGCTTCTTCCGTTTCCGGGTCTCCTGTTTGGTCAAGTTGTGATTTCTTCAATGAAACCAGGGGCGCCTTTAAAGTACCTCCGATGAACAGCCTTTCAGGTTCTGGAGCACCATCGGTAATTTCCTGTGCTCTGAGAGCCAAATTGCCCTGCCTTAAATCGACTCTTCCAATCATTTGAATTTTGCTTTGCTCACCATCAATTGTGGACTGGGAGATAGAGGCAATCCCGTTGCTGATAAAGAAGTTAAAACGGGCATTTTGAAAATCAGTTTTGTCACCAAGTTCCGCGCCGATCGGTTTGTCATTGCTTCTGGATAGCAAGAACGGAATATCGATCCCGGTAATGGACCCATTTTCGAGACTGGTTGTTAAGGATCCGTTCAATCCACTCACGCCAAGCAAACCCGCAAAGGTTTTGCTCCGAAGACTGGCATTAAAGTTTCCCTTACCAGTCATGCCGATTAATCGCTCGGGAAAAAGTTCTGAAACAGACGCGGCATCCACATCTGTTGCTGTAACTTCCATAAGAACCAGCGGGCCATCCTGTTCCTGGCGCTCCCCAATCCGAGCAATAAGGTTTCCGCCCAACGTCTGAGAATCGCCGACATCAAATGTCCAGTTGTCGCCCGCAACGTTTACCGCAGCTGCGACTTGGGAAAGTTCGAGGAAACCGACATCGATTGAATTAGCCGATATTCGCAGATCTACTTTTATACCCTTTGCTTCTCCTGGCGCGGTTAGCTGTTCTATGGTTTCTGAATTGTCTTCTATGAAAGAGGAAAGGTCGATCGTATCAAAGGCTAACGTCCCGTCGATGGAAGCATTATCGACTTCGTCCCAACCGAGGCTTATCACACCACTTGCGTTGTGGCCAGCGATGTTTATCTGTGCATCAGTTAGGCGCATTGCGTCGCCTGTAGCTTCAATTTCTCCTGATAAATCAATGGTTCCTGGCAAATAGAAGTCTGTGAAATCGGTAACGAAAAACTCCGAAAATCTTCGTAATGACGGCGTGTTGAGCTCAATTTCGCCCTTCACAAACAGGTCTGAAAGCATGTTTGCAGAGCCGCGAAATTCAATCGCAGCCGGGGCACTTTCGAATGAGATATTCGCATCAGTTTCTCCACCCGCCATCAGTTCAAGGGGTTTGGAGAGCTCAAATTGTGATGCTACAATTTCACCCCGCCAGATCGCAGTGCTATTTGATTTTGCCGATTGATCGGTCGAAGGCCAAAGGATCGTTCCATTGATGCTGGTGATGTTTTCTGTTTGCCCTGTAATCGCATCTTCATAACTGACGGTGCCATCGTCAATTAAGAATGTCCCGAGGCCAGCAGAAACAGGTGTCGCTGAAGTTTCCGACTGTAGACTGTCCTGCGTTTCCCGGTATGCATCGTGCAGGTCGCCTTGTTTGAAATGCCAGTTGGAATTGCCGTCCGAATACACTTTGAGATTCAGTCGTGGGCGAACCAAAAGATATTGCGATATCTTAATCTGCCCAAACAATGCCGGGATGATTTCTAGCTGGGCTTGGACTTTACTGGCGTCGAGAAGCGGAGGATCGCCTTCATTTGCCATGGGATCGGAGATTGTCAGATCACTGATCTCGATACCAAGAAAGGGGTTGAAAGAGACTGAAGGATCGCCGCG
>JBCCXO010000072.1:0-15583 GCA_039191645.1 Pseudomonadota bacterium | reverse complement strand
CTCGGACATGAGCTCTCGCGTGCGGCCCCCACGGGCAGCTGCCCGTACCGGCGTCGGGGCTAAATCATTACATTTTAGCTAAAATTTGAATTTATTTTGGCGGAGTTTTGAATCAAATTTGCCTCCAGTTTGACGCGACCTTTATTAAAATCCGCCTTTGCAATTTTTTTGTATCTAAATTTTTTCGTGCGAAATTCCCAAAATAACGGGGAGTTAGAACATGAAAAAGCAAGCGTTCGGGTTGGCTGTGTTTGGGGCGGTAATCACCCTTAGTGTGGTCAATCCAGTCAATGCTGGACAAAGCAGTTTCATGCTGACGGCTGGGTTTACATCGCAGCCGATCGGGCATCACTGGTATTGCAAGCAATATTCATCCGACTGCCGGATCAAGACGCGAAACGTTGCAGCACCTGAACTGACACGAAAGCGCTGGAACGATCTTGTGGAAGTCAATGCTTTTTCCAACAATACTGTAACGCCCGTCACAGACCTTGAAGGGTATAACATCGAAGAGTTTTGGACATATCCGACAAGTTTTGGTGATTGTGAAGATTACGTTCTGATGAAACGCCATATGCTCATGGAGCGCGGCTGGCCAGCTTCGAGCCTTTTGATCACGGTGGTAAGGCAGCCTAATGGCGAAGGACATGCGGTTTTAACTGTTAGAACAGACCGTGGCGACTATGTTTTAGATAACCTCGATGGCCGGATCAGGAGATGGAACAAGACGCCTTATACTTACTTGAAACGGCAATCCGAACATCATTCAGGTAAGTGGATATCAATAAAAGATACAAGAATTTGAGGTTAGACATATTTATATTACAGACTTGAAGTATTAACTTCAGAAAATATAAAAAGTTTGGGTTGGTAGATTTCTTTTTGGCCTGGTCGATCCCCACCTACCCCCGTCCCCACCAGACCGGGTCATTTGGGCCGGTTCACGTAAGTGAGCCGGCCTTTTTTTATAACTCTTTAAGCTCTTTTGAAAATCGCTTGGCGTTTGCCACGTAATGCTTTGCAGAGTTTCGCAGTCCTTCAATCGCGTTTTCATCCAATTCACGGACAACTTTACCAGGCATGCCAACAACCAATGAGTTATCTGGGATTTCACGGTTCTCGGGGACCAACGCACCGGCACCGATCAAGCAGTTATCTCCGATTTTAGCGCCGTTTAATACCGTTGCTCCCATTCCGATCAGAGAATTGTCTCCGATTGTGCAGCCATGGATCATTGCTTTATGACCGATGGTACATCCGTCCCCAATAGTCACGGGACACCCAGGATCTGTATGAAAAACACAATCCTCCTGAATGTTGGTATCCGCTCCAATTTTGATTGGTTCATTGTCGCCGCGAAGAACACAGCCGAACCAAATACCAACGTTTTCACCAAGCGTAATGTTGCCGATTACGATCGCGTTCGGCGCAATCCAACAAAACCCCTCGGGTAAATTGGGTTTGATATCCCCCAAAGCATAAAGTGGCATGAATACTTCCTAATCCTGACGTTATTGAATCGGAACAATTCCGGTAATCATCAGCAATTGTGTCACAAATATTCCGGAACAGAAACTCCATAGCAGTGCAACGCCAAAGCAAAACAGAAAAATCGGAAAGGTGATTCCACCGAATCGCCAAAACGTGAAACCGCGCTCTAAAACAAGATATGGGCCTACAAACATACAAAAGACAAAGCCGAACAGGAATTGACTCACACTTTGAAAAGAAACCGTGAATCCACTCGTCCGACCCTTAATCGCTGTGTTTGCATTGTAAACAAGCGCAGAGGTAACAAAGCCAAATGCGATTAGAAAGGTCACAAGTGCTAGATTTGTTGCCATGTTTACCCTCTGTTTACCATGATTGGCGACTGTCAGACATAACACCAAGGTTCACGATGGACTTCAATATCATTGTGTCTGTTGGGACAACTAATGCTTATCGTGGTTAATGATGCAGACAGTTCAAACAAGCGGCTTTAGTGGAAGCATTTCCCCAGGTACGAGGACTGCGGGGGCATCTTTTGATCGTCGCATGCCAGGTCATCTTGATCGCATCACACAAGCACATAAAGTAGAAGAAAAAGAACCGAAGTTCTCTGCGAAAGCAGCCAAACTGATTGTTTTGCTAACAGCTGGTTTATTGGCCTTTTCCATTCTGCTGTACGGTTTTGTATCATTATTTGGTGGCGGGATTTCTCGCGGTGGGCATTCTGCCTCAACACAACAGCTCGAAGTCATCGTTGGCAACAGTGCGTTGCGCATACCGGCAAATACGATCCGTTTCCAATCTCAGCGTCATGCAGGCGCGCATGGTCGCATAGAGCTTTATCTTCATTGGCCAACGCTTTCTGGCTACAATGATGTTCTGGAAGCTTCGTTCAGTCGTGCTAGCGACCAATCGGACCTGATCTTCCTAAGCCTGGAACCCAGAACCATGTCCCTGGATATGTCTGGTAGGATCGAGCCGATTTACTCCAGATTTTTCGATGGTCCGGCTAAAAAAGCATCAGCGGGGTTAATTCGTCAGCCACTGAGTCCCGATGGAGGCTTTATTGACGAAGATTTGTATTATGAGGCTTCCAGTCCATACCCATTTGTTACGCGTTGCGCACGCCCAAAATCAACGATTAGCACGCCGTTCTGCATTCGTGACATTCACGTCGGTAAAGACTTGATGCTCACTTACCGTTTTCATGTAAGGCATTTGCCTGATTGGATAAAAATAGACCGTCGGATACGGCAATACGCGAAGGCGTTACTGATCACTCGATAAACCTCATGCGCAGATCTAAAAATCCAGATCGATATCAAGGATTGCCATAGAAAAATTGTAGGATCGCTCGCCTTCGTCTTCATCCAGGTAAAGAACACCCAGGAATTCATCGCCTTTGTAGACTTCACACGAATCTGTCTTTTTTGGCCGCGCCCGGACCTGTAAATCAGGGTTCCCAAAAACCATTTTGAAATAAGCGTCCAGTTTTTTAATCTCTTCAGGGGTCACAAATCACTCCGTTCGAATCCAGTTTCGCAACGGTTTTGGCATGCCAGATGTTAAGCTGTAAAGATATCAGGCCGCCGAACTTGAAAATATCAAGTCTTGTCCTCTGCGATAATCTGATTCATCGAACGCGATGGTTCAGAGCACCCGGCAACGCCGACGACACGACCAGGAATACCCGCCACCGTGACATTCTTTGGTACATCCTTAATAACCATAGAACCTGCAGCAATTCGCGAGCAATCGCCAACCTTAATATTGCCCAAGACCGTAGCGCCTGCCCCCAAAAGAACACCATTTCCGATTTTTGGATGACGATCTTCGGTTTCCTTACCGGTCCCGCCAAGCGTAACGCCATGCAGGATGGAGACATCGTCGCCGACAGAAGCAGTTTCTCCAATAACCACGCCGGTCGCATGATCAAGAAAAATACCTTTGCCGAAATGTGCTGCCGGATTAATATCAGTCTGGAAAACCTGCGATGATCGGCTTTGCAGATACAAAGCGATGTCTTTGTTTCCTTTCGCCAAGTTCCAATGCGCCAGCCGATGGGTTTGGATCGCATGGAATCCTTTGAAATAGAGAATAGGTTCTATCAGCCGGCTACAAGCAGGATCACGGTCATATACCGCAGCAATGTCGATTCTCAGTACTTCTGACCAATCAGGCCAAGCCTCGTGCATGACCTGAAAGCTCTGCCGGATCAGATCACCAGAGAAATCCCTGTTATGAAGCCGTTCTGAGATCCGGTAAATCACTGCAGCTTCCAAGGAGTCACGATTGAGAATAGAGTTATACATGAAGGAAGACATCAGAGGCTCTTTGGCAACCACTTGCTCTGCCTCTTGACGGACTGCTTGCCACACGGGATCAACAGTTGTCGGTTTTGCTTTCACGCTTGTCGAAATCGTCACGGTGCAAATCCTTCCAAATTTGTGTCAGGCTTCATACTATAGTTCATCAATGTGACGTAACAAGGCGAAGAACGGTGAACAGTTGTTGAGGGTTAAGCTTTGGACTGTTTGAGACGAAACAAGCCGCCAAAGAGCAAATAATAGCCGCCCGGTACAAAAAACAACGAAAGAATGGAGGAAAACAACAAACCACCGATCATAAGTGAGGCCATAGGCTCAAACAATGCACCGCCTGCCAATGCCATTGGAAGTAATCCCAAGATTGTCGTCAAAGACGTCAGCAAAATTGGTGTAACACGCTTCTTTGAAGCGGTGACAACCGCCTCACGCAGGTTTAACGTCTCGCGCTCTATATCGACCTGATCTATCAAGACAATTGCATTGTTGATGATGATACCTGCAAGAGAAATCATTCCGAGAATTGCAAAAAAGGAAAGCGGTTGATTGGTTACCAACAATGCGATTGGCGCACCGATTATCACGAGCGGGATGGTCATGAACGTCAGCAGCACCCGTCTGGCTGAGTTGAACTGGAAGACCAGCGCTACTAGCATAATCGTAAGCGCGGCAGGCATTCCTCCCAGCAAAAGCGCATTAACTTCAGCGGAGTTTTCCGTCTCACCGCCCACTATCAGCTCATAGTCTTCTCCAAGATCGAGATTGTCCAACGTTGGCTGTATGCGTTCAACGACCTGATTTGCTGCCAGTGTCTCACTTTTGCCCGATATCTTTATCTGGCGCACCTGGTTTTCACGACGCAATTGAGAATATTCAAGTTTGGGTTGAAATGAGGCAACCTGATCCAGAGAAATAAGTTGCCCGCCAGCCGGAATGGAGAGATTTGCAAGATCTTCCAGGCTATCTCTGAAGTTTTCTGTAGCCCTTACGACGATTGGGATGGACTCAGTGCCTTCTCGGTAGGTGGAATAGGTTGTACCGGAGAAAAATGTGTCCATCACATTTGAGATGTCTTCTGATGTAATACCAAGTTCACGTGCTTTATCCTGGGCTACGTTGATCACCATTTTAAGAGTCTTATTTCCCCAGTCATTTTCGTTCTGGACAATGCCCGGAACATCAGAAAACGCAACTTCGACCTCATCTGCCATCGCGAGCAGTTTTTCAGCGTCAGGACCGGTTATCTTGATTTCAACGATACCGGACTCACCACCTCCCATTGACAGCCGTTTTACTTTGAACCGTGCAGCAGGATGGTTGGCAAGCAGATATTTTTGAGCACGATCAGCAGCCGTAACCGCACCTTCAAAACTCGTTGTATTTACCAAAATAAAGGCGCTCGCGGGATTTGTATCCGCCGGATTGAGCGCAAGGTAAAATCGCGGACCTCCATCACCCACAAAAACCGTCGTATCGCGGACTTCGGGGTTTTGTTCTTTGTCCAGAAGCCATGCTTCGACCTTCTTTGACTCTTCGGTCGTTCGTGTGATGGAAGTACCCTTCGGCATATCGAGATAAATCAGATATTCAGCGCGTTCCGCCAGCGGGAACATCTCTGATTTTGTGTAGGAAAAAAGCGTACTGGAGGCATAAACTGCTGCATAAGATCCAAGAATGATCAGCGGGGCAAAAACAAGACTGACGTTTACGATACGTCCATAGTTCCGGACAAGGAATCCTTCATCTTTTTCGCCCGAAGTTCCTGTTTGTTTCTTTGCAAACCAAACACACAAAGATGGCAGAACATAAAGCGCCGTAAGCCAGGAGCCCAACAACATCACGCCGACCACGGCGCCAAGTGAAAACGCGAACTCTCCTTCAACCCCATCCAGGATTAGCATTGGGACAAAAGCAGAGACTGTTGTTATGGAGGCAACGCCCAGGGGTGTGAAAAACTGACTTCCAGAAGCTAAAGCGGCTGCGCGCGGTTCTTCCCCATTGGCGATGCGTTTTTGTATGTCCTCCACGACAACCAGGCCATTGTCTACCAACAAGCCTAGAGAAATGATTGCAGCAGCAATCGAGATTTGTTGTAACTCGATCTCCATGTATGACATGCCTAAAAGCGCGAACATCACTGTGAAGGGCACTATACAGGCTATGATTAAAGCCGGCCGCAATCCAAGGAACACCAGCATTACAACAACCACGACCCCAAAGGTCTGCGCTACATTGCTCAACGCACTGTTGATAGATGTCGTAACATTGGTTTCCTGAAAGGTGGAGAACTCAAAAGAGATTCCGATGGGCTGCCGGTTTTCAAATTTTTCGACAGCCTCCTCCAGCGCAGCGCCAATTTTTTGGATGTCTTCCGTGTCTGACATTTCTACAGCAACAACAATGGTTGGTGCGCCGTTGTAAAAAACCGGTTTGTCTTGCGGATCGATGTATCCGCGGCGGACAGTCATGAGGTCTTTCAGGCGTACAAAACCCGCGAGCCCATCAACTTTGGTTAAGATATCGCCTACTTCATCGACGCTTTTTAAGTCACCATTTGCCTCAAGGATTAGGGTTGTCCCATCCGCATCCAGTTCGCCAGCGGGTAAAATTACGTTTTGAGCCTGAAGATCGCTTAACACCTGCTGCAGTTGAACGCCAATTGCCGCTAGCTTTCTGGAGTCAATTTCCAGCCAAACCCGTTCCTCTTGTTCACCAAACAAGGTCACCTTTGAAATGCCGTCAACGGTATAAAGGCTCGTTCTCAGATCATCCGCCGCGTCCTTGATTTCCGCATAAGAGAAGCCCTCGCCAGTCACCGCAATGGTGGCAATGGAGACATCCCCATAGTTTGTGTTGACGAATGGACCTTGTGTACCATCCGGAAGCTCCTGCTCAACCTCTTCCATTCGGTTGCGCAAATCCTGGAAGATACTTTCAAGGTTTGCCTTTGGAATATAATCGTAAACCGTGACCGTTATTTTGGCACTGCCGGTGGTGATAAGCGCTTCGATGTCTTCAATTTCTCCAATCTCGCGGACCTTTCGTTCGATCGGAACGACAATCAAATCTTCCATACGCTCTGGAGACATGCCAGGAAACTGTGCCGTCACAATCGCATTGCGAATGGTGATGGCCGGGTTTTCCCGCTTGGGTATCTGAGAATAGGTCAAAAGCCCTTGGATGATCAGACCAATCATGATCAGGATCGTCAGGCGTGCTTTGTTTAAGCCAAGAGAAGTCAGAAAGTTCATTTTTCCACCGTCACTCGGCTTCTTCGATCAGTTTCACTTTTTGGCCTTCTCTTAAAAAAGAAACACCAGCAGCAGCGACTTGCTCACCCAGCTCAAGTCCATCAATGACGATGATAGCGTTTTCTCTGACACCACCGATCATAACATCTCTGCGTTGGACCGTGCTGCTTTCAGGATCGAAGACAAAGACTTGCGTCTGGCCTGGGTCCGAAGGGTTTTCTGGAGGATCCAATTTTCCATCAAAGGGTAAAACGGATAAGGGCAACGTGTACCCCTGCCCCAATGGCACCGTAAACTCCATGGAAATTTCAACTGCCATTCCGGCTTTGATTGTGGGGTCTGTCTCGTCGAGTTTTACTACCACTGGAAATGAGGAGACCGTATCGGCTCGAGCACCCAATTCGCTGATGTGTCCGCTTAAAGCGATAGCGGGATTGTCTGCCAACCGAACAGTGACCCTTTTTCCAACCGCTAACTTGTTCACAACGTCGAAACTCACGGAGAAGTTTGATTCAAACTCATCTATTGCATAGACGGTGGCCACCGGACTGCCTGCGGCAACATTTGTAAAAGACTGAACTTCTACCGAGTTGATGATTCCATCAAACGGCGCATCCAAGGTCGCTTTGCTTAGATTCTCTTCGGCAGTTTCGAGGCTTCGCTGTGCCTGCACAACCCTTGCAGCCGTGGTTTCTGCATCGGTACGCGCCTGATCTGCGACCGCCTGGGATACAATTTGCTTTTCCAGCAGTTCTTCTTGCCTCTCAAGATTGTCTGCCGCATTTTTGGCAACCGATTTCGCCTCATTCAAGGCAGCATTTGCGCTTTCGACCTGCAACTCCAAAGATCGGGTATCGATCTCGGCGAGGAGATCACCGGATTTAATAAGTTGACCGACATTCAAATTGATTTCCTGCAATCTTCCTGACACTTCAAAAGAGAGTGTGGATATTGATCCAGGCTGCAAAACGCTGGGATATCGTCTGGTTGTCGTCTCTTCCACCTCGGTTATTGTGATGGTTTTAAGCGCGCGTACCGGCGGCTCTTCGGATTGAGCTGCTTGTTGCTCTTGACACGCTGTCAATGCGAACAAAGAGACGGTTAGGATAATATTTCGAAACATCTATGCTCCCTCAAAGCGTTGCGGAAACCCGTAAAGCACCTCCGGGAGACTAGCAGCAATTACAGCGTGTTGTACATGCATTACTGGCTTATGAAGAGATAAAATCCAGCACTTTTTCTTTGTAGATTTTGTCGCCGACGGCGTTCATATGATTTCGGTTTGGAATGATATCGAAATGCCCATTTGGCAGGAGGTTTGCCAATTGTTGGCCATTTTCCGCGACCGTATCCTCGGTTCCGACAATTACCTTGGTCTCATTCGTGATGCCTTTAAAAACCGACTCGGGGATATGAACCCTTGCGGCCATGATACAAGCTGCCAAAGCCCGCAAATCGCTTTTGGTCTGATGGGCAAAATAGCGAAACTCTCTGCCAATTGTTGTGGGCGCCTCTTCAAAGCTTGGCGCGAGTAATCCATCTCGGATCGCGGTGGAATCAAAGCCACCTTCCACCATATTGTATCCGTTCCCGGCAAGAATGATTTTGCCGAGCCTATCACCGTAGTGACAGGCCAGCGTTCCGGTTATCCGCGATCCCATCGAGTATCCCATAACATGTGGCACGCTCAATTCCAGATGCTGAATCAGATTAAGGATGTCAGAAGACATGGCTTCTAACTGATAGTCTTCTTCCGCGTAAAACTTGCTGCTCTCACCATGTCCGCGGTTATCTACAGCAATTGCCCTAAACCCTCTGTCTGTAAGGGTTTTAATCCAACCAGGACCTAACCAATTGACTTCAGCATTGGACGCAAATCCATGCACGAGCACGATTGGTTGCCCTTCACCCTCATCAAAGTAGGCGATGGTTGCATTTTCTGATTCATAAAACTGTTTCACCATAATATCCTGGTCAACCTTTGAGGATCAAATTATCCTTTGAAAGCGCGTCCGTGTTGTTTTAAAAGAGTTTCAACGAAAAGCAATTACGCTAAAGGTAACTTGATGGCGAATGTGAGCGTACCACACTTTCAAAATGATGCAGGCGTTCAAACCATAGAAATTGGTGTAAAAGAATTTATGTGCTGTGGTGCCAGTGCACCTTATGACCATCCGCACGTGTTTCTCGATATGGGAAGCAGCAATGACATCATTTGCCCTTACTGCTCAACCGTTTACAAATATGCGCCTGATCTCGCGATCCAAGAAACGCGCCCGGAAGGCTGCCTTTTCAAAGAAAAAGCAGCGTAGGATTTGTCTCAGCGGGACAGGGAATTACCAATCGTCATAAGCGGCGCCGGTATTGCCGGTTTGACGACCGCATTATTTTTATCGCGGTATGGGTTTCAGGTTCGCCTATTTGAAAAGGCTGAAAAGCTGGAAACCGTTGGCGCTGGCATTCAAATCTCGCCTAATGCTTTCAAAGTTCTTGCCCAATTGGGACTTGAAGAAAAGCTCATGGATATCTCAGCCGTTCCCAATCACATTCACATTTGCAACGGAAAGAATGGTAAATCGATAACCTCGATCCCGCTTGGGCAAACAGTCGTGGATCGGTTTGGAGCGCCTTATTGCGTGACGCATCGCGGTGACCTTCAAAACTTGCTACTGGCGGCGTGTAAAGCTTCCTCCGATATTGAGATCACCTACAATTCAGAGATTGGAGGATTAGAACCCAATAACGGGACTGAGCTAAGCATCTTCATTCATCAGCAAGATACAGTTCAGGCTCAAGGTGTTGTGGTCGCTGATGGTGTCTGGTCAAAACTGCGGACTTCGTACTGTAAGCAGGATACGCCGGTGTTTTCCGGCAAGGTTGCATGGCGTGCAATGATCCCGGCGAAAGACGTTCTGCTTCCAGAATTCCTTCAAAATACGTTTTTGTGGCTTTCGCCAGGATCGCATATTGTTACCTATCCCGTTCGTGGCGGGGCATATTTGAATGCAATTGTGATTGTAGGTGCAGATCTACCGGCTTCGGG
Source organism: Pseudomonadota bacterium (assembly GCA_039191645.1). Classification (GTDB taxonomy): domain Bacteria; phylum Pseudomonadota; class Alphaproteobacteria; order Rhizobiales; family Rhizobiaceae; genus JAALLB01. The sequence goes on along the minus strand of JBCCXO010000072.1, from coordinate 5,474 downwards.
GGATAAAGAAGATTTTGATGGCGCTTTGATCGCAAATGTTATTCAGGGATTGAACGGTGAGTTAAGCCGACAACTCAAGGAAGTGGATGGTTGGACAGCATGGCCCATATTCACCACTTCGTTCCCGCCATCATGGGGCTTTGAACGCGTCGCGTTAATCGGAGATGCAGCACACGCAATGGTGCCTTTTGCGGCCCAAGGTGCCGCGATGGCAATTGAGGATGCTGCGGCTCTTGCGAAATACCTATCGGAACACTCTGTCCAAGAAGCAATGCTTGCTTTCCATTCCGAACGCGCTCACCGGCTTTGTAAGGTAGCAAGGTTGGCGAAGCAAAACGGGAAGATTTATCACTTGCCGGAACCGTTTGCGTTCATCAGAAATCTGGGGATGAAGATCATCCCTTCAGATAAACTGCTGGAACGGCAGGCGTGGATATACAGCTGGACGCCAGATCAGTTATAAAGATAATAATTCAACATCAAACTGTACGTGGTGGGGGTCCAAAGTCCTCGGGCTAAACCCGCTTCATGTAGCGCCTCAGAAACCCAAACGTTGCATGGGTAAAGAATATTGAAATGCTGAGGACTGGCATAAAACACATCTCCGTGTCCAAATGTTGCACCTTCAATCAAGACGGGCTTTCCTTTGGTTCTTTCAAAGGTATTGAGGATGAAGGCTAGCATTCGCGCAAACCCAGCTTCGGTTATGGCGACCTGAACAAACTCATTGTGCTGTGACAAATCTCCAGCGGGAGCTACGTGCATAACCGAGTTATCACCCGTTGCTGCACGCCATACCGTATGGGGTCTGATGTCCGCATAATCCTTTGTTGTGGTATAAAAGGCCTTAGATCCCCAACCGATCAGAAGATATCTCAGTTCCGGGTTGTCCAGTGGAATCCCTGCTTCTCGCAGGAAAGCAAATTGTTTCAAACTCAGAGTGTTAATTGGTATTGCGATATCGGCGTGGAGAAAATTTGTTGCGAGATAAACTGGTTGTTGCAACTGCTGCCCTGCGCCTTTTGGCTGAGCAAGTGACCCCGGCAGCAAACCGCCCAACAGCGCAAAAAACAAATAAGCTGCGGCTAAAACGACTGGGGATATGACAATAAAACTGGCCCATTTGAACCATCTTCGCATGGGGTCTGTTCTCCGTATCTGGGTCGATGCGTTAGCGCAACTTTAAGGCCAGATTTGGAAACGGGGTCGCGGACTTAGTGCAGGATCTGGCTCAAGAACAACTTGGTCCGATCATGCTGAGGATTATCGAAGAACGCCTCTGGCTCATTTTGTTCCACTATTTGTCCTTCATCCATGAAGATGACACGGTTCGCAACTTGGCGAGCAAAGCCCATTTCGTGGGTGACACAAATCATTGTCATGCCATCCTCAGCAAGGCTCACCATGGTTTCCAGAACTTCCTTGATCATCTCAGGATCAAGCGCCGATGTGGGTTCATCAAACAGCATGATCCGTGGATTCATGCACAACGAACGCGCAATCGCCACACGCTGCTGTTGCCCACCAGAGAGCTGGCCAGGGTACTTGAGTGCTTGTTCCGGAATTTTTACTTTTTCCAGAAAATGCATCGCCACATCTTCGGCGTCTTTCTTTGGCATTTTGCGGACCCAAATCGGTGCGAGCGTACAGTTTTCCAAAATGGTCAGATGCGGAAACAGGTTAAAGTGCTGAAACACCATTCCTACTTCACGGCGCACCTCATCAATCTTTTTCAGATCGTTGGTAAGCTCAATTCCATCGACGACAATCTGGCCACGCTGATGCTCTTCCAACCGGTTAATGCAACGGATCATTGTTGACTTACCCGAACCGGAGGGACCAGCAACGACGATACGCTCCCCTCGCATAACCCGAAGGTTGATGTCTTTGAGAACGTGAAAATCCCCGTACCATTTATGCATGTCGTTGATTTCGATTGCGACATCGGTCTCAGAGACCGTCATTTTTTTTGCTGCTTCAGCCATGATCGTCACCTGTGTGAAGTGTTAAGTCTGTCTTCCATGAAAATCGAATATCGAGACATGCCAAAACAGAAGATGAAAAAGATAAACGCGCAGAACACATAACTCGTCATCGCCTGCACGGGAGTTGCCCAGTTGGAATCTGAGTGTGATAAATTGATCATTCCCAGGAAGTCCAACAATCCAATGATCGATACAAGGGTCGTGTCTTTGAACAATCCAATGAACGTGTTCACAATGCCCGGGATCACAATTTTCAAGGCTTGGGGCAAGATGATCATGCGCATGGATTGCCAGTAGTTTAGCCCCACAGCCATCGCACCTTCATACTGACCTTTTGGAATGGCCTGCATCCCGCCTCGAACCACCTCCGCCATATAGGCAGAAGAAAACAGAGCCACCCCTATCAATGCGCGCAACAATTTATCAAATGTAACACCATCTGGCAGGAAGAGCGGCAGCATCACGGATGACATGAAGAGGACTGTAATGAGCGGCACGCCACGCCAGAACTCAATGAAAATCACGCTGAACAAGCTCACCGCCGGCATCTGGGAACGGCGCCCCAAAGCCAACAAAATGCCCAAGGGTAGCGCGGCAACAATACCAGTCACTGCGATGACAAGCGTCATCACAAAACCACCCCATAGCGACGTCTCAACCGGTCTAAGGCCAAAATCCACGGACATAACAAACAGAATGAGACCGAGTATGGCCATTCCAACAGCAGTAAGCATGGCTGGTCGCGTCGGCTCGGAGTCCGTTGCGCGACTATAGGCAAACACGAAGCCGCATATGATCGCTGTCAGCAAAAGATAATCAATCCAGAACTTCAGTCCTGACGGTGCCATGATGCCATCTGGCAAAAGGAAGCCATTGTAATCCAAATTTCCGCCTGAAAGCAGTACAAACGAGGCAACCGGAAACACACCAAGCATGAAAATTATGTTTTCGCGCTTGAATGGCAGCGAGGGCATTGCGAGCGGAATAAGCCCGGCGAAGAACATAATCAACACCAAATTTACCCGCCAAAGTTCAGCATCGGGATATCGACCGTAAATGAAAAGCTTGAAATAGGCACCCACATAAGGCCAGCAGGCAGCTTTCCACTTTTCAGGAAGTTCACCGCCCTGGGCAACCGTCGCACATGCCAGCCGGTCATCGCCACTCCATACGGCATCGAAAAACACCCACTTCAGGGTGCCTGGAACCACCAAATACAAGATATAGATGCCGATCAGCGTGAGGATGGTGTTGCTGACGCTTGAAAAAAGGTTACGGCGCATCCACCCCACGATGCCTGTATTGTTTACAGGCGCAGGCATTGGAGCCACCATCTCGGTTCGGACAAAGCTAAGATCGTCTTTTGAATTGCTCATCATCTTATCCCTATCGCTCTACCAAAGAGACTTTGGCGTTGTACCAATTCATGAACAGGGACGTTACCAGTGAGATGAATAGATACGTCAACATGGTCATCCCCAGCATCTCAACCGCCTGCCCGATAACATTGAGTGCTGTTCCGGCAAACGTCGCGGTTAGATCTGGATATGCAATCGCGACCGCCAAAGACGAGTTCTTCGTCAAATTGAGATATTGACTGGTCAGAGGTGGAATGATCACCCGCATTGCTTGCGGAATGATGTTTAAACGCAGGGTCTGTCCCGGCCGAAGCCCCAAGGCATAGGATGCTTCAGTTTGTCCGCGGTTAACCGCAAGAATGCCGGCACGCACAATTTCTGCAATGAATGCCGCTGTGTAGGTTGCCAGCGCGATCAACAGTGCAATGAATTCAGGTATGATCTGCATGCCGCCACGCGGGCCAAAATTTCCGGTGGTCGGATATTCAGCACTTATTGGCTTCCCAGTTACAAAGTAAGTGATCAGAGGCAACACGATGATCAGGCCCAAACCTGTCCAAAACACAGGGAAGCGTTCACCAGTCAGCATTTGGCGTTTTTTTGCCCATCGATTGATGAACCAGGTAATCACCAAAGCCGCAACCAGGGCCCAGCCCACCAACCCGGCCCCATCTGCCAGAACTGGTTTTGGCGCGTAAAGCCCCGCAGCGTTGAGCTGGCCCAAAATTCCCAGATCTGCTGGTGTCCGTTTTGCGGGAAGAAACGCGCCAACACCCTTGTACCAAATGAAGATCTGCAAAAGCAGAGGGATATTCCGCATCACCTCCACATAGCAATATGCCATTCTGTTGATGACCCAGTTGTTAGAAAGTCTTGCAACCCCAATCAGAAATCCCAGAATGGTTGCAAAGAAAATACCGACGACTGCGAGGACCAGCGTATTTTGAAGACCAACAAAAAAAAGGATCAGTAGCGATGAGGTCTCAGTGTATTCGATAAATGGCGAGAAGTTTAATCCAAAACCTGCTGGCTTGCTCAGGAAATCAAACCCAGATGCAATGCCCTGATTCTTCAGGTTAATGGCCGCATTTGAAATCATCCCCCATAAGACCCATACCAAAAAAGCAACAAGGATAGCCTGGAAGGCATAGGATCTGAATTTTGGATCATTCAGGAGTTTTACTTTTGGCTTTTCATGTCCAGCCGTCATGTCTGACACGGCGCATTCCCCTCACCTGTTTGTTTGTAAAATCCAAGTATTTTTTACAAACACCGTTATTTTTGTTCTTGGGTGCAATCTCCCGTTTGCACCTAAACTGTAAAGGGCCGATCAATCTGACCGGCCCTTAAACTTCTTAGCGAATTGGTGGTGCGTATTGCAATCCACCGCGTGTCCACAGATCATTCACGCCGCGAGAAATCGCCAACGGAGTTTCCGGACCAACATTGCGGTCGAATGTTTCAGCATAGTTACCAACTTGCTTGATGATGTTGTAAGCCCAGTCGTTGCCAACACCAAGCGCTGCACCGAACTCACCCTCTGTTCCAAGCACACGCTTGATTGCAGGGTTGTCTGAACCTTTCATTTCATCCACGTTTGCAGATGTAATGCCGAGTTCTTCAGCGTTGACCATTGCAAAATGTGTCCATTTTACAAGGTTAAACCACTGATCGTCGCCTTGGCGAACAACAGGGCCAAGCGGCTCTTTTGAGATGATTTCTGGAAGAACCACATGGTCAGCAGGGTTTGTAAGCTTCAAACGCTGAGCATACAGACCGGACTGGTCGGTTGTGTACACATCGCAACGTCCAGCGTCGTAAGCTGCCACCACTTCGTCAGCTTTTTCGAATGCGACAATTTCATATTCCAACTTGTTAGCGCGGAAGTAGTCAGCCACGTTCAGCTCAGTTGTTGTACCCGTGTTGGTGCAAACTGAGGCGCCTGAAAGTTCCAGCGCTGACTTAACATTGAGGTCTTTGCGGACCATGAAGCCCTGACCGTCATAGTAGTTTACACCAGCAAAGTTCAAGCCAAGAGAAGTGTCACGTGTAGCAGTCCAAGTGGTGTTACGTGACAGGATATCGATTTCGCCAGACTGAAGTGCCGTGAAACGCTCTTTTGCTGACAGCG
>JBCCXO010000071.1:0-15856 GCA_039191645.1 Pseudomonadota bacterium | reverse complement strand
GACGAGGCTTCTGACATTGCAATCCGCAAAGCACAACAGATGATCGATGAGCGGGGTGAGGGAATTTTCGGGTAAGTATGAATCAGACCACCCTTACCATCCCAACTTCCGGACAGGGACTTTACGACTTTACAAGCGATGTTATCGGGTTCGTTGACTCCGCCAATATTGACGTTGGACTGTGTACCGTGTTTGTCAGACATACTTCTTGCTCGCTCATCATTCAGGAAAATGCTGATCCTGAAGTCCAGCGTGATCTGACCAATTTTTTTGCTCGTCTTGTGCCTCCCACGTCTGACCCCTCAATGCAGTATCTGACGCATACCTATGAGGGTCCGGATGACATGCCGGCTCATATCAAGGCTGCGCTTACTCAAACGTCGATTTCCATTCCAGTTTCCAATCGTAAAATGGTGCTGGGCACTTGGCAGGGTATTTATCTCTTCGAGCATCGAGACAGGGCGCATCATCGTCAGATTGTCCTGCACTTGTCACGTTGATGCACCAATTTGCCACATCAACCCTTGCTTAAATCGCAAATCGCACTCCCCATATACGGTTGTGAAACGATTGTTTGAAAGAATACGGCAATGGATCGAAGTGCCGAAAAAACTCTGGAAACAATCAAAGACAAGAATGTCATTGTCTTTGATGGTGAGTGTGTTCTTTGTTCCGGGTTTTTTAATTTTGTTCTCAAACACGACCAAAAAAAACAATTTCATTTTTTGACTGCACAGTCGCAAGCTGGTGAGGCGCTTTATGCCCATTACGGCTTAAAAGTTGATGATTATGACACCAATCTGGTTTTGATAAAGGGCAGGTTGTTTGAACGGCTTCATGGTCTTTTTGAAGTCTTGAGTCTCATTGGCTGGCCTTGGCGGATATTGAATGTCTTCCGCTTCCTTCCGGCTTTTCTGCTCGACTGGATTTACTATCGGATTGCCCGAAACAGATATCGGCTGTTTGGCAAAAGATCCTCTTGTCTGGTGCCAGATGCCACACTGAAGGCGCGTTTCATTGACTGACAAAGCCACCGTTTTAGTGCTTGGTGCCACCGGTTTGTTTGGTGGTCTATTGGTTCAACGGTTATGCCGGGAAGGCAGATTTACCGTTGTTTGTGCTGGACGTACAAGACAAACACTGCAGGCCTTGCGCGATCAAACCGGTGCAGAATACCGGCAGTTTGATCGGGATGATCCGGACGTAGTCCAAACCGTGCTGATTGGCCTTAAACCTTTTGCCGTCATCGATTGTGCCGGACCTTTTCAGGAATATGGCAAAGACTGCTACCGCTTTGCTCGTCAAGTCGTAGAACTGGGTTGCCACTATCTCGATATTGCTGATGCAACTGATTTTGTCTCCGAAATCAGCGATCTTGATGAACTTGCAAAAGACCGTTGTGTGTCTGCGATTTCGGGAGCAAGTTCGACGCCTGCGATTTCTTCTGCGGTCGTAGATTCTTTGACAAAAGACTTGGTTGAAGTCAATTCAGTTGAAAGTGCGATCATTCCTGGAAATCGAGCCAAGCGTACGCTTTCTGTCATGAGAGCTGTTTTGGGGCAGGTGGGCCAGCCATACGAAATCGTTCGATTTGGAAAAAATGAGCAAGTGAGAGGATGGTCGGAGCTCCGAAAAATCGATCTTCAAACGAAAGGAAAACCCTTAGTTAAGGGGAGACTTGCTTCCATGGTCAATACCCCCGATGTGTCCCTGTTTCCTGAGCGTTATGATGCGCAGACTGTTACCTTCCGGGCAGGGTTAGAGCTCAAGATTTTTCACCATGCGCTTTCCTTCGGTCGCGTTTTGGTTGCCACCGGGATTTTGAAGTCTCTGGCGCCCTTGTCTTCTTTCGCAAGATGGGTGGCCAGCTGGTTTGAATCGTTTGGTAGCAATGTGGGTGGCATGAAGGTATCCGTCCTTGGAAAGGATGATCGTGGTGCTATGCTTCGCCGGGAATGGGATTTGATCGCAAGCGATGGCAAGGGGCCGGAGATTCCGACCCTACCGATTTCCATCCTCTTAAAGAAACTTGCGGATGGAGATGTGAAGCCCGGTGCGAGACCGTCGCCCGGTGAGGTTGATTTGAAAGAAGTTGAGCAGGCTTTGTCTGAGATTGATGCAGAGAGCACACTTCACGAAACTCGTGTTTTGCCGATATTTCAACAGGTTCTGGGTGATGCGTTCGAGGCAATGCCCGAGGCCATCAGGTCGCTTCACAACGGATTTGGTCAGCGCAAATTTGGGGGCAGGGCACGTACTCAAGGTTCTTTGGGAGTTATTGGCTGGATTGCGGCAAAGGTGGTGGGTTTTCCTGCTGCTGCCACTGACATCTCTGTTGATGTCACGATTACAGCTGATGAACACACGGAAAACTGGCAACGAGCGTTTGGCGGAAAGACATTTAACTCCGTGATGTCGATTGACGAAGGCGGGTTCTTACAAGAGTCATTCGGGCCCTTGTCGATGCGTCTTGGATTACGTTTTGAAAACGGGAAACTCCACTATCCGGCCATAAAAGGGCAGCTGTTTGGATGGATTCCGATTCCGACGTTGCTCTTACCAAAAAGTCTTGCGCATGAGGGTGTCGATGAGGAGGGACGATTTACTTTTGATGTCTTGTTGAAACCTCCATTTGGCGGGCGGATCGCTCACTATAAGGGGTGGTTGATTAGACGCGGTTCGTCAGTTTAAGAAAGGCGTCATAAAGGATTTTAGCTTCTGAGGGTTTTAAATCCGGATTGATTATTTTGAATCCGATAAAACTTGCATATTCGATTTTTGCAAGTGCTCTTGCTTTGTCTTCATCATAGTCTGCAACCCGTACATAAAGATTGGCCAACCAGTCAATTCTCATCTGGTCCGCTTCGCTTATGATTGGTTGCAAAGCAGAATGGCGAAGTGCGAGGTTGCGAACGCCGACTTCGAGGTCCAGATCCAATCTTGCTGCAAGTTGGTTTAATAGATCAGCGCGCTGAGCCCTGATATGCGGGCGGTTTATGATTTCTGTAGTAAACTGTGTTTTCCAAGCGTTCACCAGATCAGCCATGAACGCCTCGATGTTTTCGAAATGGAAATAGAAAGAGCCACGCGTCTTGTCGGCTGACAGACATAATCTCTCTACGGTAAGGGCATCAGGTCCGTTTTCCGTTAAAGCTTCGAGGCCCTGTTCAATCCAATCTGATTTTGCGAATCGCTTTGGCATGAAAAAACTATACAATATGGTATGTTTTATTCAAATCTCTGCTGAACGGAGGTATGCATCGTAACATACGGAGTGAAACCATACAGTGGTGTATTGTTGAGCTCTTTAATCGCGATTCTGACTGCTAATCGGCGGTTTCCGTTTCGGTGTATTGTGGCGTTAGTCCTTTACGCCGCCAGCAAACATCGGCCCGCCTCGCCAACGCGGAAAACCGTATCCCAGGATGAAGACCATATCGATATCAGCTGCTGACCGCGCGATCTCCTCATCCAGGATCTTCTGTCCTTCAGATACCATAGCCTGCAGGATTCGGCTTTGAATCTCTGCAATTGTGAAATTGCGAGGCACAATGCTGGATTTTGTGCGTTCCTCTTCGATGATCTTTTCGACGATCGGATCGGGGATTCCTTTGCGTGACCCCTCCGGGTACTGATACCAACCGGCCCCCGTTTTTTGTCCAAATCGACCCATTTCGCAAATGCGATCCGCAATTTTCACATATCTTTCCTTAGGGTCTCTGGTCGGGGCCAGTCTTTTGCGGTTCGCCCAACCGATATCCAGTCCAGCCATGTCTTGCATCTCAAAAGGTCCCATCGCCATGCCAAAATTTCGCATCGCAAGGTCGATTTCCTGAGGCATGGCGCCGTCTTCAATCATATAGTCGCATTGTTTACGATAACTCGCCAGAATTCGGTTTCCGATAAAGCCATCGCAAACCCTTGATAGGACTGGAATTTTTCGAAGCTTCTTGGCAATCGAAAATCCGGTGCTTAAGACTGCAGGTGACACCGAATCTGTCTTAATGACTTCAACAAGCTTCATGATATGGGCGGGAGAAAAGAAGTGCAGGCCAAGCACGCGCTCTGGATGTTTTGTCGAGACAGCGATCTTGTTTACGTCGAGATAAGAGGTGTTGCTCGCTAAAATCGCCTTTTTCCGGCAGACCTTGTCGAGTTCTTTGAATACGAGCTTTTTGACTGCCATGTCCTCAAAAACTGCTTCAATGACAAGATCTGCATTAGCAAGTTCACTGTACTCGCTCACGGCCTTAAAGTTGCTCATTGCCTCAACAAATCGATCGGGATCAAGTATGCCACGGTCCTTGCTGCCCTCTAATACATGGGTTACGCGCTGTGCTCCGGTTTTTGCCGCTTCTTCGTCCCGCTCAATCATGATGACTTTGTAGCCTGATAGGAGCATGGCTGCGGCGATCCCTGCGCCCATTGTGCCTCCGCCAACCACGCCGCAGTGCTCGATAGCTAATGGGTCAACACCTTGAATTTCCTCAATTTTTTCTGTTTGCCGTTCCGCAAAGAAAACATGGCGTAAGGCGGCAGACTGTTCGCTTTCCTTGAGAGAAAGAAAGCGTTCTCGTTCTTTTTTAAACGCGTCTTGGGCTGGTAGGGTACACGCATCAAGGATAGCTGAGGCTGCTTCTACTGGGGAGCGTTGGCCTTTTGCACGTGCGCTGATGCCTGCAATAATCTCTTCTGATTTCTGTCCGTCGGGCGCATCCAAGACCGGTCGTTTTGATACGGCGATCGGCATGGATTGGTGGAGCTTTTCCAGCGCAAAGTGTTCTGCAAATTCGGCCAAATCATCGTTTGTGGCAATTTTGTCAATGAGCCCACATTGAAGCGCTGTATCTGCATCAATAGGCTTTCCGGAGGTGACCATATCGATTGATTTTTCTGCCGAGACAAGCCTCGGTAATCGGACAGTTCCTCCCGCTCCGGGGATTAGCCCCAGATTTACTTCCGGTAGACCGAACTTTGCTGAAGGCATTGCAACCCGGTAGTGACATCCAAGTGTCACTTCGCATCCACCTCCCAAGGCCGTTCCATGAATTGCAGCAATCCAGGGTATTGTGGATTCCTCGATTCTTGAAATTACGTCTGGAAGATGGGGTTCCTTGGGTGTTTGTCCGAACTCTCTAATATCAGCTCCTGCAATGAACGTCCGTCCGTCGCAAATCAAAATTGCGGCCTTGATCGCCTCATCAGAATCAAGTTTTTCGCAAGCTTCTTTCAGCCCAGCCCTAACAGCATGTGACAGTGCATTAACGGGTGGATTGTTTACCCTGACAATTGCGAGGGGAGCTTTATGCTCGATGGATACAACCATATATCAGCCGCCAGTGGTACTCATATGTCTCGAAACAGAGGGTGCAGAATTGCGACCTATCACGAAATCATGGCCTTTTGGTTTGCGCAATATGGCTTCATCTATTGCGCGTGACACAAGGTCATTTCCCTCAGAATTGCGGAGTGGTGCACGTAAATCCGCTGCATCCTCTTGACCAAGACACATGTACAACGTTCCAGTACAGGTAAGGCGAACACGGTTGCAACTTTCGCAGAAGTTGTGCGTCATAGGTGTAATAAACCCAAGCCGACCGCCTGTTTCTTTTACGTTGACGTATCGTGCTGGCCCGCCGGTCTTGTAGGGAATGTCGACTAAAGAGTATCGTTCCTCCAGGCGGGAGCGGACCTGAGACAAGGGTAGATATTGATCCGTGCGATCTTCATCTATTTCACCCAGTGGCATGGTTTCTATTAGAGTAAAATCGAACCCTTCTGCATGAGCCCACTGCATCATGGTTTCAATTTCGTGCTCGTTGACGTCTTTTAGGGCGACTGCATTGATCTTGATTTGCAAACCTGCCTGTTTTGCCGCTTCAAGACTGTTCATCACCTGAGGTAAGCGACCCCAGCGAGTAATCTTTGCAAACTTTTCTTCATTGAGGGTGTCCAGAGAAACATTCACGCGCTTGACCCCGGCGTCTACCAGTTCCTGTGAATATCTGGCCAACTGGGATCCGTTGGTCGTTAAGGTCAATTCTTCAAGGCCGCCGCCCTCCAGCAAGCCGCCAAGGTTCTTGATCAACTGCATGACCCCTCTCCTGACAAGGGGCTCACCGCCAGTCAGCCTCAGCTTGCGCACGCCTTTATCCACAAAGACGGTGCAAAGACGTTCGAGTTCCTCAAGCGTCAGTAGTTCCTTTTTTGGAAGGAACGTCATGTCCTCAGCCATGCAGTAAACACAACGGAAATCGCAGCGGTCCGTGACGGAGACCCGCAGATACTCAACCGTACGGCCGAAAGGATCGATCATGGCGTTTTCTTGCTTCATGGGCTTATCATATAAGCGTTTCGTGCTTTCGTACAATCACCTGATTGTATTTACGCCGGAAAATTTCGCATTTTTGATTTGCACAACCCGTGAAATTTGGAGTAAAAATTTCATACATAGCGGAGGAGCACATGGCAGAAGCACCAACAAGGACAGGCCGACGTTCGGGGGGACGTAGCGCAAGGGTTGCACTGAGGTCTGAGAAGCTGGCTGAGGAGTTGCGCCCGATTCATGCTGGGCTCGTTGGAGGGCGGTATAAGCCGCTTACCGATGACGCTGTAAAGCGCATCCATTCGGCTGCTCTTGATGCGCTTGAAGTCATCGGGATTAGTGAAGCCCCTCAATCCGGTATTGAGGCTTTAACCGAGGCGGGGGCTGAGTATGGCGATGATGGGCGTATCAGGATACCGCGTGCTTTGGTTGAAGATATGCTGGCGGTTGCTGCGCGCGATATCACGCTGCATGGTCGCGATCCAAAACACGATCTCTTGCTTTCAGGCAGCCGGGTCCACTACGGAACGGCTGGTGCGGCAGTCCATATAGTTGATATCGAAAAAAACGAGTATCGTGAATCCTACTTACAGGATTTGCACGATTCAGCGCGGATTGTTGAAAAACTGGATAATGTTCATTTTTTCCAGCGCACCATGGTCGCGAGAGACATCACTGACAACCGGGAAATGGATCTCAACACCATCTATGCGTCGTGTACTGGTACCCGAAAGCACGTAGGGACCAGTTTCACTGAACCCGCCTTCGTTCCCGATGCATTTGAGTTGTTGCATATGATTGCCGGCAGCGAGCAAAAATGGCTCGAACGGCCTTTCGTTTCAAATTCAAACTGCTTTGTGGTGCCACCCATGAAGTTTGCGACGGAATCTTGCGAGGTCATGGAAGCCTGCATTCGTGGTGGCATGCCTGTGTTGCTCCTTTCAGCGGGCCAAGCGGGTGCCACAGCACCGGCACCGCTGGCGACGGCAATTGTTCAAGCGGTTGCTGAGTGTCTTGCGGGTGTAGTCTATGTCAACTCAATCCAAAAAGGTCATCCGGCGATTTTCGGCACTTGGCCTTTTGTGTCTGATTTGAGGACTGGAGCGATGTCAGGTGGGTCTGGCGAACAAGCCTTACTATCGGCAGGATGTGCGCAGATGCATAGGTTTTATGATCTGCCAGGTGGGGCAGCAGCTGGTATCGCGGATGCAAAAATGCCGGATATGCAGGCAGGTTGGGAACAGGCGATCTCCAATGTTATGGTGGGGCTGTCGGGCCTGAATATGGTCTATGAAAGTGTTGGTATGCACGCCTCACTTTTGGGGTTTTGTTTGGAGTCCCTCATTCTGGGCGACGACATGCTTGGGCAGGTACAGCGATGCATCAAGGGCATTGACGTGACCGAGGATACTGTTTCACTTGATGCAATGAAATCTGTTTGTCTGGAAGGGCCAGGTCATTATCTTGGGCATGAACAAACCTTATCGATCATGCAGACGGAGTATGTTTATCCTGAACTGGCTGATCGGACTTCCCCGAAGGAATGGGGTGAAAATGGCAAACCAAATCTGATAAAGAAAGCAATCGAGAGAAAGCGCGCCATTCTTGACGCGCCAAACGAAGGCTTGATTGACCCAGCAACAGATGCAGCCATCCGAAGCGCCTTCAATATCCACCTGAAGTGATCTTGGTAACGCCAAACAACGTACTTTTCTTGGTGTTTGCTGATATCAACATTTAATTGTCAAACTGCACCCCTAAGCCATATAGTTTCGGGGAATATCTTGTTTCCATCGCCAGACTACGGGTTTGATACTACATGAGCAGAATTACTTTTTTTCAAGATCTTCTGGCTTCGGTCTATGAGCGCGGCACGGTTTTTCGCAGCGTCAGAGATAAGCGAAACATCATCGATTTATGCGATTCCCTGATGTCAGAACAGGGTGAAGTGTCGGGCACAAAAGTCGCGTCTGCTGTTCTGGCAAAGTATGAAACACTGGATGCTGACCAAAAAAACGCGTTTTTTGCCTGTCTTGCCAATGACTACGATTTAGAGCCGGATCTCGTCATTGAAGCTGCCCGAGAATATTCTGCAGACCGCTCCCCTGAAGCCTTGTTCAAACTTACGCAGACCTCTGAACCTCGCCGTCAGGAGCTTTTGCGCCGCCTTAATCAGGTGCCTGGTGCGACCGAAAAACTCGTACATATCCGGGAAGATGTAATGCCATTGTTGAAAGTGCAGCCTGAATTGGCGGTGGTGGACTCAGACTTTGAGCATCTTTTTTCTTCCTGGTTCAACCGGGGATTTCTGGTGCTCAAGCCGATCGATTGGCGCACACCTGCGAACATCCTGGAAAAGATTATCGAGTATGAAGCTGTCCATGCCATCAATGATTGGGATGATTTGCGGCGGCGCCTTCAGCCCGATGATCGGCGCTGCTTTGCCTTTTTCCATCCGGTTATGCCGGAAGAACCTTTGATATTCGTGGAGGTCGCGCTGACAAAAGGTGTCCCGGATTCGATTGCTACCCTCCTTGCTGAAAACCGGGAGATTCTGCCGGCGGAGAAAATCGATACAGCGGTTTTTTACTCCATTTCCAATTGTCAAAAAGGATTGAAAGGCGTTTCCTTTGGCAACTTTTTGATCAAGCAGGTCGTCAATGATCTGAAGCAAGAGCTGCCGGGATTGAAGAACTTTGTTACGCTTTCTCCAGTTCCAGGTTTTGCAAAATGGCTGGGGCGTACGTATGCAGAGGATGCGCATGCCGATCTCGTCAGAATTTTGGAAATTCTCGCGCTAGAAGATACCGATAAAATACTGGAATCATTGCAAGAATACGAAAAACATCTAACCAAATTAATGGCCGAGTATATGGTCAATGCCAAACGAGAAAACGGCATGCCCATTGATCCGGTTGCTAGATTTCATTTGGGGAACGGAGCCATGCTGGCACGGATTAACTGGCAGGCTGACCAATCTCAAAACGGCGTCCGGCAATCGCTTGGGATGATGGTGAATTACCGATACGATCTGGCTACCGTGGAAAACAACCATGAGAGTTACGTTAACGACCGGGAAGTTCATACCACTCGAGAAATTCGTGTGCTGGCTAAAAGTGAACTCAAGTAAGCACCAATTCGGGTGCCTGCCTAAGTAGTTTTTCTGCATGGGAAATCATGTCTTCCAGAAGATCGGCAGCGGGTTTTATGTCGTTAAAAAGTCCCGTTGCTTCACCGACAATGGCACTTGCGTTGTCGGCATCTCCTTTGCCGAGCGCCTGAGTCCAGTTTTCGATTTCAGCTTCTAGATTTTTACGAAGTCCTGTATGGTCATCATGCCAGTTTTTTGTGAACGTGTTGTTTAGCACGCGACAGGAGTATCCGGATGGCCAGTCAAGTTTGCGGATGATATCTACGACATTGGTGCGGATGGTTTCATCTCCGGTTGCTGCAAGCGATGCATTCAAGATACCCTGATGTACCAGCGCTTCGTGCGAGGCCCAGAAGCGAGAACCAACCACCGCCCCGTCTGCGCCCAACATCAAACTGGCGGCAAGGCCTCTCCCGTCACCGATTCCACCGGCAGCGCAGAGCAGTGTAGCGGGCGATTTTTTTACCAGCATATCAGCGATTTCCGGTACAAGGACCGTCGTGGATCGGACTGCGCCATGTCCACCTGCTTCTGTCCCCTGCGCGACAATTATATCAGCTCCGCAATCTACAGCATGCTCGGCATGTTTTAAGGACTGAACCTGGCAGATAAAGAGACTTCCGGCAGCTTTAATTTCTTTTACGAACGGTTCAGGGTCTGCAAACGAGAGAAAAATCGCTTTCGGTTTGCGCTCAAGCGTACGGGTCAACAGAGCGGGATTTTTGGCCAATGCCCAAGTGATAAAACCACAACCAATGTCACTGTTACCGGCAACTTCAAATTGCGATTCAATCCACTCAGGATCGCAATATGCGCCACCGATCATGCCAAGACCACCTGCTTGTGAGACTGCGGATGCGAGTTTACCACCCGCCGCCATTGCCATGGGTGCTTGTATCACTGGATGTTTGAGGCCCAACCTCTTAGAAAGACGAGTTTTGATCATGCTTGTGCTCTTTTCGGCAACACGTTTATCTTGATGGGCGCGGATTGCAACCTGTGATTTTGCAGCTGCGTTGTTTATGGCTTCCCAAGCAAGGACAGGTCTTTTTACGTCGCGTTTTAGGTTTCAACGGTGAGGTCAAACAAGGTTTCGACCCTTCATCTGCGATTGACCAAGATAATACCGGCACCCACGAAGAATAAAGCAATAACAATTGTCCAGGTGAGCGCTTCGGCCAAAATCAGCCATCCAAACAGCACGCCGAACAAAGGGGCAAGGAAGCTGAAGCTCGCCATGTCCGAAGCGGGATAAATTGAAAGCACCCAAAACCATGTCATGAAACCAATGCACACAACCAAGACAACCTGAGCTGCAAATATGAGCCAGTGGGTCGTGGTCGGTTCGCTAAACGTATCTCCAAGATACAGGGCAAGTGGGAGTAACAAAATCGCGGAAACAACCAGTTGATAGAGGAGTTGCAAGTCCGGCGTGATGGTCGAAAATTTGGTTGTGCGTGCAATGAGAGCGATGGCTGCCCAGCCGGTAGCGGCAGCAAGGGCCATCAAATCTCCCAACAGAGCAAACTCGCCTGCTTGCGTGTTTTTATTGGAAAGTGCCACCGCGACCCCTAACCCCGCCAAGCTTAGACCCAAGATGCGCATTGGCGTAAGTTTTTCGCCGGGTATGAGAAAGTGAGCGCCAATCGCAACCCAGAATGGCATTGTGTAGAAAAACACCGAAGCCCGGGCCACCGTTGTGAATTGCACTGCCTGAAAAAGCAGCGCGAACTCAAAAGCAAAGGCAAACCCTGTGGCAAAACCGGGAATCAGGATTTCGCGCGACACATTGATCGGGGTTTTACGCCACAAACAGTATATCAGAATCAGCGGCGCCGCAGCCAATGAACGTAGCCCCGCTTGAAACACAGGTGCCATGCCATCGTTGACGATCTTTACGGCAACCTGGTTGAGCCCCAGCACTGCCATAAAAATGATTAAAATGATCGCTCCCGTAGCATCGATGTGTGACTTGCGTTCCAATGCATTCTCCTTTCAAGTCGAACACTGCATAGGTCAGATATTGCCTTCCTGCAATCGATTGTATAATGTTACAAAAAATACGTGAAGCACATATTTTTGTAACATATTGGAGGAGCTGATGTCGGTCATATTGATCGAAAAATCAGATGCGTTGACCGTCATTACGCTGAACCGGCCAGAGCAGCTTAATGCTTTCAATGATCAACAACATCTTGAACTGCGACGAGCTCTTGAAACTGCCAGAGATGATGACGCATGTCGTGCTATTTTGCTGACTGGGTCAGGTCGGGGATTTTGCGCCGGTCAGGATCTTGGTGATCGAAATCCTGATACAATGGATGGACCGCCTGACCTTGGTTATACATTGGAGACGTTTTACAATCCGCTTATACGCTTGATCCGGGATATTCCGAAGCCTGTAATTTGTGCCGTTAACGGCGTTGCAGCTGGAGCTGGGGCGAATATCGCCTTTGCTTGTGATCTTGTTTTTGCGGCAAAATCTGCAAAGTTCATCGAAGCTTTTTCAAAGATTGGCCTCGTGCCGGATTCAGGCGGTACCTGGACCTTACCCAGGTTGGTTGGTGAAGCGCGTGCCAAAGCGATGATCCTGACTGCGGAACCGGTTATGGCGGAAGAGGCTGAACGCATTGGGCTGATTTACAAATGCGTTGAAGACGAGGCATTGTTGGAGCAGGCAAAGGCCCTTGCGTTGCAATTTGCGTCCGGTCCGACATACGGGTTTGGGCTCACAAAAAAGGCGTTGCATGCTTCTGCAGCAAACACGCTTGATGCGCAGCTTGATCTGGAACGAGATTTGCAGCGCGAGGCCGGGCGAAGCAATGATTATGCTGAAGGGGTTCGTGCGTTCATGCAAAAACGGCCCCCGACTTTTGAGGGTAAATGATGACGCCTGACGACATTGCAAAAGCCTGTGCCGATACGATGTGGTCCACCGACAGTGCTTCCAAAGGCTTGGGGTTTGAAATCAAGCATGTATCTGCCGGGAAATCAGAAATGACGATGGTCGTTCGTGAGGAGATGCTCAATGGCCAGCGTATATGCCACGGTGGCTTCATTTTTACATTAGCGGACAGTGCTTTTGCCTTCGCCTGCAATGGCTACAATCAATTTGCCGTGGCTCAATCCTGCAAAATCGATTTTCTGGCACCTGCCTTTGAAGGTGACGTCCTGACAGCCATTGCCGAAGAACGATTTCGGGAAAACCGAAGCGGGATCTATGATGTTCGCGTTTGCAATCAGGATGGCAAAATCATAGCGGAAATGCGAGGTAATTCTCGAACGGTAAAGGGTACTCACCTGCCTGAAGATATTGGGGAAAAATAAATGAAAGACCTGACGCCTGATAAAAAGGATCTTGATCCGATCGAAATAGCGTCGCGAGACGAGATTACTGCCCTTCAGCTTGCGCGTTTGAAGAAAACACTGTTGCACGCGTACAAAAATGTTCCGCACTACAAATCTGCATTTGACGCTGCTGGTGTTCATCCTGAGGACTGTAAGACCCTGTCTGATTTAGCAAAATTCCCATTCACGGTTAAGCAGGACCTCCGGGATAACTATCCTTTCGGCATGTTTGCAGTTCCGCAAAATCAATTGCGTCGTGTTCATGCATCTTCTGGAACAACCGGTAAGCCAACCGTTGTGGGTTACACCGAAAATGACATTGAAATGTGGGCAGAGGTGGTTGCGCGGTCAATGCGTGCCTCCGGTACACGACGCGGTGATATCGTTCACATTGCCTATGGATACGGGTTGTTCACGGGCGGTTTAGGCGCGCATTACGGGGCTGAGAAGCTCGGTTGCACCGTTGTTCCGGTATCTGGAGGGATGACGCCGCGCCAGGTAACGTTGATTGAGGACTTTAAGCCAACAACAATCATGGTCACACCATCTTATATGTTGGCTATTTTGGATGAGTTTGAAGCACAAGGCAAAGACCCCACACAAAGTTCGCTTGAGGTTGGCATTTTTGGTGCAGAGCCCTGGACCAATGCCATGCGCGAAGATGTACAATCCGCATTTGATATGCACGCGGTTGATATTTATGGGCTGTCTGAGGTTATTGGTCCTGGTGTTGCCAATGAGTGCGTGGAAACCAAAGATGGGCTGCATATTTGGGAAGACCATTTTTATCCGGAGATCATAGACCCAGAAACGGGAATTCCGGTTTCAGATGGAGAACAGGGAGAATTGGTTTTTACCTCGCTGACCAAGGAGGCGTTTCCGATTATACGGTACCGAACCCGGGATTTGACGCGGCTCCTACCGGGGACAGCGCGCTCTATGCGTAGAATGGAAAAAGTTACCGGGCGTTCCGACGATATGATTATTCTACGCGGTGTAAACGTGTTTCCCACCCAGATTGAAGAGCAGATTTTAAAGGTCGAAGGTTTGTCTCCGCATTATCAGCTAGAACTCACTAAAAATGGACCGCTGGATGCGATGACGGTTGTTGTGGAAGCAAATCAAGGCTCCACGTCAGAGGAGGCTAAGAAAGCGTCTCAACAAACCCTGGCGGAACTTATTAAAGGCACTGTTGGTATCTCCTGCGCGATTGACGTGAAAAATCCGGGAGGCATTGAACGTTCCATGGGTAAAGCAGTGCGCGTTGTTGATAAACGTTAATGCCCTGATCCCGTGTTGGTTCCGCCTCTCCAAACCAACAAAAAAGCCCATCGGAAAACCAATGAGCTTCAAACTTTGGAAGAAAACGGGTTTCAGCTAAAGTGTGGGTTTCTAGCGACCGCAGAAATGCCATGGCGACCAATGCCAATGTCGTTAAGCTGACGATCAGACAGTGAGTTTAGAGCTGCGCGGGTCTGACGTGCACGGTTCCATTCGCGTACATTTTGAAAAACGTTCATTGTTCTATTCCTTTAAAATTTCCAGAATTGAGTCTGGGTAATTGATAAAATTTCGGAGCGACATTTGATGTCTCGATGATTGCCATATGTTTCTTTTTATGCGGTTTTTCGAGAGACAAGTTTGCAAACGTGCCATGCAATTTCGGCATAGCAGCACCGTTTTCTCTATCGCGAAGCATCTCGTGACAAAATCGGTTTTGGACGATAATATGGGGTTGGGCAAAACTTAAACTTCCGAAGGGGACGGAACTATGATCCGGTACACTGGAGTTTGTCGACTTTTGGCAGCAGGGGGGCTTCTGGCTGTGTTAGCGGCATGTTCTCAGACATCCACAACATCTGCGTTGAATGCAACGTCGGAAGAGGTCGCACAAGCCAGCGCTAGATCTGTCGATTTGGATAGCCTACCTGCGGATAGTGTGCGGGCTATCGATGTTATCAAACGTTCGAAAGAAAACGTGACGCGAACGGGTGAAATCTATCTGATGCGGGGATTGGCAAATGTCTTCTCGCGCGGAATTGACGACATGGCAAAGCAACTGCGCAGGGATGGATATGACGCGGCGAATTTTTCCTACACCGAATGGCGTCCCATTGCCGATGATATTGCCCGCCGTGGTTCCAGCAAAGATATCTCCTACCCGGTAATCATTATCGGCCATTCCCTTGGCGGAAATGAAAGCAGCAAATTTGCTAACTATTTGGCGGGAAGAAATGTGCCTGTTGCGCTTGTTGTTGCCTTTGATCCGGTTGAGACCGGCAAGGTTGGTAAGGGCATTGGAAGAGTGGTTAATTACTACCTGCCCAAGGCAGCGGATAACCGCATATTGCCAATCGATGGTTTTAACGGTGAACTGGACAATGTTGATGTTACGGTCGATCCGTCGATTACACATACCAATGTGGACAAGGAACCGCGTTTTCAGGCCGCGACATTAACCAGCGTGGCCAATCTCACTGGTAAGTTGAGATCAAGACAGGTCAAAAAAGTTCGTACGGAGCGCTGAGGTTACTCAACTTGGAGTGAACTGTAGTCGACCATCACATGTTCACGATAAGCGACATGTGTTTGCAGTCTTCCATAATAGGCGGAGAGGTCGGGTAGTTCTTTTCGCGTGAAGGGCAATGTAAAATAGCGAAACAGCGTGTGCCCAAACATAATGTCTGCGAAACTGAGGGATTCTCCTCCGATGTAGCCACTGTCGCCAATTTGGGCGGTGGCCATTTCCATCAACTCACCCAGTTTTTCCACCTGAGTTTTGAGATTGTTCATATCCCGATCTCCTTTTGGGGTCCTAACGAGCGTCCAGAATACGTGGTAAATCAAGACCGGACACAACGTGGTTTTTGACCATTCTGCCCATTTATCCAATTCAGCACGGCGCGTGGGATCTTTTGGCCAAAATTCATCGTTTCCGTATTTTGCGCCCAGGTAACGGAGGATCGCGCCGCTCTCAAATAGGGTCAAGCCGTTGTCTTGGAGCACAGGAATCAATCCGTTGGGGTTCATTG
>JBCCXO010000070.1:0-16371 GCA_039191645.1 Pseudomonadota bacterium | reverse complement strand
GGTCAAGAATGCCCGCTTCTTCAAATAGGCGTACGGTTCGATAGACAGTCGCAATCGAGATTCTGGGTTGGAATTGCCACCCAAGACCCTGTGTTGCGGAAACGGTTCAGGGGCACAGCGGAGCACGTTATCAACTACTTTTTCTTTGTAGCTGAAGAAGTTCGCACAATCATGGCCGACCTTGGATTTGCAAAATTGGATGATCTCATCGGGGAAAGCGACATTCTTGAGAAAACCGAAATGGTCGATCATTGGAAAGGCAAAGGCCTGGATTTTTCCCGTATCTTCCACAAACCTGAGGCGCCAAAACAAGCCATTTACCAAACAGAACGTCAAAACCATCCGATCGCCGATATCCTTGATCGCAAATTGATCAAGCAAGCAAAACCTGCGCTGGAAGACGGTGCGATGGTCAGAATTGAGACTAAAATCTCAAATGTAGACCGTTCAGCTGGAGCCATGTTATCCGGTAAACTCGCCGAATTGCACGGCCATGAGGGGTTACCGGATGATTCAATTGCAGTTTCCCTGAAAGGAACTGCAGGCCAGAGTTTTGGTGCTTTTCTCGCGAAAGGCATATCATTTGATCTTCAAGGTGATGGAAATGATTATGTTGGGAAAGGGCTTTCCGGCGGCCGCATTGTAATCCGGCCTGCTGACGACGCATCGTTCCCGGCAGAGAAATCCATCATCGTCGGTAATACTGTTTTATATGGTGCGATATCGGGCGAATGTTACTTCCGCGGAGTGGCAGGTGAACGGTTTGCCGTCAGAAACTCTGGTGCCATCGCTGTGGTCGAGGGAGTTGGCGATCACGGTTGCGAATACATGACAGGTGGTGTCGTCGTCGTTTTGGGCGGCACTGGCAGAAACTTCGCGGCAGGAATGTCAGGGGGCGTTGCCTATGTGATGGACCGTTCCGGCACCTTTGAACGACGTTGCAATATGGCAATGGTTGAACTGGAACCCGTTCCGGAAGAAGATGCATTGCTGGAAAAATTACACCATCACGGGGGTGATCTGGACCATAAAGGCCGTGTTGATATTTCTTCTGACATGAATAGACACGACGAAGAACGCCTTTACCAACTGATCACCAATCATATGCATTATACAGGATCAACCCGGGCGAAAATGATCCTCAATGATTGGGAAAACTACCGCTCTCAATTCGTAAAAGTTATGCCGGTTGAATACAGCCGTGCACTGCGCGAAATGGAAGAGCGTCGAATGGGCAAAATAGCGGCGGAGTAGAGACATGATTGTAACAACAACACCTTCTGTTGAAGGAAGATCTGTGACCGAATACAAGGGAGTAGTCACAGGCGAAGCAATTCTTGGAACCAACATTTTCAGAGATTTGTTTGCTGGCATCCGGGATCTGGTAGGCGGCCGGTCCGGTGCTTATGAACAGGTTTTGAAAGAAGCCCGCGAAACAGCAATCGCTGAACTTAAAGAAAACGCGATGGCGCTTGGGGCAAATGCGGTTGTTGGCGTCGATATAGATTACGAAAACATTTCAACAGGCAGCAGCGGCTCCATGCTGATGGTTTCAGCGTCCGGCACAGCGGTTGTCCTTCGGTAGGCTTGGTTCAAATGGGTAAAGTTACAGGGTTTTTGGAAATTGACAGGCAGGTACCAAAGTACCGGCCAGCCTCAGATCGCGTGCGGCACTTCAATGAGTTTACCATCCCGATGTCAGACTCAGAAGTGGCAAAACAAGCTGCGCGATGCATGGATTGTGGCATCCCTTATTGCCATGGTGATACCGGATGCCCAGTCCATAACCAAATTCCCGATTGGAACGATCTCATCTACAACGATGACTGGGTAGAGGCGGTTCGAAACCTTCATTCCACAAACAACTTTCCTGAGTTCACCGGACGAATTTGCCCCGCACCCTGCGAAGAAGCATGCACCCTCAATTTGGAAGACGAACCGGTTGCGATCAAAACTGTTGAACAGGCAATCGCAGACAAGGCCTATGCGCTCGGCCTGATCAGGCCGCAGGTCGCAAGTACGAAAACCGGCAAGAAAATTGCCGTCATCGGATCAGGGCCAGCTGGAATGGCCGCTGCACAGCAACTTGCTCGCGTTGGCCATGAAGTCCATGTTTACGAGCGTGAAAGCCGCGCCGGCGGGTTGTTGCGCTACGGTATTCCAGACTTCAAAATGGAAAAGCACTACATCGATGTGCGGGTTCAGCAGATGGAAGGCGAAGGGGTTACATTCCACTATCTGCAAGACATCGGCAAAGACATTTCCGCCAATGAAATGATGGATAATCATGATGCGGTTCTGATCGCTGCCGGTGCTGAAATACCAAGAGATCCGGGTATCCCGGGCCGCGAACTTGCTGGTGTTCATGATGCAATGCCGTTTCTCGTTCAACAAAATCGCCGCGTCGGTGGAGAGCAAATCGATAGTGCTGGCTGGCCCTCGGAAGAAATTTGGGCAGCCGGGAAAAACATAGTCGTAGTCGGCGGTGGTGACACCGCCTCTGACTGCATCGGAACATCCTTCCGCCAGGGCGCAGTCAATGTTACTCAGCTCGATATCCGTCCTGAACCACCTGAGCGAGAGGACAAAATGATGGTTTGGCCTTATTGGGCGACCAAAATGCGGACCTCCTCTTCCCAAGCAGAAGGTGCAAAACGCGAGTTCCTCGCCGCCACATTAGAGTTTGTGGGACGCAATGGTAAACTCACCGGTGTCAAATGCATTCGGGTAGATGACAGCCGCCAACCCATTGAAGGCACTGAATTTATCATGAAAGCAGACTTGGCATTTATCGCTATCGGCTTTGGCGGGCCAGTCACAGACACGTTCATCAAGCAACTTGATCCCAAGCTTGCAAAAAGCCGCCGCGGAGACATCTCAATCGAGGCAAACGAGGCTGATTATAGAACGTCTGTCGAGGGCTTATACGCAGCGGGTGATTGCCGCAGAGGACAATCCCTTGTCGTATGGGCAATCCGCGAAGGAAGGCAAGCCGCCCGAGCAATTGACTTGGATTTGATGGGCACAACAGACCTGCCGCGATGACCCTCACAGATAACGTCCAAAAGGGCCGCCTAAACTTTTGGTGATTGCCTGAATTTTGCCCCGTTGTTGATTACCGTTTCCAAAGGATTATCCTGTTATTGATTTTGATTCGGAATCAGTGCGGTCCGGGGAGGCGAAGGTGCGGAACTTCATCTTGACTTTTAAATTGAATTTTGTTGCCACAGCGCTCGTAGCGACGATCATTGTGTTGACATCTCAACCAGCCAGCGCAAATCCTGGTTTCCAGAAATGGATCAGAGACTTTTACAGCGTTGCCGCAAAAAGCGGGGTCAGTCGACAAACGTACAATGCCGTTTTCGCAGGTATTACGAGCCCGGATCCTGAAGTTATCAGAGCCGCTAACTTTCAGCCGGAATTCAAATCCAAAGTCTGGGATTACATGGACAACCGCATCACCAAGTCGGCCATTGAAAAAGGCCTTGAGATGAAGGTCAAATACAAGAAGTGGCTCGACATCATAGAAAAACGATATGGCGTTGATCGCCATGTTTTGCTCGCGATCTGGTCTATGGAATCGTCTTACGGTGCGGCGCTGGAAAAAGATCGATCCTTGCGGAGTGTGGCACGTTCGTTGGCAACACTTGCCTATCAGGATAAGAGGCGCCGGAAATTTGCCCGCACTCAGCTCATCGCAGCGATGAAAATAGTCCAAAACGGCGATGTTTCGGCTAAAAATCTGCGTGGCTCATGGGCCGGAGCAATGGGGCATACACAATTTATCCCCACAAGTTACCAGACCTGGGCTGTAGACATTGATGGCGATGGCCGCCGAAACATTTGGGAATCTGTACCCGATGCACTCGCATCAGCAGCAAACCTGCTCAAAAAGAATGGCTGGCGTACGGGTAAAACCTGGGGGTATGAGGTCACGACACCACCGGGATTTAGCGTTTCCAGCGTCGGAACAAACAGCCGTACCCTGGCTCAGTGGCGGAAACTGGGCGTGAAACGCGTTGGTGGCAAGGCATATCCAAGACCATTGGACAAAGCCAACATCAAAGTCCTCGCAGGCTCCAAAGGACCAGCCTTTTTAATGCTGAAAAACTTCTTCGTCCTAAAAAGATATAACAATGCGGACAAATACGCCCTTGCGGTAGGGCATCTTGCCGACCGCCTGAGTGGCTATGGACCTTTTGTCGTGGATTGGCCGCGGGGATACGTTCGGCTAAACGAGGAAGAGAGCAAAGAACTACAAAAACGCCTGAAGCGCCTGGGCTTTTACGATGGTGAAATAGACGGCAAAATCGGCGGAGGCTCCCGCTCTGCAATCAAAGCTTATCAAAAGCAAGCAGGATTGGAGCAGACGGGCTATGCATCGAAGAAGGTTTTAGCTAGACTAAGGACGCAGTGAGAGTAAAAGGCCTTTTGCCCTGAAAACTCCCTATTGTATCGATATCGCTAAACTCGACTTAAAGAGACAACCAAAATGCTAAGTCCAATGCGTATTGCTTTGATGGTTTTAGTGGCAAGTGCCATTACTGTTTCCACACCGCAAATTCCGGTGTTGGGCACCGTTGTGGGCGTAATTGAGGCTGAAGCTCAGCAAAGAAAGCGTAAGTCTTTGTTTGATGTGTTGTTTAAGCGACGGCAGAAAAAGAGAAGCGAGCGGACCACTTCCAAACGACAAAACACGCTTTTTGAATTACCCGGTGTACGGACAAACAAACGGCGCACCAAACCAAGACAACAGCGTGCAACGCCGACGAAACCAGCCGTAGTCGTTGTCAAAAAGGAAGATGCAGCAAAGATTTTGGTTGTTGGTGATTTTATTGCTGGCGGCTTGGCAAGCGGCCTTGAGAAAATTTATGCCGACAACGCCAATTTGGTGATCGTCAACCGGACCAATCCTTCATCGGGTCTTGTCCGTGACGATGTGATCGACTGGCCAAAACGTGTCCCGGAACTCATAGAAGAAATCAAACCCATTGCCGTAATTTCGCTCGTTGGCATGAATGACAGACAGCAAATGCGTTTGGAAAGCGGCCGTGTTGAAAAACTGTCAGAAACTTGGAAAACAGAATACACCAAACGCGTGACGCGTTTGGCAAGTGCTGGACAAACGGCAAAAATTCCAGTGATCTGGGTGGGCCTGCCACCGGTAAAATCAAACCGTATGAATACGGATTACCTCGCCTTCAACGAGACTTTTCGGTCTATCTCTGAATCGATTGGCGGCACCTTCGTCGATGTGTGGGATGGCTTCACAAATGCAGAGGGAAAATTTGTGAGCGCCGGACCGGATATTAATGGCCAAATCGTGCGCTTGCGCGGCTCCAAAGGCATTGGCATGACACGGGCAGGTAAAGCAAAACTTGCTTTCTTTGCCGATAAAGCGCTCCGTAAGATTGGCGTTGTTGGCAATCCAGATGGCCTTGAATATGCCGCACTGGGGACTTTGAACCCAAATCTGGCACAGCCTAAAGTTCCTGAATATGATCCCGCAGGCACTGGAAAAACTGTTGTCATTTCTCTCAGTTCACCATCGCTCGACGGCGGGGATGTGCTTGAGGGAGAAGAAGACTATTTGGAATCAGAAGAAGCAAAACAAAGTGTAAGCTTCGATCTTGTCGAGAGTGGTTTGCCAAAATTACCCCGTCCTGGAAGAATAGATGCCCAATGGGGAACGCCAAAGCAAGCCACGAAGGATGACAAAGACAACAAGGGCGAAGTTGCCAACGACAATCAGGCTACGGGCCCTCAGGCTGCCGTTTCAAACACTCAATGATTAAAGACTTATGCAGACTTTTTGAAAGCGGGTAGCTTCTTTTCCCATTCAAGCGCAGTGGAAACGATGAGTTCAAGATCATCATGTTTGGGTTCCCACTCCAAACGGGTCATCAACCGGTGAGCATTTGCTGTCAAAGCCTCAATGTCGCCAGCACGACGACCATCCTCAATCACCCGGAAATCTGATCCCGAAACTTTCTTAACCGCGTCGATTACCTGCTTCACAGAGTATCCTTTTGAATATCCGCAATTGGCCGTAAACTTTCGTCCGCCATCTCGCAAAAACTCAAGCGCAACCCTGTGGGCATCAGCAAGGTCATTCACATGAATGAAGTCGCGGATACAAGTACCATCCGGTGTATCATAATCGGTACCAAAGATTTTCATCGAGCGACGCTTTCCGGAAGCGGCCTCACACGCAACCTTGATCAGATGCGTCGCCCCTTCCGTGGATTGCCCGGTTCGACCTTGCACATCACATCCGGCAACATTGAAATACCGTAGTACAACGTAGGATAAATCATGGGCCTCTGCTGCGTCCCGGATCATAAGTTCAGTCATCAATTTCGAAGTTCCATAAGGAGACATTGGATTGAGGATTGCATTTTCACTGATTGGCCCCTCTATCAGCGGGTTTCCATAAACCGCAGCTGTAGAAGAGAAAATAAAATGCTTTACGTTACACGCGATCGCCGCAGCCAACAGATTTCTCGAATTCCCGGTATTGTTTTCATAATATTTAAGTGGATTTTCAAGAGATTCAGGGACAACAACCGAACCGGCAAAGTGAATGATTGCATCCACCTTATGGGCCTTGAGCACCTCATGCATGAAATCCTGATCACCGATGTTTCCCTCAACAAAGGGAACGCCTTCCGGGACAGCAGCCCTGAAACCGGTTTGAAGATTATCCACCACAACAAGATCGATTTTATGGTCAATCAGCTCCCAAACCATATGAGACCCGATATAGCCTGCACCACCAGTGACAAGAACAGTCATTGTTTACCTTTCCTATCCCCAACTTGGGACAAATTTAGCGGTAAATGACTAGAAACCAGATAATCTGTGCGTCGCAATTGTAGTGATTTCAGCAAGCATTTGTTAAGGATAAATCATAGAGTCCGAAATTCTTAGACATGGAGGTACCATGAGTTCCCATAAGCCAGTTCGTATTGCAGTTTTTCCCGTTGCCGGCCTGGGCACTCGGTTTCTTCCCGCAACGAAAGCGGTGCCAAAGGAAATGCTGACAATTTTAGACAAGCCCGTCATTCAATATGCCGTTGATGAAGCTGCTGCTGCAGGAATTGAACATTTTGTCTTTGTCACCGGACGCAACAAGGCCGTTATCGAAGATCATTTTGATCTTGCTTACGAGCTTCAGGACACACTTCAAAAACGCAACAAAAAAGAGGCGTTGAACATTCTTTCCAAATATCAACCTGGCGCCGGCAAAACCAGTTTTACAAGACAACAAGCACCACTTGGGCTTGGCCATGCAGTTTGGTGCGCCCGCGAAATTGTAGGGCGGGAACCCTTTGCATTGCTTCTGCCCGATATGGTGATGAAACATGAGAAAAGTTGCCTGGCCGGCATGGTTGAACTCTACAATCAGACCGGTGGAAACGTCATTGCAACCGAAGAAGTCGCCTGGGAAGAAACACACAAATATGGCGTTGTTGAAAAACAGGACCATGATGGCCCTGGTTTCAAAATAACGGGAATGGTCGAAAAACCCGCGCCCGGCACGGCACCCTCTAACCTGTTCATCAACGGCCGGTACATCCTTCAGCCAGAAATTTTCGATATTCTCGAAGATCAGGAACCAGGAGCAGGCAACGAAATCCAGCTCACAGACGCGATGCTCACCCTATCAAAATCCCAGAACTTTTTTGGCTATGTATTTGATGGCGAAACCTACGACTGTGGTTCAAAAGCCGGATTCATCAAAGCCAATATAGCTTTTGCACTGGAAGATCCTGAGATTGCAGAAGAAGTCAGAACGGATATTCAAGACTTGCTTTAAATTGTTTAACGCTGAAGTCTGACGCCCAGCCGGCCTGAGATCTCATCGAATCCGGAATCTGGCGCATCGGATGAGAAATTTTCATACTCAACATCAGCAGTCAAAGCCATAAACCGGTTCACCCAGTATTGGGTGCCAATACCAACCTCAAAGGTTGTGTTGCTGTTATCGTTTGTCTCGAGCTCAAGTTCCGCAAATCCATCGATAGACAGGCGATTATTGATTTGCCTCTGATAGTCGACCCGCGCGTTGTAGCTGAGTGACCCATTGTCATTGAGGGCAATCGAATTGTTTGTTTCTGTACCAAAAGAAAAGATCACTTGCGTATCCGTTTCCGGCGACCAGTCTAATTCACCGTTTATTGTAAACCCGTCCAGGTCATCAATCAGCGGATCATCGAACTGCTCTACAAGATAGCCAAACGAGATTTCACCCTGCAGTTTTTCCCCAAGATTAATCTCATACCCTGCGCGCAATTCATAAATATCCCCGTCGCGTTGGTTCCCGTTTCTATCTGCCTCCAGATCAAAATCGCGAATTGCGTAAATCCCCTCGACAAATGGCGTCAGAGCAGGCGAAACCTCATACCCCACACGCAAACCAAGACTATAGACACTGTTGTTTTGATCTTCCTGAAGTTGCGTAACCCCACCCCCAAGATCTGCATCTTCAAATACATCGCGTACAACAGATCCCCGCAAGGCATAGAGGAATTTTCGATCTGTGCGACGCAGTTCGAGGCTTCCACCATAGGTTTGTTCGAGCGGTGTATCGACCGCACCAGGTGCTAAAGTGGTATCTGTAAATTCCTGCGTCTGTGCCGTGTAAAATACCCTGCCCGTTAAGGTGTGACCATCAATCAGGTCCAGACGTAGCTGTGTATCAGCATTGAAAAGAGGTTCGTCAACCTCTTCGCTATCAAACGGCAAACGATAACTACCATTTAAGTTTGTCTGCCATTCATGACGGGACCAATCAGAGAGAATGTTCACCTCTATATCCGTTTGCGAGAAACCGCCACCCTCGCCGTCGACGTTCCCCGACACATTAGAGGAATAACCCACAGATTGCTCAAGGCTTGAGCGAAGTTCAAAAGTGCCTACCCTAAATCCAGTTGCCGCAAATGGCTCGTCTTCGACTTCAACGGGATTACCCGACTGCTCACGATCTGCTGCTACATTGGACCGTGGCGATGAGGTAGGGTCATTTGGATCTGCACCGACTTGCCCAGCAGCTTGTGCCCTAATCCTCCTAAGACGGTTTTCCCGGCGTTGATCCTGGCCAATGGGATTGCGAGCTAACTGCCTTCGTTGCCCCTCCTCTGTACCCAAGTCAAATTGCTCAGTCTGATCCAACGCATCGAATTCAGAGGGATTTTCCAGATCTGCTGTTGCGTCAAAACTTTCAATGCCGAGGACGACAGGATCTTCATTTCTGTTGTCTTGTCTGCGCTGCTCATTATCCTCAGCAATGCTTCCTCTAATTCCCAATTCTGGAATTGATGACCCGGATCCCGCCGTTTGCGCCAAAGCAGGCAATCCATAAAAAACATGCCCAAAGCTGCCCACAAGAAATGCAGCCCAGGCCACTCTAGTCTTGGACATTTTGCCGTTTGTCATCTAGTTTGTTCGCGCTTGGGAATACCTTGCCAAATCGTAAAGACTTGTGGTTAACGAATGGTTTCGAACACCCTGCGTGCCGATCAGGACAAACTGAAAAACAATGAAAAATTTTAACGCTATTCAATCAGCACTTCGAACCATAAATACTGAAGAAGCGGGGCTCGCCTCTCTGGCATCTACCTTTGAGGGAAAGCTGGGGGAAGCGTTCGACAAAGCCTGTAAGCTGTTGTTAGGCATCACTGGCAGAGTAATCGTCGCAGGCGTGGGCAAAAGCGGCCATATCGGCCACAAAATCGCGGCAACCCTTGCTTCCACAGGAACTCCGGCCTTTTTTGTTCATCCCGCCGAAGCAAACCACGGCGATCTTGGCATGATCGCGAGAGACGATGCCATTATCGCGCTGTCTTGGTCAGGAGAAACGATGGAGCTAAAAGGCATCATTACCTACGCAAGCCGCTTTTCTATTCCGATCATCGCAGTAACTCGAAATCCCGGTTCCACACTCGGCCGGGAAGCAACAATCTGTCTTGAGTTGCCCAAAGTGGAAGAAGCTTGTCCAAACGGCTTGGCACCCACAACATCGACAATCATGCAAATGGCAATTGGCGACTCACTGGCAGTCGCCCTTTTGGAGGCGAGAGGGTTCTCAGCCGATGACTTTGGTGTCTATCATCCTGGTGGCACATTAGGTGCAAACCTGACCCGTGTGCATGAAATCATGCATATGCGTGACGCCATGCCTTTGGTAGAACTGGATGTCTCCCTCGAAACAGCGGTTGCGCAGATAACAGAAAAAAAGTTTGGATGCGTTGGAGTACTCAACAAAGATAAAACATTGGCTGGCATCATCACAGACGGAGACCTTAGACGTCACATCAATCGGAACATGCTGGAGATGACAATCTCTGAGGTAATGACCAAAGATCCGAAAACAATTGGTTCCGACGCCTTGGCAACGACTGCAGTTGCCATTCTAAACGAACACGCAATCACAGCATTGTTCGTGGTCGACAACCAAAAACCCGTCGGACTGGTTCATATGCATGATCTGTTGCGCATCGGGGTGGCTTAAGCAGGCTCTACCAACAGGGCGTTCCCCTCGTTTCCCACAACCTGAACGGTTTCACCTGCCTTCATATCAGGTCCGCGCACACTCCACGTCGTGTCCCCCAGCTTCGCTCTACCCTGACCGTTTTTAATCGCAGACGTGAGCACTGCCCGCTGCCCGATCAATTGTACACCCCTACGATTGAGGTTTGGTTGCTCACTGAGTTCCATTTTGTTTTTCTTCATGTATTGGCGGCCAACAAAAGCGATGGCGAGCGACAAGACCAAGAAAAGAAACAACTGCAATTGCCAGGGCCAGATTGGATTTTCGGTCCCCATAACCAGCGTAAAACCGCCAATAACCAACGCAGACAAGCCAGGCCAGAGAAGAAATGTGCTTGGCATCACGATCTCAATACCAAGCAATACCAAGCCAAAAACGACCCAAGCCCAGGGACCAAGTGTATTAACAATTTCAAAAAACATCTAAGTACCCTCCACGGCTAAGCGACAACGGATTACTGTCCACCCGTTGGCGGAACAGTGGGCGTTGTACGCGGACGCGGCGTCACGCCATTTGTAACTTTATTGCCACTTCCATCACTGCCAAACACATCTTTGGCGATTTCACCAATGCCACCCAAAGAACCAATCAGTGACGATGCCTCTACTGGCAGCATGATGACTTTCTGATTGTTGGCGGAGGCTATCTGACCAAGCGCCTCGGTATATTTTTGCGCCACGAAATAGTTGATTGCCTGTGTATTACCGCTTGCAATCGCATCAGACACCATCCGGGTTGCCTCTGCTTCAGCCTGTGCAAGGCGTTCCCGTGCTTCCGCCTCTCGGAAAGCGGCTTCGCGCTCACCTTCAGCTTGCAAAATCTGAGCCTGCTTTTCACCTTCCGCCCTCAAAATTTCTGCTTCACGAATACCCTGCGCTTCGAGAACGTTAGCGCGTTTCTCCCGTTCTGCTTTCATCTGACGGTCCATCGCATCGATCAAATCTTTGGGCGGATTAATATCTTTAATTTCGACACGTGTAATCTTGATACCCCAAGGGCCAGCTGCTTCGTCAACAACGTTGAGCAGACGATTGTTTATCTCATCCCGTTTAGCCAAAAGCTCATCCAAATCCATGGAACCCATAACCGTACGGATATTGGTCATGGTTAGGTTCAGCAAAGCCCGTTCCAAATCCCGCACCTCATAAGCAGCTTTCGGAGCGTCAAGTATTTGGAAAAAAGCTACCCCATCCGCACTGATGGTGGCGTTGTCTTTGGTAATCACCTGCTGAGTGGGAACATCTAAAACTTGCTCCATCATGTTCATCTTTGCACCGATACGATCAATAAAAGGTACGATTATATTCAGACCCGGATTGAGTGCTTTGGTAAATTTCCCAAATCTTTCAACAGTATAATTATATCCCTGCGGCACTGTTTTAATGCCGGCGAAAATTATCAAGACGACTAGAAAAGCCAGCACCGCCAGCGCGTAATCAAATCCAAACATTCAATTCTCCTGCAAAAAAAGTGTTTTAAAAAACAAATCTGTATGACTTTGATATGGGAATCGCTGACAAGTTTTGCAAATTAGCTCAGGATTAAAAGGTTAATGATCCGTAATTCACCGTTTTGTTTTGATTCTGCTGTAATCAGCAAAAAAGACGATCTTCAAACCACAAAACTTTACGAAAGATAATCTTCAAAAGCCTCAAAAACACGCTGATATTGATGGCGCTTAAACGGAACGGTTGCCTGCAAAGCCTCTGTCTTTTGCATCCAGCACCAGTCAAAAAACTCCTGCGGCTCACCGGTATGACTGGCTGTAATATCAATTTCACCCGCATCGCCGGCAAAACGGAAGGCTACCCACTTTTGTTTTTGACCACGATAGGGATCAAGCTTGTGTCCAGTTGGCTCATAGGGTCTCGGAAAATCATAAGTCCACCAGGTATCTGTGACTGCCAACAGCCTTATCGTTTTGACAGCGGTTTCTTCCCAGAGTTCACGGATAGCAGCCTCAACAATATCCTCTGTCTCTTCAATGCCGCCCTGTGGCATTTGCCATTCACAACCCGGTGTTACGATTTCAGGTCCCGCAGTCTCAGATTTACCCATCCAGACCAGCCCGTCCGTATTGATCAAACAAACACCAACATTAGGACGATATGGGAGGCTGTGTGAGCTTGGCGCATCCAACAGGGTTACATCCAGCCGGAAAGTTCGCGCCTGACTAAGGTTTCAATGACGTCCATGCCCTCTTCGCTGTCATTCAGGCAGGCAATATGCGTGAAGTTTTCACCACCATGCTCATGGAATATTTCTTCCCCTTCACCGGCAATTTCCTCGAGGGTTTCCAGACAATCAGAGACAAATCCCGGGTTAAAGACCGCAATATCTTTCACGCCTTCATCCGCCAGCTTTTCGATGGTTTTATCGGTATACGGTTGCAACCATTCCTCTGGGCCGAAACGGGATTGGAATGTAGAAATCAAGTAGTCTTCATCCATACCGAGTTTTTCCCGAAGAAGCCGCGTCGTCTTCAAACAATGACAATGATACGGGTCGCCCTTTTTAAAATAGCTCTGCGGGATCCCATGATAGGAGGCGATGATCTTCTCAGGTTTTTTTGGCATTTGATCAACCGCTGTCTCAATGGATGCGGCCAAAGAACTGATGTAAGCCGGGTCATCATGATAGGGGGGGACCGTACGCACCGCTGGCATCCAACGCATTTGCATCAGATTTTCAAACACCTTGTCGTTTACAGTCGCAGTCGTAGCGGCGCTGTATTGGGGATAAAGCGGGAATATTAAAAGCCGATCACAGCCTTCTGCTTTCAGTTTTTCCAATTTCGAAGCAATGGAAGGGTTTCCATATCGCATTGCCCAATCAACAACAACGTGACCACTGGTTTTGAGGGATTCCGCGAGTTTATCTGATTGTGAACGCGTAAACGTGCGCAAGGGAGATTCATCCAGCTCCATGTTCCAGATGCTCTTGTATGCTTCACCAACTTTGGCTGGACGACGGTTTAATACAATGCCGAAAAGAATAGGGTACCATAGCAGTTTTGGCCACTCGATCACCCGTGAATCCGTAAGAAACTCCCGCAAATAGCGATACATGTTTTTTTTGTCGTAACCATCTGGTGTACCAAGATTAACCAGTAAAACACCCACTTTGCCGACGTTGACCTCCGGATGTTCGGGAGGCAAAGGACCAATACCAGAGCGCGTTTCATTTTTCATGAGCATGGGAATACCAAAAGTTGGATAGCGTTTGTAGTCTATCTAGAGCAATTACAGACTACGGCAACGTGTCAATTCGCCCATTCTCCACCTAGGAGTAGAGAAGAGCGGTAAACAAAATCAAACCGATCAGAAAAACAATCGCTGCGCCCGTTATCTCTATGGTTCGATGCACAAATCCAAGATTATCTTGAAGATTTGCCAATCGCACTGCTGCATTTTTTGCAACGACTGCCAGAATTGCCATAGCAGAAACCGATAGACCTGTTCCGATTGACATCGCAATCGTAGAAACCACACCGGCAAGATATAGGCCATTTGCAAAGCAGAAGATCAGAACAATCAGGGCGCCGGTGCATGGCCGCAACCCAACAGCAAGGACAGCTGTCCAGGCTTCACGTAAGCCAAAAGCACCCTGTAACGTGCTTGGATCTGGTGCGTGCGCATGCCCACAATGGTCACACGCAACAACGGCAGCACCGAGGCTCGCAGTAGCACCACCTTGTATTTGAATTGTTCCAACCCCGTGAAGGTGATCATGGTTATGGTTATGATGATGGTGGTCATGGCGATGATGGTGATGGCCATGATCGTGATGATGGTGGTCATGGCCGTGATTATGACCGTGATCATGGTCATGATGCGCATGGGAATTTCGAAACACTTTTCGCCACAAGAGCCAGACGCCAACAGCCATGACACCTATATAACTTGCGGCCTCAAGACCAAAGGTGAGCTCCGCCGTTTTTATACCCGTGCCGCGCAAAGCGACCATAAAGACGCCAATCGCTACAATTGCAGTAATCCCCTGCACAAGTGCAGAAGCCATTGAGATGATGACACCACGCCTAGCGGCGACTTCGTTCGCCAACATGTAAGAAGAAACAACTACTTTCCCGTGACCAGGCCCAACTGCATGGAAGACACCGTATAAGAAACAGATGCTGATCAGAGGCCAAAAATGCGATCCCTCATTACGCATATCCAGCAAAATCCCTCTGATCGCCTGATGGAATTCTGCCTGTTGCGAGCGCACCCAGCTGAAAAAACCTTCAAAAAAACCACCAGTCGGAAGGGGTTGCTCACCCCTGCCAAGTCCAAGTGAACTTTGTGCCAAAGTATCGGATGATACGAGCCAAAAGCCCGCAAGCATCAAGCCAGTTAAGAACAGTGCAGATCGGGTCATGAACAGTTTATCGTCGCCCAGGAGTGAAATTCATCCCCAAAACTTGTGTTTTGCGGATCGTTAAAAAAGCTTTCCGTCAACGATAACGAATCATCAGCGTAGAGCTTGTCAAAGTCTGGATGAACCACATCCATACTGCAACCAGCGTCATTTCCATCGATGGTTATGTTTTCCTTGTCAAAGTCGAAAGCTACATAATAGCTTGTGTCGCTTGCCGATATTCTTAATGGAGCACCTTTAAAATCATACGGCTTCGTCGGCTCAACCGACAAGAACATGATCATTTTCCCATCTTCGAAATATGCCCCTATTTCATCTGGTTCATAAAACTCCAATGGTTCCGTGCCGGCCCGGATTGCGGTGTAAAAATCATATTCTGCAATGGATTCTTTAACGATATCAGTGATCTTCTTGATCTCGTGCTTATCAAGCTTACCATCAACATTTTCATCGTAATCCAGCGAAATCGTTGTGCTGAAAAGTTCATCGAACCGCCATACCTG
Source organism: Pseudomonadota bacterium (assembly GCA_039191645.1). Classification (GTDB taxonomy): domain Bacteria; phylum Pseudomonadota; class Alphaproteobacteria; order Rhizobiales; family Rhizobiaceae; genus JAALLB01. The sequence goes on along the minus strand of JBCCXO010000070.1, from coordinate 939 downwards.
ACGCAGTTCAGTGAAGTTTCCCTTATCGTCTCTGACGATCTCAATGTTTGCCTCCACGAAAACATGCGGATGCGCACGAAGATCATCAAGGACCACCGGGCTTAGAGCAACTGCCAATGCAGATGAAAATAGCAATGTTTTTGCAGATTTCATGATGTCTCACAATATGAACAAATCACGTAGCTTAAATCTTAAAGGAATGGCGTTTTTGCGGCAATGCACAACCTTGTTAATGTTTTGAGTCTGCCATCTTGCCTTTTTTCTTGAACCACTCACTCAGGAAGTCCACAAACACCCTCACTTTACCAGGAACATGCCTGCGGTGCGGATAGACGGCATAAATACCCCCGCCTGAAGGTATACGATCTTCAAGAAGGCTGACAAGCTGGCCGCTTTCCAATTCTTTTTCAACGGAAAATTCGGGCGCCATCGTCATTCCCAACCCGGCTAACGCCGCCCGACGCGCCACTTCCGGGCTGTTAACTTCGATTGCACCACGCACAGGCACGCTAAATTCTTCTCCATCGTCATCCAGAAAGCACCAGTTTGCCCGGCGCATCATATTCGTATCCACGATACACGGTGCATCGCCCAAGTCATGCGGCGAAGCAGGCTCACCATAATTCTTGATAAACTCCGGTGCAGCACAGAGAATAAGCCGAAAATCTGCCATCTTTTTTGCGATAAGAGAAGAATCTGTCAACCGTGAAACCCGGATGGCAACTCGAAACCATCCTCGACCATGTCCACCATCGCATCGTCAAGATCAATATCCAGCGTAATATCCGGGTAAGCGGCCGCAAACTCTACAATGGGCAAGCCAATTTCCAAATCCGTTAGCGAGCGCGGGGCAGAAATACGCAGCCGCCCCTTGTGACCAGTTCCGGCTTCCCGGACCTTATCCTGCAAATCTCCTACTTTCTGGAGAATTTCGAGAGC
>JBCCXO010000069.1:0-16459 GCA_039191645.1 Pseudomonadota bacterium | reverse complement strand
GGGCATATATCCGCGTTACGCCGGGTGTCTGTAGGCCCATTTCTGGAAGAAGACCTTATCCCGCTGGATGAAATTCTCAAGCTTGAAGGTAATCTTGAAGAATTGGATTGCCAGCTTTTCACGACCGGCACTGCCTTGGATGACATGATCGAAATCGCCGTCACCAAGGAACAAGTTCATCGGTTACGGCTTGGGAATGCGATTGTTTTGCGCGGTCGGGATGCGATTGCCCATGCAGAAGAAGCGTTTGCCTCTTTAGGAGAAGAGCTGATTGCGATCGGGCAGGTAGATCGTGGTCAGTTCAAACCAAAACGGGTTTTTGCGCATTCATTCGTTTGAAATGCGTTGCCTTTTATCACGAAAATAACATTCGACTGTGATCGGACTCTGGCATTAATTCGGAGAAATCCCTGTATCCTGGAGAAGATTTTATGCGTGTGTTCGCTCCCCGTATTGTTGTATTTTTGGCTCTCGCCCTCTCAGTCTTAGGTGGCAGGGTCGCCCATTCCTCTGAAGTAGAAGAAAAGGCACGCGCCCTTTTTAGCCAATCAGACCGGGCCAAAATCGCGGAAGCGCTCGACTATTTCAAAGAACGCAACAACAACGATAGTGTTGGCGTTCTTCTGCTCGCGATGCGCTTTACTGCATTTGCCACAGAGATCGGCGAAACACTGGAAGCCATTACAGGACAGCCGTTTGGACAGGATTGGAACAAGTGGATGCTATGGCAGGAACGTCAGCAGAATTTGAAACCATTTGAAGGTTTTGAACGGATTCATGCAGACGTTCATAAGCGCATCGATGGAAATTTTCAGCTCTTCTTGGGTTCAGACAAAGACTACAAAATCCGGGTGGAAGAAATCACCTGGGGCGGGGTCGTCAAGGACGGCATCCCGGCTCTTACCAACCCAAAACTCCTCACAGCGGAACAGGCAACCTATATGGAGCCGGAGAATCTGGTTTTTGGCGTCAACATCAATGGTGATGCACGCGCATATCCTCTTCGAATTCTAGACTGGCATGAAATGTTCAATGATGTGGTGGGCGGGGTTCCTGTCAGCCTTGCGTATTGTACCCTTTGCGGCTCCGGGGTCCTTTTTGAAACGAAACTGGAGGGTTTTCCGCATCACCTTACGCTGGGCTCATCGGGATTTCTGTATCGCTCAAACAAGCTTATGTATGACACTTATACCCACTCACTCTGGAACCAGTTCACCGGTGAACCCGTTTCTGGCCCGCTGGCAAACAGCGGCATAAAGCTGAAAGTCAGACCTGTTGTTATTACAACATGGGAAAGATGGCAGAGAGAAAATCCCTCCACCAAAGTTATTTCGATTGATACAGGATATCAGCGGGACTACGGAACCGGCGTTGCGTACAAAGCATATTGGGAGAGTGAAGAGCTGATGTTCCCTGCGGTGGTGGACACGTCTGAGCATAAGGCGAAAGACTATGTATTTTCGTTACGCGATGGGGAGATACAGAAAGCCTGGCCAATCAAGTTTTTTGCTGGTGGAAAAGTTATCAACGATACAGCTGGCTCCTTAAACCTTGTTCTAATCGGAAATGAAAAAACCAGAACCGTCCGTGCCTATGCTTCTGATGGGATTAAATTCAAGGGCGATGGTATATCCAGTTCTGTCGAAGGGGACGGTAAAACGTGGAAAGCTACCGAAGAGGCACTGGTTGCGGAGGACGGTACAAAGTTGCGCAGACTTGGCGGACATATCGGTTTCTGGTTTGCATGGCAAAACTACTATGGTGAGACTGGCGAAGTTGCGCGGTTAAACTAGATGATGTCACACAAATAAAGTACTGGTATTCCCAGAAAAATTCGACTATATGCGTGCTTGGAACGGGCTTAGCGGCCCGTTTCTTCGATTATGGCCCCTGCTGGACGACATCTCGGCTGAGGGTGACACGATAAACAGGGAGACAAATCTTCTCCCGCAACAGAAGGGAATTCCGATGTCGATTACACAAGAGCGCAAAACAGAGCTCATGACCGAGTATGCAACAAAAAAGGGCGACACAGGTTCCCCGGACGTACAAGTTGCAATTTTGACAGAACGCATCAAGAATCTGACTGAGCATTTCAAAGACCACAAAAAGGACAATCACTCACGTCGTGGATTGTTGAAAATGGTCTCGCAAAGAAGAAGGCTTCTTGACTATGTAAAAGCGAACGATGAGGAGCGGTACAAAACCCTCATCACGCGTCTCGGCATCCGCCGATAAGTAAAACAGGGCGTTGCACCGGAGTGCTGCGCCTTTTTTGTTCGCTACAGCTTCCGCCTGTTTGTCTGTAATGAACAATCGCAAAAGGCTCCTCTCAGGGGGCAGGATTGCAAGCGGTCCAAAAAGACAAAGGACCCCTCGTTGTCTTGCCCTTGGGTCAAAGCCAAAACAGACAGGCTTAAACCGGTGTGTCAGGTCCCGAAACTGTCGGGAGGCGCACATTTATAAGGATAAGAAATGTTTGATCATCAAATCATTGAAATCGATTGGGGTGGTAGACCCCTAACAATCGAAACCGGGAAAGTTGCACGACAGGCTGATGCTTGCGTCGTCGTAACCTACGGAGAAACAACCGTGATGGGTGCCGTGGTTTCAGACAAGGCGCCAAAGCCAGGAATGGATTTTTTCCCCCTTACTGTAAACTATATTGAAAAAGCTTATGCTGCCGGTAAAATTCCCGGTGGTTACTTCAAGCGTGAAGGCAGACCTTCAGAAAAAGAAACGCTTGTTTCTCGCTTGATTGACCGGCCCATTCGTCCACTTTTTGCGGAAGGGTACAAATGCGATACACAAGTTACGTGCATGGTTATCAGCCATGATCTGGAAAATGATCCTGACATCGTTGCCATGGTTGCAACCTCTGCTGCCCTTGCGCTTTCGGGCGTTCCGTTCCAGGGACCTATTGGTGCCGCGCGGGTTGGGTTGATTGACGGGGACTATGTACTCAACCCAAACATTGACGAGATGGACGAGTCCGGTCTCGACCTCGTTGTTGCAGGCACGCGTGATGCTGTTTTGATGGTGGAATCAGAGGCGAAGGTTCTGTCTGAAGAAGTCATGCTTGGCGCTGTTATGTTCGGACATGAAGAATTCCAGCCTGTTATCGATGCGATTATCCAACTTGCCGAGAAGTGTGCAAAGGAACCGCGCGAGCACATCGTTCCGGATCATTCCGAACTTGAAGGCAAAGTTGTTGAGCTTGTTGGTTCTGATATCGAAGATGCTTACAAAATCTCAGACAAGCAGGACAGGTATAATGCGCTTGATGCTGCCAAGGCAAAGGCGAAAGAAGCATTTCTGTCTGAAGAGGCAACAGATGATGAGGCAAACATCCTCGGCGATGTTCTCAAAACAGTCCAGGGTAATGTGGTGCGCGGTTCAATTCTGAAGACGGGCAGCCGTATTGATGGTCGTGATCTTTCAACCGTCCGTCCTATTGTCTCGGAAGTTGGCATCTTGCCGCGTACGCATGGCTCGGCGCTGTTTACACGGGGTGAGACCCAGGCTCTGGTTGTGGCTACGCTAGGCACATCCGATGATGAGCAAATGATTGACGCGCTTACCGGAACGTATAAAGAGAATTTCATGCTGCACTACAATTTCCCGCCTTACTCTGTCGGGGAAACAGGCCGCATCGGGGCGACTGGCAGACGTGAAATTGGACATGGTAAACTTGCCTGGCGCGCGGTTCGTGCCGTCCTTCCAAGCCAGGAAGAGTTCCCTTACACTTTGCGTGCGGTTTCTGAAATCACAGAATCTAACGGTTCATCTTCTATGGCAACCGTTTGCGGCACCTCACTGGCCTTTATGGATGCTGGTGTCCCCTTAAAAGCACCCGTGGCTGGGATCGCGATGGGGCTTATCAAAGAGGGCGACGACTTTGCTGTCCTTTCTGATATTCTTGGTGATGAAGATCACTTGGGAGACATGGACTTTAAAGTGGCTGGTACCGCAGAGGGCATCACGTCACTGCAGATGGACATCAAAATTACTGGTATCACTGAAGAGATTATGAAAGTTGCTTTGGAACAAGCAAAAGGCGGTCGCCAGCATATTCTCGGTGAGATGAACAAGGCTATCGCAGAGGGTCGTGCAGAGCTTGGTGAGTTTGCACCAAGAATAGAAAGCTTCACGATTCCGACAGACAAAATTCGCGAAGTCATCGGATCGGGTGGTAAAGTCATTCGTGAGATCGTGGAGAAGACCGGTGCAAAAGTCTCTATTGAAGACGATGGCACCGTGAAAGTTGCATCCAGCGCTGCCAAAGAAATTGAAGCTGCAGTGAAATGGATCCGCTCCATCACTGACGATCCGGAAGTCGGTGAGATTTATGAAGGCAAGGTGGTCAAGTGTGTCGACTTTGGTGCGTTCGTCAACTTTTTCGGTTCACGAGATGGTTTGGTACACATTTCACAGCTTGCAAATGAGCGCGTTGCCAAGACAACCGATGTTGTGAATGAGGGTGACAAAGTCTGGGTCAAGCTCATGGGATTTGATGACCGCGGCAAGGTTCGCCTTTCTATGAAAGTTGTGGATCAGGAAACCGGCACAGAAATTCCAAAGGAAGTCAAAAAAGAAGATGACGAAGACTAATCGTCAGCTCCATTTGCAAACGAGGCTGGGGAAACCCGGCCTTTTTTGTAGGCGTTGATCATGAAAGCGGATCACCGTCATGCACTGAGACTGGCACTGGAAACCATTGCGGAGCCGCCGGCACCCGGACATGCCCGATTTTTGAACGCATCCCCTGTTCCAGAGCTAACAGAGCGCTGGAAAGAAGCATTCATTTGCGAACAAGCATTCAGGCCGGATTACCTCGCTTTGCAGCGGCAAGCCTACCACGTTAAGTCACTCGTCGATATTGATCGCAGTGTGGCACTTAGCGTTTTCCTCCTTGGCAGGAACCGACGGTGGAATGCGTATCAGATTACCCGGATGTGGAATCAGATGAGCGCTGGAAGTTCGATTATTGTGGCGGGAAACAAGAACGAAGGTATTGGCTCTATCCGGAAATGGTTTTCCCAGTATGCCGATGTTCAGAATAGCTTCTCTAAGTATCATTCAATTGTTTTCCGGGCGAGTGTTACGGAAGGTTTGAAATTCCCGGCGCTGGAAATCGAAAAGCAAGTTGAGGCTTACCATCTCCGAGAAGGTGTCTTTTCGGCAGATGGACCCGATACCGGATCACAACTCCTGCTGGAGACGGTCGACCAACGGATTGCAGGTAAGGTTGCAGATTTTGGTGCTGGATGGGGATACTTGTCTTGTGAGCTTCCCGGAAAGACTGAAAATATTGTCGAAATTGATCTTTACGAAGCGGATGAAAACGCTCTGAATTTAGCCCGGACAAACTTGGAACTTGCCCGCAGGCGCTTTGCTTCGTTTCCAGATGCTTCGTTTCATTGGATTGATGTTGTGTCCGAGTTTCCCAAGAAACCTTATGATTGGGTGATCATGAACCCACCATTTCATGTAGGGCGTGCTCAAGAACCTCACCTCGGTCAGAGGTTTATTGAAATTGCTTCTTCCACGCTCAAACACGGTGGACGTCTTTTGATGGTAGCGAACAAAAATCTGCCCTATGAACGAGCGCTGCAAACCAATTTCCGAAGTTTTGAAAAACTTTTAGAGCGGGATGGATTCAAGGTTTTTGAGGCCAGCCGATAGCCTATTCATCAGTGGCATTCAATTCTTCAAGGCGCGGCATCGAAACCGTTGAATAGCCTGAATCCACGAAATGGACTTCCCCAGTTACGCCTGAGGACAGATCAGACAACAGATAAAGACCTGAACCGCCAACTTCAGAAATATCTACGGTTCGCCTTAAGGGAGAATTGCGTTTCTGATAGTTGAACATTGCCCTTGCATCGGCGACACCGGCGCCCGCCAACGTTCTCACAGGCCCAGCAGAAATCGCGTTTACACGGATTCCCTCAGGCCCATAGTCACTGGCCAGATATCGCACACTTGCTTCAAGGGCTGCTTTTGCGACACCCATAACGTTGTAGTTTGGCATCACACGGGTTGCCCCGCCATAGGTGAGTGTAAGAAGAGAACCGCCATTCGGCATCATATCAGCTGCCCTTTTTGCGATTTCAGTAAAAGAGAAACAGGATATTACCATCGTACGGGAAAAATTATCCCTCGTGGTATCGGCATATTTGCCCTTCAGCTCATCCTTGTCGGAAAAGGCAATCGCGTGGACCAGAAAGTCGATGGATCCCCATTCCTGTTTCAAGGTTTCGAATACTTCATCCACTGTCGAGATGTCTTCGACATCGCATGGAAGCAGCAATTTGGCGCCCGCACTTTCTGCAAGCGGCTTGACCCGTTTTCCAAAAGCTTCCCCTTGATATGTGAAAGCAAGTTCCGCGCCCTCTTCCGCTATTCGTTTTGCAATCCCCCACGCAATCGAGTGGTTGTTTGCAACACCCATGACAAGCCCGCGCTTGCCTTTCATCAAGTCACCCATTGCTTTCGCCCCTAGCCTGTGTGTCTTTGAAAAATCAGAGTTGCATTGGTTCCGCCAAACCCAAATGAATTTGACATCACGGTGTTCAACTCAACATCATCTATGCGATCCGAAACTATGTTCATATCCGCAAACGCCGGATCGAGTTCGTCAATGTGAGCACTTTTACAGATAAACCCGTTTTGCATCATCAAAAGGCAATAGATCGCCTCCTGTACTCCGGTAGCGCCCAACGAGTGACCGGTAAGCGATTTGGTTGCCGAGATTGGCGGGATATTGTCGCCAAACACTTCGCGCACACCTTGCATTTCTTTCTCATCGCCTACGGGTGTGGAAGTCGCGTGCGGATTGATATAATCGATGGGATCGTTCACGGTCTCCATTGCCATGTTCATGCATCGAACCGCGCCTTCGCCAGAGGGCGCTACCATGTCATATCCATCAGAAGTCGCGCCGTATCCCACAATTTCTCCATAAATCTTAGCACCACGTGCTTTTGCGTGTTCGAGTTCCTCAAGAACCAGCACACCAGCACCGCCAGCAATTACAAACCCATCCCGGTTTGCATCAAATGCGCGTGAGGCCGTGGATGGCGTCTCATTGTATTTCGAAGACATTGCACCCATGGCATCGAAGAGGTTCGACATGGACCAATCGAGATCCTCCGAACCTCCAGCAAAAATCATGTCCTGTTTGCCAAGCTGTATCGTTTCATAAGCATTTCCGATGCAATGGTTGGACGTCGCACATGCAGATGAAATTGTATAATTCACGCCCTTTATCTGAAATTGCGTTGCCAAAACAGCAGATGCAGTTGAACTCATTGCCTTGGGTACAGCTGTTGGTCCAATGCGTTTCGGGCCTTTTTCGCGGGTGATATCAGCGGCTTCAAATATTGTTTTGGTCGACGGCCCGCCAGATCCCATGATGATCCCCGTGCGTGGGTTTATGATGTTGCTTTCTTCAAGCCCGGCATCGACAATCGCCTGCTCCATCGCAATGTAGTTCCAGGCTGTACCTTTGGCCATAAACCTTGCAGTACGCCGATCTAAAATCTCGAATGGATCCATCGTAGGCTCACCATGGACCTGACACCTAAACCCATATTTTTGATAGTCTTCGGCGGTAGAAATCCCCGATTTTGCCTCCTGCAATGAAGCCAGAACTTCCTGAGAATTATTCCCGATAGAGGAAACAATCCCCATCCCGGTGACAACAACGCGTTTCATGGCGCTTTCCTTATAATTTCAGGCTTACGCTCAGGAAGCCTTTTCCTTTGATAATCCGACCTTAAGATCTTTCGCAAAATAAATCTTTTCACCATCGGCTTTCAACCAGCCGTCCGCAATTCCCAGAACCAGTCTTCCACGCATGACGCGTTTAAAGTCTATGCCGTACTCAACCAATTTGGTGTTCGGTGTTACCATGCCCTTAAACTTTACTTCACCCGTTGAAAGCGCCATTCCATATCCTGGTTCGCCCAACCATCCCAGATAAAAACCTGTCAATTGCCACATCGCATCCAGTCCGAGGCAACCGGGCATAATCTCATTGTTGATGAAGTGGCACGGGAAAAACCATAAATCGGGTTTTACATCAAGTTCAGCGCGTATGAACCCTTTATCAAACTCTCCACCGGTTTCAGAAACTTCGGTGATTCTGTCAAACATCAGCATCGGCGGCGCCGGTAACTGCGCATTTCCCTCGCCGAACAATTCCCCCCGCCCGCAGCGTAGAATATCCTCATAATCGTAGCTTGATTTGCGTTCGTCCATGTATTTCAAGTGCTTTCATGCATTTTGTCTGTCATTATGTTTTGTCGTGTAGCACACCACTCACATCACTGCCAAAGGAAGAATTGTAATATTCCGTGATTAAATCCACAAAAAGGATGCTATTTCGCCACAGCAGTAAGGGTATTGCGGCAAGACGGTAATATAATTATATTATTGTCCAAATTTGGTTTTCCTAGGAAATCAGCGTGATGAAAACTAAAGAAGTTGAAGGCATTCTCAGAAAGGCCGATTTAAGGCCTACACGACAGCGCATTGCGCTGGCTGAATTGTTGTTCTCAAAAGGGGATCGGCACATCGCGGCGGAAGATTTGTTCGAAGAAGCAAAAGTTGCCGGCGTGGATGTTTCGCTGGCGACGATCTACAACACCTTGCACCAGTTTACCAACAATGGACTGCTTCGTGCCATTTCAATCGATTCAACCAAAACCTATTTTGACACCAATACCGGGAACCACCACCATTTCTATATCGAAAGCACCAGTGAAGTTGTAGATATGCCCGAGGGTTTTGTGAAAATTGATAACCTTCCAGAGCCCCCCGAAGGCATGGAAATCAGTCGAGTGGATGTTGTCGTTAGAGTGCGTGACTCCAAACGATAGAGCTGTGATCCCTCAACCCTACTGTTCGATGAGCTCGTCGGGATAAACACCCCATAAGAACTTTTTAGCCACATAACCGCTTTCGCCATCGGCAGAAATGAGGCACCATTCCTCCTGACATGCCTGAACCTCGGTTACAACGCCGGGCTCAATCCGGGCCATGACATCTGCCTCTTCCGACGCATCTTTCCTTAAATCTGCGATTCCGGCCTCTTTGTCGCGTTCACCGGGATTAACAATGGCCGTCCGTTTGCCGGAAAGAAGGGAGTGCAAAATCCAACCTTCATTTCCTTCTGGATCGCGCACTTTTCGCCAATTGTCGTATTCTTGGATGATCTCTACCGGCAACCCTTTTTTCAAATATAGCCATGCGACCTTGAATTGCTTTCCGGGCCCAATGCGCATATTGACCCGTTGTGCCTTCAGGCTGACAAACCGAGGCACAGGCAGTCCTGTTTTTCCTGTGGTTTGCGCCTGCACCTTCCCCATTGTAAAACCATTCAGATTTGGCGAAAATGAAAGAAAACCGATTGATAGCACTAAACTCAGGGAGAGGGACAAGAAATTTCTGGTAAACCTAGTCATCATTTCCATTTGATACCGCGAAGTTATTTGTATTGGTCACAAGGTTTGATAAACCATTCAAGTGCTTGCATATAGTTTATAAAGCGTTAACAGGTGGTCAAGATACACCGAATACCAGCAAACTGGGAAAAATCTTAATGAGCGGAAAAAAACCTGTCGTCGTCGTAACACGGAAGCTGCCCGATTCCATAGAAACCCGTATGCGGGAATTGTTTGATACCAAACTCAATCTGGAAGATCAGGCCTTTTCTGACGAACAACTGGTCGAGGCGGTTCAAACCGCAGATGTTCTTGTTCCCACAGTGACCGACAAGATTGACCAAAATCTTATCAAAAACGCTGGTGAAAACCTGAAGTTGATTGCTAATTTCGGCAATGGTGTTGACAACATTGATGTTGCAGCCGCGGCTGAAAACGGGATCACGGTCACAAACACGCCCAACGTGCTGAGCGAAGACACGGCTGACATGACGATAGGATTGTTGATTGCGGTGTCCCGTCGTTTTGTGGAAGGCGCACAGGCAATCAATAAAGGAAGATGGGAAGGCTGGTCGCCAACCTGGATGTTGGGGAACCGGATTTGGGGAAAACGCCTTGGCATAATCGGAATGGGTCGAATTGGAACCGCAGTTGCAAGACGCGCCAAAGCGTTTGGGTTGTCGATCCATTACCACAACCGGAGCCCGGTTGCAGACCAGACTGAAGAGGAATTGGAGGCGACCTATTGGGATAGCCTTGAACAAATGCTCCCGCGGGTGGATTTTGTTTCTGTCAATTGCCCGTCAACGCCGGCAACTTACCATCTGCTTAACAAAGAGCGCCTGGAACTCCTGCAAAAGGGGACAATCATTATCAATACTGCACGGGGCGAAATAATTGACGAGGCGGCTCTGACAGAGGCAATCACCAAGGGACAAATCGGCGGAGCGGGACTGGATGTGTTTGAACATGAACCTGCTGTTGATTCAGAACTTATGTCTCTGGTTAAAAAGGGCAAAGTTGTGCTTTTACCGCATATGGGTTCGGCAACAAAAGAAGGCCGGATGGAAATGGGTGAGCGGGTGCTGATCAATATTCGAACCTGGGTGGACGGCCATCGACCGCCCGACCGTGTGCTACCAACACAGGAATGATATCTCGTGAAGGCCGTGACTTTTGGATCAGCGATGATCGACATTATCACCGTTGTTAACTCGCAGTCGATTGAGCAGATTTCCCTTTCGAATGCCCATCAACAGTTTCTGCTTGTCGAACCTGGAAGCAAGGTAGAAGCCCAATCCATTACCCGTCATATTGGCGGAGGGGCGTTGAATACCGCCGTTTGCCTTTCCAAACTCGGATGCCAAGTTGCACCGGCCGTGATGACGGGGGAGGATGTTGCCCGGGATCACATTTTACACCATTGTGAAAAACACAGCTTGTCGCCAGAAAATTTCCTCTCTGATCAGAACGCCACAACAGGTTCTGCTGTTATGATCGCGAGCCATGAGAAAAATGCTGCTATTTTCACCCATCGTGGTGCCAACACGATGCTTGAAGAATCCGACTTGAAAAAGATTTCGCCGCTAAGTGCCGATCTGGTTCATGCAGCTCCCCTTAGCGGTGATTCTGCCAAGATGCTTCCGTTGATTTCTGAACTTGCTCTTCAATCCGGCGCTTTCTTTTCTTCCAATCCAGGTATTCGCCAAATTACAACGCGCGCGAACTCTGTTCTGTCCGCTGCGCGGCATATGTCGCTTATTTCCATCAATGCGATGGAGGCTGCGGCCCTTGTTCCCTGTCTTTCGGCATTGGATGATTCACTTGATTGGGGGAAGCCGAATTTGGATGAACCTGTTTTATCCTGTCCAGGTGGCATCATACCCTTGAAGAAGTTTTGTGAAGAACTGCATTCAAAAGGGCCCAAGAATGTTCTGATTACGTATGGTGGGGACGGCGCTTATCTCTACGATGGACATGCCTTGCTTCATCAACCCGTCATCCCTGTTGCCGTTGCGGGCACTGCCGGTGCGGGCGACTCATTTGTTTCAACCCTGGCATTTGGCTTGGTAAGCGGATTGAGCCCGGACAAGGCGCTGTTGCTTGCGGCGCATAACGCTTCTTCTGTAGTATCTTTTGTAAATACAACAGATGGCTTGCTGGATCTTGAAGAACTGAAAAAGCGGTCAGACTTTAACCAAATATAAGTGGTCTGTTACAATCGGGTGCAGCAATCAGGAGTTGGCAGCAACCAATGCAGTTTTCTCAGCAACAAAAGCAAGCGGGAATTCTGAAGACCTTAAATGCATGGTTTGATTGGGCCGTGCGTTATGGGGTGAGCGGCTATGATCGTGAGACCCGTCGAAGGCTGTCTATCTGCAACATTGCCGGCTATCTATCCGCCCTCTCTTCCCTGTCATTTGTGATCAATTTCTCAACCTATGATTTTATGGTCACAAAATGGTTGATCGCGGGAAATCTGTTTTCAGCCGTTATGACCACCACCGCGCCGTTCTGGCACCGTTTTAACGCCCTTGCGAGCCCAATCGTTCTTGCGACAACCGTTGCCGTTACTCTGTTTTTCTTCGTGTCTGAACTCGGTCGGGATTCTGGCATTCAACTTAATTACATTGGCTCAGTCGCAATTGCTTTTGCCATTTTTGGCTTGGGGCATTTCCGCTATATTGTGGCCGTTACTCTTGTTTGTATTGTCGGACACCTCTCTACGTTTTTTCTTTTCGAGACCGGTCGAATTCAGAGCCAAATCGATCCGGCATTCATCAATCAGATTTATGTTCTGTCCGCGACTTCGATTATTTTGGTACTGGCAATCATTGTCTGGTACGCGTTTTCCATTGCGGCCGATGCAGAAGCACGGTCGGAACAATTGCTGCGTAATGTGTTGCCAGAACAAATAGCAGAGCGACTTCGCGAGGAACCGGATCAATTGATTGCTGATCGGTTTGATGAAGCCAGTGTTATGTTTGCTGATATCGTTGGATTTACAAATCTTGCCAGAAGCATGTCAGCTAAAGATCTTGTTACCCTTCTCAACCGTATTTTTTCGGAGTTTGACCGGATTGGTGAGGAATTAGGCACGGAGAAAATCAAGACCATTGGAGACTCGTATATGGCGGCGTGTGGCGTTCCACAGCCCAATGATATTCACACCGAAAACATGATCACGCTTGCCATTCGGTTTCAGGATAGTCTTGCGGCCATCGCAAAAACAGAAAATGTCGACCTGCAAATGCGGATCGGGATCGCCACCGGACCGATCACTGCGGGGGTCATCGGTAAGGCAAAGTTCGCCTATGATGTTTGGTCAACCACCGTCAATCTTGCTTCCAGGCTGGAAAGTTACGGCGAGACCGGCAGGATTCGGGTTTCGCAGGCAACCTATCAGGGTCTTAATGACAAATACCAGTTTGAAAAAGCACCCGTTGAAAGCCTCAAAGGCGTTGGACGGGTTGTCAGTTGGTATCTGGTGCGAGCCTAGGTGGGCAACGTTATAGTTTTCCTGTCTTTTCGAGCGTTTCCCAGGCAAAGCGGACATACTCTGATTTGAAGGAGTGGCCGCCTGGGTGCAGGCAGAAGTTTAGTATTTTTCCTTCCGCGTTTTTTGCGTCCTCACAAACCAGATCCGAAAATTCTGTGTCTCCTGACTTTTTATAGCCGCCGTACTTTTTGTACATGTCCATAACCTGGGGTATCTGCCCTTGATGGGTTTGCTGGATTGGTCGCCCAAGCAAGGGGACAATTCTGTCGCTTGTTCCATGGATGTGCACAACGTTTGCGGGTGGCGTATCGCACGTTGCCGGTTCCGGTTCCCAGAAGGTCCCGGCCATTGGCGCGAAGCCTGCAAAAAGCTCACTGCGATGACAAATCAGGTTCCATGTCATCATACCACCGGCGGAAAACCCGGTTGCCATCAATTTGTTTTTATCGATGGGAAAGCGCGCGGTGGCATCGGCAACGACAGCGTCGAAATATTCAAGCTCCACTTTTCCATTGGAGGCAGGGTTTTCCGGGACCCCGGGGATCAACCAGTCATCGCTGGCAGATTTTGTCGAGATCAGTGCCACACCAAGCTTGTTTGCCATCTCCGCCATGGATTTGTTTCGCATCATCCCGGCTGCGTTACCGCGATATCCGTGCGCATAGACGATGGCGCCGATGACATCTGTTCCGTTGTGATTTTCGGGCATCTTGATCCGGTAGTGACGGTCTCCAATCCGGCAATCAGAGGTCGGCCCGCAAGCATGTCCTGGGGTTGTGAATGAGAATGCGATTGCAAATAGTATGAGGCTCAAAATGGGCGATCTGGGCATATAGGTTCTCCGAATGACAGCTTTTCATAAGGCATTCCTGGTTAGTGTCATGCAAATCAAAAGCCTGTTAGTGATGGAGCATTACACGCCTGTAGAACCAAATCCACCCGATCCACGCTCTGTCTCATTTGCGAGAGAGACTTCTTCGATTATCACCTGCGAAACGGGTGCAATAACCATCTGGGCTATGCGCATCCCGCGTTCGATGAGGAACGGTGTGTCGCCGAGATGTATCAGCAATACCATAACCTCGCCACGATAGTCCGCGTCGATGGTGCCTGGTGTGTTGAGACATGTGATCCCGTTTTTAAAAGCAAGGCCTGAACGCGGGCGAATTTGGCCTTCATACCCTTTCGGAATTTCCATGATCAGTCCTGTAGGCACCAATATTCGTGCACCCGGGGCAAGGTGAACCGGATCATCCTGTGGAACTGCGGCCCGTAAATCCATTCCGGCCGCGTCTTCTGTTTCGTAAGCGGGTAACTCTAATCCTTCGCTATGGGGCAGACGGACAATTTTGAGTGTTTTCATGCTTCCAAAGTCTCCACCGTGAAATGCTCCACGATTCGATTTACCAAGCGATCAGCCACCTCCTCCTTATCCATTTCCGGCCAGGATTCAATGCCCTCGTTCGATAGAAGTTTGATTGTATTTTTGTCGCCGCCCATTACACCGCCTTCAGGCGAGACATCGTTGGCTACAATCCAATCTGCATTCTTGCGCTTGAGTTTTGCAGCGGCGTTTTTTTTCACATGTTCTGTTTCAGCGGCGAAACCGACCAAGAGCCTTGGGCGATTTTTGTGATGTCCAAGACCTTTGAGAATATCGGGGTTCTCCGTCAGCTTTAAGGAGTCAGGGCCTTTGCCGTTTTCCTTTTTCATCTTTTCTGCAGCTTCATCCGCGCTACGCCAATCTGCAACCGCTGCAACCATCACTGCGATATCAGCAGGAAGGGCAGCTTCTACCATTTTTTGCATTTCACGGGCCGTTTGAACCGGGATCGTCTCAACATTCTCTGGTGGGGGGATTGTCACAGGGCCAGAAACCAAAATCACCTCTGCTCCGGCCGCTCCCAGAGCCTTTGCAATCGCATGACCTTGCTTGCCAGAGGACCGGTTGGCGATGTAGCGCACGGGATCAATCGGCTCATGGGTTGGCCCGGAGGTGACAATCGCCCGCCTTCCGGCCAATGGCTTCGGCTTTTCTTCAAACATATCTGCGATCGCAACCAGGATTTCCATCGGCTCCGACATGCGTCCATAACCCGCCTCACCGCTTTCTGCCATCTCTCCTGCATTGGGGCCCACAAACTGAATACCGTCAGCCCGCAGGGTATCGAGGTTTCGTTGCGTTGCCGGGTGCAACCACATGCGTGGGTTCATAGCCGGGGCAATCAGCACCGGCTTGTCAGTTGCCATTAAAACGGTTGAGGCGAGATCATTCGCATGTCCGCCCGCCATCTTTGCCATCATATCAGCAGTCGCAGGTGCAACCACGATTAAATCTGCTTCGCGGGACAGGCGGATATGACCAATGTCATGCTCGTCCTCACGATCAAAGAGTTCAGTGAATACCCGGTCGCCGGAAATTGCTCCAACGGATAGCGGGGTGATGAATTCCTGAGCGGCGTGCGTCATGATTGGCCGCACCGTCGCACCACGCTCCCGCAGTCGCCGGATCAGGTCGAGGCATTTATAGGCCGCTATGCCGCCACCGATGATGAGCAATATGCGTTTTCCCTTTACAGCGGTAAGAGTTGCATCGGGCAAAACTTCTATTTGCTGGGAGACAGCCAGCGGATCAAGTGTTTCAACTGAAGGATTGATCTGCGCATTCGCCACAAGATTCGTAACAGTGAGGCTGCCGAGCAGTATGCGTGCCTCCTCCTCCATGGAGCGGCCATTGCGCGCTGCATGCTCCCGCAGGGCCTGCTTTGTTTTCTCGTCAAGATTGCGAATGGTTATACTGGCCATAAGCCATTTGTACCAAATGCAATCAATGATTTCAATATAATGATATCATTGATTGCATTCTTCTTCTTGATGACTCACGTGGCGCGAAAGCCTCAAGCATCCCGAAGATGGGATATTACGCATCTTTTTATGCGATATGGCCCTATTCTGCGGCTTCTGAACTCACACCAGACCAGCTGTTTGGCACAAACGCCTCGTCCAATTCGGTGTGGGTTATGTGATTGGTATAGTTGGAGAGGATTTTAAGACTTGTCCCAACCAGAATCTCCAAAACATTTTGTTTGGTGTATCCAGCATCCAAAAAGGTTTTTAGCTCTGCTTCGGTTGGATTCCCGCGAGTCTCATTGATTATCGCTGCAAACTGCCTCAAATGCTCGAGTTTTTCGTCTGAAATCGGCGTATTGTTTCGCAGCGCTTCAATGACGTCGTCCGGAACGCTGTGTGATTGCGCAATGGTCGTATGCGCTGCCATACAGTATTTACAGCCGTTTAAACGGTTGTTCGTCATGAGGATGATTTGCCTCTCGGTTTCAGAAAAACTTGTATTTCCGAAGACTTCAGAGAGCTTCAAATATCCCCCAAACAGTGTCGGCGCTTCCGCCATGTTTCGATAAAGATTGGGAAGGAAGCCATAGGCTTTTTCCGCATAGGCGAGATTTTCCTTAGCCTCTTCCGGTGCTGAATCGATTGTATGTTTTGTAAAGGT
>JBCCXO010000068.1:0-16759 GCA_039191645.1 Pseudomonadota bacterium | reverse complement strand
TCGAACTTTGTATATTGCGCCAGTTCAATCTGAAGTTTTACGCCAGATTACGGACAGGTGGCCGAGTGGTCGAAGGCGCACGCCTGGAACGCGTGTAGGCGGGCAACCGTCTCCAGGGTTCGAATCCCTGTCTGTCCGCCAGTAGTTTAGGTTACGTATCGACTTTTTTTGATACGGTAGTTTTATCCTACCTATTTTTCCACTGATAGCACTGCCTGTCTATTGAGCGGGAAATTCATTTGAGTCGAAAACCGTGGTGACCGTTTTTGAGGATAACAGCCGCTGGACAATTCTTTGTTGGACGAAAGCTAAGCGGAAAATCTCATTTATCCATGATCAGACAAATGATTTCTTATCAGTCTCCAAGACGCTCATGCTCGTAATGCTACGAATCTAAATCTGAGTAGCAACCGATGAGTTTCGGCGGATTACCGGAAACAAAGAGCAATCAATCGGTCCGCCCTTGGCAATTCCGGGGTCATATAGCATCGGCTGAAGGTTCGGGCGCGGATAATAGGTTACATCATCGCCAGCCCACCGGGTAACATAAGCACGGCGTTTGCACGTGAGTGTCGTGTTTCCAGGTGCGCCGTGAACTGTCAGCCCGTGATGCAACGTGCAATCGCCAGGCTCAAGTTCAAACTGGACAATTTTGTATTGATCACGCATTGCATCTATGTCTGGCACTGGTGGCAGGTTTTCCTTGTATAGATTGTCATCTTTGAAAGAGACGGCTTTGAAACGCTGCCCCCAACGGTGAGAGCCACAGACATATTCAACCGCACCACTTTCTTTCGTGACCGGATCAAGCGCAAGCCACATGGTACAAACTTGATCGCCTGCAATTGGCCAGTAGGTCTGATCATGATGCCACAGGGTTGGAGTTGTTGTGCCAGGCTCCTTTACAAGAAACTGATCGAAGATAATGTTCACTTTCGAAGACTGCAGAATACCTGCAATTAAATCGCCTGCAGGAGAATTATGGATAAAATCATCTAGTTCCTCGTAGTGTTTCCATACAAACGTATTGCCATAAAACTTTCCCTTACCATCCCGCGTGACATCAAGAGCCATGGGACCAGGGTTTTTCATGTCCCGTTCAACAACGTCTCTCAACATTTCAACCGTCTTAGCATCAAAGAACTTACGAAGGCACACAATGCCATCTTTTTCATAGGTATTGATTTCTTCAACTGTAAGTTCGCGTATAGGTTGGTAATTCATGACTTACATCCTCCGGCGTTCTTCAGGTACTCAAACAGCCCCAATTCGATTATGATACATCGCCATACTTTGCGCCACCCAAACGATTGGAATGTTACCACAGAAACTGAGAAATCAAGATTTACCTTCGGCCAAAACCAAGCAGCAGGCAGTAATTTACCCATATGTTCGGGTTGGTGAGTAGTCGAAAGGCAGGTTTGCGGACATAACCGCCATTACTGTAGTATTCCATTTCTAAAAGTAATGCGTGGAACAATTGTTTTACCACCACCCATGCGGCAATACTCATTATATGGTTATCTCGCTTGACTGTCTCGCCTTCTGTCGCAAATAATGTATCCAAGGGTGCGTCGAAAAAACTAAGGAAGTGATCACAAAAGATTGCTCCTAATCTTAAATCCGACGATAGGAAAAGCGTGTCAGAATCCTCTTTGCCTCAACAAGAATCGAGCACCGAATTTCAGAACATAGAATTCGTTAACAGCGGTTATCGCCTTGTCAGCGACGATTCTGCGTTCAAAGACTGTGTTTTGGCTTGGACAAAAAAGCTTGCAAGAGCGGAAGCTGATCATAGCAACCCCTCCATTGATGACGACAAGATGGTCAAAGACTATGTTAGCGGGGCACATAGTCTTTTGGAAAAATTATCCAACCCTAAGGAAGCCAATCCGATCGATGAAGCGATAAGTGAAATCGATGCAGCGGCCATGGTAATTACGCCTGCTAGGATTGTGGTTGCGGCTAATGTCGATGCGGGAGACCGTTTCAATGCGATTCAAGGAATGGAAAACAATCTTGATTGGCTGGATCCAGTTTCTTTCGCGGACTTTCAATCTGTGCTCACAAGCACACAGACGCTTACAAACCAACCAAGCCAGCATGCGATCTTGCGCACCAGCAGTAAGGGTATGACGGGCGGCATTGCAGAAGTATACGTTCTTCCAAGCAATGGCGGCAAATCCTCCTACATAGTAATACGTGCTTTGGAGACTCGTTGGGCAACTGCTGTTGATACTACGCTGGATCAAACGTTCGGCCTCACGGAAGCAGAGCGGGAGGTCACGAAAGCGCTTTTTGAAATAAGAGATTCTGCGCAAATCGCCAAGCTGAGGAAAACCACTCCTCAAACGACCCGTACTCAAATCAAGACCATATTACGCAAGACCGAAACAAGGTCGCAAGTTGATCTGATACGCCTGATCGGGTTGCTCAACGCAAGAGCCAGCCATAAACAGAGAAGTCGGCATCAAGCCTGGCAAGACCCATGGGGAAACTATCAAATCCTTCGTCGACCGGATAACAGGCGCATTGCGTATAGTTGGACTGGTGCTGAGAAGGGCAAGCCTGCGTTGATTGTTCATGGCAGTGTCCAAGGCTATCTGTTGGGTGACCCAATTGAGCGCAGGTTAAAAAATGAAGGAATTCGTCTCTACTCGGTTATTAGACCTGGTTTTGGTGACTCAGACAGCAGTTCGGAATCGGATTTTCTGGATCAATCTGCGGATGCAATAGGCTGGTTGATCGATAGGTTGGGCCTCAAGGATATACCTGCAATCGGATTAGGTAACGGCTCCGCATCATTATTCTATATCGCTGCAAAACGTCCGGATTTATTCAGTAAGTTATTAGTAACAGGCTTGGTGAAACCATACTCGAATGATTCAATTAGGCGATTCACGCCAACACAAAAAGTCACAATCAAACTGTTGCGTTATGCGCCAAAGACATCAGAAACCCTAGCACGAATATGCTATCGGTATGTTCAGCAAAAAGGAGCGGACTGGTATCTCGCTCACGGTTGGAATGATGTTCCAGAGGTGCAAGACACGCTGAAAAACCCTCAGATAATTCCGTTCATTCGCAATGCCTGTGAATTAACTCTGACCGCAAATGTGAGAGACTATCTCGCAGAAATGCAAACCCAATGGAATTTGAATCCGGAAATTATTCGTAACGTTATTTGTCCGGTATCACACTTGCATGGCGAGTTTGATCGTTCCGTTACCTTAGAGGAAGTCGAGGAGTTGAGGCAAAAAATGCCAAACTTTTCGAGTGAGGAGATTCCTGGTGCCGGATACTTCCTTCCCTATGAAAAACCAGATCTCTTCGGCAGTCACATTGTTAAGACCGTACTGAGCTAAAAGGCAGCTTTATACCCCATGTGGGTAATGACACGTTAAATTATTCAAGCCAATGCTACGTGCTCAGCTAAATGTTGAGCGCAATAACCGATTTCAGTTTGTTGACAAACATCAAGGCTGAACACCTTTCTCCATATAGATGTCAGGGAAAGCGCACACGACATGAATGATGTAATTATTGCTTTTAAAAAGCTACTGCTATCCACGATGTTTCTAGTTGCCTGTTCAACAAATTCCTATTCAGCAGATGAGATTAAATCGGAAGGCGCCAGCAAAGAGGATTGGTCAGGATTTTACCTTGGGGGAGTGCTTGGTTACGGATTTGGTGAGGCGGATCATTGCGATACGACGTTAGGCGTATTCCCATGCCCATCTCCGGGTTTTCCAGTTGTAGATCTCAATGGCATTAATGGAGGTGCAACGGTTGGATTAAATAAACAGCACGGCAAAATAGTATTGGGCATCGAGAGTGATTTCTCCTTTGCTGATATGGGCGAAACAGTGCCTTCAACAGGTGCGTTCGGGTGTGGAGCCGGTTGTGCCGTCGAAATCGATTGGTTTGCTACAATACGAGGGCGCCTTGGCATTGCAAATGACAATGGCGGACTCCTGTATGTAACGGGCGGCATTGCATTCACTGATGTTACATCGATCCTGTCGCCTGATTCCGGCTCAGATACACTGGATAGTGCGGTTGTCGGCGGAGGGTACGAAATGATGTTGAACGATGGATGGTCTGCCAAGCTAGAGGGTATTCATGTGTTTGATGGAGGCAAAGTCTTTAATGGCTCATGCCCTGACTGTTTCTCTGATAACCATGATTTTTCGGTCGTCAGGATAGGGATTAACAAAAAACTGAACTGATAATTTGCCAAAACTTAAGAGCCGACCCTGTCACCGAAGATTGAAACGACTCATGTTGTATAATTGGTACTCAGTCCAAGAAAATTGTTCATCGAATCCAAAGTTTTAAGAGCATTTCCATCGCATACCCCATATGGGGAATGACAGTCCAGTGGGTCTCTGATCTTGATGTAACAGGAGATTCTCTTAGGACAGTATTATGAATAAGGTTCTGTTACCTGCTTACCTTGCTTTGGGGTTGCTCAATCCAACTTTTGACGATGGAGAGATACACTCACTGCCCGACAATTTCGCCTTCTTGCTGAACTGAGCAGTACGATATCCCGGGCTCTTCTTCGGTTTTTCCTATAGTCGATCCGGGTTGCATTTTTGGTGGTGTTCTGAATGAAACATTGGATCTGTCAATTCATCGCTTGCAGCAAAGCGATGCTGATCTCAGTTTCGAAGTCAGCACTATTTTGCCGATTCCAATCCTTCTCACCAGTTTTAACGGTTCTAGTTTCATCACAGCTTAGTACGGACATCAGCCATGCCCAAACGGTGGTTCCACCGACCAACGGACCCTGCATTGTGGCAGGAACTATAGCAACCTGTACGGGTAATCTATCGGCTGGTGTAGATGCTGACGGACCGACTATCGATACGCTCAATATAAATGGGTTAACGCAAAACATTGGGAATACAGGTGCAACAAGTTCAATCGATTTTGATACCACAAACGGAAATGCGACAGTAATCCTAGACCTCGGTGCCTTTCAGGCATTCAACACCGCGGCAGTTACCGCGGTTGTTGATGTATCTGTATTGGGTGCGGGCAATGTCGATATTAATACAACTGGCAATCTCATTCACAATGGCCTTGGCAGCGGTATAATTGGATCGGTGACTGGAAATGGAAATGTTTTGATCCTGTCGCAGGGTGACGTTGCTGCTCAGGGAGCGGGGATAAATGGCTTTGTGACCAACAACGGTAACGTGACAGTTCAATCGGTCGGAAACATCAACATCGTTGATCCCACGGTAGGATTACCTGCATTCTTTACAACGCCAACGGGCATCCTTGCAGGCATAACAAACAACGGCGATATTAGTATTAATTCGACCGGCAACATCAGCGTATCTGGTGGCGGACTAGGCAGCGGGATCAGAGCAAATAACTTTGTTGGCTTTGCTGTGACCAATGTCAACATTGTGTCGAACGGAAATATCAATGTCACCGGCGCTTTGGTGAATTCATTCGGTATTAATGGCGGCACTGAAACCGGGAATATGAACATTAACTCGACCGGCGACATAACTGCTGATACCGGGATTCTCTCGCTCATAGGTACTGTCGGTGATTCTACAATTCAATCGACCGGGAACATTGCTGGCCTGGATGCCGGGATCCAGGTTCTAACCCCCTCAGGTAGGATGGATGTTACAGTTGGTGGTGGGACAGTGAGTGGTGCCGATGGGATCACAGCGGCTCTGAACGCAACGACGGCATCAACCATATCGGTATTGTCCAGCGGCACCGTGCGTGGCAACGGGGCCGGCGCCACCAACCGTGCTATTGAGGTAACCGGTTCGGCTACAAACATATCAGTCGCGGGCAGCGTGATCGGCAATAGTGGAAATGCAATTCAATTTGCACCGGGAACATTTCAAGATAGGCTTGAACTCTTTCCCACTTTCAATGTTACAGGCGTGGTTTTCGCGGATGCGGATATTGATACTCTTCGATTTAACGGCCCCGGTAACGGTAACTTTGATCTCAGCTTGATCGATACCGGAACCAACACTCAGCAGTATCGCCAGTTTGAAATTTTCGAGGTCAACAATGGCGTCTGGACCTTCTCAAATGCAACAACAGCGAGTTTCGTTGCAAACGGCGGAACCACTACCGGCAACGCAACGTTTGGTGGATTAACAATCAACAATGGCGCGATCCTTGCGCCCGGTGTCGGACAAGGCTCGATGAATGTCACAGGAAATCTTGTGTTTAACAACGGTGGCATTCTGAACGTAGACATTAGCCCGGATGGCACAAGCGACATTATCAACGTTGGCGGTACAACTACGATTGCTGGTGGTACTACTTTGAATGCCAGCCTGAACCCGCTGGTTATACCCACAAATAGAACGGTCTGGACTGTTATCGATTCAACTGCTGGTGTGACCGGACAGTTTGGCACTGTGACTGATAATCTGCCAGATGTTGATTTGCTGGCTGTCTATAATCCAACAACCGTTCAGCTCGTCTTCACCCCGACCCTAACAGCAGCTGGTACTTCACCAAAGGAAATCCATCCATCCTCTCTAATGGCGGCATTGGATAGCTCCTTGCTGTTTGTTGAAAGTTTGCGCCGGCGCGGTAATTTGGAATCTTTGCTGCCAGACCAAGACCAGTCGCTAAATCAGGCTTTGGGCTTTATGCCATTGTCGGGATCAAACACATCTTCGCAAGCTTTCCCTGACTTTGATCAGCCTGATGTATATTTATGGGGTGCTGCAATTGCATCGTATACCGACGTAGGTGCAGATAAGGCAACTCCAGGGTGGGATGCCACCGAATATGGCTTTGCTTTGGGGCTAGAGAAGCGTCTAACAACGAACACCGGCGCTGAATTTACCACCGGGATTTCTGCCGGTTACATTCATACCGATGTAGGGGTTAGTGCCTCGAACGCGGACATCGACAGCTGGTATCTGGGTATATACGGAGCAACTGAGCTCGATCAGTTTTTACTTTCCGGTGCAGCCGCATACGCATATCATAATTTTAATTTTGATCGTTCCTTTGGCATTGGCGCCGGTGCGGTTACAGCGACTGCAGATGCTGGAGGACATGGCTTTTCCGGCTCGTTTGAAGCGTTTTACAATGTCCTCGATGAGAACCCGGATCAACACTATTTTGGTCCGATTGCAACACTGGGCGCTGCTTATGGTAATCGCGGAGCATTTACCGAAACAGGTGCAGGGCTTTTAAACCTTGAGGTGTCCGAAGACGAAGCAGATTATGCAAAATCCGGTATTGGTATTGCAGTTGGCAAGACTGCTAAATCAGATGACAAAACCTTCAAGTTTGATGCCCGTGTCCAGTGGGAACATATATTCGGCAACACTGATGTCACAACGGTTTCAAATGTTCCTCTTGCAACCGCTACCTTTTCGACGGCTTCTGCATCCATTGATCGAGACCGGCTAGGCATTGGACTTGGGATCGGAATTGATTTTTCGGAAACTAAAAGTGCCCACATCCGCTACAATGGTTCTTTTGGATCGAGCACGACGAGCAATGACCTTTCTGCAGGTTTGACATTTAAGTTCTGATGGAACATCGAGCCCTCACATTGTTCAGATCTCAGCCATTTTTCGAACCCGGGGACTGCTGTGTGGACAAAGTGACCAATCTGGAATTGGACGTTTTTGTTTCTTTCCAACATTCTGTGCAGGATCAGTATTTACCTTCTAAGTTACTGTCGCTTCTGAACTTGACGAAGTGCTTCTCTGAAGTAAGCGCCTTAGCATCTCAAAATGCACGATGATCGCAAAAGGTACCTGGAACAGTGAAATAAGGACCGAAGGGGCTTGCCCGGTCCTCTTGGTTTGATGTTTTCTTGTACCGCTAAGGAAACTGCAATGGAACCCAGCCCCTCAAACCTTGCAGATAAGAGCAATGTTGGCGGTATCCTGGATGGGTCTGCCTGCGAAAATACACCGAGCGGAACCCCGGTAGGTGCAAAAGCAACACAGCCTAAAGACGCTACAATGATGACCAAAGCCAGTTTGCGCATTCCCGATTTACCTTCGAGTTTCTGAAACATCATCTCAGGTGAAAAGCATATGACTAATGTGACCAAATTCAGACTTTGCTCAAATCATTGGATACCAAATACCCTTAACGGACATAGCTCCCATGTTTGGCACCACGTGATTCTGATCTAAATCAGAGAATTTGATATCTTCAGTTACTCTTTCGATTGGGGGGAGTTCTTCTTTTCCTGACACCTTTGCTTTGATCACAAGCAAAGCATCGTCCAATGTAACGGCAGCAACTCCACAACCCAATTGAAGGTCAAGTGCTCTTGTACGTTTGTCACCTCTGTCAAATTCGAACCAAAAATTTCTAATCCTCATTGATAACTGACCGTCTCTATTTGAATTCGAAAGTTATCCAATACGTCGTTTATCAAAACCAATATGTCCGCTTTGGGCCCTCAGGAGACATCAAGTCCTGGTCGTGAATTTTGCCACACCACAACGGCAGCTTTGCGGACAAAGCGGACACACGCAATAAGGCAATCAATGACCGGTTTTGACCTAATGTAACTCAAATTTGTCCGATGTGTTGGCATCAAAAGCACTTGGGAATCGCTGCAGCTCAACATTATCTTGTTTTCCCAGCAATTGTATTCGGTTTTTTTGTGCCAGTTGGTGGCATGGAATAACTTTCGAGGGTCAACTCCAAAAAAACCTTTGAAACGGTTCAACGTTTGCACAAAAACTATGACAATAAGTGTTGAATATTTGACACAGTTTGAGAAATTCACTCGAAAGATCTTGCTAATCGGCGCTGATAGCTTGACTTATCGAAACTTCGTTGCTTAATCAGAATCTTATTAATATTAGGGCTTTTCAATTTATCGCCATCACCGTTGACGGCGGGGGGTTTTGATGAAGACAGAAGCATTAAAGCAATCTACTTTTTTATCAACTGGATTGCTTGTTGGCGCAGGTGTGGCGATTTATATGGCAACTGCGACGTCCGCCAAAGCCGACGATATTGTCACCGAGGGTATGTTTATCGGCATTAAGGGGCAGTCTTTCCAGCCTCATTTTGAAGCGGATATAGCGACCGGCAATCAGAATTCGGGCCCACTCTCAGATCTGGAAATTTTTAGTTTCGATTGGGATCAGGAGGCTGCATGGCGGGCTTGGATTGGCTTTGAAAGAGCAGACGGGCTTGGCGTGTCTATTGGACATTTCAGTATGTCCGGTGACACATCGCTGACAGTAACGGATACTGGGCCAGATTTTTTTGAGATCGATTTTGACCCGGATTCAGATGACATTGAGCTGAATTTGATTGATGGTGAAAGTTTCATCATTCAGAATGAGCTTGATGTGGATGCCACCGACATTGAGTTTTGGCAGAAGCACCTTTTGAACAATACCTTATATCAATTTGGGGCAGGTCTTAGATTCGGTCGGATAGACCGCAGATATTTTGCGCAGAATGATACCAGGCCGGGCGAGTTTGCATTTTTCGATCATGAATTCCGAGGGGTTGGCCCGTCAATTAATTACGGAATGGAAATCCCGATTGCGCACAGTTGGGCAATTTTCGCATCCGGTCGCGCGTCGATTCTTTATGGTGAGCACGATTCATCCTATCAGGAACGGGCAACCGATTCGTTCGGGCGACGCGACGAGCGAGGTTTTGTTTCAACGATGGATAGTGAAATTGGTGTTCAATGGCGTGGTGCGGTTGGGCAAGGCGAACTAACTCTACGCGCCAGTTTGGACTCCCAGGTTTGGTTTGGAGGCGGTGGTTGGGATTTATATGATGATGATATGGGTGCCCAATTCCCACAGGACCTGGGTAATTTTGGACTGTTCGGATATGGCATTAGTGCACAGTATAAGGTCGCAACAGATGGTATTGTTCAATCGTTGTTGAACCCTGATGACGCGCCTGCGATCACAAATCCAGGGTTTTTCGCGGGTGCGGAATATGTGTATGCGACGCCCTATTTCCAATCGGATATCTTTGGTGCTGACGAAGGAGCGGGTGGGAACCCACTTAACGTTCTTTCTTTTGATTGGAACGGAGAGAGCGCATATCGGGCTTGGGCCGGATACGAAAACCAAACTGGGACTTCGCTTCAGCTCTCTTATTTTTCGTTGTCAGGCTCACAGTCGGAATCCGAATTGGAAACTGCTGGTCGTAGTCTTCAAGCACATTTTGATCCCGATACTGAGGATATAGATATCTTCATTAGTACTGGTGATTCACTTGGTGCAGAAACAAAGCTTGATTTAGATGTTATTGAGGTGGATCTGCGTCAGGAGGTCTTGGCTCCAAATTCCAACATGCAGTTTGGATTTGGCATAAGGCATACGGATATCGATCGAAGTCTATTTGTGTTTGACAGTGGTTCCATTGATACCGATAACGGTTTTTTTCAGCATGAATTTAACGGCTGGGGTCCGACGATTGGATATGAAGCAGATTTTCTGATCACAGAAGAGCTGAGTTTTTATAACAGAGCCAAAGCGGGCGTCGTCTTTGGTGAACACAAATCAAACTATAGAGAAGATGTTGGCCCTTTCCCACAGAGTGGTAGCTTCAGCAACAATGAAGGTTTAAACCCAATTTTAGACCTTGGCATTGGCTTTGAATGGAACCAGGAAGTTGGCAATTCTGGTAACGAGTTGACCTTATATGCCGGTATCGAAGCGATCGTTAACTTCAATGGAGGTGGATGGGACCTGTATGACGATGATGGTGGTGCTCAGTTCCCCCAACAAACCGGCGGTTTTGCCCTTCAAGGATTTACGTTCGGTGCAAATTACAAGTTTAACAGCTCAGATAGCTCAGTGGAAAAGCGAATTGTCAGAGAAGAAACGGGTGACCCGGGCTTTTTTGCTGGTGCTGAGTTTGTTTACTTGACGCCCTATTTCGAAAACGATGTGGTTGGTGCGGATCAAAGTTTTGGACCAAACGATGATCTTGAGGTTTTCTCCTTTGATTGGAGCGGAGCTGGGGGTTATCGCGGTTACGTCGGCTATGAAAATGGCTACGGCACACAGGCGCAGTTGACCTATTTCAATCTCGACGCATCAACAAGCTTCTCAAGGGCCGAAGGTACGGGTCAGATTGAGGTTCATTTTGACCCAGATTCAGACGATGCAGACATTTTTGTAAATGGCACACTTCTGGCCAGTAATAGTCTTGAGCTGGATGTATTTGATCTTGAACTATCGCAACAGACAATGATTTTCGGCTTTGATGGGAAAATTGGAGGCGGTTTGCGCTACGCTACCATCGATAGAAATCTGTTTGCCTTCGAATCTGGCGGCACTGAGTTCATCCACTTTGACCATGAGTTTGAAGGCTGGGGACCATCCGTCAACTACGAAGTTATTGTGCCTATCCATGATAATTTGAGCCTATACAACAATGGTCGAGCAACGGTCTTGTTCGGGGAGCATGAATCTCGATACACGGGTGAAAATACTGATAGTGATACTGGTATTAACAACAGTAATGGTTTTCTTCCCACGATTGATGCACAGATAGGACTGCAATGGGACAACACAGACCCTGATACCGGAACTGGCCTGACTGTAAATGTTGGCTTGGAAGCCCAAGCTTGGATCAATGGCGGTGGTTGGGACCTATACCGCGATGATGGTGGTGCAAGATTCCCTCAACAACTGGGAAGTTTTGGCCTTATTGGGTTTTCTTCAGGCGCACAACTTAAGTTCTGAGTTTAAATCCACGTAGAAAATATGCGAAAAGTGGGATCCTTAAAGCTTATCGTGTTCGATGGTGTCTCGTCATGAACTGAGGTTTGTGGATGCCCACTTTAGGCTCGGAGCTAGCATTGAGCCAACCTCTAGAGTGGAGCTGACAGTATTGCCATAAACGTCAGCTCCGTCCCCTTAAAGCCATTCTTCTAATTACAGCGATTGGCAGCTTTCAAGGTCGAAATTCCAAAGAGTGTTAGCCTAATGCACATGACTGCCTCAGATCCGATTCAGTCGTCTTTTCTTAGAGCTTACCACGTCCTCAAGGTATCTAACACGGTTCGTGCTATTCCCTTTGCAGCCGCTGCGTTCCTTTGAGAGCGCGCAGTTGTCCAGCAGCCCCACATGGCACCAACCAAAAACTCTGAGCGATCATCTGTTTTTTCGGGAGTGTTTTTAATATGACCCTGCTTGGCCGCTTGTTCAATTGCGGCAGCAAATGCGGTTAGCATATCACATCGGCAGCGTTGAACTATAGCCTCAGCTTTACTTCCAACTGTTTCCACATCCAACACAGTATTAACCAGCATACAGCCGAAACGCTGGGGGGCATCATTTGGCTTATCGCTTGCAATGCCTTCAAAAAGTTCAGAAATTGACCTAAGGCCGCCGTTTACAAATTCTTCGTTGAAAAAATCATATGCGATCTGGTGATATTTGCTTAGCGCCTTTAAGAATAGCCCTTCTTTGTCACCAAATGCGTTGTAAATGCTGATTCTTGATATTCCAGTTGCAGTTTCAAGATCGCCTATAGAAGTTGCTTCATAGCCCTGCTTCCAAAAGGCAAACATCGCTTTTTCAATAATTTCGTCCTCATTAAACGTTCTTGGTCTGGCCATCTGCGAAACTCCATTAACTTGGATATAAGGCACAAATTATTATTTTACAACGATTGTTATAAAACGCTTGAAATCTTAAGTCAGCAGTATTATACCGGCCGTTATAAAATAACCGAAAAGCGGCCACGCTGTCTCGGTTGTTACTGACGCAACAATGGAGAATTTGAATGACATTAGAATTGTGGTCACTGCTTGGAGTGACAGTTATTTTCTGGCTTTCAGTATTTGTTCAGCAAATACAAATTGACAAAGTGGGTGGAACAAAATACGCGCTGTCAAATCGGGATCAAGGTCATACATTTGAAGGTGCAACTGTTTTAACTGGCCGGCTAACAAGGAATGTACGGAATCACGTTGAAGGTCTAGTCCTATTCACCCCACTTGTCGTCATTGCTTCAGTATCCGACACTTCAAACTTTTGGACTCAAACAGCGGCCTTGGTATTTTTATGTACTCGGGCACTGCACTTTCTGTTTTACGCAGGAGGGATTACCCCGTTCCGCAGCTTTGCTTGGGGGATAGGCTTTTTCCTTGCAATAGGCGGGTTTATTTACGGCCTTGTCAGCGCCAACCTAAACTTGTTTTAAAGTCTGATTGGGAGGTTTGATATGCGAGAACACTCGGTAGACTTGTACTCCAATGCTTTTTCAGCGCAAACCATCCATCTCAATGAATCTGACTATTATGTAAGAACCGGGGGACAGAAAAGTGCCCCAGTTGCTTTACTGCTTCACGGCCATACGCAATCTGGTGATATGTGGGCTTCGCTGGCCGATGAATTGGTCAAGCAGGGATATTTTGTCGTTGTTCCGGATTTGAAAGGTTTGGGCAAGTCTCGCTCGGTTACTGGTGGTTATACCAAAAAGGAAGTCGCCGAAGATATCGTTGCATTGCTGCATTTTTTGCAAGTCAGCGAAACCACATCCATAATCGCGCATGATTTGGGTGTGATGATCGCCTATCCCTTTATTAAACTCAGCAAATTGCGGATCGATAGTGCCATTCTCATGGAAGCTACCGTACCCGGGATCGGGATATGGCGTGATTTGTTAGCTGATGTTGATCGCACGTGGCATTTTGGTTTTCATGGGCCATTTGCGGAAACAATTTTAGAAGGAAAAGAGGACATATATTTGCAGAGGTTTTGGGAGGAATTTTCGTTCCAGAAGAAATTTTTATCTTCCGCGCAAAGAGAACGTTATGTTTCTTATTACAGAAGGCCAGGTGGTATTAGATCAGCTCTAAGTTACTTTGGTGCGTTCAAACAAGACGCGATAGACAATCAAAAATTTGCTGAACAGAAATTTGATGTTCCAATTCTCGCTATCGGTGGGGAATATAGTTTGGGCAAATTGATTGGTGAGCATATGGAACTTTTGAGCACTGATGTTGAAAGTGCAATTATACCTGAAGCAGGTCATTGGCTAATTGAAGAAAACAAAACAGCGACATCAAACCTTATACTACAACGGACCCGAATAACCTCTATCTGAACGACGACAAAATCTGTGTAGTCACCTCTCTCGATGTTATGGTTCGATGCTTATCTTCCCTTAGCAGAAATCAAAGCGCACTCTAAATTAGTTACTCTGTCCGCATAGTGTTCGTTCGGCATCCGAACACAAGCTGAATTTGTCTCAAGTTCAGCATTGAGCCACAGAGCAACCAACTATGTTATAAATTCCAATGTCCACTATGGTTTGCCTAGCGTGAAGAGTTGCGCTGCAGATCTGATCTACAACGCAACTTTTTGGGCTTCCATTTTGCTACGCAGCCAGCTTTGTAACGTTGCCGGTTTCAAACACACCCAGAAATGTATCTGGATGTGGACGACGTCGGTAGTTGTCTGTCTCGTCGCCAAAGATAACGTTGCCTTGCTCATCCAATGCAATGACGGTGGCCATCACTGTATCATTTGGATAGCCAGGCATACCGGACGGAGCGCCGCCCATATCTTCGATACCAAGTACCTTGGCTGCATTCAGGTCTTCATCCTGAAGGATTTCAAAATGTGCAGGTAGATTCATTTGCTCGGCCAATTTTGTGGAATTGTCGAAGCCCTGGTTTGAGATGAACTTCACTTTAACACCAGCAGCAGCCAAACGCTCAGCTTGTGCAGCCACGTCTTTGAGCTGGTTCATGCAGAAGGGGCACCAGTTTGCACGGAAGAAGACGAGTAGTGTCTTATGGCTAGAGAATTCAGTGGACGTTATAGCGCTCTTTTCCAAGCGATGTAGAGGCAATTCAGGCAGCGGCTTACCTTTAATGATCGCTGCACTTGGTCTGCGCTTATATTTGGAAAAAATGTGGATGTACCATTGCATGGACAGCATACCATATAAGGCAAGGCCGATGGATACGTACTCAGCAGCTGGGGAAGGGCTGCTGCGGCTAAATGCGGTGTAAGCTACGAAGGCAACAGCTCCGAAGTTGATCAGCTGGATAATGGGTAGGTGTGTCGATGTCTTGGAGATTCCAAGAGCGCCAACAAGCGCCATTAGGAAGAAGGGCATTGTGAAGGTTGCAAAGAATGTACCGATCCAGATTGGATCATAGCCGGAATACCAAAACATGATAGCTGATCCGACGCCGGATAGCATGTTTGTCATGATGTAGGGGAGAATGAGTTTACCTTTCATTGGTCTGGTCCTTTCATGTTTCTTGTTTCGCCCCAAAGGATCGTGAACAACCCTCTGGAGCGTTGAGGTTGGGATTGGGTTATGCGGCGACCGAAGAGCGCAATTTGTCGAGAACCGGAAACAAGTCGGAAGGTTCAGGACGGCGTGTGTAGTCAGGATTGACTTCTGAGTACGCTATGGTGCCGTCAGTATCGACAACGTAGCGAGCTGGCATTGGCAGGTTCCATTGACCATCACCATGAATGGCAGGTAGGTGAACCCCGAAGCCGTCATGGATTGGAACAACGTAGTCTTGTAAAGTCCAGCGGATGCCGAACTTATTCGCAAGCTCACCTGCTTTGTCGGTCAGGATTGGGAAGCTCAGTTTGTTTTGCTTCTGAGATTTCTGACTGTCTGATGCACCCTGCATGGAGATTGCAACCAAAGTTGCGCCGCGCTCACGGATCTCGCCAGCCACCTCTTCAAGAGCTTGAAGCTCGATGTTGCAGTATGGGCACCATACGCCGCGATAAAAGGTCAGAACGACAGGGCCATTGGCCAGCAGGTCCTTCAAAGCAACGTCGTTTCGGTCAGAATCCGTGAGAACAAAATCTGGAACCCGATCTCCCGCTTGCAGAGCACGATCAGCTTGACCGCTATCAATCAATTCTTGGGTGGAACGGCTAAAAGCTTCGAAGGCTTCTGCAGGAGCTTGGATTTTAAAGGTTGCTTTGAAAGCGTCTAGTTTGTCTTGGAGGGTCATGTATTCATTCCTTGTTTGTGTTCAATCTCACTGACAGCAAGTTCCAAACTCGACCAGAATACTGGTTACCGATGAGGCATGCTGACTGTGCTGGAAATATTGATCATTTGTGATTTCGTTGGTAGAACCAGAAAATGACTAATAGTTATTCATATTTCAAATGAGTGATAATGTTGCTTCACTCCGCCTCTTTTGCCGCGTGGCCCGTACAGAGAGTTTTACCGAAGCTGGAAGAGAGGCAGGTCTTTCCCAGCCATCCGTGTCGAGGATTATGTCCAAGCTTGAAAAAGACCTTGGCGCTGCGCTTTTCGTACGAAGCACGCATGCGGTGAAACTGACTGAGGTCGGGGTCGATTATCTGGACAGGGTTGAAGGCATCATCGCGTCTCTCGACGAGGCCAATCATCTTGCGCGAGGCGACGGGACGCTTAAGGGGCGACTTAGAGTCGGCTGTGCAACTAGTTTTGCGGTTCGAGAGGTCATTCCCCGAATTCCAGAATTTGTCGAAGCCCACCCCGAATTGCAGATTGATTTTGTGCTGACAGACTCAATGCAAGATCTCATTGACCAGGCGATAGATGTCGCAATTCGGTTCGGCGTGCTTGCAGATTCGACATTGATTGCAAGAAAGATTGGGGAAACTCAGCGAATGATTGTGGCATCCCCTGCGTATCTTGAAAAAGCCGGCAATCTGAAATCACCGACCGATTTGGCAAGTCATAAAATTATACTCGGCCCTTCGGGACGAGGTGCTCAAGGCTGGAAGTTTTCCAAGAGAGGAAAAGCACTTTC
>JBCCXO010000067.1:0-16816 GCA_039191645.1 Pseudomonadota bacterium | reverse complement strand
CGTTTGACAGGATTGGTGAACAGTTTGGTTGTGAGCGGATCAAGACGATTGGTGATGCCTATATCACGGTTGCCGGATTACCGGATCCTACGCCGGATCATGCTAAGTCAATTGCGAATACTGCCATCCGGTTCGTCCGTTATTTGAATAGGCGCAACAAAAGTCATCCCCACCAATGGCATTGCCGCATCGGTTTGTCGACGGGCTCTGTCGTTGGTTCCGTCGTTGGTATTCAAAAATATGTATACGATATTTTTGGGCCTGCCGTTAATCTTGCGACACGATTGCAAGAGTTTTCGGATCCGATGCAGATCAGTGTCCAGGATGAAGTTGCCAAAGTATTGAAAGATCAGTTTGACCTCAAATCGCTAGGCTCCAAGACCATTCGCGGATTCGGTGATCAGGAAATATGGCGATTGGCTGACACCCAGAACGTTTCTCCAACTTCTGAAAAATAGAGCATTGTTCTTGCGACGTGCCGATGCTGGCAGGTTTGTTCGGGTAAATGGGACTATCTGAGTTCCCGAGCGCTGGGTTGATACGAACTGTTAAAGGTTTCGTGTTCTAGTTTCCAAAACGCCTTCGCTTTAAAAGCAATCAAGGTTTCGTTTGAGTGGATCTCTGGTCGATCCATCAATGCCAGACGTTCATCTTCGCCATGAGGGCCGATCTATGGAGCAGATTAAAAGACGGTTTGAGACTTCTTTTGAAGTAATCCGGTCTTTTGCGTCCTCGGGTATTGCGATCGGTTCCCGTGCTGCCGGGGTCGTCATCGGATTTGCAATGCAACTTTTTCTGGCAAGGATTTTGCCAGTCTCGGAGTTGGGGACCTACTTTACTGTGATGAGTCTTGCACTCGTCCTGTCGGTTGTGTGTACTGTCGGATATCCGATGTTGATGCCCAAGTTTGTCGCAGAGGCAGCAAAGTCAATCGACCCAACACATCTCAACGCCTTTTTAAGACGAACCCGCATTGACTGGGCTTTGGCAAGTGTTTTGATCGTCATTGCGGCCATTGCATTGGTCTTCTCTTTTTCTCCTGCTCCAGGTGTTCTCCAATATGGTCTGATTATCGGTATTTTGACGGCTCCATTTCTGGCGGCACTTCGGTTGAATGGTTCGTTGGCGAATGCGTTGAAGCGGTTTGCACTGGGGTTCATACCGGACTTATTGATCCGCCCGGCACTCTTCTCTTTGATAGTGGTTGCGCTGTGGTACTTTGCGGGATTTAAAGATGTTGTTTCAATATTGCTGATCCACCTCGTGGTCACCGTGGGTTTGGCATTTTGGCAGTATATGAAGGTCCGAAAACCGGTTGCACAGGTCTTTGCGAACAGTAAAAATGAAAACGCCAATGTCCTAGAGTTGGCTGGGACTCGGAAACGGGCTGCTTACCTCTTGATAGCAATGTTGTTTATCTCCGTGATTGGAGAATTGGCGATATTGTTTTCGTCGCTTCTATTGGATAGCGGCAACGTCGCTGTTCTTGCGATTTGTTTGAAGATTTCGTCGATTTGTGGGTTTGGGATTTATGCTGTCCAACAGGTTGCGGCGCGGGACACTGCCGATGCGATTGTAGCAAAAGACTTTACTGCGCTAAAAAAACTGTTGTTGAGGACGAACCTTGCAGGGCTTTTGGTTGCTCTGGCAGCCATCTTATTCGTTTTCGTGTTTGGCGAGACGTTGCTGAGCTACTTCGGGCAAGACTTTATTGTCGGTTACACAAGTTTGCTGATTTTGATGTTGGTCAACCTCTTTGCCGCAGTTGCCGGGCCAACCCTACAAATCATCAGTGTAATCGGCGAGGAAAAACGCTCGGGCATGATTTTCTTGGCCAGCATGGCCGGTATGTTTGTCTTTAATTTAATTTTGATCCCAACGTATGGGTTAGAAGGTGCTGCCGTCGCATTTTTGCTCACTGCGTTGATCTGGCCCGTTAGCTTGGGGGTATTGATTAAGCAGAAAATTGGTCTTTACCCCGCGCTTTTTGCGGAGAGATTTTAAATGCCTTTTTTCGCGGATACAGGTGCAAAACTGGCACGGTTCTTGCTTCGAAATGGTTAGGTTTACGATGCTAAAGAGGTACAGTCATGGCTTTCAAACGCGATTTAAATGCAGAAAAACAGGTTTTGGAAGGCAGTAGCTTTTTACACCTGGAAGATGTCCTTTCCGATGAATTTGTAGAGAAGCTGAAACAGTGCGGCGAGGATATTGTCGAAAACAAAATGCCAGAAGTAGAGGAATGGCATATTCCAGGCAAAAAAAGGCAATATCTTTTTGATTTTCCAAATCAGGAATTCTTGGATACCTTTTGTAAGGGTATTGCTCAAATCACCGGTTATGATCCTGAGAAGATCACCATTGGAGAGCGTCATATCAAGGTGTACCTTGATGAGGCACCAGAATATCCCGCGCCTCATATGGACAGGAAAGCTGCGGAATTCACCATTGGGTTTCCGATTAACATTGCCAAAGGGTCCCGCGTTTGTTTTTTCCCTCATTTGAGCCGGGAAGAAAATCAAGGCGAACGCGCGATTTATGCTGACGTTCCTGCATCAACGGATATGAAAGAATATTATCGTGATGATCGTATTCACCAGTTTGAGGGTAAGATCGGTGACATGTTCATTTTTCATGGCTCCACGATTTTCCATGAACGCATTAAACCTGCCGGATCCATTATTCTTTACGTTAAAATCAATGCATCCGGGCAGGACCCCTTAGGCGAACATGCGAGCATGATCGAGCGGATGATGACCCATCAAGCGGCATAGTATTCTCACAGCGCTGCTTGATTTAAGAATTGGAAATTTAACAACCCAGGATTTGTTTTCAAATTTTGGGTTCTTTTTAATCAGGAATACAAACCGTGTTCTTTTACCTGTCCAAGATTTTCTGGTTTGCGACGCAGCCTTCAACGATACTCATGCTGCTTTTTATAGCGGCTGTTCTTTTTCTGATGGCTGGATGGCGTAGGAGCGGTTTTGTTTTCCTTCTTATTGGAACGATTGCTTATGTCTCGATCGTAAACCTTGCATTGGGACTTTTTCTGATTGCTCCTTTGGAAGATCGATTTCCGGCAAATCCAAACTTCGAAACGCCGCCGGATGGAATCTTGATGTTGAGCGGGCCGATAGATCGTCAGATGACCCGCGCACGAGAGCAGATTTCATTTCACGATGGATCCGAACGATATATTGAGTTCATCGGATTGCTGGAAAAATACCCCAACGCGCGCGGCGTTGTTTCCGGCGGGAACCCTTCTATCGTGGATGATGGTTTGGGTCAGGCAGAATATTCGAAGGTCATCTTTGAACAACTGGGGTTTGATAGCGCTCGTATCGCTTTTGAGACACAAGCCAGAAACACCTATGAGAATGCCGTTTATTCTTATGACCTTGTGAAACCTGGAGACGATGAGGTTTGGGTTGTTGTTACCTCGGCTTACCATATGCCACGTGCCATTGGCGTTTTAAGGAAAGCAGGATGGAACATCACACCTTACCCAGTGGGTTTTCGCAGTGAAGGCGAACGGGGTCGGAAGTTCTTTACAACAACCGGTGGAGAAGCGTTGTCTACTATGTCTTTGGCGATGAAGGAATGGATTGGGCTGGTGGTTTACTATTACACAGATCGTTCCTCGGAACTGTTTCCCAGCACCCGA
Source organism: Pseudomonadota bacterium (assembly GCA_039191645.1). Lineage (GTDB taxonomy): Bacteria > Pseudomonadota > Alphaproteobacteria > Rhizobiales > Rhizobiaceae > JAALLB01. Next base: position 13,152 of record JBCCXO010000067.1, on the reverse strand, counting down.
CCCGTCAAGTCGGCATCGTGATTTCAACATTGAACTCATCAGCTGACCGGGCCAAACCCTGAAAACTGGCGTCACTCAGTCGAATTCCGTTTTTGGTATTTTGACTAAGCGTTTGCCATCGGACTTCTCCCGGCAGTCGTACCGTATGGTCTTGCGAACCAGAAGTTTTCAGGATCTGGACCAGCGTCTCTAGGCGTGCAAAATACACGTCAAGTGGCATCAGTTTTTGAACATCAATTGCAATTAAACAGTGCCCGCTGTTGCTGATGTCATCAAAGTTTGAATAGGTGGAGTTCACCGTTTCAGAAAATCCGGAACCTGAGATGACACCGGCGAGTATTTCGACAAGCAGTGCAACTCCAAAGCCTTTTGCACCGCCAAATGGCAAGAGTGCTCCTGCCTCAAGATCGGCGGGATCGGTAAGGGGTTTTCCGTCTGGATAGACCGCTAACCCTTCGTCCAATGCTCTACCACTGTCTCTAAGTTCACGGACGGTTGAACCAGCCAGCGATGCGGTGGCGAAATCCACCATGATATGTTCCCCAGTTGACCGTGGCGCACCAAAAGCAAAGGGATTTGTCCCTAACACGGCGGAAGCTCCGCCAAAGGCTGCTACCTTGGGAAACGCGTTGCTCGCTGCCAGCGATATCATACCGGCCTCGGCGGCGATTTTTGTAAAGTAAGCCCCTGTGCCGTACCAATTTGAGCGCTTCAAAACCACCATCCCAATGCCTGAATTACCGGCAAGCTCTACTGCTTTTTCGATCCCGATTTTTCCCGCAAAGTGTCCAAATGCGTTGTCCGCATCAATTTGAGCCATGCCGGCGGAAGTTTCTTTGATCTCAGGGTTGGCGACCGGGTTTAGCAGTCCGAGTTTTAGCCTTTTAAGATGGATGGGAATGCGCTTGACGCCAAAATTGCTGCGGCCCACGCATTCGCTCCAGACCATGTTTTCGGCAATTGCCTCAGATTGCGCATCAGATACGCCACCTGCTCTGAATATGTTTTTCACAATTTCATGGAGATGATCTGCTGAAAACACCGGATTGTTCATCGGAACCTATCCAAACGTCTTTGCAATTCTGGCGCGGATGGCACCGAGTGTCGGATAAATGTCATCCAAATCATGAAGCGGTGAGATTTGCTTATGCGGAGAGAGGCTCGACAGCCACTGTCGGATCGTAAGTTCACCTTTTCGGCGCAATTCCAAAAATGCAAGCGTGTCACGCAGTCCGTACCAGTAGGTAAGATCCTGTTGGTAAGTAGAAAAAGTCGGAGCCATTTGTCCCGTCGCTACGCAGTAAAAAATAAGGTCAATGGGGGCGCCGCTGCGTATTATTAATTCCTGTGCTGCCGTGAACCGACTGTTTGCTTCGATCACTTTCAGTTTGTTGTCTCTGGGGTCTCGTTTAAACTCGATGTTTCCAAATCCCGTAAATCCGATTTTATTGAAAAATGCTTTACCCGCTGCAGCGGTTTCAGGCATCCATTCGGAGCTGTGGTAACAGGCCAATCCCCGATTTTGGGGATATCGGCGGATGACTTTTTTGGTATATTCAAAATGACTGACGGTGTGATCGTCTATGTAAGTGTAAAAACTGGATAGCGCTGAATCAGGACCGGGGATCATCTCCACGACCATAATCTCCAGCTCTTTTTCCCAGCATAGTCGTATTTTTCTTACCAAATCATCCGCATCGTTTTTGATGATGAACAGTTTACGGCCGACAACCGGAATAAATTTGTGAGAGTGAATGGGTTTCACCATGACCGGAAATGTCACTTGTTCCAATAACCGTGCGAGATCGGCCTCATTTTCGACGTTCCAATACGTCGGAGCGGGGATTTTGGCTTTGTGAGCCAAGTCCAGCGTTTTGCGTTTGTCCAAAAGGTGAAGTTGAAGCTCTGGATTTTGATGGCCGAGGCGAAAGTGTCTTGAAAGACTGTCAAAGTTGGCAGCTATAAACTCTATTGCTGTGTCACTTCCTGCGATTAATAAACTCCCATGAAGATGGGTGTTCCTATCGCTCAGCAAAAGATTTGACCAGTATTCTGCGTGTCCGGTATTGGCTGGAATGGAGAACCTCTGATGGCAGTATTTCGAATTCATCCCCCAGCAATCATTGGGTCCGCTGATTCGAACCGTGATCCCCAGACGGCCGAGGCTTCTTGCCAGTGAGAGACTGTTTTCGCGTCCGCCCAAGATCAGAACCGGCACGGATTTGTCCATGTTTTCTACTGAAAATTTGCCATATTGGAGGGATGGGCTGACTTGGTCAAACATTGCAGGCCCGGCTTTCTTTGCCAGCAAGGGTGTCCTTGGCAGTATGACCCGACGATTTGTTTCTTTTTTTCGGTGCAAGAAGATCTAAGGTTCCCATCTGATTCCTGAACATGAAGTCGAGAATTGTACTGGCAACATCCCGGCTATGGTTTGCATTTGAAATCAGATAATGATGGTGGAGCCCCGGGGTCGTATTGACTTCTCCGATCACACAATTGTCAGGCGTGAAATCTCCTTCAATGTCATGGCAGTACAAGTCTATGCCTGCCAAGGAGACTGACAGCGCAGTTGAGATTTTGCCGCAACCCTGACTGATTTGCTTGCTTACGTTCCTCGCTACACTGAAATTCTGATCTGCATTGTTCTCGTTGATCGCCCGTTTGATCTGAACGCGTTCTCCAGAATCCGGAATGTCTGAAAGTTTTCTATCGATCGATGCAAGCCAATTTTTTGCGTCGCGGTCAATGTTTAGGGCGCTGAGCGCGGTTCGCTCGGTGTCACCGGTTCGTTTAAAGTTCTCAAGTTTTATCAGGTTCCTAATCGTTGTGATCCCATCGCCAATAACGACCGGCGGGTCACGGCGAACAGCATCGAGCAAGCGACCCTCTAAATACAACAGTCGATAGCAGGGCACGTCCAGTTGTGCCTCTGCGATCAAGTTCGGACCGCTGCGTGCCGCCAATTTGGAAGCTTTTTCCAAGTGATCTCTGTTTGAAACACCTGTGGTTACGCCTCTGCCGCCACCCGTACCGCTCATGGGCTTTACAACAACCGTTCCGTGTTTGTGTATGAGCGCTTCAGCCGGCGAGAGGTTGGCAAGGGAAAACTTGCAACTGTCAGGCGTGGGGGCGCCAACCTCATTGAGGAGCTGAAGGGTCAGGGCCTTGTTGCCCATCACCTCTAGCGTCATATGACTGTCCAGCATCACCAAATAGTCCTGTACAAAGGTCGTAAGACCATTCCTTGACAGTCTTATGAAGGCAGAAACTTCTTCGTATTCCGCACCGATTTTGTCGGCAGTCTGCTTCCAGAGGTCACGATAATAGGCGCGCCTGATTTTCCTGAACCGAAGCACGTTTGTTACCGTGGAAAGGTCAGTGTAGAGCCGTCCCCTGTGCCAAATATTTCTGATCTCGTTTCCAAGGCTGTTGAGCGTGTTCATGATCGTTTTCTATTCGAAAAGGCATTTATCTTGATTCAACTGACGATCTACCCAATCGTTGGAAAACACGCCCTTTTTCACATTCTCTACGTAGGATTCTAGCGTGGGTTTTTGTGTTTGGAGATGTTGAATCGTATCGGCTGCGAATTCGTTTCTCACGACCACAATGCCACTTTCATCTGCGCAAACTGCATCGCCCGGATTTACGACGATCCCGCCACAACTTACAGAGTAGCCAAGTTCACCTGGACCGCGGTGCAATGGGCCGAATGCCGTGACACCGCGCGCATACATCGGCAAACCAATTTCCGTTAGACCGGGCAGATCCCGTACCAGTCCGTCCACTATAAAGCCAGCGATCTCTTTGTGCTTGGCTTTATTCCCGATCATATCGCCGACCACAGCGTTTTGAGCGACACCGGAGGTATCGATTACAATGACGTCACCTGGCTTGGCGATGTCGAGTGCTTTGTGAACCATTAGGTTGTCACCGGGAAAAACTTTCACGGTAACAGCAGGACCATAGAGGCTGGAAGAACCGGTCACATTTCTGATTTCCGGGTCCATGGTAAACATGCGATTGAGTGCGTCAGATATATCTGTCGTCTCAAACTGGCGTAACTCATCTATGTGTTTGGCCTCGACACGCGGAATGCTTGATTTAACTCGAAATCCTGGTCCCCCTCGCATTTCAGATGAGGATGGGCGTGCTTTCATCGGTTCATGCTGTGAGAGTATGCCTGTGAGACGTTTAAGAGCTTCAGCCGGATTTTCGGATTCTTTGAGGAAGGTCTCCAGTTTCCGCAGATCGGTCTCGGTTTCATTGAGAGACGTGGGGTTACCTGTTTGACCAGGTCTATTTTCATTGCCGGTTGTCATAATCCACTCCGAACATGGTGGACGTGCCACCGGATTATCATAAAAATAGACTACCTGACTCTAGTTAATACTCCGATAAGAAAGGAGGTTAACGCGTTGCCTATCAAGGCTTCTGGTGCGGGAACTGAGGTGAAAATGTAAAAGAGCTTACTCGATACACTTTTGTTGTTTCTATGATGTAAGGAATTCATGGGTGAGGGGTCCAGGCTCATCTTGACAAGAATGCTACCAAAATCCTTGACTTTAGTGATACAAATCGCCAGTGTGCCGCGCAATTCGGGAACGTTCCGATAAGGTTTAAATCTCCCCAAAAAGAATACGAATATATGGCAAGTTATCTTGAGTTTGAAAAGCCAGTTGCTGATTTGGATGGCCAAATCAAAGAACTGCGAACAATGGGAAAAGAGGACGAAACCGTTGATATTTCAGATGAAATTGCGCGCCTTGAAAAAAAGTCCAACGATATCCTGAAAAATCTATACGCAAAACTCAGCCCTTGGGAGAAAACACAAGTAGCCCGGCATCCGGATCGGCCCCATTTCGTTGATTATCAAAAAGCAATGATTGAAGATTTCACCCCGCTCGCAGGGGACCGGTACTATGGCGAGGATTACGCTGTTTTTGCTGGTCTGGGGCGGTTTGAAGGGCGTTCAGTTGCTGTTATCGGGCAAGAAAAGGGCATGGATACTCAATCCCGGCTCAAGCATAATTTTGGCATGGCAAGACCGGAAGGGTACCGTAAAGCAATCAGGATCATGGACTTGGCCGATCGATATGATATCCCGGTTATCTCATTGGTAGATACGGCGGGTGCCTACCCGGGGATGGGTGCAGAGGCGCGTGGCCAAGCAGAAGCAATCGCGCGGTCGACGGAAAAATGCCTGACGATCAAAGTACCCATGGTTTCTGTTATCATTGGCGAAGGTGGGTCAGGTGGGGCGATTGCCATTGCTTCGGCAAATGAGGTGTACATGCTCGAACATGCAATTTACAGCGTCATCTCGCCGGAGGCAGGAGCCTCTATATTGTGGAGGGATTCAACACGCGCTGAAGACATTGCAACCACCATGAAGATCACCGCGCAGGATTTACTACAGATGGGAATCATCGATGACATTATTTCCGAACCACTGGGTGGTGCGCATCGTGACCACGGATCGGTGATCCAATCCACGCGGGAACAGATCGCTGAGGCGCTGAAGAAGTTCGAAGCCATGGATGGCGAGGCAATCAGGAAGCATCGTGAGGACAAATTTTTGTCCATGGGACGCAATCTTACCTGATTGTTGCCATTTTTCCGCTTCAGTGACGATTTCGTTACCAGAGGTCGGTAACGGGTTGTCAACCAGGACGAGTTATATCATTTTTATTGAATCGATCTTACCAGCTTGGGTATTGGGTAGATAGACGTGAAATCCAAAGCTTCAAAACATATTGCGGTTGTTTTCGCAGGCTCATTGCTTGCGGCTTGCAATGGAGTATTGGACAGTTCTGTTCCAAAGCATGAGCGCCCTGTTCCTGAGTATCTCGTCAAGAAGATGGAAACCAAGGGCATGAGCCTCGGTGCACCAATCTTACTGCGTATTTTCAAAGAAGAAAATGTGATGGAGATCTGGAAAAAGGATCACACCAATCGATATGCTTTTTTGAATTCATACGAGATTTGCAAATGGTCTGGTGAATTGGGACCAAAGCATAAAGAGGGTGATCGTCAAGCGCCGGAAGGCTTTTACCATGTGAATCAGGGATTGATGAATCCGAATTCGAGTTATCATCTTTCCTTCAACATGGGGTTTCCAAATGCGTATGATCGGGCGAATGACCGGACCGGTTCATACCTGATGATACACGGGGCTTGTTCTTCCGCAGGCTGCTATTCCATGACCGACGAGTATGTTGAAGAGATTTATGCGCTTGCGCGTGAAGCCTTCAAGGGCGGGCAAAAGGCATTTCAAATTCAAGCATTTCCGTTCCGCATGACTGCGGAGAATATGGCGAAGAAGGTTGATCATCCGGATTTTCAATTCTGGAAAATGCTGAAAGAAGGAAGCGATCATTTTGAGGTAACAAACCTTCAGCCCAAAGTGGATGTGTGTGAGAAACGTTATGTCTTCAACCGGTATGTCGACGAGGGTGAAACGTTTCGCTCGCGCGCTGAGTGCCCGCCGGCAAAGATGCCCCGAAGTCTTGCCCTTGCGTTTAACGAAAAGCAGGACAAAGATCAGAGCGTTTTTGACAAGATCTTGAAAAAGAACGCAACCAATCCCTTTATCCGGTCGTCTGACAAACCAAAAACCAACGTAGCGTCGATTAAAGCGGATGCCACGGTTGGACCTTTGGGTATCCTCGAACCCAAACCAGAGGTTGTTCCGGAGCCTAGCAAAGAAACAGAAGCCCCTGACCGTCAGGATGTGAATACGAGCGAACTTGCAACGGCAGAATCAAATGCAGATGAGCAAAGCTTCAATCCGATCAGCGCGGAAGTGACGGGTCAGCAGGAACCAACGGTTAGTGTCTCAGCAGACCCAGACCCGGCTGTTGCCGTGCCACAACGCGCAAGCCGCAACCAACCGCAATCCTGACCTTAACTTTAAGCGAAACGCCCGTGGCAGTGTTTGTATTTTTTGCCTGAACCGCAAGGGCATAGCTCGTTGCGGCCCACTTTGCCCCAGCCTGCAACAGTCTCTTCGTCTACTTCTGGAATAGGATCGCCAGAGGCGTCAAGTTGTTGATGTTGCTCAAACATTTCGGGTAATTCTTCGGCTGGCATCTCGGATTGATTTACAACTTCAACACGCATCATCTGTGCTGTTACCGCTTGGCGCAGATTTGCAAGCATTGTCTGAAACAATTCAAAGCTTTCCGATTTGTATTCTTGCAACGGATCACGTTGGGCATACCCTCTAAACCCAACAACAGAGCGCAGGTGATCCAGGTTGACGAGGTGTTCGCGCCAAAGGTGATCAAGGGTTTGCAGCATGACCTGTTTTTCGATGTTTGCTGTTAAACCTTCTTCAAGACTGTTAAAGCGTTCCTGTTTTTCTGATGCTGATTCATCTGAAGCCTCAATGATCCGATCAATAATGACTTCTTCATCAATGCCGTCTTCCTGTGCCCATTCTACAACCGGTAGCTCAAGGTTGATCTGTTCCAGAATTTCTTGCTGCAGATTGATGGTATCCCATTGTTCTGGATAGGCTTTTTCCGGTATATGCTTTGAAACCAAGTCTTCGATTGTTTCGTGGCGCATGTCGGAGATTGTTTCGCTCAGGTCTTCTCCACGCATCAAGTCCTTACGCTGATCGAAGATAACCTTGCGTTGGTCATTCATGACATCATCAAATTTCAGCAGGTTTTTGCGAATATCAAAGTTTCGGGCTTCAACTTTTTTCTGCGCTTTCTCAAGTGCCTTGTTGATCCAGGGATGAATGATTGCTTCATCCTCTTTCAGTCCCAATTTTTGAAGCATTCCATCCATACGGTCGGAACCGAAAATCCGCATAAGGTCGTCTTGCAATGAGAGAAAGAATTTTGAATGGCCCGGGTCTCCCTGACGGCCTGATCGACCTCGCAGCTGGTTATCGATGCGGCGACTTTCGTGGCGCTCGGTTCCAATGACATAAAGTCCGCCTGCTTCTTTCGCCTCAGATTTCAGTCTATCGACATCTTCCCGGATTTTTGCTTCCATCTCCGTGCGTTTTTCTTCGGTGGTATCTTCCGGAATCTCAATGCTACAGCGCATTTCAAAGTTTCCACCCAATTGAATGTCAGTTCCGCGCCCCGCCATGTTGGTTGCAATTGTAACCGCGCCGGGGACACCCGCTGCTGCGATAATCTGCGCTTCCTGTTCATGGTGCCGGGCATTGAGAACCTGGAAGTCCTTCATGCCGCTTTTTTTGAGCAGATCTGCAAGCAATTCGGATTTTTCGATTGACGTTGTCCCGACCAGAACGGGTTGCTTTTTCTCCCGGCACTCATTGATCAGCGCTGTGATGGCTCGATACTTTTCTTCGAAGGTTCGATATACCTCGTCGTTATCATCAATCCGGGCAACCGGCAGGTTTGTTGGTACATCAATGACATTTAGGCCGTAAATGTTGCCGAATTCTTCCGCCTCGGTCATGGCTGTACCTGTCATTCCAGCCAGTTTTTTGTACATTCTAAAGTAATTCTGAAATGTCACAGAGGCCAATGTTTGGTTTTCGGGCTGAATGGTAACATTTTCCTTGGCTTCCAACGCCTGATGCTGGCCTTCTGAGTACCGTCTGCCCGGCATCATCCGCCCAGTGAACTCATCGATGATCACCACTTCGTTGTCTCGGACGATATAGTCTTTGTCTTTTGTGAATAGTTTATGGGCTTTCAACGCGTTGTTGATGTGATGAACGAGTGAAACATTTTCGATGTCATAAAGAGATTCGCCCTTTAAAAGACCCGCCTCTTTGAGCATGGTTTCCAGTTTTTCGTTACCCTCTTCGGAGAACGTCACAGATCTTTGTTTCTCATCGAGTTCATAATCTGCATCATCAATATTGGGAATGAAGGCGTCGACCGTGGTGTAAAGATCAGATCGGTCATCGAGAGGGCCGGATATGATCAAAGGTGTGCGTGCCTCATCAATCAGGATTGAATCAACCTCATCAACGATGGCAAAGAAATGATCCCGTTGGACCATGGTTTCGAGGTCGAACTTCATGTTGTCACGCAAATAATCGAAGCCGAATTCGTTGTTGGTTCCGTAGGTAATGTCGCAGTTATAGGCTGCTTTGCGCTCCGGGTCTTCCATACCACCAACAATGACACCGACGCTCATGCCAAGGAAATTATAGATTTTTCCCATCCATTCGGCATCACGCTGAGCAAGATAGTCGTTCACGGTTACGACATGTGCGCCTTTACCGGGCAGGGCATTTAAGTAAACCGCAAGCGTGGCAACCAGTGTTTTACCCTCGCCCGTCCGCATTTCAGAGATATTGCCACCGTGCAATATCATCCCACCGATCATCTGAACGTCAAAATGGCGCATGCCCAAAGCGCGTTTAGAAGCCTCGCGAACTACCGCGAATGCCGGAACCAGAAGGTCTTCCAAGCTGGTACCTTCGGCAAGCATGTTTCGGAATTCTTCCGTTTTCCCCCTCAGTTGCTCATCAGAGAGTTTCTCAAACTCCGGTTCGAGTGCATTGATTTGGCCAACCTTCGGCTGAAAAGCCTTGACTTCCCGGTCGTTTGCGGAGCCGAATATCTTGTTCGCTAATCCACCAAAAATGCCCATCTGGTCTCTCGTTCGTTTTCTTCCGGGGTTTTGTCCCTGCGGACAGTGTTTGTTGCTTTGTTCGCCGTGCGGCATTTCGCAATCAAAACGTAAAATTGAATTCGCAAAACTAGACGATCGAACAAACGACAGATAAGAGGGGGAAATTGTTATGTCAACGCCGCGTCCTTCATCAGGACTTTGCCATCATTGCGACATCTACTCTGACGGGGCATATTGCCTGTGAAAGGAATTATAATGTTTTTTGAAAATCTTCGTTCAAAAGGGATCACTTATGCGCTGGCTTTTGGGGTTCTTTTTCATCTTCAAGGCTCGGTTTTTGCTCAGGAACCGGAAGATAAAGTGATTGCGAAAGTAAATGGCGTTGAAATAACAGATCGAGAACTGTCCCTTGCTGAAGTGGACCTCCTGCAGCAATTCTCTGAAACACCTGCAGATCAGCGCAGAGCGGCGATTTTGAATGCGCTGATCGATATTAAACTGCTCGCGACGGTTGCTGAAGAGGAGGGTCTTGCGGAAGATCCGAATTTCAAAGCGAGAATGGCTTTTACCAGAGCGCGCACCCTTCACAACAACCTGTTTCAGGAAAAAGCACTAAACGTCATTACCGACGAAGAGCTCAAAGCCCGGTATGATGTGGAAATCAAAAACATTCCAGTCGTTCCAGAGGTCAGGGCAAGACATATTCTGTTGGATACTGAAGAAGCTGCAAATGAAGTCATCAAGGCGCTGGATGGCGGTGCTGATTTTGCGGAACTTGCAAAGGAAAAATCCACCGGTCCAAGTGGACCAAGCGGTGGAGATCTTGGGTATTTTGGCCGTGGGCGAATGGTCCCTGAATTTGAAGAGGCTGCTTTTAATCTTGAAAAAGGGGCGTACACAAAAGCGCCTGTTAAGTCACAGTTCGGATGGCATGTAATTTTCAAGGAAGACGAGCGTGACAGCCAGCCGCCATCCTTTGAAGAAGTTAAAGATCAGATTCGCCAGATCGTGGCGCGTGACAAGTATTTTGCTATTTCCCAGGAGGCGAGAAAAAAATACGAGTTCGAAATTTTGGATGAGGATTTGAAAGCCAAGTTGGATTCGCTACAGTAGGTGCAATTGAGTTAAACAAATTAATATTGTTGTATGGATACGAAAGTTTCGCCTTTAGCACCAAAGCTTTATCCTGAACTTCCTGCGATCGACGGCGTGCGTCTGGCGGCCGTCGAAGCCGGCATAAAGTATGTCGGTAGGAAAGATCTTTGTTTAATAGCCTTTGAAAAACCAGCAGAAATTGCCGGTGTTTTTACGCGATCCAAATGCTCCTCTGCACCGGTTGATTGGTGCCGCAAACATCTTTCAAAGGGAAAGGCCAATGCAGTTGTTGTAAATTCCGGCAATGCAAATGCCTTTACAGGCAAAAAGGGCGTTGAGTCTGCAGCAATGACAGCCAAAGCGGCAGCAGAAGTTCTCGGATGCGCAGAAAAAACGGTATTTCTTGCTTCAACCGGCGTGATTGGCGAACCCCTTGACGCTTCGGGCTTTCGTGAGAAGTTGCAAATGGCACATGCGATTTTGAGGCACGATAGCTGGCACACGGCGGCGCAGGCGATTATGACAACGGACACTTATCCGAAGCTTGCAACGCGCAGTTTCAACGTTGACGGTGACACGTATGTCCTGAACGGAATTGCCAAGGGTTCGGGCATGATCGCACCGGATATGGCAACTATGCTCTCTTTTATGGTCACCGATCTGCCGATTGACCACAAAATCCTCCAGAAACTTTTATCCCGGAACACGAAGACCACCTTCAACGCCGTAACGGTGGACAGTGATACATCGACGAGTGATACGGTTTTGCTGATGTCGTGCGGTCGCGGCAAGAAAATTACCAGTCTATCCGATGTCCGATTGAAGGCGTTCAAATCGGTTTTGCAAGAAGTTATGCATGAGCTGTCGATGCTGTTGGTCAGGGATGGAGAGGGTGCAACCAAACAGGTATGTGTTGAGGTAACCGGGGCGAAAAACAAGCGGTCTGCCCGTAACATCGCAAAGGCCATTGCCAATTCTCCTTTGGTCAAAACTGCAATCGCGGGCGAGGATGCGAATTGGGGACGCATTGTCATGGCGATTGGCAAAGCTGGCGAGCCTGTAGAACGGGATCTCCTGAAAATCAGTTTCGGAGATATTGTGGTTGCCCGGGATGGGGAACGTGATCCTGAATACAATGAAGCGCAGGTTGCCCGTTTGATGAAGAATGATGAAATCGACATTACAGTGGATTTGGGTTTAGGGGACAGCAGCGCCAAAATTTGGACTTGCGATCTCACAAAAGAGTATGTTGCGATTAACGGTGACTATCGGAGTTGATGGTTTGGCGTTGCGTGAAGAGGGATCTGAGATGCCATTTCTGGCCCAAATAAGACGTTTGGAAGCGGTCAGTTTTCGATCTTTTCCATCGGCATCAACCCACTATGACGGGACATGGGCTATTCGTCTGACAGCCGGTCATCCGGCAAAACGTTTGAATTCTGTAAATCCCCTGGACCCTTCAGATCACGCCTATATTGATGCAAGGCTCGAATTGGCGAAACATAAGTTCGAAAGTTTCGGGCGCGAACTTGTGTTTCGGCAATCGCCGTTGGCGCCGCCAGAGCTGGAAACGCTCTTGGATCAACGAGGCTGGGTCAGATTCGACGAAAGCATTGTGATGATGCTGGATTTGTCCTCTGTGGATCTGAGCAACGAGGTTGATCATGTACCGATGCAGGACATTGGATATTGGGTTGATTCATTTTTGCATCTCTCTTCGGAGGCAATCAGTACCAAGCCTGGGCTCGTGGAAGTTATTTCGTCTATTCAACCGATCAGTGGTTTGTTTGTTAAAAATGAGGGGGACCAACACGTTGCGGCTGTGCGATGTGTTCATGACAATGATCTCGTGGGGATTTTTGACCTTGTAACGGGTATTGATCACCTTCGGCAGGGGCATGCAAGAAGCCTGATCGGTAGTGCATTGAAATGGGCAAAGAATGCTGGAGCCCGGTTTGCGTGGTTGCAGGTCGTGGCCAGTAACACAGCAGCTTTTGAACTTTATAAGGGTTTGGGTTTTGACGAGTTGTACCGATACAGCTATCGCAAAGCCCCCGTACGGGTTGTTTGAGTGTCGATGAAAAAGAGCCCGAAACCAAGACTGGTCCTAGTTAGTGCTTGTGCACTTCTTGATGCGGATAACCGTATATTGTTAGCGCAACGGCCAGAAGGCAAATCCATGGCTGGCTTGTGGGAGTTTCCCGGTGGGAAAATTGAAGATGGCGAAACGCCGGAAGAGGCCCTTATTCGTGAATTGGAAGAAGAACTGGGTGTGAAAACCTGGGAGAGTTGTCTTGCGCCGCTTTGTTTTGCCAGCCACGCCTATGAGACGTTTCATCTCTTGATGCCACTTTTTGTATGCCGTAAGTGGGAAGGCTTTCCGACGCCTAAGGAAAATCAAACCCTGAAATGGGTGCGTGCCAATCAGCTACGTGAATATCCTATGCCTCCCGCGGATGATCCATTAATTCCAGCGTT
>JBCCXO010000066.1:0-17439 GCA_039191645.1 Pseudomonadota bacterium | reverse complement strand
TTGCAACCCGGCGAAACGCTGGCAGTCACCGGCGCTTCGGGATTAACCGGTTTGGCAGCTGTGCAAATCGGCAAGGCAATGGGTGCGAAGGTAGTTGCGATTGCATCCACACAGGAGAAGCGGGCGATCTGTGCAGACAACGGTGCGGATGTCACCCTTGGCTATGATAATCTGAAGGATTCGCTTAAATCCACTACCGATGGAAAGGGTGCAGACGTCATCTTCGAAGTTGTTGGTGGGGATGTGTTTCATGCCTGTTCGCGCGCTATTAACTGGGGTGGACGGTTGTTGGTAATCGGGTTTGCAGATGGTGATATTCCCAAGTTTCCGATCAATTTGGCACTGGTTAAAGGATCCAGCCTCGTTGGTGTCTTTTGGGGTTCTTTTACCCAACGTGAACCCGAAGTTTATGCGCAAAATATGCAAGAACTATTTGCCTGGTACCAATCCGGACAGATCAAGCCATATGTAGAGCAACGATTTGCACTGGGTGATGCAGTTGCAGCGCTCCAACATATCCACGATCGCAAAGCCAGTGGTAAGATCGTGCTGGTGCCTTGAAACAGGAGGAAATGATGATGGCCAGTGAAAAGATGTTTGGACTGACGTGTAAACATGATGGATTTGCCGGTACGATGGAAGGTCCTGATATCGAGAGCCTTGAGCCATGGCTCAACAAGGCTGAGCTCGATGTGCCCGAACCTTCGGATGGCGAAGCTTTGGTGAAGGTTATTATGGCCAGCATCAATCCGTCAGATCTTCACTTTATTAAAGGCGAATATGGCATTCCCAGGCGCGCAGGTGTGCCTGCCGGTTTTGAGGCTGTTGGCGAAGTGGTTAGTGCGGGTAAGGGTGGTGAAGGCCTGATTGGCAAGCGTGTGGGTTTCTTTGCTTCCGGGTCGGGCGCTTGGGCAGACTATGCAATTGCCGATGTTCGAACCTGTGTGCCGGTGATTGATGCGGTTCGCGATGAAGATGCGGCAGCCCTTTTGGTCAATCCATTAACGGCAATTGGTATGTATGATGAGGCCACTGCCGGTGATAACACCTGTTTTATCATGACCGCTGCAGCGAGCCAGTTGTGCAAACTTATTGCTGGCTTGGCCAAAGAAGATGGAACAAACGTGATTTCGATTGTTCGTCGGGATGAACAGGTTGAGGCGTTGAAGCAATATGGCTCGACGCATGTACTTAATTGTAAATCAGAGCGCTTTACAAAAGACATTGGCGGCTTGATTTCAGAACTTAAACCGCGGGTCATGTTGGACGCTGTTGCTGATCAAGTGGCTTCCGATGTTTTTGCTGCTATGCCACGCAATGCACGCTGGATTATTTACGGTAAGTTATCGCCCGAACCACCGATACTTCACGAACCTGGGCAGTTTATATTCATGAACAAGAAGGTCGAGGGCTTTTGGCTGTCTCAATGGATGAAAGAAAAACCGATTGAAGATCAGATCAAAGCTGGCATGCGTGTGCAGGAGCTATTCGCAACCGGAAAATGGAAAACGGATGTTGCTGAGGTTATCTCATTGAGGGATGCGCATGATAAATTGCCCGATGCACTGGCAGGCGCAAACACCGGTAAGGTGATGTTGGTGCCTTAACATGATCAGTTTTTGAGCACGTTCTGCATGTCATTGGTGACGGTTACAGGCTCTGGTGCTGGTTCTTTTTTTGCTGGTTTCCATGGTGTTTTTTTCAGCCAACCCACCAAATAGGCGACGCCGATCAAGACTAAAATTCCCGAGCCATTCACGAGTATCATTTTCGACCAACTCTTTCCGATAATGTCGAGGATAAACCCGCCAAACCGAGAAAGGACGATGCTTGCCAAAAACACAGCGAGTGACTGCTGGCCAACTTTGTGAACGACTTTGACAAAGTTTCTGCCCAAAGCACCTTTGAAATCAAGATTCCTGCCACCTTCACCCGCCAGAGACCAGAAGATGTAAGCGAGCAACAGGAAGTGCAGATATCTTAAAATTCCGACATCGCTTTTTTCCATAAACTCCCAGTAGTTTTCACGGGCCACCTGAAAAATCGTGAAAGGCTCCAATCCTTCCTGCTTCAATCTGGAATGATCCAGGAGGAGTGATCCAAGGTTTTCAACGCCGAAAAGACCCCTCGCAGCTTCTTGGGTCAGGACGATGTTATCGACATTTCTATAGATGCCCCAGAAAGAAAACGGCACGTAGATCAGAACAATAACAGCAGCGAGAACGACCAACCATACTTTGACGGGAGGCTTGGGGAGCCAACCCATCATGAAGGCGAAACCTGTGAAAAATACGAGCTGCCAACCAAACGGATTGAAGAACCATGTCCGGTTACTCCAGGGCTCGGCGGGAAGGTTGAGCCCCTGCGAAAATCCGAAGAGTTGTCCGACCCCGTCTTGGGCAATTAGCCAGACCAAAGCGATGAACCCCAATGCAAACCATTTGTTGGAAAGCATCTTTATGCCCATCACAACTGGAATCATCGCCAGAACCACAATGTACATCGGAAGAATATCAAACAGGTTTGGCACCCATGTAAGCGTCATTATCCCGAAGAAGTTTTCGGTCTGTGTAGTTCCTGCAACGCCGTCTATGCCGTTGGTCGGCTCAAAGATGTGAATGATGTTCAAGCGTCCGATATAATTCCACGGCTCACTTCCGTTGCCGGTGCAAAAACGTTCTGGATTATACTCACAAAGCGCGCCTGTTGCTGCGATTTGGGTTTGGAAAATAACAAGAAGCAGCGTTGCAAAGAAAAGCCCGATATGTGCCCAGTAAACCTGCCACATTCGATAGACAATTCGTACCAGCCCCATCAGCCAACTGGTGTCTGAGAAGATTTTTCCAAAGGCAATTGCTGAAGCCATTCCCGAACAAAATACGAATATTTCCGTAGCGTCTGAGAAACCGAAGCGTGCAGGAATGTACAGCGTAAACCAATTGCCCGGCATGTGTGCCATAAAGATAATAAACATCCCGATCCCGCGGAAAAAATCGAGGCGGGGATCTCTTCGTCGCGCAGTTGACGGGAGTTTGAGGTTTTCAGGGCTCTGGTTCAACTTCTTACCGTTTTCAAAATTCGGTCGCTGCCACAAAGGCGCAACCGTTCTCTAATCCTTTACTTTGTCATTCAGTATCAGGCCGCGCCGTAGGATCCGATATCATTGATCAAATCGTTCTTCGCATGTTCGAGCATGGCCCACCGATTGTCGGAGTAACCATCGCGATGGCCCCGGTGCAAGTCACGTTCCTGCAAAAGATTTTTGGCCTGGTTCGGCAGACCGGCACGCATCGCGGATTCAATGGCAAGACGTTCGAAAATATCTCTTTGAGCGTGGCTGCCGCCAATATCCTGAAGTTTCGGTCTGGCTTTGGCCAGACATTCAAAAGCAAGTGCAAAATCATTATCTCTGAAGGCTTCCAAACCTTGTGCGGCTAGGACACCGGGATGTTTGATTGCGGCTGAAAACTCACAATGATGTTTTTTCTCAGCAGACGTGTTCATGTTGGATAGCAAGATGCTGGCCGCATCCTTTTGAGGTGCTTTACATAAAGCCATCATGTAGTGGAGATCGGCAAATGCTACGCAGTTGTCCTGTGTCCTTCTGCTTGAGAGGCTTGCAAGCTCTTCCCATCGATTGCCAGTTTCAATTCCTTCGAATTCGAGCCGTAACAGAACAGAAGTCGCATTCGATATGTCACGGTAGTCGTCAGTCTTGTCTTTTCGGATGTATTCATCATAAAGCTCCAAAACTTTTTCATAGTTTCCTAGATCAAGATGCATCAACGCGATATGCCACCAAACGTGGTACCGGAAGTTGTTGCAGTGTTCCCACGCCGCGTCTTTGCCGTTGATCCAAGCAAGCCCTTCGGTTGCCCGGCCTGTCATGTCAAAGACATGCATGACCGCATGCAAGCCCCAGGCATCATCAGGTGCAAGTTCGAGCGCTTTTCTTCCGCGCGTCTCCGCCAATTCATAATCACCGGTTTCTTCGAGCGTAAATGCATAGCAGCCATGGAAGTAGCCCTCGGCTTTGTGGCCACCATAGACATGCATGATGTTTTCCAACGAAGAGCGCATGCCCTTTAAGTCACCCAGCATAAAGCGAATAGCGTGGCTCATTTTCATCGCGAGGGGATCATGCGGCCATTTCTCGAGCACGCATTCCATCTCTTGGATAGCAAGTGTTTGCTTACCGTTGATCCATGCGCCCAGCGCGTTGATAAAATGACGTTCCCGTTCGGTTACCGGGTTTTCCTGGTCACTTCGAACCGCAGCTTGATGTGCTGCTATGATTGCCTTGTCGAGTTCTCTCCTGCCGAGTAGCAGACTAAACAAGCCTTTGCTTGCTTGCGCCAGCGCAAATTGTTCATCGTGTTCGATTGTGGCAACGAGGTCTGGACCGGTAGATCCGGCATGAGAAAGAAACCCTTTGAGCGTTCGGTTCCAGGGATCGAGCGTGCTTTTGCCTGATACGGTAACATCGCATCCGAACATGTCTTGCAAGATCATATTTGTGAACTCCAAAAGGTGCCTAGAAATATCAACAAAATATTGGCGTGAATATGCCCATTAACAATAAGCATTAGAAGTCACACCCTTTCCAGTACGATCAAACAATGGTGAACTAGGATCAAACAGAGTTCACAGTGAGTTGATCGCATTGCCACCATGTACAGTTGTTTGAGTATTCGAGTTATACGACTACTATTGGACTGTTTCTGAACACACCCTGAATATCAAGTCATATGGAACCTTTATTCGATGACAATTGCCACACCACAACCTACTGAATTCCAAAACCGACCGGTCATTGCGGCGGCGGTGGGGCTGTCATTCCTGGTCTTTATCGCCGGATACATTGCGGGGCAAACACAGGCGATTGCGGTGCTTATTGGCGGGCTGGCTGGATTTTCCCTGTACCACGCGTCTTTTGGATTTACAGCAGCATGGCGGAGGATCTTTGCAGAAGGGAGAGGTGTCGGATTAAGATACCAATTCCTGCTCATTGTGTTGACGTGTGCAATATCCTTTCCGTTGATTGCCTATACCGATGCAAGGGGCTTTGTTTTGCCCGTAAGCGTTGGCATGTTGGTGGGGTCTTTTGTATTTGGTTTTGGCATGCAGTTTGGCGGTGGTTGCGGGTCCGGTACACTGTTTGTTGCCGGTGGTGGCTCGACTAGAATGTGTATTACGCTCTTGTTCTTTGTGATCGGTTCGTTGATCGGGACCGCGCATCTTCCTTGGTGGAATGCACTTGCTTTTCCCGATCTTGTTCAATCCAGTTTGGGTGTCGGCGATAAGTTCAGTTTTGGTATGATCCAAAATTTTGGGCCTTTTTGGGCTTTGTTTGTGCTTGCCGGTATCCTTGGTACGATCGCAGTTTTCTCGATCTGGTATGAGCGCAGGTTGCATGGTGATCTGGAAACCCCGCGCAGAACCGTCTCTTTTATCAAAGGTCCTTGGTCGCCCCTGGCCGGGGCCATTGCATTGGCGATCGTTGGCATCTTGACCTTGATCGTCGTGGGTCGCCCGTGGGGCGTGACATGGGCGTTTGCCCTTTGGGGGGCAAAGGGGGCTGAATTCGTGGGCGTGGATGTATTGAGCTGGCCTTATTGGACCGGATGGCGTGCAAATGCGGTGGAAAACAGTGTCTTCAAGGATACAACATCAGTCATGAACTTTGGAATTATCGCAGGGGCACTTGCAGCTGCGGGATTGGCGGCGAAGTTCAGACCAATTTGGACCTTATCCACCGTTGAGATTAGCACGGCCATTTTTGGAGGCCTCTTAATGGGATACGGCGCCAGGCTTGCCTACGGATGCAACATCGGTGCGTATTTAGGGGGACTGGTGTCCGGCAGTGCTCATGGTTGGGCATGGGCAATCATGGCCTTTTTGGGAAGCTGTCTGGCGGTTTTGCTCAAACGGCGGCTCGGAATTTAGATTTATTGGGAGAAATGGAATGAAAACGATTTTTGCAGCAATTGTGTTTGCTTTGGGCATCACGGCTCTTACCGTTGTGAGCGGGTTTGCGGGTACTGAGAAATCCCTGAAACGGGATGGATGGATTACGCATGAAACAGGCATTCCCTACAACGAGTTGTTTCCCAGATTGAAGGAAGCCATTAAAACAACACCGCTGCGCCAAATCACAACAGCTAGTGCTTCGGCAGGGGCAAAGGGAAGGGGTCTCACCATACCTGGCAACCGCGTGGTGGGTGTGTACAACAACTTTTTTGCAGTCAGGATGTTGGAAGCAAGCATTGCAGCTGGCATTGAAGCGCCACTGCGGTTTTATCTGACCGAGCGGCCAAACGGTGGTTCGAACCTTACTTACAAAATTCCGACGGAGGTTTTTCGTCCGTACTTTGACGAGGGCGGTAAACCACTGAAAACCATGGCAGCTGAGCTCGATGATCTGATGGCACAAATTGCTAAGATAACCATCAAAGAATAGCTTTTAGAATTTTCCGTCGTAGGATTTCCTGCCAATGCGGCAGGCCAGAACGGTAAATGAGTCCCGTGTAAGCGCGTTTGCTGCTTCTTCTTTCAGGGCAGATGCATCGTCAACCCACACGCCGTAACCTCCAAGCGCGTTTGCAACAGCGGGAAAATCTGACCCGGTGAAATCCACCCCGAGATTGGGACGCTGAGAGGCACGTTGTTTCATTTCTATGAGCGTGAGGCTCTCATCTACCAGGACGCATATGATGATGGGAATGTTATGTTCCCGTAAGGTTGCCAATTCACCAAGGCCCATTTCAAGACCGGCATCACCGACAAACGCAATAACCGGAGTTTCTGGACTGGCTTGTTTGTAGCCGGCGGCCAGCGGGACGGCGCAGGCCATTGTACACAGTGCAGAAGACTGCAACAGGCCTCGAGGATGATAACAGGGCCACATTTGGCTCAATAAAATTCTGTGGGCGCCGCTGTCTGCAGTGGCAACAGTGTCCTCGGGAAGTGCTTCCCGCAGAACCGCAAATACCCTGTCTGGCCCAAATTCTGTATCCGCAGAAAAAGTGTCCCAGAACTCCTTTCGTGCCTCTACAGCGGGTTTGGGGATCGCAGTACGTTCGGAATTTATGTGTGCGGAAAGCGTTTCAAGGGCAGGCACAACCGATGCCCGAATGGTATGGCTGACGTGATGCATGCCATGGGTCCGCAAAACGGGTGTAATTTCGATCACGGTTTTATCGGTATCCCACGGGTTGCGCCAACCAATCCGCATTTCAATGGGGTCATACCCGATTAAAAAAATGCAGTCCGATTGGTTGAGAAACGGAAGCAAGGTCTTGTCAGCTTTGGGTGACAGCCCGGCACCGCCAATCGATAAGGGGTCTCTTTCATCCAGCAATCCCTTGGCTTTATAAGAAGCGATCAGCGGAATACTGTTCGACCGGCAAAATGCACTGATTGCCTCTCCGGCAAGCTCGTTGACAGCGTCGACCCCTGCGATGGCAACCGGGTTTTCAGCGGCGGCCAGTCTTGCAGCTGCCTCCCTGAAAACATCATCAACGTTTGGCGGAAGGTAGGGGGCTGGCACTGCCCCCACTTTCAAATCTTCCGTGGAGGCTGCTTCAGCTACGGAGACAGGAATATCCAAATGCACGGGACCGGCCTGGGGCTCCATTGCTATCGAAATTGCTTTTTGAGCGATGAGACCGCAGGTTGAAGGGGTGCCAGTGAACGTTGCTTTGGTGATTTCATCGAGCATTTTGCGATGATCAAAGACCTGATGGGTATAGCTTTCCGCTTCTGCGGTATCGACACAACCCGTGATAAAAAGAAGCGGCACACGGTCTTGCATGGCATTTGCTACGACGTTCACAGCATTTGCAACGCCGGGGCCCACGGTTGCCACCAGAATTGGAGGATGACCGTCTGCATGCCATGCACCTTCGGCCATGAACCCACCTGAGTTCTCATGCTTGATTAGGAGGAACTCTATTCCTGCTCTGTCAAAGGCATCAATGATTTCGAGAACTTCTCCCCCGGGGATGCCGTATGCACGTTTGCAACCATTTGCGGCCAGTGTTTTGGCCAACATGTCCGCGGATTTCAGGTTTTCAGGCATTCGATGATTCCGTCTGCTTCAAGTTCGTCTAGTTTTTCGCTGTCGTAGTCCAGATGTTTGGAGAGGATTTCGCGTGTATGTTCAGCCCGTATCGGGGGTGCTTGTTTATAGGCAACCGGCGTCTCACTGAAATTCAACGGGTTCCCGATCAGGTTTACACCCTGCGCACCGGCGAGCGGATGATCCATGCTGATCGCCATTTCACGGTGTTTAATTTGTGGGTCCGAAAAGGTCTGCGCGAGATCGTTTACCGGGCCGCAAGGAACGCCTGCAGCCTCCATTGCTTCCAACCAATAGGATGCGGTTTGTTTTTGAGTATATTCATTGATCAAGGGAATTAAGGTTCGCCGATTGCGTACCCGATCCGCATTTTTGGCAAAACGATCATCTTTTGCAAGTTCCTGTGCCCCCATCACTTCACATAGTCTGCCGAATTGGCTGTCATTTCCTGCCGCGATGATAAAGGCCTGATCAGATGCATTGAAGGTGCTGTAGGGGACAATCGTGGGATGTTCATTGCCCCTTCGTGGCGGCACTTCTGATGAAATCAGATATCCGGCTCCCTGATTGATGAGCCAGGCTACCTGACAATCCAAGAGCGAAATATCGATGTGCTGCCCTTTGCCGGTCGTGTGGCGTGAATGAAGCGCAGAAAGAACCGCGGTAGAAGCATACATGCCGCACATCACGTCTGCTATGCCCACACCGCATTTCGTAGGTTCTCCATCTTCTTCGTCAGGTTTGCCTGTTAAACTCATGATGCCGCCCATGCCCTGGATCAGGAAATCATATCCGGGCCGCTTAGCGTAAGGACCTGTCATCCCAAATCCGGTGATGGAACAGTAAATGAGGCGTGGATTGAGTTTGGAAAGTGTCGGATAATCAAGCCCGTAGCGCGCCAAATCTCCTGCCTTGAAATTTTCTATCAGGATGTCTGATTTTTGGGCGAGAGAGCGGATGATTGCCTGTCCCTCGGGATTCGTGAGATCGATGGCAACTGAATTCTTATTGCGATTGGTCGAGAGATAGTAGGCGCTCTCCGAGGTTTCCTGACCTTCGGCATTCTTGAGAAATGGTGGTCCCCAAAACCGTGTATCATCGCCTTTGCCGGGGCGTTCGATCTTTATGATTTCGGCGCCCAGATCACCCAGTAACTGCGTGCAGGTTGGCCCGGCAAGGATACGTGAGAGATCGAGAACCTTAAGGCCGTTGAGGGGGCCTGATTGTGCGGTGTTTTCAGTGGTCATATCGCATGAATAGAGGAAAATAACTGCAAAACAAGGGGCGTGTACACTCTGCCTTGAAAAAGGCCAAACCTGAACCGTTGTAACGCGGACGTGATTTCATTGTTATCAGTTTTCTGAAACCGGCCTTGCTTAAACCGGCATGAGTTCGTATTGGATCAGGTAGGCTTTTTAGAGTGTTTTGTGGAACTCTTACATGAATTTTATGTCCAGCAATGACGTTTTGGTGCGTGACGGCAAGTTTTCTCATCCGGAGTGGACAGCCAAGGGAGAAAAGCGCGCCAAAGTAGGGCTCACACGGCTTACAACCCTCTGGTTTAACACAGGCACGCTTTGTAATCTTGCCTGCAAAAACTGCTATATTGAATCAACACCAAGAAATGATCGCCTCGTTTACATTACCCAATCTGAAGTTACGAGCTATCTCGATGAGATCCGCGAATACGATTTGAAGACAAAAGAGATTGGCCTTACCGGTGGTGAGCCTTTCATGAACCGGGACATTATCCCCATCATGGAGATCTGCCTGGAGCGAGGCTTTGAACTGCTTGTTCTCACCAATGCCATGCGACCGATGATGCGGTTTGCCGATGCGCTGGTTCGGTTAAACGAGAAATACGGTTCGCAAATGACCTTGCGTGTCTCGGTCGATCACTTTGATCCCACGCTGCACGAAGATGAGCGGGGCTCCAACAGCTGGAAACCTATGATGCTGGGCTTGAAGTGGTTGTCTGAAAACAATTTCAAGATTGACGTTGCGGGACGGACACGCTGGGGCGAAAAAGAAAGCGAATTGCGGGATGGTTTTGAGCGATTTTTCCGCGAGAATAACATCAATCTGGATGCCCATGACCGGAAACAATTGGTCCTTTTCCCCGAAATGGAACCGGCAGAAAACGTCCCTGAGATTACAACGGATTGCTGGCGTATTTTAAATGTTAGTCCCAACGATATGATGTGCGCCTCATCGCGCATGGTGGTCAAGCACAAGGGCGACGAAAAGCCGACGGTTCAGGCTTGTACGCTCCTTGCTTATGACCGGCAGTTTGATATGGGTAATACGTTGAAGGAAGCTCAAAAGCCGGTTGCACTCAATCATGTTTTCTGTGCAAAGTTTTGTGTCCTTGGTGGCGGAGCCTGTAGCGTAAAGGAATGATTTAAATCATGTTGGCAATCGTCGGGGGTACGGGGCTCTATCATATTGAGGGCCTTGAACTTGTTTCCGAAAATGAGGTGGATACACCGTTCGGTAAACCTTCTGCACCTATCAAGACCATGAAACTGGGAGATCGGGAAATTCTGTTTCTGCCCAGGCATGGGGGTGGACATTCTTTTCTGCCACATGAAATCAACTACCGGGCCAATATTTTTGCCCTGAAAAAGGCGGGAGCGCGAATGGTTTTGGGATTTTCCGCCGTTGGTAGTTTGCGTGAAGAAATTGCGCCTGGAGATTTTTCAATACCAGATCAATATCTTGACCTCACAAAGGGCAAGCGTGACTATACCTTTTTTGGGAATGGCATCGCAGCGCACGTTTCCACGGCTGTTCCAACCTGTCCGGACCTTTCTGGATGGGTTAAGCAGGTTGCCCGTGAAAATGCCATTAAACTCCATATGAACAAAACTTATGCCTGTGTAGAGGGGCCGCGGTTGGGAACCAAAGCAGAGAGCTTTTTTATGCGGGGAGCCGGTTGTGACCTTGTCGGTATGACCAATATTCCGGAGGTGTTTTTGGCCCGTGAAGCACAACTTTCTTATGCGACTGTTTGTATTGCTACCGATTACGATTGTTGGCTTGAAGACCCTGAACAGCATGTCACGGTTCAGGCGGTTATTGAGCGTTTTGGCGCCAGTCTTGAAAGAGCGAAAGAACTTTTGATGGCCTTGCTTCAATCCGCGTTGCCAGTTGTGGATGAGTCGTATCGCCAATCGTTGAAGATGGCGCTTTTGACACCGGAAAGTGCCTTAAACGCTGATCAAAAAGCCATGTTGGACGTATTGCGAGCCTGAAGGATGGCCAGGCCGGTTTCCGTAATTATTCCTCTGGCACCGGGAGAGCAAAACTGGAAAAGCCTTCTTGCAACGCTTGATCTGCCGTCTGGGAGCGAAATCATCCTGGCGGTCGGTCAACAGGAGATTTGTGTATCCACTCCCCAGGTCAAGCTTGTAAAAAGCAATACGGGGAGGGCACAACAAATGAACGCGGGAGCGGGTCAAGCCACGACGGACATCTTATGGTTTTTACATGCAGATTCAAAGCTGAGCGAAAATGCAATTGAGTGTTTGATGGCATGTATGACAGAAAATCCGGATCAACTGTGGTTTTTCGATTTGCGGTTCTTAGATGACGGGCCGCACGCAATGCGTTGGAACGAGTGGGCAGTGCAATGGCGTGCTGGCGTTTTAAAAATACCTTTCGGGGACCAAGGTTTTTGTATCTCTAAGTCGTTGTTTACTGAACTGGGCGGATACCGCGAAGACCTTGCTTACGGCGAAGATCATGTCTTTGTCTGGAAGGTACGTCAGGAGGGATACCCGGTCAGCCGGGTGGGTGCTGATCTTTATACATCTGCCCGAAAGTATCATCGCGGTGGGTGGGGCCGCACGACATGGTCTCATGTCTGGCGCACGGTCTGGCAGGCTGCTCCACAATGGATAGAGCTTGTTCGTCGTCAAGTGTTGAGATGGGTATCATGAAGTGTGCCCTTGCCATCTTCGCCAAAACAATTGGTATGACACCCGTCAAAACACGGTTGGCAGCTGATATCGGTGTCCGGGCAGCTGAGACGTTTTATCGGCTCAGTATCGACTGTGTGGGGGCTTGTGTTCGTGAGGCGGTGGCGTTCAATCCGCACATTGTGCCGTTTTGGGTTTTGGCAGAGGAAGAAGCTGTTGATTTGGATCAATGGCGGGGGTTCAATAGCATGTGGACCGGGGAAGGGGGGCTTGGCTCTCGATTGGCAACTGTATCTGAGGCGCTGTTTGAGGACCATGATGCAGTGG
Organism: Pseudomonadota bacterium; assembly: GCA_039191645.1. GTDB lineage: Bacteria > Pseudomonadota > Alphaproteobacteria > Rhizobiales > Rhizobiaceae > JAALLB01. Next base: position 5,112 of record JBCCXO010000066.1, on the reverse strand, counting down.
TGTTCATCGGAACGGATAGTCCGCAGCTCACGTCTGATATCTTCCAGGAGGCCTATGATCGGATCTCATCTACCCAGCATGGCTGTGTGGCTGGACCGGCTGAGGATGGTGGGTTTTACCTTTTTGGGTCAGCAAAGCCCGTGCAGCGGGAAATCTGGGAAAGCGTTCACTACAGTCTCAACACAACCCTTGCTGAATTGCAGGCGTTGCTGGAAGATACAGGCAGGCCAATAGATGCGCTTACGGTCGAACAGGATGCAGATGTAGCGGATGACCTTGCGCGTTTGGAAGCGCGTCTTGATCAGCAGCGTTCAAAGCTCTTGCCAGCTCAACTTGAACTGTTGCAATGGCTGCAAAACCGTTAGTTTACTTGCTTGTCGCGGTGTAAACCCCGTCCCAATTCGGGCCCGGAGGGTTTGCCCGAAATTCTGCAATTCTTGTTTCGTAGATGAATATGTATTCTTCTATTGGTAAGTTGAGTTTTTCTCCCAACCCGTCCAGCATTTCGAGTGCCTCAAAAGCAGATGTCCAGTCTTGTGTGCGATAGGCGCTTAACATTGCAGCGTTCATCGCTCTGAAAGCGACGAAATCATCGGATTTGGCAATCCCCGCATCGCCGCCAAGCGCGTAAATTTTCACGGGTTCGTTTTTGCCTTTTACCCGGATCAGATCAATTTCATAAACGGCAAGCTTGTCCATGACGACGTTTGCGGTGCTTGAACCGATTACGATCGGCAATCCGTAGGGTTTGGATTGACCCTCCAGGCGCGATGCAAGGTTTACGGTATCGCCCAACGCGGTGTAGTCAAACCGGTTGTGGCTACCCATGTTGCCGACGACACAGGGACCGGTATTGATTCCGACCCCGACGTTTATTTCGTGATAGGTTTCCGTTTCGCTTTGCGACAATTCACCTTGTCGTTCGCGGTTGAGTTCAGCAACGTTTGAAATCATGTCCAGTGCGCTCAGACAGGCCTGCATGGCATGGTCTTCCTCATCGACCGGGGCATTCCAGAAAGCCATGATCGCATCGCCCATGTATTTGTCGATTGTCCCATTCCGATCGAGGATGGGTTGAGAAAGCACCGTCAAAAACCGGTTCATCAATTGGGTCAGGCCCTGGGGGTAATCCTTGTAGCTTTCTGAAATGGTGGTAAAGCCTCGCACGTCCGTAAACAAGACACTCAGTTCTTTCGTTTGTCCGCCCAAAACCAGCCGTTCGGGATTGTCGCTGAGCTGATCTACCAAAGCTGGTGAGAGGTATTGACCAAATGCGCCCCTGATTTCCCGTCGCTTTTGTTCTTCCCGGATGTAGTTGGCAGTGGCCCCAAAAATAAACAGAAAGGAAAACGTCATAATTGGCCAGGTGGCGTCGACGAGCAGCAACTGCTGGCTGAAAAACCACCAGGAGATCATGAGTGTTCCAAAAATTAGAATCGTAACACAACAAAAAGAGACGATTGCGCGGAAGCTTGGTACCAACAAAACGATCAGCAATCCAATGATTGCAGTGCCCAGCATCTCAAGGCGCTCGGAAACGACATTGCGTGTCAGGGTTTGATCAGTGAGGATATTTTCTATGACCTGGGCGTGAACTTCCACTCCCGGTACGCGTTCTCCGACCGGAATAGAACGATAGTCTTCAAGACCAACAGCGGAAGTGCCGACAAGAACCATTCTGCCATTGATCTTTGCGGGATCGGCAGTGCCGTTCAAGATGCTTGCGATCGACACAAACCGATCGTCAACGCTTTTGGTGAAGTAGGGCCAAATCCTGCCCTGAGCATCGGTATTAATCTGGTTTGGGGCAATGACGATCTGTTCGATCCCATCGCGATGGGTGCGAATTGCGAGTGTGTTTCCGCCGCTGGCAACACGCAGGGTTTCAATCGAAAGGCTGGTCCAGATTTTCCCCTCTACTTGTATGATCAGTGGGACACGCCGAATTATACCGTCTGAATCCTGTTCCACTGTGATTACGCCCAATCCTTTGGCTGCACGTTCCAGTTCGCCTACATTGCGCACAAGCTGCGGAAAATCGTTCAAGAATTGTGAGGGGTCTTCGCCCAGTTGAACCGGGGGTTGGTATTGGAACTCGGCTTGGGCCTCAGTCTCATCGGCTCTGTTTCGGACGGTTGATTGACCAATTACCACGTAGTTTCGACGCATGGCTTCTGCCATTGCTTTCTCGTTGTTTGGTAGTTTGGAAAGTTCGCGCGCGATTTGTCTTGGCAGGAAGGAGTTGTCGCGTGCAATCTGGGCAGGTGAGAGGCGATCCGGTTCAGCAAAGATAATATCGAAACCAATCGTAATGGCGCCCATTTGCGTTAAACGATCAATGAGTTGGGCGATGCGGGTTCTTGGCCAGGGCCATTGCCCGTATTCGCGCAAGCTTTGTTCATCCAGATCGACAATGGTAACCGGCACGGGCATGTATTGTCGGGGTTTTAGCTGCTGGTAAAGGTCAAAAGACTGATGCCGGATGCTTTGTAAAAACTGTGGATCACTTATTCGCAGTGACACGAGAAAAACCAAAAGCACAAAGCCGAGAAGTCGGTTTGCCATTTTTGTGCTTCTGAAAAGCCGCGAATAGCGGTTTCTGGCTTTTTGACCCGGCTTTGCCAATGATTAGACCTGCTTTAACTGATTCCACAACGCTTATTGGGATGAAACCCAATCAAGTTGTCAATCCGTGCTTCTTCAAGACAGAAGCCTTGCGATGTATCATATGAAATTCAGCCAACCCGTCATGGGCATAAAGAACCACCGGTTGGCGAGAGACGATCCCGCGGTCCTGAAACTGACTGAACAACAGATACGTGGAAAAGAACATCACAGCAAGCATTCCCACGATGATCAGGATTGTTATCCATGGTACGTGAAACCGTTGTTTTGGCAGATGCGGGAGGCGCGACTTTTTTTGCACAGCCGGCTCCTGCACCAATTCGTCTTTAACAAATTCTGCCTCTATGGCCTTCACGGTCTCAAACAGTTCCCGCATGGCAATCTTAGCCTGAGCGGCGGGTAAATCCTTTATCGCGCTGCGGGCTGCCAGATAGATTTCGTTTCTTTCCTCTGGGCTCTTGGCGGCTGAATCTCGGATTGCAGTTCTTACATAAGCGTCAATTGAGTTCATGGTGCATGATTCCAATCAGGATTTACGCTCAAAACCATCGACCAGATCACTCAAAAGTGCCAGCGTTTTCTTGTCATCATCCGCGTTTGCGAGTTTTTCAAATTGGCGGATGTGTCCATGCATTGCCTTGGCTGAAATGGATTTTTCATTTGCCACCAAAATTTTGGGATGGATCGTGCCCTCGACCTTGTCGGTGAGGTGCAGTTCTTCAAACAGTTTTTCACCCGGTCTTAAACCGGTGAACTTGATTTCGATTTCGCCCCCAGGGTTTTCGGCGTCGCGTGCAGTCTTTCCACTAAGTTGAATCATCAGGCGTGCGAGCTTCCGGATCAATATGGGTTCTCCCATGTCTAGAACGTAGACATCTGCGCCGTTTGCCAGGAAACTGGATTGGATTACCAATTGGGCAGCTTCAGGTATCGTCATGAAGTAACGTGTGACTTCGGGGTGTGTTACCGTCACGGGTCCGCCTGCTGCAATTTGTCTTTGGAACAATGGGATGACAGACCCTGAAGACCCAAGGACATTGCCAAAACGCACGATGCTAAACGTCGTTTTCTTGGTTTCTTGTTGAAGCGCCTGGATTACCAACTCAGCCACACGTTTTGTGGCACCCATCACGTTTGTTGGTCTTACCGCTTTGTCGGTCGATACCAAGGTGAAATGCTTGACGTTTTCCTGTGCGCTGATTTTTCCGATTCTGTATGTGCCAAGAATGTTGTTTTCCACACCCTTCAAAGGCTGTCGTTCTACAATCGGGACATGTTTATAGGCTGCTGCGTGATAAACGACGTCTGGTTTGTGCTCGCGAAAGATCGCTGCCAGCGCTTTTTCGTCCAGTATGTTACACAAAAGGAAAACCACATTTGTGTTGACGAATGAAGCTGGTAGATGTTTGAGCATTTTTTGTTCGAGCGCATAAAGCGCAAATTCACTGTTATCGAGCACGATGATTTTTTTGGGTTCGTTTGCGGCGATCTGCATGCAAATTTCCGAACCGATTGAACCGCCCCCGCCAGAAATCAAAACTGTTTTTTTGTAAATTGCGTCTTGGAAAAACTTCTGGATTGGTGGAACCTGTTCGCGTCCCAGGAGATCTTGTAGCTTTACTTCCTTGATATCATCAAAGCTTGCCCGGCCTGCGACCACTTCGGAAAGAGGTGGGATGGTTAGAATTTGAACGTCGTGGGATTGCAGATTTTCGATAATTTTGCGTCTTTGTTGAGATTCAAGATTAGCAATGCAAATCAGGATCCGAAGTTTCTGGTAGCGCTTGGTCAATTTGGGAAGCCCTTTGAGACCAATAATCCTGCGGCCCTTTATGCGGGTTCCATGCAGGGATTTGTCATCGTCCAGAAACCCGACAAGGCGGAACTCTCTGGAATTATCCAAAACAGAAGCTGCGTTGCGGCCGGTTTCTCCCACCCCGTAGATCAGGATTGGCTGACTGTTCTTGTGAATTCCCACAGCTCTTCGATAATACCATCTTCCAAAAACCCTGCTGCCACCGATCAAGAGGAACACGACAATTGCGAAAATGATTGGGACTGATCTTGGGAGGAAAACGTCAGGATCAAAAAAGCCATAGGCGGCAATTACAATTGAAGTAATGATTACGCCTGCAGCGAGCGCATTGAGGATTCGAATTTCCAAATCCCGAAGCAAATTGTTGTAAAATCCAAATGTCCACAAAATGGCGATGCAGGTGATGCAGGCCAGCACAAAGACCTGGGACAATTGGGTCAATTGGAGGCCGGATAGGGGACCTACCCGTAAAAAGTAAGCAATCCAAAGCGCCGCCAGTGCCATGATAGCATCATTGACCATTAAGACACTGCGCTTTTGAAACCTGTTCAAGCCCAGCAATGTTTCTTTGAGGCTGATTTTGGTGCTCATGCGTTCTCTTGTAAATCTTTTCAGAATAAAATGCTGATTTGTGCAGCGTATATTACGTAAGGTCAGTATTATCAATTCCC
>JBCCXO010000065.1:0-18049 GCA_039191645.1 Pseudomonadota bacterium | reverse complement strand
GCACTTAAGTGCCAGTCTCTAAGGGTAACAAGAGAGCAACAAAATTCGTCGCCAGCGGCGCGCCGCCCTCGTTGTGGAAGGTATATAGTCCCCACTGGCTCCAACTGTCAACCGGATTCTCGAAAAAAATGAAGTTTTTTTGACAATTCTGTTCAGCGGTCATTAAGCCTATTCAAAAATAGACCGAACTGCCTGAAAACTTCCCTTTCAGACCGCTTCGAATTGCCCACAGATTAACAAATCGTTACCGACTTTACCATCTCAAAATAGCCCTATTTGCTTGCGAACGAGATTTTGTTATTTGATAAGGAAGCCAACAGGGTTTGCAAAGAGGGATTGCAGGGATTGAATCAGGAAGCTGAGTTTTTGGGAGAACTTGCGCCGCTTCATGTGAGCAAGCATGTGAAAAGACCCGAGAAACGCCAGATCAGCAAGCGCTGGCTGGTAAGTTCTGTGCTTGTTGGCACGACCTCACTCCTCATGATGGGCGGCGCCCTGTTTGCAGCCCTTGACGGTCGCCAACAGCTGACGGTTCCGGCCGAAGCTTATCTGGAAACACGTAAAGCCAACAATTTTGCCAAAGCGGTCAAAGGCAATCATCCTGGCCTGCTCGCAAAAGCCCAGTCCGGTGAGAAGTCCAACATCATGATGGTTTCCACGATTTCCAAGGTCGGAGACAAAAACGTCGTGAAGGTGCGGCCCTTTATGAACATCAAGGCCCCAATGGCGCTTGCACCAAAACCGGATACGGAATACCCGTCCTTCAACCCGCTCAACATTTTCTCCGAATCAGGCAAACTGGAGCTGGTCGCAAAAAGCAGCGACTTCATGTATGGCGCAGATGTTGAAGGCGAAGTAACTCTAAACGTCGTAGATTTTCCCTACGGCGATGAAGTCCAGCAAATCCCACCGCAGCGCCGATCAGCAGAAATCCTGCATCAAATTCACTCCATCGCCAGCAACCTGGAAAGCGGCGGCGCTTACGTTTCAGCCCTCTCTTACTTCGACAATGACCGGTTTTCGGTTAATGGCTCACTGCTTTTGTCCTCCGGCGATGTAACGATCACCGCAGAAAATGTTTCCATACTGGAAAAGCAAAAACAGGAATTGCTGAGCGGCATCGATTACGTGGAAAGAACAATCGAAGTTCGCACCGAAGCGGCAATAGAAGTCATTTTGGAAACTGAAGGTCTGGCGAGTTCAGAAATCAAGGAAATCGCAGACGTTCTTCGAGCTGACATAGGTTCGGAATCGCTCCGCGAGGGCGACACACTGCATGCCTGGTTCAGGCATACCTATGCCGACGACGGTACAAAGCTGAAAAACCTCGTCAAGGTAAGCCTCTATCGCGGGCCTGCCCATCTGATCAGCGTTGCGAGAACGGATTCCAACAACCTGGTCTACGCCCCCCGGCCTGAAACGCCAGAGACCATTTTGGGAGACCTCAACCAAGCACCCGTGATCCCCAATCAAAACTTGCCCAGCACCTATGCTGGCATTTACCGTGCCGCACTCAATGAAGGCCTGACGACTGAACTGGCGGGACAGCTCGTCAAGATTTTTGCCTTTGACGTAGATTTCCGCAGTCGGATATCTCCACAAGACCGCCTCGAAGTTTTCGTCTCGCTTGAAGAAGGCCAAGAAAACCCAACAGAGGCCTCTGAAATTCTGTATGCCGGAATTCAACTCGGTGATGTAATGCGTCGCTACTATCGTTTCCGCGATGAGGAAACCGGCCGCATCGACTATTATGATGAAAACGGAAAGAGCGCGAAAAAGTTCCTTCTGCGTCAACCGGTTCCAAACGGCCGTTTCACATCCGGATTTGGGATGCGTCGTCACCCCATTTCACGGGTCTACAAATTGCATGGGGGCGTAGATTGGGCGGCGCCACGCGGGACACCCATTTTGGCTGCCGGCAACGGCGTAATCCAAAAAGCGGGCTGGAGCAGCTCCGGTTATGGAAAACAAACAATCCTAAGACACGCCAATGGTTATGAAACCTCCTATTCACACCAAACGGCCATCGCCAAAGGAATTCGCCCGGGCGTTCGGGTCCGCCAGGGGCAATTGATTGGTTATGTGGGATCAACAGGGTATTCAACCGGGCCACACCTCCACTACGAAGTGAAAGTGAATGGCAATCGCGTTGATCCAATGCGCATTCGTTTGCCACAGGGCAAAGTATTGAAGGACACTGAACTTGCTGCTTTTGAGGCGGAGCGTGACCGCATCAATGCGCTTGTCACTGGTGAAGAAGAGTTGCTGGAAACCCAGGTCGCGTCTAACTGATTTCTACGTTGGCACATTTGTAATTTTCCTTTCACATCATCACGGAGAAAGTCTGGGGGGTTTTTCACGAGCGGGGATAGATTTCTTCGGAAGAATTTTTTTAAACGCACCTCACGCACTAGAGCATATCCATTCGCAAAGCTTCTCTGTGAAGGAAAATGCATCATCATCTGTTTGTTGAGCACTTCGGATCAACGAGACGTCACACAGATCTCGTTGACCGTCTGCTTTGAAACCACGCTGGCAAGCTTGTGATCACCGCTGGAATCCAGATTTGCCGCAACACTGCGTCCTTCCAAAGTCGCCTCGCGGGCATCAATGATGAGCACTTTCTCCACAATCCAACATGCGCCAGGATCGGTCGAGTAGGTGGTATACTTAAGCTCATAGATACCCGCATTCCGTCGAACAGGTGGCACCATGTCGATCACATTGGCAACAATCCAGGTACCGCGAGCAACTGAAGTTTCAGGAACCAGCACATGAATGCTGAGCGCAACATGATGATCAGGAGACAAATCTGATATCGGAAGCGGGCCAAGTTTGTGGAAAGAAACGCGCAGAATAGATCCATCACGCTCTGTTTTTACCAGGGTCCAAGTCTCTGCCACATCTGCAACGTGGGCATCCGTTGGAAGCACCTGGCTAAAATCAGAGGGTTCAGCCACGACAGAATTGACCGGCATGAAAATCAATCCGGCGGCAAGCAAAACCTGTAAAATCATAGAGCTATTCCCATTCTTGTTGTTCTTATGAAAAGCAAGATCAACATGACGGTACACACACGGCCAAAGTGTGATGATAAAGCGCTCTACCAGCGGCAATTGTATGGGATAAATTGGGACGATTTGAACAGAATGTTCCACACAGAGATGGCAAACAGACGAGGGGAATATGGACGCCCAGCAGCAAGTTGCGGTGACTTACACGTGCATATGCCCGCAGGTCCGCAGGCCCGCAAAGGCGTTGAGCGCAGCGAAACTGCCGTAAACGCAAATTTTCCTACAACCCGTCCAATCCCAGTTCCTTCTGGCGTTTTTTAGTGAGGTTGGCAGCAGCAAGGCGATGGGACTCTTTTAAATACAGTTTCAGATCTTCAATCGATAGCGTTTCCGTTGAAGTCATCTGAATCCATTTCATGCCGCGTGAGGCAAGATACGGTGCTGGTCGTAAGCCCTGTTGTTCTTTCAAAATGTCATAGCTTTGCGGAGAACACTTGAAAGTAACATAAGGATCCTTTCCGTCGGACCACCCACCAATTGCAAAGACTTTTTCCCCGACCTTCCAAACATGTGCCCCACCCCACTGAACCACCTTATGGGTGGACGGCAGGGTGGCACAAAAGGCGTCATAGGCTTCAAACGAAATCAAGCAGCATCCTTCTCGGGTTCAGCATCAGTTGCTTTCGCTGCGGTTTCCTTGCCGGTTAACAGCAGTTGATCACCTGCCGCAGAAACCGATACGGTCATTCCGTCGTGAATGTCTCCAAGCAGGATTTTCTCAGCCAGCAAATCCTGCAGTTCTGACTGGATTACACGCTTGAGAGGCCGCGCACCGTAAGCGGGATCATACCCCTTATCGGCAAGCCAGGTAATTGCATCCGCATCCAACTCAAGCGCAATGCGTCGATCTTCCAAAAGCCCACGCAAATGTCGCAGCTGGATTTCAACAATCCCCGACATGTCAGATTTCTTCAACCGTTCAAAGAGAATGATCTCATCAAGCCTGTTGAGAAACTCTGGACGGAAGCTTGCGCGGACAATCGCCATCACTTCCTCGCGCACGTCACTTGCAGCTTTGCCATCTTCAAGCCCAACAAGAAATTCGGCACCCATGTTCGACGTCATGATAATAAGGGTGTTTGAAAAGTCGACCGTTCGACCCTGCCCGTCTGTCAGACGGCCATCGTCAAGCACTTGCAAAAGCACATTGAAGACATCGGGATGCGCCTTTTCGATCTCGTCAAACAGAATGACTTGATACGGCCTGCGCCGAACGCTTTCTGTAAGGGCACCACCTTCATCGTAACCGACATAGCCAGGAGGCGCACCGATCAGCCGTGCAACCGAATGCTTCTCCATATATTCCGACATATCAATCCGAATCATTGCACTGGTATCGTCAAACAGGAAATCCGCCAGCGCTTTAGTGAGTTCGGTCTTGCCCACACCAGTGGGCCCCAAAAACATGAAAGAACCAATTGGCCGTGACGGATCTTGCAATCCGGCCCGCGCACGTCGAACAGCCTTGGAGACAGCCTGCACCGCTTTGCCCTGGCCTACGACTTGTTTTGCCAACTCATCTTCCATGCGCAGCAACTTGTCACGTTCTCCTTCAAGCATCTTGTCCACCGGTACACCTGTCCAGCGTGAAACGACCTGGGCAATGTGGTCGGGAAGGACGGTTTCCTCAACCATCATATTGGTGTTTTCCTCGCCCTCGGACTCTTCGATTTCTTCAATCTGCTTTTCAAGCTCGGGAATTTTGCCATAGGCAAGTTCACCTGCCTTCGCCAGATCACCGCCACGTTGGGCCTGCTCCAGTTCATTGCGGGCAATCTCTAATTGTTCCTTTAGACTTTGCGCACCCGACAACTTGTTTTTCTCTGCTTCCCAGCGCGTCGTGAGACTGTCCGCTTTTTCCTGTAAATCGGCGAGTTCCTTCTCCAGCGATTTCAACCGCTCCTTGGAACCCTTGTCAGACTCTTTAAGCAAGGCCTCACGCTCAATTTTTAACTGGATCAAACGCCGATCAATCTCGTCTAACTCTTCAGGCTTGGAATCTACCTGCATGCGAATGCGGGACGCAGCCTCATCCATCAAATCGATCGCCTTGTCTGGCAAAAACCGATCTGTGATATATCGGTTCGAAAGATTAGCCGCTGCAACCAGCGCAGAATCGCTAATCCTGATCCCATGATGAACTTCGTATTTCTCTTTAATCCCACGGAGGATAGAAATCGTATCTGCAACGTCCGGTTCGTTGATAAAAACAGGCTGAAAGCGCCGCGCAAGTGCCGCATCTTTTTCCACGTGTTTACGATATTCTTCCAGTGTGGTTGCTCCCACGCAATGCAACTCACCACGCGCAAGGGCAGGTTTCAGGAGATTTGAGGCATCCATTGCGCCTTCACTTTTACCTGCGCCAACAAGGGTATGCATCTCGTCGATGAACAAAACGATCTGCCCGTTAGCAGACTGCACTTCCGTAAGAACCGCTTTGAGTCGTTCCTCAAACTCACCCCGATATTTCGCACCGGCAATCAAAGCTCCCATATCCAGTGCCAGCAACTGTTTATTCTTTAGGGATTCAGGCACATCACCATTGATTATCCGTAACGCTAAACCTTCAGCGATCGCCGTTTTACCCACGCCAGGTTCGCCAATCAGAACCGGATTGTTTTTTGTCCGTCGAGAAAGAACCTGAATTGACCTGCGGATTTCCTCATCACGGCCAATAACGGGGTCAAGTTTCCCTTCGCGTGCATCCGCTGTGAGGTCACGGGCATATTTTTTCAGGGCATCATAGGCAGATTCAGCACTTGCCGAATCAGCAGTACGCCCGCTTCGGATTTTTTCAATTTCGGTGTTTAATGCCTTGGCCGTTACGCCAGCTCTCTTGAGGTGTTTTGCAGTTTCAGCGCCTGCCTCAATGGTCATCGCAAGCAACATGCGCTCTACCGTGACAAACGAGTCACCCGCTTTTTGGGCAGCCTTTTCGGCTGCTTCAAACACTTTCGCCAACCCGGCAGACAAATAGAGTTGTCCACCACCGCCTGAAACAGAAGGTTGGTTTTCCAGCACCTTCGACACTTCTGCCTTGAGCAACTTTAAATCACCGCCAGCGCGTTCCACCAAGCCCGCGCAAAGACCTTCTGGATCATCCAAAAGGACTTTTAAAAGATGTTCGGGGAGGAACTGCTGATGACCGGCAGACAGAGCACCGGTTTGTGCAGACTGGATGAATCCCTTCATCCTGTCCGTATATTTTTCCATATCCATGTTAAACTCCTTATCCGCTTCACCCACACTTGCAGCATGAAACGTTATGAATTTTCAGCACCTGACAAGCAGCGTACCGTTAGGATGGATATGGGAATTAGAGCGCTGGAATTAAAGGGCTTGCCGTTTAAACAACGGATCAGTTGTCTTCTGCTGATGCGCCACCCGTGATGCTTTGCGGTAGGGAAGCTGCATCTTCGGAAATGATTTCCGGTTCAACAACGACGACGTCTTCGTCAGCAGGTTTCGCCTTTGTATCGCCTGACTTTTCTTCCCCATTTGCTTCCGAAGCGGCTCTACGCGTTCTGCGGCCTCGCCCGTTTTTGCGTTCTTTGGGTGCTTCGCTCGTCTCATCAGACGCTTCTGCCTGAACACCACCTTCGGCATTTTCCTCTGTTGTGGTTTCGTTTTCAGCAGATTGTTCTGTGCCACTTTCAGCAACGTCTGGCTGCGGTCCACGGCCGTTGGAAGCCACGTTTTCCTCTGCTCTTTGAGCCTGCGCGGCGGCGATTATCCGATTGTAATGCTCGGCGTGTTGCAGATAGTTTTCTGCCATCACGGTATCGCCATTCGAAAGCGCATCTCTGGCAAGCGAAGAATACTTATCAGCAATATGCGCTGCATTTCCACGAATTTTGACGTCCGGGCCGTTACTCTCGTAGTTACGGCTCATTGGGTTCTGTGGCTTACGGTTTCTACCGCGAGACCTAGATTTCTGATGTGATTGTCTCATCAACTACCTGTTGTTGAAGTAATTATCTCGTCAGCATGCACCACGTGTGCAATCCTGATCTACTATCTGAATGAATCTGCACCGATATCCTTTGAAATAACGGTTTCCGCCCTGCCCCTAGCAGCCTAAGATATTTGGAACGGAAGGTTTTCGACAAGCGCGTGTTACCTGCTTTGCCTGAATCTGAAACTAGCCTCTACTGATACAAAATCCAAGCTTTTTTTTGAATAAGTCTTAATTCTCCGTTTCCTGTGTATTTTTGCAACACTACCGAAGTACCGCCCTCAAAACCCGAACAATGCCCGACAAGTCTTTAAAGACCTCTTGGATTGCAAATCCATTCCGATTTGCGATCAATTCCACTTGTTTTTCTTGCCCAGCACCTATTTCAATAAAAATCTGACCTTCGGGCTCAAGATAATGCATCGCCTCACCAAAAATTCTTTCATAAAAAAACATACCGTCCTCACCTCCGAGCAGAGCACGATGGGGTTCATGCAACCGAACTTCAGGTTGTAATCCATCTAGTTCCGCGACGGGGATGTAAGGCGGATTGGAAACCAACAAATCAAACGATCCTGTAACGGTGTCAAAAAGATCTGTGTGCACTGCAGTCACTCGACCCGCCACGCCATGCGTTCCCGCATTTTTGACAGCAGTTTTCAGCGCTTCGCGAGAAAAATCAGCCACTATGACATGTGAAGACGGCAACTCTGCAGCCAAAGTCACACCGATATTCCCCGTCCCGGTTCCCATATCCAAAATCTTTAAGGAAGCAGATCGATCTCCAACGGTTGCTAAAACCGAATCAATCAACGTTTCCGTGTCTGGCCTTGGGATCAGTGTTTCAGGCGAGATATCAAACCTGCGTCCATAAAATTCCCGCCATTGCAAAATTCGATGAAGAGGCTCCCCGGACAGCCGGCGAGTCAACATGCTGTTTGCCTTTTCGATTGCATGACAATCCAGCACAACATCGGACCTTGAGATCAGTTGTGCAGAACTTAAACCTGTGATTTCGCATAACATAAGTTTGGCATCCAGATCAGGCGCATCTGCCCCAGAGGTTGCAAGCCTCTGTTTTGCCTGCGAAAGCCAGGCATTTATCGATGGTTGATCAGCCATCCGTTTCCATGGCTGCCAATTGATCAGCCTGAAAGTCTGTTACCAGTGCATCGATTACTTCATCCAAACCCTCGCCCATAATCAAACGGTCCAGTTTGTAGAGGGTCAGGTTAATCCGATGATCTGTCATCCGTCCCTGTGGAAAATTGTAGGTGCGAATTCGCTCTGACCGATCGCCACTGCCCACCTGACCTTTCCTTGCATCTGCCCGCTCCTGTTCTGCCTTCTGACGTTCCATATCAAACAGCCGCGCCCGCAATGTCTTCATGGCAAAAGCCCTGTTTTGGTGCTGTGATTTTTCAGAAGACGTCACAACAATACCAGTTGGAAGATGGGTAATCCGCACAGCAGAATCGGTTGTGTTGACATGTTGCCCTCCTGCCCCAGATGCACGCATCGTATCTATCCGAATGTCTTCATTGCGAATTTCGATATCGATATCCTCTGCCTCAGGTAAAACTGCAACGGTAGCGGCAGAGGTATGAACCCGGCCACCGGATTCAGTTTCAGGCACCCTTTGCACCCGGTGAACACCGGACTCAAATTTCAACCGCGCAAAAACACCTCGCCCGCTCACCGAGGCAACAATTTCCTTATACCCGCCCACATCACCGGCACTTTCAGAAAGGATTTCGACCTTCCAACCTTTCGAGGCCGCGTGCCTTTCATACATCCGAAACAAATCACCCGCAAAAAGTGCCGCTTCTGATCCACCGGTTCCGGCGCGAATCTCCAAGATCGCACTTTTGTCGTCGGCAGCATCTTTGGGCAACAGCAAAACTTTTAGCGCTTCTTCGCAGGCAGCAATCGTTTCATTTGCCTCGTCTCGCTCCAACTCCGCAAGTTCCTGCATCTCGTCTTCCGTGGCAGCATCCGCGATCAGTTCCTCTGCGCCTTCAAGGTTTTTCTGAGCTTCCTGATACTCTTTTATCTTGGCAACAATCGGTTCGAGCTCAGCATGCTCAGAAGCCAAGCGAACATATGCCTCAGGCTCAGGTCCTTCTGCCATCTCCTGCTCAATTGCTGAGTGGCGCTTCAACATCTGCTCAAGTTTTTCCGCAACAATCATTGGGTTTTTCTAAGGTTAGTACAGGTTAAGAGCAACAAGATTTTGGTCACACGCTAGTAAGGAATGCCATGGCGGTCGGCAAAATCTGTCAGTATTTCAGACATGGTTGCGTCATTCGTCGTACCTTTGAGCGCTGGCACTAAAACGCCTTCCAACTCTTTAGCATCCAAAGCCATCAACATTGCTTTTACGGGGCCAATTGCAGCTGGTGAAACAGAAATCGAACGGTATCCAAGACCGAGGATAGCCATTGCCGAAATTGGCCGCCCCGCCATCTCGCCACAAACCGTTGCTGAGATCCCATATTCTTCACACTTCTGCTGAATTTGGCGCAACATCCGCAAAAAACTTTTGTTGACCGTACTATATCGGTTGGCCAGTCGGGCATTGCCTCGGTCACATGCCATCGAAAACTGATAAAGGTCGTTAGACCCGATAGACACGAAATCCACTGCTTCCATCAGTTCGTCAAGTTGAAACAGCAGGCTGGGCACTTCAAGCATAGAACCGAGTTCGAGAATTTTCGGCATTTCATGCCCAAATCGCGTTTGTAGTTCAACTTCACGTTTGATCAGATCCCTGACTTGATAAATTTCCCAAACCTGCGTCACCATCGGCAGCATTAGCCTGAGATGCCGCCCTGAAGCCGCTTTCAAAAGCGCTCTGATTTGGGTTCTTAACAGCGCAGGCCGGTCCAACGATAGCCGCATTGCCCGCCAACCCATAGCAGGGTTCTCTTCCTGCGCTGTGTTTAAGTAAGGAACAACTTTGTCCCCGCCGATGTCGAGCGCCCGGAACGTGACCGGCTTTTCGCCGGCTTCATCCAAAACGCGCCGATACAACTCCTCCTGTTCCCCGGACTTGGGAAGCGTAGAAGATACCATAAACTGCAGTTCTGTTCGAAAAAGACCAATTCCATCAGCACCCGAAAGCTCAAGTTGTTGTAGATCAATCATCAAACCAGCATTCATTTGCAAGTTGATTGAGACCCCGTCTTTTGTAACGGCCGGCTTGTCGCGAAGTTTTGCAAATTGTTTCTGCCTGCTTGCACGAAACTTCACCTTCTCTGCATAGGAAGTTTCAACATCAAGTGGTGGGCGCAAATTCACAACGCCCTCATATCCATCTACGATGATTGGATTTCCAGCTTCGGTATTGGCAACAAAGTTTGGTACCTGACCAACAACCGGAATACCAAGCGCCCGTGCAACGATGACAACATGCGAGGTCGGCGCTGCCTCTTCCAAAACAAGACCCCGTAACTTGTCACTATTGTAATCCAGCAGCTCAGCAGCGCCCATACTGCGGGCAACAATCACATGATCGCCCTTCAGTTCTTCAGATACCCCGCCATGCGGACGTCCCGCCAACTCGCGCAATAAACGATTTGCCAAATCATCAAAATCACTCAGGCGTTCGCGCAAATAAGGGTCTTGCTGCCGCAACATCCTCGCTCGATAGTCATTCTGTACTTTTTCTACGGCAGCCTCAGCGGTAAGCCCATTGATAATGGCTTCTTCCATTCGGCGGTTCCAACCCCGGTCATGGGCAAACATGCGATAGGCTTCCAAGATCTCGCGATGTTCTCCTTCTGATGGGACATTTCCGCTTTGAAACAAAACATCAATCGAAACCCGAAGCTTGATCAAGGCCTCACGCAACCGAAAAATCTCATCGTCCGCCCGCTCATTAAAAAGATCTGTCACCAGAACTCTGGGTTCATGCAAAACTGCAAATCCCAGTCCTATCCCATCTGATAACGAAGCACCCTGCACACGCAGTGGCCGGGCAAGATCAAGCGTGACGCCTTTCGGAGAAAGGGCATCAAGTTCACCGGTCGCAATGAGCTCCCCGAGAACCATCGCAGTAGTTTCCAACGCTTCTACTTCGGCTTCGGTATAGTCGCGGTGAGACTTGTCCTGAACCACAAGGACGCCCGTCACCCGTCCGGATCGCAGGATGGGCACCCCCAGAAACGAATTGTAAATTTCCTCGCCGGTTTCAGGCAAATAAGCAAAGGCTGGATGTTTCTGCGCATCGTTGAGGTTCAAATGTCGTGCCGTTGCCGCTATTGTACCTACAAGCCCCTGCCCCAGCCTTAATTCTGACTGATGCACTGCCGCAGAAAGTAGTCCCTTTGAGGCGTATAGTTCCAACAGGCCATCGGAGCGTAAGACATAGACAGAACACACATCGGATACCATGTTGTCAGAGATGTCTTCGACAATCGTGTCCAGCCTGTCTTGCGGAGCAAGCTGGTCAGCCATAACCGCACGCAGCTGCCGAAGCAACGCATCAGGTCCAGTTAGATTTGTTCCCATCCTTATCCTCTATCACGATTCCATTGCGTGATTCCACAACCGCAGGGCGATTGTGAACAGCCTGTGAATTCAAAAGCTAATGATTCAATTCATACACTGAATGCAAAGTCCGAACTGCAAGCTCGGTATAATCAGCATCAATCAAGAGAGAAAACTTAATCTCTGAAGTTGTAATGGCCCGGATATTGATCCCTTTTTCAGCCAAGGCAGAAAAAGCAGTCGAAGCCACCCCGGCATGACTGCGCATGCCAATGCCGATCACCGACACCTTCGCCAATCCAGTATCACTTTGGATGTTTTCAAACCCAATTTCCTGTTTATGTCCGCCTAAAACGTCAACCGCTTTTTTTGCATCGGTTTCCGGGAGCGTAAACGTCATATCCGTTTTGGAGCCATCCTCAGAGACACTCTGAACAATCATGTCCACATTGATATGGGCTTCGGCCAGAGGTCCGAAAATTGCAGCAGAAATGCCAGGCTTATCAGGAACACGACGAAGGGAAATCTGGGCTTCATCTTTTGTGTAGGCTATTCCGGTAACAACTTCTTTTTCCACAATTTCATCCTCATCACATATCAGAGTTCCAATTGGATCATTGGCCCCGTCAGCAGAATTTATACTCTCTGGGTCTTCAAAACTGGAGCGCACGAACGTACGAACACCATGCACCATAGCCATCTCAACCGAGCGCACTTGCAGAACCTTCGCCCCAAGCGAAGCCATTTCCAACATCTCCTCAAAGGAAATCTTGTCCATACGTGCTGCCCTGGGTTCAATGCGAGGATCGGTGGTGTAAACCCCATCCACATCGGTGTAGATATCACAGCGGTCCGCGTTGATCGCAGCTGCTATTGCAACGGCAGATGTATCAGACCCACCCCTACCTAAAGTGGCGATCCTGTTATCGGGACCAATCCCCTGAAAGCCTGCAACAACGGCCACCTGACCTCCGGAAATACGCTCAATCAACAAGTCCGATACAATATCTTCAATCCTCGCAGCGCCATGTGCATTGTCCGTTTTGAGCGGGATTTGCCAACCTTGCCAGGAGCGGGCATCCACGCCCATAGACTGCAGTGCCATCGCAAGAAGACCCGACGTCACCTGCTCGCCTGATGCAACCACCGCATCGTATTCTCTTGCGTCATGGAATGGCGCAATCTCTTTGGTCCAGCTGACAAGTTCGTTGGTCTTCCCAGCCATGGCAGAAACAACCACAGCCACCTCATGACCTGCTTCTACCTCGCGTTTAACGTGCCTCGCCACATTGCGGATACGATCAATGTCAGCAACCGAAGTGCCACCGAATTTCATTACGAGACGAGCCAAGGGAATTCCTGCCGGGTTCTGAAAACAAATGCGCTCCGGCAGGCCGGAGCGGGTGCGGCTATTTAACCGATATAATCAAATGTCGCAAGATCATCACCTTGACTTACACCCTTGCATACCCGACCTAAGCACGGGAAAGGATACATCATGCAAGCTGAAGCCAAAACAACAATCGATGAAACCGAAGTTGCACGTTTTTCCGCACTCGCGGCAGAATGGTGGAACCCAAAGGGCAAATTTCGTCCCCTACACAAGTTTAATCCGGTCCGCCTTGAATACATAAAAAAGCAGGTCTGCGAAAATTTCGACTTGGACCCAAACAATCCTCAGGCTTTCAAGGGATTAAGGTTTTTGGACATTGGCTGCGGTGGCGGACTTTTGTGCGAGCCTATGGCGCGACTGGGTGCAGATGTTGTTGGAGCAGATGCTTCCGAGACAAACATTGAAGTGGCAAAAATCCACGCCGAGCAGTCCGGGCTTCAGATTGACTACCGGGCGACCACATCAGAGGCGTTGGTAAAAGCGGGTGAAACGTTTGATGTAATCCTAAACATGGAAGTGGTGGAGCATGTCGCAGACGTTGATCTTTTCATGACGTCGAGCGCTCGCATGGTTAAACCCGGTGGTCTCATGTTCGTTGCCACAATCAATCGCACGATGAAAGCCAACATGTTGGCAATTTTCATGGCTGAAAATGTCTTACGATGGCTTCCGAAAGGCACACATCAATACGAGAAACTCGTGAAACCCGACGAGCTGGAAAGACCCCTACACAGCGAGGGTATGGAGATCATTGATCAGACCGGCGTGTTTTATAATGTGCTACAGGACCGATGGAACAAGTCTCGGGATATGGACGTCAATTATATGGTGTTGGCGAAAAGACCTAACGCCTAGTTTTTTTCTTCCGGCAAATCGGGGATAGGCAGCACGTTGACCCCTTCCTCGGCAAGGCTTGCGGCTTCGTCCAGACTTGCCTTGCCGTAGATACCCCGCGCTTCCGATTCCCCGTAGTGGATTTTGCGTGCCTCTTCAGGGAACTTTTCCCCTACGTTTTCTGCGTTCGCTTCCACGTGTTTTTTGATTTGGCGTAGTTGTTCAACCATTTCTGCAGTAAGCTGAGGCTGTGGCATTGCAGCCATCGGGACACTTTGGTCGGCAGATTTCTTGGTACCTGACACGCGCGGCGCCATTAAAGACTTTCCAACTTTGATCGATCCACAGCTGGGACATTCGACGAGCCCGCGTTTCCGCTGTTTTTCAAAGTCCTGTCCTGAACTAAACCAGGCTTCAAACTCATGATCTTGATCGCAAATAAGAGAAAATTTGATCACGAAGCTACCTCAATTTTTCCGGATGGTCGTTCAAGCACAAACGCACGCGTATTAGCAAGGTTCGGAATCTTCCTGCGCGCCTTTGTCACTTCGTCCAAATCGAGATCCACTGTCAGGTAGCCCGGTTCCTCACTTGCAATTTCAGCGATAATTTCACCCCATGGATTAACAACGAGTGAATGTCCGAAAGTCTCGCGACCATCGTCGTGGTCTCCACCCTGAGCAGCAGCAATAAGAAAAGCACCATTTTCAATCGCACGTGATTTCATCAATATGTGCCAATGCGCTTTTCCGGTTTGGCGCGTGAAAGCAGCTGGCGCTGTCAAAATTTGCGCACCGGCTAATGCTTGCTCTCGATAAAGATGGGGAAACCGAACATCATAGCAAATTGAAAGACCAAGAAGCGCTTCACCCAAATCTACCATGCAAGATCGTGCGCCGGGTTGATAGACCTTCGATTCTCTCCAACTTTCTCCGTTGTCGAGATCAACATCGAACATGTGAATTTTATCGTAGTAGGCCGCTAGTTCGCCATTTGGCGCGAACAAGAAAGCGCGATTGGCAGCTTTGTCCTCATTCAACTTGATCGCATGAGAACCGATATGCAGCCATATACCAAGCGCAGCTGCGAGTTCAGAAGCTCGCCTAACCAGGTCATCCTGATCCTGCGATTTAATTTCTGAGAACAAGTGCCTCCGGCTTTTTTGCAAAATACCGGTCATTTCTGGCGTCTGGACATACTGCGCACCATTTGCCGCCGCTGCGCGCACCATCTCTTCCATAGCCGTGCAATTTTCAGCTATGGAAGTGGTCGAACGCATTTGAACAACGCCAGCGCGCATGCATCTTATCCTTGCAACAATGGATCCAGTTTGCCATCCCGGTCCAAGGCATGCAATTCATCGCAACCACCGACATGGGTCTCACCAATAAAAATTTGCGGGAACGTACGCCCCCCATTTGATTTCTGAATCATCTCATTCTTCAGCTCAGCACTCCAGGTAGCGTCATGCTCGGTGTATTCAACACCTTTTGATTTCAGCAATGCCTTTGCCGCACTGCAAAATCCGCAGAATTTCCGAGTATAGATCGTGACTTTTTTCATTTAGATGCTCCGCTTGAAAACACAACGCGCCATATAGGACTTACAGGGGATCCGTTTCAACCTTTGCCAGCACCAACACGTCAATGTTACTAGCCCCAGCCCGTAGCAATGCACGCGTTGCAGCCTTTACGGTAGCACCGGTTGTATACACATCATCAACCAGTAAAATTCTCTTGCCAGATAACACAGGTTTGCTTGCTTCTGGTACTGAAAACGCCCCTGATACGTTCCGCTCTCTTTGGTTCTCCGTCAAACCAACCTGTTGTCGAGTAGCCTTTCGCCGGATCAGCAATTCAGGCGCATATGCTAGGTTTCGGGACTTTCCGATGCAACGAGCCAGCTCCGCAGACTGGTTAAATCTGCGTTTGCGCAACCGCGACACATGCAGCGGTACTGGCACAATGTAATTCGCATCATCAAGCAATGCGCCACCAGCGACCATCATCCAATTCGCAATCCATGGAACTAAATCTGTGCGATCTGAGTACTTTATGAGCGATACCAACCGCCTGATTTCGTCATCATAGAGAAAAACTGTCCGCAGTCTCTCAAACGGCGGTGGATTGGCAATTGCTTCTGCGCTCAGAATTTTATCCCCCATGTCAAATTGGAAAGGAATACCCATGACCGGACACATGGGGGCTTTCACGAAAGAGAGCTTCGACCAGCATGTGGCACAGCAGCCGCCTGGTTGTGCAACATAAGCATCACAAATCAGACAGGTATTGGGGACAATCACATTCGCAAAGCCCTTTACAAGGCTACGAACTCTGTTTTTCAGGCTCGAATTTAGAATGGAATATTGCATCAGAACATCCTAGTAAAACCCAATGCAAAATACGAATCAGCAAAAGTTGTTTGACCATAGAAAAATCCTCGCCAGCATGGAGCGGGCAAAAAGGATCAATAAAAAGGATGCTGATTTCCTGATCAGGTTAGCCATAGAAGTCCTATCCGAGCGGTTATCCGTCACCAATCGGGATTTTGATCGGGCACTGGATGTTTTCAGTCCCTTTGGATGTGCCGAGAAACTTTTCGATCAGACCTCAAAGATTAGCGACCCCTATTTCCTGCACCTGTCGCACGAGAAACCATTTACCGGCTCAATGGTTGCAGAACTTGATACACTGCCAATTGCCGACGAAACATTGAACTTGGCAACATCAGTATTCAGCCTTCATTGGTCGAATGACTTGCCAGGCATGTTCGCACAGATTCGACGGGCGCTTGCGCCAGATGGCCTGTTTCTGTGCGTGTTGCCGGGGGATCAAACACTTCGGGAACTCAGAGAATGTTTGATCGAAGCTGAAACCAAGCTCTGCGATTCAGTGTCCTTGCGCGTTGATCCATTTGGCGACATACGCCAGTTTGGCGGCCTTTTGCAGCGCGCAGGCTTCAGTCTGCCCGTCGTCGATACTGAAATCTATACGGTTCGATATGCATCCATGTTTGAGTTGATTAAAGATTTAAGAGCCATGGGCGTCACTGGTAATCTCAATCAAACCAAGAAATTTGGACCACGCGGCCTTTTTGATGAGGCAGCAAAAATATATAGCAACAAGTTTTCTGACGAGGATGGTAGGATCAGGGCGACCTTTGAGATGGTCTTTTTGTCCGGATGGGCGCCCCATGCATCACAGCAAAAGCCGCTCAAACCCGGCATTGCCGAGGCGCGGCTAAAAGACTTCTTATAAAGCCTGATTGCTTAGCTGATTGCTGTGCCGATTGTGGCGCGTAAATTCTCGTACATATCGTTTGTTGAAGAACCAACATTGGTAATACCAGCAACGATAACGGTCCCGATTAATGCAGCAATCAAACCATACTCGATTGCTGTCGCACCACTTTCATCTCTAAAAAACGCGTGAACCTTGCTCATTTCACATATCCTTATGCCGCCGATGGCATAATGTTTACAGAGATGGTTTAAAGACCTGGTAAATAGGGATGCTAAAGGGAGCGTTAAAAAGACATATGAGATTTTAGCGTTTTAGGCGATCAACGTTCTTCAAATTTATCAAGCACGCTTTTACGGACCGTATAACGTTTGTTCTTCTCTACAGAACCTGTAATCACCCGATCGATGCCCAAAGAACGGTTTTCTGCATATTGTTTTGCTGCTTTATCCAACATTGGCGCACTCATTAGGGCTACAACGACCGCTAAAGCGCTAAAAAATGCTGCCAATTGTACACTTGTTTCCCCAGAATGTGATTTCAGAAAATCTGCCAGTAAAGGAACAAACCGCTGCTTTTTCATGTTGCTATCTCCGAATCCAAACGAGCCCGAAACGCGACAAAGCAAACCGAAGCTCATGAACTTCGTTAAATGTGTAACAAATCTATAAAATATCCATTAACGCTGGAATTAATGGATCATCCGCGGGAGGCATAGGATATTCACGTAGCTGATTGGCACGCACCCATTTCAGGGTTTGATTTTCCTTAGGCGTCGGAAAGCCTTCCCACTTACGGCAGACAAAAAGTGGCATCAAGAGATGAAACGTCTCATAGGCGTGGCTGGCAAAACAAAGCGGCGAATCGACCACATCGGCGCAAACGGGCGGCACGGGCGGGACCAGTGGCTCCTCTGAGGGAGGATCGCGCGAGCCGTCCGATGTGGTCTATGTTGGGATCATAACCACCGAAGAGTTGTCAGACGAGTATGAAGGCTTTGAAGGTGGTCGCTCCGGCGGCACGGACACTGTGCCATCCGACCAGGGTGTGAACGAAACCTCGG
>JBCCXO010000064.1:0-19705 GCA_039191645.1 Pseudomonadota bacterium | reverse complement strand
CATAGTAATTTACACCAGCAAAGTTCAAGCCAAGAGAAGTGTCACGTGTAGCAGTCCAAGTGGTGTTACGTGACAGGATATCGATTTCGCCAGACTGAAGTGCCGTGAAACGCTCTTTTGCTGACAGCGGTGTGTATTTCACCTTGGAAGCATCTCCGAATACAGCAGCAGCGACAGCGCGGCAAACGTCAACATCGATACCGGTCCAGTTTCCTGCTGAATCAGGATTTGAGAAGCCCGGAAGCCCCTGGCTGACGCCGCACTGAACAAAGCCTTTGGCTTTAACGTCGTCAAGAGTTGCAGCGGATGCGCCGGTTGCGGCGATACCCAGTGCAGCCACACCAAATGCGGCAGACACAATAGTTTTTTTCATAGAAAACAGCCTTTTTCTGTTACCCATTTTGATTTCCCCCATGGCGGATGCCTTGGGTATTTATTAATTGGTTCTGTTTATCACGCGCGCCCCGGTTTTGACCAAAACGCCCCTCCCCAAAACCAACTGGCCTAATAAAATGGATTTGTGCAGGTTACGTCAAGGGAAAAAGAACTCGAAGAGCATATTCAAGGACGAAAATCGTTAATACAGTTGCGATCTATCAAATTTTCTGCTTGTTCTTGGCGTTCCACGACAGATTTTCTTCGAATTTTCAGAAAAACCACCAAAAAACGGGATAAACCATGGCGAAAAATGAACGTGAGAACAAGTTACGTCCTGACACAATTTTGACGCACCAGGGGAATGATCCCGACTCGTTTCATGGATTTGTTAACCCACCGGTTGTTCATGCCTCCACAGTCCTTTATCCGGACTATGAAACGATGCGGACCCGAAATCAAAAGTATACTTACGGAACCCGCGGAACGCCTACCACCGATGCACTGTGTAATCTTATCGATGAACTGGAAGGTTCGGCAGGGACCGTTTTAGTTCCGTCGGGACTTGCAGCAATTACAATTCCCTTATTGGCCTATGCGAGTGCCGGTGATCATATCCTGGTGCCGGATTCCTGTTACACACCAACGCGCGAGTTTTGTAATGACGTTCTCACTCGTATGGGAGTTGATGTTGAATACTACGAACCGCTGATCGGTGCGGATATAGTTTCGCTGATCCGATCCAACACAGCATTAATTTTCACAGAGTCACCCGGGTCGAATACATTTGAAATCCAGGATATCCCGGCAATTTGCGGCGTAGCGAAATCCAAAGATGTATTGGTGATGATCGATAACACCTGGGCAACGCCTATGTATTTCAAGCCCTTAGAGCATGGTGTTGATATTTCGATTCACGCGCTTACGAAATATCCAGCCGGGCATTCTGACCTTGTCATGGGGTCTATTTCAGCCAACGAAAAACACATCAAATCATTGCGGCGGCATCACTCCATTATGGGCTGCTGTGCCAGTCCGGACGATACTTATCTCACGTTGCGGGGCATGCGATCCATGGGCGTGCGCGTACGCGAGCATGAGAAAAACGCGCTGGAAATGGCGAAATGGCTGGAACAACATCCCGCAGTTGGTCAGGTGCTTCACCCTGCCCTGCCTTCTCATCCTCAACACGATTTGTGGAAACGCGATTTTACGGGGTCAACCGGGCTTTTTGGGTTCACGCTGAAAACCAGCGACGTTGAAAAAGCTGCACGATTTTACGATGCACTTAATCTGATCGGTCGGGGTTACTCGTGGGCTGGATATGAGAGTCTCGCTGTCCTGGTCAATCTATCGGATCGTTTAATATCGAAAGGCCCGGATGATGGAATTTTAGTCCGCCTTCAGGTGGGACTTGAAGATCCAGCGGATTTGAAGGATGACATTGAGCAAGCGATGCGAGCAGGTGGATTCACGAATTGAGAGGATGAGGCAATCATGCATGTGCTCACCGTACTTGACCATCCGAACAAGGATTCTCTAAGCCATGCTGTAGCGGGCCGCTTCATGGAGGGTGTCAGAGAAGCCGGGCATTCGGCGGAACTTGCTGATCTGCATGCAGAGGGATTTGATCCCCGATGGTCGGTGGCTGATCTAGCTCAGTTTGAAGACAGACCGATGCCGGATGATGTACTGGCTGAGCAAGACCGTGTCGAACGTTGTGATGTGTTATGTCTCGTCTATCCGCTATTCTGGTATGGTATGCCAGCGATGATGAAAGGCTGGCTTGATCGCGTATGGTCTTGGGGATGGGCTTACAATCAGGTGAGCCAACATGATGCTTCCCTGCAAAAGTCCAGAACTGGAATATTGTTGATTCCAGCCGGCGCTGCTCCCGATGTTTGGGAAACGTTGGAACTTGACCGTGCCATGGATCGTATATGGCGAACAGGCACCATGGGATTTTTAGGCATTACCGATAAGCGTATTTGTTTTCTAAACGGATCAACAGGGTCTTATGAAAGACGGGTTGGATTGTTGGAAAAAGCCCATCAGGCCGGGCTGGAAGCATGTGACTAAACCACTTTGAGATTTTTCATCCATTCCGCAGCCCGATCCGGTGATACGCTGGCAACGCGAATAATGTTGTCAAAGCGCATTGCAAGCTCTCTAATCTGATCCACAGAGTTGATGACCAAATACATATCCCCCAGATAAACTGCCGCCCGTTTGGGACCGAAAACGGTAAATGGCGCGCAATAATTCTTCACACCATCATACAGAAATAGTCGAAACGTGGGATAAAGCTCTTCAAGTAGGCGGTTGATGTGCTCAATTTGGGCCTGTCGCACTCCACGGGCCAGGCCCTTCCAGATATCCGCACCGGCGGCCAGGTTTTCCAGCCTTTGAAACGGTAAGACGACTTCCATATCTGTATCCGGAAGGCGGCTATAGTCCAGCTGTTCCTGGCTTTGGCCTGTTTTTACATCAACATACGGATGCACCACCGATTGAAACTCATGATCCGTCACCGCCTTTGTGCGCAGCAAGTCAGGAAGTGAGCTCGGTGAATACCTTATTTTGTATCCAGATGCTTCTCGCAACCATTCAGCAAGTGCCGAATCACGCGAACCTTGATCGCCCGCTTCTACGTTCATCATGGGAGTGAGTTCGCCAAAGTTTTCCTCGTCCTGGCGAATTCCCAACAGCCAATCAATACTGACGCCTTCGGTTTTGGCAATTGCTGCCAAGGTCTCAGCTCTTGGCAACCGGATAACCGACTTATCAAGGAATTGGCTCAACGCGGATCGATCCAATCCGCACCTTCTTGCAAACGAAGAAACTGATTCATTGCGTCGATGGATGATGACCATAAGACGATCACGAAAAGCTTCAGAAACCTCAATTTTTTTCATATCGCACTCATTTTTGCGCATAAAATACATCATTGTTGTGAGTTCACAACATTTTTGCATAATATTTGTAAACAAACTCATCGTCACTGAGGCGATTACGAGGCAAGATTTGCCTATGGGGGCTTTTAAGGGATCAAAAACGGTTAGCTATTTTGAGTGGCAAACGGTGTTGCTCATCGCAGCATGTTACTCATTTTGGTTTGTTCTGATTTTAGCCGGTGAGACAATGTCTCTCTGGTTTCTGATCCCGCTGTTAGCAATCACGACCACATTGCATCTTTCGATTGTACATGAGGTGGTTCATGGCCATCCGACCTCTAGTCCCGTTTTAAACCAATTGCTTGTAAGTCTGCCAATAAGTTGGATATTTCCGTTTGAGCGATTTCGTGACACACATCTTCAACATCATGAGACGGGAGAACTCACAGATCCGCTTGATGACCCGGAAAGTTGGTATGTCTACACGAAGGAATGGGTAAACTTCGGATATCCACTCAAGCTGGTTTTGACATTCAACAACACGCTTGCCGGACGCATGCTCATCGGCCCGACGATTACCCTTTTGCGGTTCTATGCCTCTGAGGTGGCTACCTTTGCTTCCAAGCCATGGATGAGGACATACATGCTGCGCGTGTGGGGAATACATTTTTTGCTATGCAGTCTGCTGATACTGTTGATTACACGGTATGGCAGCCATCCCGGCTGGGTCTACGCGCTCAGTGCATATGCAGGCCTTTCAATTCTGCTGATAAGGACTTTTTTGGAGCATCAGGCAGCGGAAGATCATTCTGAGCGCACGGTGATTATTGAAATGTCCTGTCCGATTGCATTTTTGTTTTTGTTCAACAACCTTCATGCTCTCCATCATGAAAAGCCTGGCATAGCGTGGTACCGTCTTCCAGCAACCTATAAGGCAATGCGAACAGAGTTGTTGGCGCGAAACAAATACTATGTGTATAGCTCCTATGCTGAAATCTTTCGTCGCTATTTTTTTAGACCAAAAGAACCAGTCGAATTTCCTTTGGAAGCAAAGAGTCTCCGACCTTCCGTTAAATTGGTTAAGGCTGGGCATTCGTGACGCCCGTAGCTTCCCTTTCAATGTACGATTGGCCAGAAACGCAAGAGGCACTTGATTGTTTGTGGCACTCAATCGCTGAAAAACTACATGACGCCGGTATACCCGCTCCCGAAGAACTGGAACGAGGCAACTCCCCGTCTTCTAACTGGGAAAACCGGGCCCTTACACTTGGCCAAACATGTGGCTGGCCCTATGCCAACAGACTTCGCGGGAAAGTCTTACCTTTAGGACGGTTTGTATATGACATCGCCGCCAAACCTGCCGGACACTACCAGTCTGTTTACATCGGTAGAAATGCGAACCATGCTCAGTTTCTAGGCTCACCGGATGTGTTTCTGACTCTTGAAAAAATCGCCATCAATGGGGATGATTCCCAATCCGGATTTCACGTCTTTAATGAAATCCTGGGCGCAAGCGCCCAAGATATGATCCACCCCGAAAAAAGACTTCTCACCGGTGCGCATCGAGACTCAATTAGAGCAGTCGCTGAAGGACGCGCAGATGTTGCTGCAATCGATTCAGTCGCGTTTGAACTTGCTAAACGGTTTGAGACGGATGCAGTCGGCAACGTTGAGGTGATAGGACACTCAAAACCCAAGCCCGGCTTACCGTTGATCACGTCACTGGAGCATGCAAACGACATTCCAGTTATGTTGGAGGCAATCCGGATCTCAATTTCAGAACTTGCGGCTGATAAATTACAAAACCTGCTTATTCTTGATGTAATGCCAGCCAGTGATGGCGATTATGATGAATTTTTATCAGCCGACTAGACGTATTTCGCGCAACGCAGGAAATGGTTCAACTTTCAAAGTGCGTAATTCCTCGGCGATCTTCATCGATTTTTAAGCTTGTGTGGAAGGGGTCATGCGCTCTTTGCTGGCAGCCGGTACGCGTGCAAAGCCGACAGTTCACCCCGATTTCCGTAATCATCTGAGAAAAGCTTGGATCGATGGATTTCCCGTAGGTTAATTCCGGTGCATATTCCACCGGACACCCCAGTGAAACCGCCAATCGTTTATCTTCATTGGAGTATCGAATGGAGGGTCTATCTACAGTCCGGTTTATTGTAAAATACCGACTGTGATCTGGCATCTCAACGATTTGCGTTAAAATTCGGCCAGGAACCCTAAAACAATAATGCACTTCAAGCTTTGGACAGGCTCCGCCAAATCGCGCCAATTGTATCGGCGTGACGTTGAACCTCTTTGAAACATTGCCTCCCCTATCAACGCGAAGAAAGAAAAATGGGATGCCTCGTTTTCCGGGTTGCTGCATGGTTGTCAGCCGATGGCATACCTGTTCATACGATACCGAAAAGCGAGCTGACAGGCGTTCTATATCATATCGCGTATGTTGTGCCTCTGCATGAAACTCGTCATAGGGCATCATCACCGCCGCAGCGAAGTAATTCGCCAGCTCGACACGGCATCTTGATGCTGCCAATTCGTTTTCCAAAATTGTTTTCGGCAGCTGCTTGTTGAGCGTGTCAACATGGCCAATCAAGGCAATCATATGCGCCATCTGGAAGACACGGTTGGTATGATCAAGGCCATCAGAGAGCACAAGCTGCTTTTTTTCCCGATCATAATACCTCAATGAGGCACCTAAAACCTCATCACGAACTATTTTGACCTCCACAGCGAGTTCTTCACTGAGGTAGTCTCTCAAAGCGCCATAGATCTCACCCCGATCGTGCATATTCGAGGCAATGACAGTTTGAGACTTGGCCTCAATTTCCGGAAAGTGATTGTTGTTGTGACGGAAGTAGTCGTGGACGTTGTGGTCGACGCCCAAGTCGGTATCTTCAGTGGCGGACAGAAATTCGTTGAGTTCGGCCAAGCGTTCGCCATATGCCCTATAGGCATTGTAGATGTTTACAAACCCACTTACGAGGTTTGGAGAACCATCAAGCGCGATCCTTAGTTCTTCAATGTCGGGAAGATGATCTCCAAATGCAGCATCTTTTGTAATCTGTCTTAGATCAGACAGTGCAAGACCGGAATCGTCTTTTGTTAGGTCGCGCCAGTTTAGGCCAAAATTATCCGAGAGCGTGATCAGGAACTTTAAAGATGCCGGACGTTGGTTTCGCTCGATCAGATTGATATAACTTGCGCTTACGTTCAACTGGGCAGCCATCTCCGCTTGCGTCAAAGACCTTGAATGACGCAATTCCCGCAGTTTTGGTCCTATGAAAATCTTTTCTCCTGCCATGGGCAAACATATGGCCAGAAATACACCTAAGTCAATTTAGTAAATAGACAGACCTACTTAATTACAAAATCCGCAGCTGGGAATTGGAGTAACCAGCTGCGGATAGGATGGGCAACCAAATTCCAAGCCTAAAAGAACCTGGTCCGCCTAACAATTATAAGGATCAGATCGCAACTGCAGTGATCTGTTTTTCCGTTTGATATGGACGCACCATGGACTTGACCACATCTCCTCTTCCTGTCTCTACGACATAGAGAACCCTGCTCTCGAAAGGGATTTGGTAGATGTTCATCAAAGCAGCAACATGCGCAATGTCGTCCGCCAAAACCAACGTCTGGCCATCATTTTTGTCCAGCGTTTCGCAGAAATGTACTTCTTGGCATGGTCCCGATTCGGAGTTGACCAGAGGCATTTGATCATACGAAATAAAGTGGTTTTTCAAACACTTAAGGCTCGCCTCTTCGATCGGACGCGGACCTCCTGATTCCGTGCAACGCAAATCCAGGATATGGTTGTATGGAAATGAACCATCTGTTTTGATTTCCTGGAGTGTCAAGTCCTGAGAAATTGTGACTTTTGTTGTCTGTTTCATAATCTGCTCCTTCACGCTGCGATGCTTTGTACGTTTGCGTTGGCTTCGATGAACCGAGCTTGTGCCGCGGCAACCCCTGAACCAAGTTCGATTTCCACACCGCAATCAGCCATGGCCATTTCAGCACCGGCGAGCGCCTGCAAAATCATGATTTCATTCAAGTCACCAAGATGACCAATCCTGAACACCTTGCCAGCGACCTTGTTCAGGCCAGCGCCAAGAGACAGGTTATACTTGTAGTATGCTGACTTCAGGATTTCAGCGCTATCGATATGCTCTGGTACTACGATTGCCGAAACGGTGTCGGAGTAGAGCTCAGGATCACGGGCGCACAGGTCTAGACCCCAGGCCGAAATCCCGGCACGCACCGCCCCTGCCAGTTTGTGATGGCGCTCGATAATGTTCTCGAGCCCCTCGTCGAACATAAAGTCTAGTGCCGCGCGCAGGCCGTGGAAGAGCTGCGTTGCTGGGGTGTATGGAAAGTGACCTGTTGCGTTGGTTTTCATCATGTCGTCGTATGACAGGAACGTTCTGGGCAAATCTGCCGTGGCTCTACGCTCCATCGCTTTCTGACTGACGGCAACAATTCCCAATCCAGTTGGAAGCATGAACCCTTTTTGCGAACCGGACACCACAACATCGACACCCCATTCGTCCATCTTGAACTCAAGACACCCAACGGAACTCACCCCATCAACACACAGGAGTGCCGGATGACCCAAGTCATCAAGAATTTCGCGGATAGCGCTAATGTTGGACGTTACACCCGTCGCGGTCTCATTGTGGCAAGCAAACACGCCTTTAATCTTGTGAGCGGTGTCGCGCTCAAGGATTTGTCGGTACATCTCATGCGGGACACCTAATCCCCATTCAACTTCGCAATGGTGCACGTTGAGGCCAAAGCGCTCAGCCATATCGACCCATAAGAGAGAGAACTGCCCGAAGCTCGACATCAAAACCTCATCGCCCGCGCTGAAGAGATTGGACAGACAAGATTCCCAACCTGCCGTGCCAGATCCAGGGAACATAAAGACTTCGGCTGAATCGGTCCGGAACACCTTTTTCAGGTCAGCGAACAGCGGCAAAGTCAATTCCCCAAAGTCCGGGGCGCGCATATCCTGCATCGGGACGTTCATAGCCTGGCGGACTTGCTCAGGAATATTTGTAGGACCGGGGATGAAAAGACCAGTTTGACCGTTTGTATTTTTTTGCATTGTCACACTCCAATTTTTGAGTGTTATGCAACGTGCGGCCGAACAGAGACAGTGAATTTATGTAAATGTGTATTATTTGTAATTTACAAAATTACTTTTTGTAAACTTTGTGGTGAAGCGAAAAAAGGCTTCACCACAGCGTGCAGCCTCTTTTGGCTACTTTTTCATTCTGGAATAACCCAGTCCGGTATCCTTCGCGATACTTGCTCTTCTGTCAGAGTATTCAGATGCTGTCATTGGATAATCCGCAGGCAGATCCCATTTTGTGCGATACTCCTCCGGCGATAGATCATGATAGGCACGCAAGTGTCTTTTTAGAGACTTGAACGTCAGGCCGCATTCCAAGCAAACCAAATATTCCTTATGAATAGATTTTTTGATCGGCACTGCAGGCTTTTGGTTCGTTGCGATCAGCTTTGTCGACTTTTCGTCGGACCCTGCAATCTGCTGCAGTGTTTGAGAGATCTTTTCTATGAATTCCGGAACATCAATTGCTGATATATTGTTGTTAGACAGATAAGCACTTACAATGTCTGCGGTTATTTTTATGAGTTGATCATCATCGGCCTTGGCCGGGGTATTTTCCTGGCTTGTCATGTTTTCCCATCCTATTCAGAATAAATCAGAACAGTTCGTTTCTGATATTCATTTTCTTTTTTCCCCCAATAAATTGTCATCTCTATGCCAATTATAATCGGCTCGATCACAAGTATTTAATGAATATATATTTAGCGGCTAATACGTCCGAGCACCTAATCAATTAAATATATGTATGATACTCACACATTTAAGTTTTTAGGCAATGCGGTCTCTACGTCCTGAAAGCATCGTCACTGCAACAGTGATAATAATGATCGAATAGGTGACCAAAATAGCATCAGCTGGGAACACATGGAGCACATTTGAAGTCACGACAGGCCCCACGATCCCTCCAAATGTATAGGCTGCAGCGATGTACGCCATACTGCTGGCGGTTTTCTTGGGGGATATTTCAGAGCCAGCCTGAATAACTGCAAGTGTATTGAAAGCACCAATTGCTCCGCCCAGAATGAAAAGCGTTCCAAAAATGGCGAGAAACGATGAGCCGCTAAAATACAGTCCAAGAAGGCCGAGCAGAGCAACAAGGCATGCCATTAATTGCGCGAGCCGATAACCAACGCGATCTGCGAGAAGACCCAGCGGCAACTGAAGTAAAGTTCCTCCCAGTCCAAATGCACTGACAAACCAAGCACTGGACTGCAGCGAAAATCCATCGTCTTCAAAATAGAAGGGTAGAAACGCCACTGCAGCCGTTTCAATAAACCCTCCGACCAAAGCCATTATCAAAGCAATTTTGAGTAAAAAAAGATCTTCCTTTTGCATGGCGATGTTTTCTTCGCGACCAATGTGATCGTTTTGTGGGCGGACGAGCTGGAAGCATAGGGTTGAGAAAACAGCTAAACAAATCATCGCATAGACAACCTGATCTAGCGTCAGGAAAATAAAGAAGAGCGGCCCAGCAGCAATGCCAAACCCCATGAGTGCTTCATGAATTCCAATTGATTGGCCCAGTTTTTGGGTGCTTACAAACCTAACAATCAGAGCGTCGCAGGCAACCCAACGTACAATCAACGCAGCGCCCAGCAATACAGATGAAATTGCCAGCAGCCACACCTCTTCTGACAAAGCAGCAAAAAGACCCGTTATCATTACGAGACTTGAGAGTATGTTCAGCCGTTCCAGCCCAAGTTTTGCACCCAAAAAAGGTGCAAACGGGGCCAGCAGCAAGACGACGACCCACTGGATTCCCACAAACCAACCAATCAGGGAAAGCGATACATCAAGCCCGTCCAATTTTTGCGATAAAAATAGGGAAAAAGTACCAACCTGGATAATTTGAGCAAGAAAGGACCCCAAAAAGAGCAAAACAAGATTCTGATTTTTAGCCACTATCATGGTGTCCGTGTATTGAATGCTCTCATTTTTATATGCACAGTGCATACATATTTGGAGGCCGAAATGCATTTACTAGCTCAAACCCCGTTTTTTGGCGACCCTAACTTCGCAAAATCACCTTCGTCGCCGCTCTCTAATCATGCTGCGCTTCAGTTGGTGAAAAACTGGATGAAGCAAGACCTTCCTTGCATTGCTGGCAGACGGGAATTTTTGAAGAACCGATATATGATTGAGATCGCCACACAGGAAAAAGTCCCCGAAATTTTTGCGAGATATTGCAATCGGCTCGAGAATCGAAGGGCTGTCGCATGTCTTTTTATTTTCAATAATTGGGAATATATGAGCGATCGGCGCAGCGTCAGCGATGTTTTTTATTTTTTGGCAGATCAGATGCAACACATTTCGGATGTGAGTGTAGAAACGTTAGCGCAAGGCGGTGCGCTCACCAAAAAAGTCTCGTTGCGATGCCCGGTAACAGAGGTCACGACCATTTATGATGATTTTGAGTGCATTGCATTTTGCCCGCAGTCTAACAACCCAGATGACCCCTTGTATGATCCATTACTGGCTATGCCGTTTCCCGCTGTAAACATGTCATCTGATATGTATGCGTTTTCTAACTTCGTTGCGGATATGATCGAACAGAGATACCGCGTGACAGTTACAGAGTTATCGAAAGACAAGACTGAGACTGAAAAAGCGCTCTTTAACTGTGTTGCGCAGTGGCACAGGATCGCATCGAAAACTATTGAGAATTACGAATCTCTTACAGATACCTCTTTGTGTCCTGTCCATATCAATGCAGAAAACAATCAATGGATTGCTGGCCACAAGGACCCGGCATTTGCAGAGCAAATTAAGGAAGTGCATACCCATGAACTTCCTGTCCTATATGGAGCCCGGATTGTCCGACAATGGTTGGATTTTTTTTATAAGGATCGGGCGTTTTCCGCTGCTGGTCTGGCTCGCGATGGTACAATACTTGCATAAGGTCCGTTAACCAGGTTGTGTTTTTACACACACAGACTTGCCTGTCGTTTTGCAGTTTTGACTTACTTAGGGTAAGTTAAGATGTAAATGAGAACTTGCTGAATGCGATATGATACATGGCTGATTTACGTATTTTACCAGATGACATTTCTACCGATATATTTGTAGGTAACGCTTTAGCGGCATTTGCACGCGCTCTTTCCGACAAGATCGATGTAGCATGGACTGAAGCCACCGGCCGAACGAACGCTGCATGCTATGCCATCAATCAAATTGGATGCGAGCCAGGCTCCTCTATTAAGACCTTAAGCGGCATGCTGGATATTGAACATTCAAGTCTTGTCAGGCTTCTTGATCATCTGGAACGCGATGGTTTGATCGAACGTGTAAATGACCCAGTCGACAAGCGGGGAAAAAGAATTTTTCTCTCACCCAAAGGTGAGGATATGCTGACGGGTATGATCAACGCCAGACGCAGGGTGATTGAGCCCATGACGGGCCTGCTGGAAGATGATGAATTGAATGTCTTGCATCGGCTGATAGAAAAACTGATACCCGCCGTTGTCGTTGGTGGGGATGACCAACACTATGTCTGTCGCATTTGCGAACTTGAAATATGTCCGCAAGAAATGTGCCCAGTTAATCTTTGTTACGAAGAATGGAAAGAGTTTCCTGAAACGCCATTCAGACGCCATGTCGATTCCAAAAGAAAAACGCGATCCTGACTAGAAATCGGTCGGCGCACCGCCCTCTTCTTTTCTTTTCGCGACGAAAGCTTCCAGTTCTTCGCGAATAGCCTCATCCATGGGCGGAGCTTCAAACTCTTCCAGAATTTGCTTGTAAATTTTGTTTGCCCGAACAACGGTTAACTCACTACCCCTGTCGCGCCAATTTTCAAAATTAGACCAATCCGATAGGAACGGTGAATAAAAAGCCGTCTCGTAGCGCTCCTGTGTATGATCGATCCCGAAGAAATGACCACCTTGCCCAACTTCTGCTACCGCGTCCAAGGCTAATTCCTGCTCATCCCACTTCACGGGGCCAAGGTAGGTAATGATTTGCTGTAACTGTTCGCAGTCTATGATGAATTTTTCAAATGAAGCACACAGCCCACCTTCTAGCCATCCTGCAGCGTGGTAAACCATGTTTACACCTGAGGTGATGGCAGCAAACAGGGAGTGTGAGCTCTCCCAGGTTGCTTGATTGTCAGGCGCGTTTGAAACACACGTGTTTGAAGCTCTTAACGGCAGGTTATAGAATCGCGCCATTTGCCCCGTCATTTGGGTTGTTCTCATATAATCTGGCGTTCCAAACGCCGGGGCACCTGTTTTCATGTCAACATTAGAAGAGAACGTTCCAATGGCACATGCACAGCCGGGATTCACGCATTGGATCAAAACAACTGCGCATAGAGCTTCTGCGATAGACTGGGCCACAGTGCCGGCGAGCGTGATGGGGGACATGGCTCCGGCAAGCGTAAATGGGGTAACGACGGTCGGCTGGCCACGCCTTGCCAAACGCATCAGACCATCAAGCATTGGCCAATCGTGTTTCAATGGAGAGGTGGAATTGATGTTCGTATACATTCGTGGCGTGGCGTCAAACTCTTCATGGGTAAGTCCGCCCGCAATGCGAACCATTTCCATAACATCTTCAACGCGTTCCGTGCCAAGTGAATAGGCGTGAACAACTTTATCGGTAAGCGTCAGCTTGTCATACAAGCAATCCAGATGGCGGACAGATGGGTGGATGTCCATTGGCTCGACCGGATAACCGCCACAAAAATGCAGACAGTTGAAGTATTGAGTCAGTTTAATGAAATCCTGATAGGCTTTACGGTTTCCAATTACGCGCCCTTCATCGAGACTGGAATAGTTGGGTGGTGAAGAGATGTTTCCAAACGTAATATGATTTCCACCAATGGTGATCTGTTTTTCCGGATTGCGCGGAGTCAAGGTAAACTTCGAAGGCGCTAGCGCAACCTTTTCAAGAACCAAGGCTCTGTCCATTTTCACCAAAGCGCTCTCACTGGTCTGATTGGATATGTCACATCCCGCTTGCCTGAGAATTTCGACTGCTTCCAGATTCAGAAATTCAATCCCGATCTCCTCAAGTATGCGCATCGCAGCATCATGGACGGCCTCCACCCCCTCCGGCGGTAGGGGCTCGGTTGGTTTATCCGTGATGCGTGGAACACTCCATGGGATTTGACTGATGGCCGGTCCGCGTCCCCGCTTGTTTCCGGCTCTTCCACCACCGCGACGACCTCTTTTTGGTGCTGCGGCATCTGTTACTGACCCTTCGACTGACATGTTCATTCTCGCGATTTTTTGCCATTAGCGACGGACTTTGACAGGACCAGCGCAAATTACAATTGAAAATATGCGACACTGACTACGGTTTCAGGACAGAAATATGGCAATGGCGATCCGGGGAGGATTCGAACCCCCGACCTGATGATTAGAAGTCACCTGCTCTATCCAGCTGAGCTACCGGACCGCGTATGCCCTTTTGGGCGATGCAACACATATAAACGTTGCAAAGATTCTGGCAACAATAGATTTTTCAATGAGTCCAAGGCAACGAACGATCGTGTTTAAAGTTGTCGGCATAGGCCATGGTTCGTCTTTTGGCTTTTTGAGGTTTTTGAACAGAATATGCAATTCCATTCTTTTCTGCATAGTCGATTGCTGCTTGTAGGGTTTCAAATTCGAGCCTGATTTGCGACCGCATATCAGAAGAAGCGGTATACCCCATAAGTGGATCAATCTTACGGCGTTGTTCCGGTTCGAATTCAAGTACCCAGTTTTCGGTTTTTGCCTTACCTGATTGCATGGCAGTTTTTGCTGGTTTCAATATCTTTGCGGTCATTAACCCTTGAATCCTAGCTGCTTGTATCGGTGAGTGGTCGGAGCGGCAGGATTCGAACCTGCGACCCTCTGGTCCCAAACCAGATGCGCTACCAGGCTGCGCTACGCTCCGTTATCACCAAATCCGCGAGTTCACTACACCTACCATTGCGTTCCTGCAAGAGGCAATTTGAAGCAAGTTTGCATTGGCGCTAATTTTTATTCGTATTGTTAAAAAAATGATGGATAACCTTATCCCCCCGCTTCAATCCAATGAGTCGCGACATGCCCGCGTTTAATTCCAGCACATGCGAAACCGGTTCCCCCGAGCTGATGACACGACGGGAATAGGGTTTGGTATTCTCCTCAATCCTGGCAACGGAACCATCGGGGCGGATGAATATCATATCCAAGGATAGCACGGTGTTTTCCATCCACATGTAAATCACCTGTGTTTTTTGGAACTCAAACAGCATGCCGTGGGTTGGTAGCATTGTCTCCCTGAACATCAAGCCCTGCTGACGCTCTGCATCTTCGTCTGCGACTTCTATCGTAAACGTAAATTCACCGGCAGATGTTGTTACTGCCAAGGTTTCGGTAGGTAAAACTGCATTGGGATCTGCTTTTAGTTCGGCATGTGCCGTCGAAAGGATAGCGCCTGAAACCGCCAGACACCCCAAAACCAGCATCGAAACGAAAAGTCTTCGATAGATCACGTGAATACTCCCATCTTTGCTGGATGTTATAAGCGCAAAAAAGGTGAAAATTTGCTTAGCTGCCCGGCGTGTTAGTTTACGCTTTTGGCCCGTGGGTCATTGTCTGGGAATATTTCTGCGGCCATGAGGCCTTTTGGTCCTTCGCCAAAGCGCACCAACACCCATTGGCCTGGACGCAATTCCGTCAAACCAAACCGGCGCAGTGTTTCCATATGAACAAAGATATCCTCGTTCTTCCGTGTGACAAATCCATAGCCTTTGGTTCTGTTGAACCACTTGACCTGAACGCGTTCGAGATCGCTTTCGGCTTTTACGTCGAAATGTGTTTTGCCACCAGGTTTTTGTGTTGGGTGGGTAGCGGTTGACTCGTCCATCGACAAGACGCGAAGTGCTTGATAGCCTTTGTCACGCTGAACAACTTCACATACGATGCGTGCGCCTTCCGGGGCAGTCTGGAAGCCGTCATTGCGCAGACAAGTCACGTGCAGGAGCACGTCAGGCATCTCCTGATCCGGAACTATAAACCCGTATCCCTTCGAGACGTCGAACCACTTGATGTGTCCAGCGATTTGCTGAACACTAGATGGCCTCGCCTCCCCAGCGGCCTCGTCGACAAGATCGGACGACGAACTCAGGGATTTCTCTTTTTCCCCCACCATGTGGCTTACTCTCACATTGCCGATCTACCAGCACAGGACGTACTGATTCTCCTAAGATGATAGCATCACGAAGCGTGATCACTGCAAGCCAAAACTAAAAAAAATCAAAAAATATTGGTGGAGCTGTGCAAAAGTTCTCCTATTTTAAAGCTTGGACAATGACCAGAGGAACTGAGAATGAAATATCTTCATACCATGGTGCGCATTAGCGATGTCGATCGATCGCTTGACTTTTATTGCAATAAGCTCGGCATGAGAGAGGTGTATCGCTATGACAGCGATGCGGGAAGATTTACGAACATATTTTTATCTGCGCCCGATGATTTGGATAAAACTGAAAATAAACCGTCAACCGAACGCGCTCCGGTGCTTGAGCTTACCTATAACTGGGACCCGGAGGATTACCTAGGCGGACGTAATTTTGGACACCTGGCCTTTGCTGTAGACAATATTCACGAAACCTGCGCCCGCCTGGCAGAGCAAGGTGTTGTTATTAATCGTCCTCCCCGCGATGGGCAAATGGCCTTCATCCGGTCTCCCGACAACATTTCGATTGAGCTTTTGCAAAAAGGCAAACCGCTTGAACCCGTCGAGCCCTGGCTTAGTATGGGAAATACTGGAGAATGGTAGTCTCCTTTTCATAGGCTTTAAAATTGTAGGGAGACGCAAATTTGTCTTGTTTCAGCCTCATTTCGGGAATACCGAATAACGGGGTGCTGAAATATAGCAAAGCGGTTGATAGTGTTTGATTTTTTGCAATGACACTTTATTAACCGTGTCCAATACAAATTGAAGATTCGGGAATGAGGGACCGTTCGATTTGTGTCGGTGCGTTAACAGGGACAGGTGACTTTTTTGAAAGAGGAAATCCACGATAGGGAAACGTTTTGCCGTTTCGTGGGCAGAAAGCCGTGGGCCGGTGCGTTGGCGCTCAGCGTTGCGCTTTCAGGTCTAGCAGGTTGCGTGGGATCAGATACTAGCCTCGGACTGAATTCAGTTGACGGGCAACAACCGCTTTCCAAACCTGTAATTGCCGTTCTGGGAGATCCTCAACAGCAAGAAATTGGGACAGCTTCTTTCACGGATCCCGGTGTTCAGGTAATACAAGACGGCGTTGGCGTTCCGGTGGCTGCTCCGCGCAGTACGCCACCATCAGCGTCTGATACCAACGATGTCGTCAACACCGACGTATTGGCAGTGGCTCCTGAACCCACTCAGCCTGTTGCTGCGGCTACCGTCATCGATCAAACAACGCAAATAGACCCGATATCGCAAACTGAGACGGACGCTGCGAATGCAGCGGAACAAAAGACCCAAGAAACTGTCTCAGCGGATCCTGCGGCGTCGGGCGAGTCAATTGTTCCAGCTGAAGACGTAAAACCCGCTCCAAACACCAAAAAAACAGGTCTGTTGGCGCGTCTTTTTGGGGACAGTGGCGCCAATTCTGCGAGAACATCGCCACGCACGAACCGCACGAGTGCCGGGCGCGGCGATGACGATGGTGTTGTTCGAATTGCAAGCGCTCATCGTACTGCCAAGCGCGCTTCCGCCAAACCAGCGTCAACTCGGACGACAACGGTCGTTTCGAGGATTCGGTCTCGGAACAACGGGGATATCAATGCCCTCCCCGGTGTAAAATCAAGTGCAGAACTGTTTGGGATTAACGAGGCTGAAGTTAAAGACGAGATTGACTCTAACAATACTCAACTTGCGGCAGTTGGCGGATTTGGACGTCTTTCACCCAATGGCCTCCGCGTTCAGCATGAGAAAGTGCAAGTGGCATGTCTCAAACCCGGCGTCTTGAGATTGCTCAAGATGGTCGAGCGTAGATATGGATCAAAGCCTATCATTACCTCAGGATATCGCAGCCCAAAAAGAAACAGACGGGCGGGCGGTGTTCGGAATTCCCAACACATCTTCTGTAAGGCCGTAGATATTCAGGTCGAGGGCGTATCAAAATGGCAATTGGCAAAGTTTTTGCGAACACTGCCGGGTCGTGGCGGTGTGGGAACCTATTGCCGCACAAAATCTGTACATATCGACATTGGGCCAAAACGCGAATGGCACCACCCCTGCAGGCGTTCAAAAGTCAAAAAACGGAAAAAAGCCTGACCGGGTCCGATAGCAGAGCGTCTCTAACGAGATTTCCTCCCCCCAAATTGCAATAAAATTTGCAAAAAGAATAAAATTCCGCTTGAAGCTTCCACAGTTGGCTTCTATAACCCGCTCCACAACTTGAAGCGCTCCCTTCGTCTATCGGTTAGGACGCCAGGTTTTCAACCTGGAAAGAGGGGTTCGATTCCCCTAGGGAGTGCCAGTTGTTCTCACACTGAATTTTTTCGTTTTTTCTCTCAGGACAGTTTGGCTTGACTTGTTCCCAATATGATTGCATCGATCATGGGTCTGGCAAGATCGGGAGATTACTATGAAACTTGTGCGGTATGGGAAGTCTGGCAACGAAAAGCCGGGAATGATTGATTCAGAGGGTGTTCTACGCGACCTTTCCAAGCATATTGAGGATATTCGTCCCGATACTATTCCGCAAATCTCTAAACTTAAGAAGCTCGACGCTTCCGCCTTGCCCAAGGTTTCTGGCAGACCCCGGATCGGACCTTGTGTCGGGAATGTTGGGAAAATGATGTGCATCGGCCTCAATTACAAAGACCATGCTGCAGAAACCGGGGCAACGTTGCCTGAGCATCCGATCCTTTTCATGAAGGCGACGTCTGCGATCATCGGCCCTAATGACACAGTATCGATACCCCGTCGTTCCAAGACGACGGATTGGGAAATTGAACTTGGCGTTATCATTGGAAGAAAAGCGAAATACGTAAAAAAACAGGATGCTCTGAAATACGTTGCCGGATATTGCATTTGTAATGATGTCTCAGAGCGGACGTTTCAGAAGTCCCTGTCCGGTCAGTGGACCAAAGGTAAATCCTGCGACACGTTCGGCCCAATTGGGCCTTGGTTTGTGACCCGTGATGAAGTGAAAGACCCACAAAACCTCGATCTATCACTGGATTTGAACGGAAAGCGCATGCAAACCGGCAATACATCGTTGATGATCTTTTCTGTTGCAGAGATCATTGAACACTTGTCGCAATTGTTTACGCTTAACCCTGGCGATGTCATTGCGACAGGGACACCTCCTGGAGTTGGGATGGGCATTAAACCAAAACCCAAGTTCCTCAAGGCCGGCGATACAATGGAACTGCATATCAATGGATTGGGACACCAAAAGCAAAAAGTGAAGATGGACAAATAATCTCTCTGCCACATGTGAGTGGCATGCGACGTTTTCTAATTTTGATCCTGATTTATACGCTTTCAACCTTTCCCACTCAGGCACAGTCCCGCCCTGTGGCTTTGGAGCTTATACTTGCTGTTGACACGTCGACAAGCGTCGATGAACAAGAGTTTTTATTGCAACGCCAAGGGCTCGCGTTTGCTTTTTCTCATCCCGACCTGATCGCTGTGATTGAAGGAATGGGAGAAACCGGCATCGCAGTTTCCATGGTGGAGTGGGCTGGTACGGGACAACAGGACACTGTTATTGAATGGACTTTGGTGAACAGCCAGGAAGCATCTCTGAATCTAGCCGCGCGCATTAACGAAGCCCCTCGCCGGGTCTACGGCATGACGGACATTGGGAGCGTCATTCAGCACTCAGTAAAATCCTTTGAGCAAAATAACTTCGTTGGAAGTCGCAAGGTCATTGATATTTCGGGCGACGGGACAAGCAATACCAACAGCTCTGTAAGAGAGCGCGATTTCGCAATTTCTCGCGGCATTACGATCAATGGTCTGGTAATTTTCAATCGGGAATATGATCTTGGCGAACTGGCCGAAGTGGATTTAATCCAACACTATTCAAATCAGGTTATTGGTGGAAACGGTGCCTTCCTGATGACTGCCAAGAACTTTGAGGATTTTCGAGTTGCCATTTTAAACAAGCTTATCCGTGAAATCTTAGGCACCGCTACTGCTCAATTGCCAAAGGTGATCGAATAACCACCCTTGGAAACTTAACCGTTGTTGGACTGTGAGGCTGTCCAAATTCGCTCTTTGGTCTTTGACAGGGTGAGGTCGCTTTGCGGTGTTGACGCTTGCGAGCTCACCAAAAAAGCCGCTATACCAAGTGAGGCAAATACAAGCATTAGATTTT
>JBCCXO010000063.1:0-20619 GCA_039191645.1 Pseudomonadota bacterium | reverse complement strand
TCAACATCGAGGTTGGTGCCGAGTTTTTTGTTTATCCGTCTTACAAGGTCAAGTCTTACGACTGATGTGAGATCCTTATTAGGATGCCTTTCGTTATAAGGATGCTCTTCCGTAAAAACCTTGTGGTTTTTTATCAACTGCTCCCTCAGAGCTCCCATCTTGGAAACTGCTTCATCCTTAGAGTTTGTGTTCGATAGTGCTTTCCTGACAATACTATTCAATTCTTTTTGTGTAGCGTGTGCATTTTCATCGGCCATAAAAGTCAACCTTTGGTTTTTGAACGAATGAACAATTCGGCCAAAAATGCCGGTCAATTCTTGACGCCAACCCGATTATTTTGTGACTTAATTTGGCGCTCACCTCACGTTAATGTCTGCGCCTTGCTACAAAAAGCCAAGCCCAATGGGCCTTTCACAGCGATCAGGCAACCATTTTCTGTGCCTGAAACTGGCCATAAGCAACATTGATCCGAGAAAACATCTCGTTGGCATAACGCCTCACCTCGTCCGGCAAATCGCCAGAATAAAGATCTGGGTGATATTTTTTAGCAAGGAGATGATAGGCATCCTTTACCTGCTCCTGGTTTGCTGAACTTGAAACACCGAGCACAGAATACCAGTTTGAACGCTCTATGACTGCTTTTTGAAGATTGGGAAGCGGTTTGCCGCCATTTTTGACAGGCTCTACGGATGTAATTTGGCTTTTCGCAAGAAAAACAGACTCTTCCTGATTGTCTTTAAGCTCTATGAAATGGCCTTCAGAATTCAACGTCTGAGAAACAGATGGTTTTAAACCACAAACGAGTTCGCCACGAAGCTCCCTTCCGTCCTGGAGTTTTACCAGAACGTCGATTGACTTAACGTCATTTCCCTTCTCAAACATTTGTAATCCTTTGGCACAGTTGTCTTACTACGGATAGACATGCAAACTGTGTGCCAAAGGGGTTGATACAGAACTCAGCGAGCCCGTATTTTTTGATAAATTTTTCTGAGTTTGATTAGGCTGGCTGGATGTTTACCGCTTTTGGACCTTTACCGCGGTTATCATCTTCAGTTTCAAAAGTAACCTTTTGGTTCTCTACCAGCCCTTGTAGACCGGAGGCCTGGACAGCAGAGATGTGAACGAAAATATCTTTTTCGCCGCCATCTGGTTTGATGAACCCAAATCCTTTTTCAGTGTTGAAAAACTTAACAGTTCCTGTTTGTGACATGATCTAATTCCTTTCTTCGATCAATGGCTTAGAGGCTAAGAGCCACGTGATAGGCAGTGCATGATGTCGAGGAAAGGTTGGAATTTTCTTGTGATTCCGCATGCTTCAAGAATGTATTCTACTTCGTCGCCGCCGGATTTATCCGGTAATCCAGTCTTCTTCATGTTCGCAAATTGCCCGAACAGCACCAAACTCGCGCTATTATGTTAAATAAGCAAGTAATATTTCAGGACAATGACAAAAATGAAAAACTTTACCCTACCGATCAGGTTTCGGTGCGTAGGTTTCGGGCCGACGTGACCGGGTTTCGTTCCAGCGCCTAACTAAAGCTCCGGCACGGCTAAGAAGCGATCGGCCCCTATCCGCCAAACTGCGGCCCTGAACGCTTGATGTTGTCACCGGATCCACATTTTCAGGTGGGGTAATCTGCTGAACCTGCGCGTTTTGCTGCAAAAGCGGATCTTGAGATTCTCCAACCGGGGTGTAGGCGCCTTCTATACTGACGCTTGGCAAAGCATAAGGCTGCACAACGGGTTCTTGGATAGTTTGCTGCGAAACCGGGGTTTGGATTTGATTTTGAGGCGTAAAACTCCCTGATTGCGCTTGCACGGCGGGCTGAGGGACAGACGCCGGTACAGTAGCTGAAGGGTTCAGGTTGTTG
This sequence comes from Pseudomonadota bacterium, assembly GCA_039191645.1. Taxonomy (GTDB): domain Bacteria; phylum Pseudomonadota; class Alphaproteobacteria; order Rhizobiales; family Rhizobiaceae; genus JAALLB01. The sequence continues at coordinate 18,748 of JBCCXO010000063.1, read as the reverse complement.
GCAGCCGGTAAAGGTTGGGGGAGCGGCGCTGCAACCAGAAGAGTTTCCGGTTCGAAATCCGGCTGTTCCTGCGTTTCAGCGGCATGAATTCTACGGATCGCATTGAGCATACCGTTTTGTACCTGCGGTGAATCATCCATTCGGTTGTGCATATAACCGGCAACATGGATGTTTTTCGCATTCGGATGGGAGTTTACGTTTGTTAGCTTTCCATAGACCGGATTGATTGAAAAGTAGTTTTCAACCTGTTCAACATTGTCGCCGGCCACACCAACTGGACCCGGTATGTCTATCAAGCCCATGTATACGATCTTTATATCTTCACCACGCAGGTTGCGAGCCATGGCCATAGAGGCAAGCGCTCCCATGGAGTGACCGATAAACGCCACGGTTTCGGGTTTTCTCTCACGAATAACCCTCAAGGCATCTTCGACCGCGCTAAAACGTCGGACTTCCGCGTGAATACCCTCAGCATTTAAAGTGTCAGCAATCTTGTTTAACCCTCTGGAAAAATGAAGGTTGTCATTCACAAATGAAAAGTCGCCTGCCCCTTTAAAGAGGTAGACTTCCACAGCTTCTGCATTGGCTACAAAACCAAACGAAGCAACTGCGAAAACGGCAGATTTGAGGAAAACGCGATACATGCAAGCCTCTTAGCGAAATACGAAAGACCAGGATTTTAAATCTGAGGTTTACAAAGAGTGAGCCAATGAGGTTACTAAAGCGTTACCGTAGGTCGCACGGAACCTGAGGAGATTATGCAACAGTCGCAAATTTTCTGTGTTCTGGCACTCTGCACCCACAAGTGATGTTTGCAAATTTCAACCAAAAAGCGTATTTAACCGACAGGGGCGAGCATTGATATAAAAATAGAAAAGTCTCGCAGGCGTCATGAGTACTAAACCGCTAATATTATCAGCGGCAGCATCAATCTTTCTAGCAGGTGCCGCGCATGCTGCAGATGCCGTCGTCGTTGAGCCGGAACAGGTTGATTACGTTCGCATTTGCGACGCTTACGGCTCAGGGTTCTTTTTTATTCCGGGAACCGATACATGCATACGCTTCAGCGGTTTTGTGAGAAGTGCCTATGAGAAGCTGCATATAGATGGTCAGATTAACGGAGCACTTGTAAACTTTGTATCTTTTCCGCCCATAGACGACCTCGATTTCACTGCCTGGGGCAACCGCGCGAGACTGAACATTGACACCCGCAATGAGACAGATTGGGGAACCTTGCGCGCAATTTACCGGCTGGAGGCTGGTCAGGCCAATACAGATGTCAATGTGGATATGGATGCAGCTCTGATCTCGTTGGCAGGCTTTAGATTTGGGTATTCCGGTGCAAACTATTGGTCCACCAACCATGATTTCGGCTGGGTAAACGCAGAAGCTGTTTCGTCCAATGCCGGTGGCATCGGAGTCGATGATGGCTTTTACGGGTTTGATGATGGTACCGTGCTTGACTATACATGGTCGTCGGATGGTCTCGCGATTACCGTTGGTATTGAGGATTTAAGAACATCTTACGGTCGCGACAGTTTTGGAAATACCACAAATTCAGGGGTAACAACCAGCAGTGCAAATTACTATGCGGGTTTAAACTATTCTGCTTCCTGGGGCGGTATTTCTTTTACAGCAGCCTATGATTCACTTGCCCCGGAGATAACCGTCGTCACGCCAGGGGTTTTTCTCGGTTCCGTCATTAGCGATACAGGCGGTTTTGCTTACAAGGTCAGCGCCAACCTAAACCTCTCAGACTATATTTCCGGTGGCTCTATCTGGGGAATGTTCATGTATGACGGTGATTTCAACACAGATTATGTGCACGCGAATGGTTTGCTGGAAAACCCGGAAAGCGCTTTTGGTGTCGCATTCCAGATGAACTTGAACGACGAGGTTGAATTTTGGGCAAATTACTGGGATGTCAATGGCGGCATAGGGCATGTCTTTAACGCGGGCGGGCTGCCTACGCTCGGCAATGGAATTCTGGGCACCAATATCGAGGAAGGCGGTGTCAGGCAAATCGGCATCGGTTTGAACTGGTATCCGGCTGCAGCGCCCGGCTTTCATGTGAAAGCAAGTTATTTTCATGGTGAAGTCGATAATTCAGGGCACATATTGGTCTGCGATGGACTGTTTGCCTTTGGCCCACAAGGGTGCGATTTCGATTATGATGGCTATGTGATCTCGGTTCGGAGAGATTTCTAGCGAGAATACGCTTGAAGTTACCTTTTACTCGGAGCCGACGATCAGCACCCAGAAGTGGTTAAGGCGCCCATTCTTTCCCGAGGTGTTTGGCGCGTAAGCAATGCCACCCAGCGAATAGTTTCGTTTAAGGAGAATTTTCCGATGTCCGGGTGAGTTCAACCACCCTTCAAGTGCGGCCTCAATGCTACGATAACCAACGCCAATATTTTCCCCGGCTGAATTTTCAAAACCAACAGCAAAAATACGTCTTTTAAACTTCGTATCAGGTCCAAATTCATGACCGAATTTCCCGGTTCGGCCCATAAGGTTCGCGTGCCGCTGGGCCGCCTCCATCAAACGCGGGTCAGGTTTAAACGCGGAAAGAAAGTATTTCTGACGAACAGAATTGATCCGATTAAAAGAGTCTTGGACATCAAATTCAACCTTGGTGTTGTCAATGGGGTTTTCGGGCGCCTGACGTTCTGGTCCACCAAAGTTCAATAGCGATGGGCTGCATCCTGCTAGCAATGCTACCGTCATCAATAAGAGTATTCCACGGGTCAGAGGGTTTTGAGTCGTCATGGACGAACCCTGAATCAAAAAATGTAAAAATTCTCTTATTGATTTGATTTTTTGACAAGATTCGGGTGGCGAAGCAGCCTTTAGCATTTTAAGAAATCTGAATGCAAAAGATAAATACCACTGCCTCCACCAAAGACTGGATCATGATCGTGACGCTGGCATTGATCTGGGGTGGCTCTTTTTTATTCGGAAGAATTTTGATGTTGGAGTGGCCTCCGTTCACGGTTGTTTTCCTGCGTGTTGCAATCGCCGCACTCTCCCTATGGTTGTTCCTGGCGGTAACAGGCAAAAAATTCCCACTTGATATGGGGCTCGTCATTGCCATCGTCATCATGGGCGTTCTCAACAACGTCATACCGTTTTCACTGATCTTGATTGGACAACAAGAGATCGGGTCCGGGCTTGCTTCTGTTGTGAACGCGATGACCCCAATCTGGACCCTGATAATCGCCAATTTTCTGACTGCTGACGAAAAAATTTCGACCAATAAAATATTTGGAATAATATTCGGATTTGCAGGCGTCGCTGTTTTAATCGGCGGTGACATTCTCCAGGGTTTGTCAGCCTCAGCGTGGGCGCAAATCGCAGTTCTTGGAGCCACCATCGCCTACGGTTTTGCCGGGGTTTTTGGCAAGCGTTTCAAAGGACAGGATCCAATTGTCATCTCCACGGGCCAGTTAACCGCTTCCAGTTTGGTGATGTTACCCATTATGTTTGCGTTTGAAGAACCTTTCTCAATCGGGATGCCCACTGCTGAGATGATGGTTTCAATGCTTGGTCTCTCGGTCTTATGCACAGCGATTGCTTATGTTCTGTTTTTTCACATCCTGGCAAGTGCAGGCGCTACAAACGTCTCGCTGGTCACATTTCTGGTGCCTGTAAGCGCCGTCATTCTGGGAGCCCTATGGCTTGGTGAAACTCTGAGCTTTGGCAATGTAGCCGGAATGATACTGATTATTTTTGGCCTCGTACTCGTAGATGGCAGGCTAACCAGCCACAAAAAACACAAAAAGTCGGTCTGAAACCCATCAAATCTCTGGTAAATTCAGGCAACAGAAAAAATATTTCACAAACCTGTGAAGAATTTTTCCTCAAAAGTTTCATGCATTTAAGGTCCTGTCCATGCAGTGTGAACAAGTGTTTCAAACAAATTGACTTGCTAAGCACTCATTTTATCTTAGACTTTTGTATTAGGGCGGGCTTCGTTGAAGGAGAACGTGATGCAACTAGTACAAAAAGCCAATTTTGTAATTACGGTCGCAGCATTTGTTTTTATTACTGCGTTGGTCTTTGGACTAATAGGGTAGACCGTTACGAAGAACCTACTTTTTAGCAAGCCAGAGACTAACGGTAAGTTTCTCTTTGGCTTGCTTCCCACCACCTTTACTGGCGAGTTGATGATACTCCTGAGGCTGCAATCCTGCCTCGTTTAACCAATTTTGCATTTGCTCGTTGTCAAACCCCAATCGTAAGTGCGCATGATCTGTCCGTAGAAACTCGAGTTCATGGGGTGCAAAATCAACGATCAGCATCCTACCATCATCTTTCAAAGCTTTTGCAGCTTCTCTGATCGCAACGCCGGGGTCTTCAAGGTAGTGCAAGACTTGGTGAATGGTAACCAGATCAAAGGAATTCGCCTGGGTCGGCAGAATGTAAAGATCCCCCTGACGGGTCTGCACGCGTGAAAGCTGAGCATCATCCAGTCTGGAACGGGCAACCGAAAGCATGTCCCGGCTGGCATCTATCCCAACACCTTTTTCATAAATATCTGAAAACAGTTCCAGAACACGGCCCGTACCTGTTCCCAAATCCAACATCGCATCGAACGGCTCTGAACCCACCATCTGCCGCATCGCCGCCTCCACTTTGGCTTCGTCCACGTGAAGCGAGCGAATGGTATCCCATTCAGATGCACTTTTTGAAAAATAAGCTGCCGCGCGCTCAGATCTGCGCTTGCGAACAGCCGCAAGGCGCTCCTGATCCCTCGCAACTTGGGAATCGTCCGCATCTACCTGGGCAATCAAGCTTGTGATGATACCCGCACCAATTCCCTGATCCACGAGCCTGAAGTAAGCCCAAGCACCCTCCTGATACCTCTCCAGCAATCCAGCTTCACTTAGGAGTTTTAAATGCCTTGATATACGCGGTTGGGATTGCCCCAAAATTTCGGTCAGATCCGATACCGTTAAATCGCTCTCAGAAAGCAACATGAGCAACCTCAAACGGGTCGGCTCTCCCGAGGCACGCAATAGATTGACCGTTTGGTCAAGCGAAAGAGGTGTATTTTCTAACAAGGTCTGCAACATAAGAACAACATTCGAAACATAAGCATATGTTTATATGTAAAGAATGCTAATATGCAACTCCCTTCGCTACTTTGAGTTAACTTGTGGGGCTACTGCATATCATCCGCAGCGGCCGCGTAGCCGCCACCGGCACCATCCAAAAAATGAAAATGATTGTCTGTCGTGATAGATGGCACGAAACAGGTCAGCACAGCTTTATCCTGCTCGCAAATTCCATATCGAAGTTTGCCGGCATCTTTTCGCGCACTCAACAGTTCACGCAACTGGGCAATCTGATCCCTGTTCATTGAAACAGTCATTCGAATGCCATCCTGTATTTTTCGATAATCCGTGTTCAAAGATGTGACTTCCCGATACTTTATTGGATCAAACCCACCAAGGCGTATTCCGGTTCTATCCAGAACCCAAGCCAGAATCGTAATGAGATACAAAGTGAGTTTGCGCATACCCGAAGCTTTCACTTCGAGTGGCAAACCATCAGGGGGCCATTTAAATCCAGGTCCTCTATTTGGCATCGGACTGGCATTTGCGGAGTCTGCCTGGACCAAACGCATCAATTCCTGGACAGAGTCGGAATCAATCTCATTTTGGCCCTCCACTGGCTCAACGATCAAAGAAATGATTTTCAACCCCTTCTCTTCAATGGGTGTCCACCGACAGGAAAGCCCGGTGAGATCCGGTCTGGCGTTACGACCCGCGCGCTCTATACGATAGTGTCCCTGCTTCATAAGCGTTTCAGCCAAAGAAATCCCACCGCCGATGAATGCATAGTTTCGGATCGCCGGAGATACTCGGACCGCAGCAACCAGCAAATCGGATTTTGCATCCCGAATGACCTTCACCGGTACAATGGCAGCTCGGAGTTCAAGCTCAAGTTCGTCTTCTACCCATCCGCAGGTTGCTGCCAAGGCTTTGGAAACCACATCACTGTCTTCTGGCGCAAACGCGACAGCCGCGCCGTCGCCACCAAAAATATAGAGGATATCTTGCCTGCCAAGCGCATTCATAACCGCACTAATCATAGAAACACCGGCTATGTTGACAGCTTTGTAACGGCCCTCAGCAATGGCCTTTCGGGATTTTACCACATCTGTGACGGCAACAAACCAGTCATCAGGCACAGGTTGATAGTTTTCACTTGGAAGCGCACTAACAAATCGAGTGTGCACCGTAAGTGAGTTTGCAAAATCTGCACTAGCGCTTGATTGCATGCCAAACCTCAATTACCGATGCTTTAAAACCATCAAACATTGAACCCGATCGTTTCATGAAATCAACCGCAAGACAAAAAGAAATAAAAAGGAGACTGCGCGTTCTCGTACCCCTTGCGCCCATGGATGATTTCCTTGCGATGGAAGATACTGCGCTTGCTGGTCACTTGCGTCACCTTCCCCCCTCAATCTCTGCATGGCAAGCAGTCACAACCCGGGCCCGACATGCCCATACTGAATATGATACTCTACTGGAAGAGGGATATGATGCTGATTCAGCACGTCATTTTGTGCTGGAAGCGCTCAACGAAAAACTTGCGGAATGGGGCTGTCCCGAAAAAGTTACATCGCAAGATCAATAAACAAAGGGAACCAGATTGCATGCGCGCAAATAATGTGAAACGCTCCGACACTTTCTAATTTCCTACTATGTTGAGGTATCCGCGTGACATCCCTTTCTGATTTTCAAATTACGACAAAATGGCCTGCCAGCAATCCAGATCGGATTCAGCTTTATTCTCTTCCAACACCGAATGGGATCAAAGCATCAGCAATGCTGGAAGAAACGGGTCTGGCCTATGAGCCGCATCTGGTCAGCTTTGGAACAGATGACCAGCTCACGCCGGAGTTTATCTCACTCAATCCGAACAACAAAATCCCCGCGATTATTGACCCTAATGGTCCGGGCGGTAAAGCCATTGGTCTTTGGGAATCAGGCGCGATCCTGATTTACCTGGCGGAGAAATCAGGCATGTTTTTATCATCGGATCCCGTCAAGCGCTTGGAAACAATCCAATGGCTGATGTTTCAAATGGGCGGAGCCGGTCCAATGTTCGGACAATTCGGCTTTTTCCACAAATTCGCGGGCAGTGAAATCGAAGACAAGCGCCCCTATGAACGCTACCAGAACGAAAGCAAACGTCTGTTAAATGTTATAAATGGCCAGTTGGAGAAAAGCGCATTCATCGCGGGGGATGAATATTCAATTGCGGATATTTCGCTTTGGCCCTGGGTGCGCACACTGGGCGGATTTTACGACGCCGGTGAGGCACTTGAGTTGGATAAATTCAGTGCGATTGGAGAATGGCTCGAAAAATGCAGCACGCGCCCCGCGTCACAAAAAGCCATCAACATTCCCGCAAGAGACTAAACATGTCACTTCCGATCACCACAAGTTCAGCAACCATTTTAGGGTTTTGGCTTGTCATCTTGTCAATCCGCGTGGTGGGAGCACGCCGCACGGCTAGTGTCAGCCTTGGCGACGGGGGCGACCAAACCCTGAGCCGGCGCATTCGCGCGCAGGGAAACTTGAGCGAATATGCGCCACTTGGCCTAATCCTGATCTTTCTTCCTGAAGCGCAAGCTGGATCAACATGGCTTCTTGCAGCCAGTGCCGCTTTTTTTGTCGTGGGGCGCCTTGCCCACGGTTACGCGTTAAGTTTCACAGAATCAAACGCGATCGCACGCATGAGTGGTATGATCATGACGTTTACCGGTTTGATGGCATTGGCTGCCCTTAACCTTTGGGTTTTACTCAGTCATTCGTAAATCCATTGGTCCCAGATTCGGGCGGTAAAAGCATCCCCTGCTCTTATCTCTCCCTCGCGTTCAACCCAAGCAACCAAGCCGCGTTTCATATGGGCCGCTTGAACAAATTTAAACGCCACATCAGTGTTTTTGGGGTCCTCAGCCTCAACACCCACATGTTCAGCAATAGATCCACCTGCAAACCGGCAGGGGGCATTGTAGCCATCAATTCGTAAGGTGACCCCATGTTCAAACAGGATGAGCGTGCGTGGCGGGAGATAACTTAGATTTGGAATGCCTTGAAAAACCAGGTTTGCTCCGATCCAACCGGGGTCAAGCGCGTCAAGTTCCATAGCAGGCCCGATCTCAGCAAGTTCTTCCTCGCTAAGGATAGATAAATGACGCTCGTTACGCATTTCTGTTCCGCGCGTGTACCAGGGCTCGCGGCCACCGGATTTACGTGTAAGTCCTTCGTGATAATCTCCTTTGATACCTCCATAGCTCAACTCAAGTTTTTCAACATCTGTTGAGACAAATCCATCACCCTTGGCTTGCAGGACACGTGTTACGGCGCCCTCAATCTTTTTCGCTGGTACAATTTTCACGACGAAATCCCCCTTTTTGGAACATGCGCGAATTAATCTTGCCAGTTTTAAGATTTCCAGTCACGTTTGAATACAAATTGTGGAGGTTGAAATGACAGAAAAAACCATCATCGCGTTGGACATGCCGGAACAGGAAGAAGCGCTAACAGAACGACAGGAAAAATATCTGGAGATTTGTCAGGAAAAATTGGGCTTTGTGCCAAATGTGCTCAAAGCCTATGCCTGGCATTCAACAAAATTTGATGGGTTTACCAATCTCTACAACGATCTGATGTTGGGCGAGTCTGGATTGACCAAACTGGAACGCGAAATGATAGCGGTAGTCGTTTCAAGTGCCAATCATTGTTACTATTGCCTCACTGCACATGGTGCCGCTGTGAGACAACTTTCCAACGATCCAAAACTCGGTGAGCAGTTGGTTATGAACTACCGCACCGCTGATCTTCAACCCAAACAACGTGCAATGCTTGACTTTTCTTGGAAACTCACAACCGACCCAATTGGGATCATTGAGTCAGACAGACAGGCCTTGCGTGACGCTGGTTGGCAAGATCGTGAGATTTGGGACATCGCAGCCGTCGCATCGTTTTTCAACATGTCCAACCGAATGAGTGCCGCGACCGACAAACAACCAAACGATGAATACCATTCCATGGCGAGATGAATACTCAAATAATCAACAAAATACTTTCGTAAAACTGTCATGGACTGGTCATAACCCTGTTAAGAAATAGGCGATTCCGCTAGTAAGATTCGCAAAAACAGGATGTAAAGATGAACGTTTCCCATGACATGGACTCAACCAAGCATAATTCGGCGCTAATCAAGAAAGCACAGTCAGGAGATGGCTGGGCCGAAAAGATGTTCACTTGGATGTTTAAAGGATTAGTCTATCCGCAGATCTGGGAAGATCCCGAAGTCGACATGGAAGCGCTTCAAATCGATGCAAATACTCGGTTGATCACGATCACCTCTGGAGGCTGCAACGTACTTTCCTATCTCACGCGAAATCCAAAACAAATCATCGCTGTCGATTTAAATACTGCCCACGTGGCCCTATCCAAACTTAAACTGGAAGGTGCGAATCTTTTACCCAACCATGCAACTTATTACCGGTTTTTCGGCGAAGCAGATGAAAAGGCCAATCTGGCTGCATATAAACGCTTTATCAAAGGCAAGATCGAACCAAGCGTTGAGCGTTACTGGGAAAAACGAGATATCTTTTTGAGAAAGCGGATCAGTCTTTTTTCCAGAGACTTATATCAGCACGGCTTGTTAGGGTATTTTATATGGGCAGGGCACCTAATCGCGCGCGCTTATGGTGTAAACCTTCAACATCTAACGCAAACCAATTCCCAAAAAGAACAGCGCACATTCTTTGAAAAACAGCTGGCTCCATTGTTCGACAAACGTCTCGTACGCTGGATGACGTCCAAAAAGATGTCGCTCTATGGCCTTGGCATCCCCCCAGCGCAGTATGAAGCACTTGCATCGGCTGGCGACGGCAACATGTCGGAAGTCCTGAAACAGCGATTGGAAAACCTGGTTTGCAATTTTGAATTGTCAGAAAACTATTTTGCCTGGCAAGCATTTGGAAAACGATATGGCGGTGGCCCTTCTGGACCACTTCCACCCTATTTGCAGAGAGAGCATTTCAACGAAATAAAAGAGCGCACAGATCGCGTTTCGATTGAAAATGTTTCGTTCACCGAACGTCTTAAGCAGGAGAAAGATCTCTCGATGAATGCTTATGTGCTTCTTGATGCGCAAGATTGGATGAACGATCAGCAACTGAACGAATTATGGGCAGAGATTACAAGAACGGCACAACCTGGTGCCCGGGTTATCTTTCGCACCGCAGCAGCACCGACCCTATTACCGGATCGCGTCAAGAACGAAATCCTCGACCAGTGGTCTTACGAGAAGGATGCCTCTTCTCAATTCTATTCACGGGACCGTTCTTCGATCTATGGTGGCTTCCACCTATACGTAAAGAAGGCTTCGTAACTGTGGTCAAGAACATCTCGCATGCCGACCTTATGGATGACGTTTATACAAACCAACGGCACATCTATGATTTGACCCGTAAGTATTATTTGCTTGGCAGGGATAGAGCGATAGAAGAGCTGTCCCTTTCCCCTGGTCAATCGATCCTGGAAATCGGTTGCGGCACTGGTCGCAATCTCATTGTTGCAGCACGCAGGTTTCCGGAGGCAAGACTGTTCGGAATGGATATCTCGACAGAAATGCTCACGACTGCCAAGTCAAATATTTACAAAGCGGGAGTTCAGGATCGCGTTGTGCTCGCTCAAGGTGATGCATCAGATTTTGATCCTAAGTCTCTGTTTGGACTCGAAAAGTTCGATCGAGTCTTAATGTCCTATACCCTTTCCATGATCCCTCCGTGGGAAACAGCGATCGAAAAAGGATTGGATGCCTTGCACGAGGATGGAAAGTTGGTTTTTGTAGATTTTTGGGATCAATCAGAACTCCCGGGCTGGTCCAAACATCTCCTGGCAAAATGGCTTGAACTGTTTCACGTTGCTCCACGCGAAAGCTTAAAAAACGTGGCTGAGGAGGTTGCAGAAGCAGCCGATCGCAAATGTCACTTTAAGCCAATTTACCGCGGATATGCCTGCCTTGGAACCATCAGCGCTTAAGCAATTCGAGCTGTTGTTCAACGTTTTGACGCCGATCTTTGTTGGCCGGGTGCGTATCCAGCCAACTGGTATCTCGCTCCCTATCCAGGCCAAACTCATCCAACAAGCGGTCGAGCAAGTTAACAAACGCAACCGGGTCGCGATCCAATCTATGCATGACCTTTACACTGTATGTGTCCGCTGCGTATTCAAATTCACGCGTGTAAGAAAAGGTTTCCAGCAACACAGCCTGTCCCACCACTTCTTCAACGATTTGCCCTGAGTCACCGCCCACCAGTGAAATCATGAACGTTAGTCCGAGGATTCGATAAATTTGGCGCAAGGAATGTCGCTCAGCAACATGCCCAATTTCGTGCGCAAATACGCCAGCCAATTCATCATCGTTATTGGCCAAAGCTTCCAATTGATCTGTTAAGATGATGGTTCCACCCGGCAGTGCAACGGCGTTAGGCCCTAACCTTCCACCGTCACGAAAGAGCAACTGCGCTTTCGGTTCGGCATGCCCGGAAGCTTCAACCACCTCTTCAAAAAGTGCTAGAAGCGCTTCCTTGCGATCATCTGGAAGAGCACTGGGTGAAAATATCAGTCGATCCACAGTATCCCGGGCACCCGCATCGATCGCAGCAACGATGGCACTCGGCGTGTGCTTTGCTGCAAAACCTGCGGCGGCGGGCATCCCATAACGATATATGCCGAACAAGGCACTGATCGTTAAAACCGTTGCGACCAAAACAAACTTCCAAGAGCTTTCAGCACGGGTTAAGCGGGTTGCAAAATGCCGGTTTTTTCCAAATAGTTCATCAACAGCATCGTTGTCCGAACACTCAAAAACTCCACCATCGGTAAAATAGATTTTGCGCGGAATACTACCAAGCCTGTCGGCAACCTCGCGCAACTCAGGGAAATGCAATTCTCCGGTTTCTGCGACCGTCACCCTGACACTGCCATTTTGCGATCGCAGTTCAGCTGCAACACTTGCCGAACTTCCCGGAAAGTAAAATCTGCCGTCAAGGGTTTCCCGGTTACTGTCCATAGGTCTCAAAGGCCAAAGTCTATTCCGTCTATATCAAGGTACTCTGCTGCAACGACATTGCCCCTATCCTCTTGAGAATTGAGAAAATGATCAAGCGAGCCAACTGAAACGAAATATGTGTTGGTAATCAAATACCGCCAAGTTCTGATTGCAGCCCAAGGACGGAGCAACGCAAGCGATAAGATTGTCATGACGGCATTTGTTACAATAATCCACAAATAGCGAGTCCTTGAAATCCTCGATGCCAATCGATGTTTAGCGTCCAAAAGCGTTGCATTAAATCCAATGTTTCTCATACCGGCAGAGTAAAAAAGGTAGGTCAGGATAAACGGTGTGTAAGCCAAAATTCCGATCAGGAAAAACGCTGCGAAAGCCCCAATGTTTTCAAGCGGACTTTCCAAAACAGATGGTTCTATTGCCTCCCCGGCCGTGACAACTATTACCAGCCCCAACAATACACTGACCGCCCCAAACGCAACGCAAAGAAACAGCATCGATATCCCTAGATTGGCATAAATGGGCTTCAAGGCCACATTTGTATCAAAAGAAGCATCGCCAAACTTGGTATTCTTGCCGATGTAATTTGTACTCGCACGGGATACGAAGGGCACAAACAAGATCGCAGCCAGAAAGGCCAAGGGAAGCAATACAAAAACAGCGATGTTCTGTGGATTTCCGCTAACCGCAATCCCAATCACCGCTGATGCAAGAAAAATCGGTACGACAGCTAGTAAGGGAAGACCAATAAAAATTCCAAGAGCTCGGAAATAGCTTCCCTGAAAATTGAAATGCACATTCCTGTAACTGGTCATCCGCGCGTTGAAAGAGATTGCCTTGTTAAAAATCCAAGGCAATGCAAGCAGATAAGGAACCGTCAGGATTAAACCCAAAATGGGATTAACGTCACCTAAAATGTTTATAAAAACCAAGTAACCCACTACGATCACACGCCCGATCAGGATTTGTAGAGGACGGGCATGGTACTCGAAGTTATGATTATCAAGCCAGGTATTCCCATAGAAGTAGCGCTGGCGCCGTACTTTCGCCCAAGCTGTGTAAATTCCAATCGTGATAATGCTGAGCAGCAGATTGACAATCCAGATACCAAAATATTCTCGGGCAGTACCGGTAAATGAAAATTCATGAAGCACGCTGGGTTCTGCTTCTACCGGGGCATCTATGTTCATTTTCAATCCAAAAATCGTCTCGATCAGGAATATACTTGCCGATTCTTTCGATTAACTGAAATTTTTCCTGAAAATGTTCGGCAAAAGAAAGCACGTCTATTGCGAGCTATCGATATCATTTTGCGTAACCACATACGTGGCAGTGAATGTAATTTCATCTCCTGGCGCCAAAACATCCCAAACACCATTGGTGCCACCATCAGTAGAGTCGCCCAGTGTGCCATTGTCGGTCGTCAAAGTTTCATTGGACGGAGTAGGTGCTGGTCCTGATCCCCCATGCGCGTCCGCTAATGAAATGTTGGAAACAAACTGATCCCCGTCATTGGTGACCACATAGGTGTAAGTAACGGTCTGGCCGACTGGAACATTCACCGTAAGGTCCGCAGTTTTGGTTACCGAAATCGAGGGGTTGCCCGGATCAACCGTAATCGGAATGTTATCGGTATCCGTAACAGCCCCGCCACTCGCCGTAAAAACCAACGTATCCGGGCCACTGTAAGCCGTATTGGGTGTATAAACCAACCCATCCATAGCCGTGTTCACTTGCGCAGGCGTACCCGAAAAGGTGACCGTAGAGGTTCCATCCGCTCCGCCTGTTATGGTGACCGACCCGGGCGAACCAAGATTGATAATGCCATTGGTAACACTTAAGGTAACCGTCATTGCGGTTGGGCCGTTTGTGGCGGTTTGAGGCGCATTTGCACCCGAAAGCGTCAAAGTAAAGTTCTCCAGAACCGATTGTGCTGACGGCGACTGCGTAATCTCCTGAAAATCGATGTCATCCCATACCGCAACACCGGGTCCAAAAATAGAATCAACAGAAAACACACCCGGCCCAATTGTATTGGAACCTGCTGCTAGTGTCGTAAAGTTCGCAACATTGGCAGCACCTGTGGCATTTGTGATGACACCCGGGGCGTTCTGTACGGAAGCAACCAAAGCACCGGTCGTTGACAGGCGAAATATGGTGCCATTGATGTCAAAAGCCGGCCAATCCCAATCCGCAACATCGGTCGATGTGTAGCTCACAAGAAGATAAGACAAAAATCCGGGGTCGCCAGCAACAAATGTCTGTGTCGCGGTTGTGGTGGAAGCACCTCCCCCATTGTTATCGCTTGTCGCGGTCATTTGTCCGCCGCCAAAAGCAATGGTACTGTCTGCCGGAGCGGTTACGGTCCAACCGGTTCCACCTGCACCAAAATCACCATTCACAACTTGGGCAGACGCAAAACTTGGCAAAAAGCAATACGCCACGATTGCAGGTATCAAGACCCGCAAACAATGGATAACCGAAACAAATATCCCTTTAGCCTGTAGCACTTTGCTGGAACTCCGCACTGTACCAGATCATGCCCCGCTTGATAGCCCACATTTATCCGGGCCTATAAGACTACAGTAGTGAACGCGAATCACCTATTGAAGCGTAAAAATTATCCACAGATTGCAAATCAATTTGTGAATATCTCTTACCAACTCCTCGAAGTTCCATCCCAATCTATGAAAGTTCCGGTTTGATCCAGCGTAAGGGTCTCGGCAACGTTGAGGATGCCGCTTGCGCTCTCAGCAGGCGTAATATCGGCGGTTGGGCCTCCCATATCCGATTGCACCCAACCCGGATGCATCGCAACGACCGTTATACCGTCTTCGCGAAGATCGGTTGCTTGCGCCTGCGTAACTTTGTTCAACGCTGCTTTAGACGCTCGGTAAGCAATACGATCAGAATGAGAAAACGCCATCCGACCCATTTTGGATGAAATATTGATAATACGCGGGTTCTCGCCTTCACGGATAAATGGCAAAAAGACTTGGACAACCTTCATCGGCCCCATCACATTCACATTGAGCATCTGAGCAAACCCGTCATAATCCATATCAAGCGTGGACTGGCGACTGGGTGGATTAAGAATTCCGGCATTGTTGATCAAGACATCAATCGGCCGTTGGAAGGCGTTGGCTATGTTCTCCAGAGCTTTGTGATCCGTCACGTCAAAATTCAACACCGCCATTTGCGGAAGTGCTCCTGCAAGTGCTCGCTGCGCCTCAACAGACCGCACTGAACCGATCACATTCCAACCTTTGGCAACCGATTGACGCGCCAATTCCAATCCTATTCCCCGCCCGGCTCCGGTGATCATAATCGTAGTCATGTTTCAAGGCTCCTACGCAATTTTACGGCTGTCAGTGTTTCATTCATCTCAACATCACGATAGGTCAAAATTTCGTCCTTACGCACATCACGCTTCATTTTGAGCCCACCCGTCAACCCAAGGGGCAACATGCCCTGCTCCAACGACATCGCTGCTGGCCGCAACTG
The DNA here is from genome assembly GCA_039191645.1 of Pseudomonadota bacterium. GTDB lineage: Bacteria > Pseudomonadota > Alphaproteobacteria > Rhizobiales > Rhizobiaceae > JAALLB01. Next base: position 3,136 of record JBCCXO010000063.1, on the reverse strand, counting down.
CCCGGCGACGGTATAGCCCCCTTCCCCATCCAGAAGCTCTCCTGCTTTTAAATCACGCTTTGAGACTGCAACGACATCCCCACGGAACTCTTGCGCAACCCCAGTTGCCTCACCCCTGAGGCCGACAGAAGCAACCGACATACCCAATTCAAGGCCAATCAGATGCCACTGTTTGTAAAGACACATGAAGCGCCCGCTATCATCGGTCTTTACCTTGTATTCCTCAAGGCATTTCTTCTGATACTCGGTCTCTGCTTCCACCACGACAAACACACCCATACGGATGTTATGGTCGAACTCGGTTCCATCAGGCTTAAGTCCATTGACAACTTCGACCATACCGGAACGCTCCAATACGCCTCCATAACTTTGGGGCCGCATCAAAGAGGGAATATCATCGATGGAGCCAAGTGGATAAACCAGCCCCTTCGAGGGAACATCCAGCAAACATGCATTGGCAATGGCTGCGCTCTCAATAGCGGGCTTCGTACCATCCAGGAAAGAATTAAACATTTTGGGGTTCATTCTTCCCCGTTCAGCGACGTCACGCGGAACACCCCAATGATCCCAGATGGTATCAGGCGTCGAAAATCGATATTCCGGTTTCCACTTATGGCCCCGCCCTGCTGCAGCAACGGTAAAACCGCATGTCCTTGCCCAGTCAACAAGATCACAGGTCATGGCTGGTTGGTCACCAAATGCCATTGAATAGATAACACCGGCGGATTGAGCCTCTTTGGAAACCGCTAATCCAGCAAAGGAATCAAGCTCAACAGTCGCACTTACGACATGCTTGCCATTTGAAAACGCCGCCATGAGATGATCCGCCGCAACGATGGGATTCCCGGTCGCTTCAACAATGATCTCGACAGCCGGATGACGCACAAGCGTCTCGAAATCTTCACAGATATACGTTGAACCATTTTGAATGGCATCATCCATTGACGCGGCCGCATACAGTTCTGCTGGCCAATGGACATTTGCCAAATTGGAACGGGCCTGCTCCACATCCAAATCTGCAATTGCGACCACGTGAATACCAGGGATTAGGACCGCCTGAGAAAGAAACATCGATCCGAACTTTCCAGCTCCGATCACACCAACCCGCAGAGGGGTATTTGATTCTTTCCTGGCCAGCAGGAGTGAGTGCAAACTCACCGGGTAAGCCTTTTGTAAGTGACGCGTTTCGGATTGACCGCTTCAGGACCCAACCGTCTGATTTTGTCCTGCTCATAATCTTCGAAATTTCCTTCAAACCATTCCACATGGCTATCGCCCTCAAAAGCAAGGATGTGCGTTGCCAGGCGATCCAGGAACATACGGTCGTGAGAAATGATGACTGCACACCCTGCAAAGTTTTCAAGTGCATCTTCAAGTGCGGCCAAGGTTTCGGTATCCAGATCATTGGTCGGCTCGTCGAGAAGAATAACGTTTCCACCGGACTTCAGCATTTTTGCCAAATGTACCCGGTTCCGTTGCCCACCTGAAAGCGTTCCAACTTTTTGTTGTTGATCCCCACCCTTGAAATTGAAGTTCGAACAATAAGCGCGGGAGTTTACCTCATGCTTGCCAAGCTTGATAATATCATTGCCCTCGGAAATTTCCTCCCACACAGTTTTTCCCCCATCAAGGGCATCGCGGCTCTGATCAACATAACCCAAATCAACCGTATCACCGATCCGGATGGAACCACCATCTGGTTGCTCTTGACCAGTTATCATCTTAAAGAGGGTCGATTTGCCGGCACCGTTGGGGCCAATGACACCAACAATTCCACCGGGAGGCAGTTTAAACTCCAGATCATCGATCAATAGTTTATCATCATATCCCTTACTCAGATCTTCGGCATTGATCACCGTATCACCAAGACGTTCTCCAACAGGAATGATAATTTGAGCGTTTTGTGGCGTGCGATCATTTGCAGCCTTTACCAACTCATCATAGGCTTTAATACGGGCTTTGGATTTGGCCTGACGCGCTTTCGGGGAAGAATTGATCCACTGACTCTCCGCAGCGATTGCTTTTTGTCTTGCAGCTTCTTCACGGCCTTCCTGAGCCATCCGCTTCGCTTTCGCTTCAAGGTAAGCGGTGTAGTTACCTTCGTAAGGAATGCCTCTCCCGCGATCGAGTTCCAAAATCCATCCCGTCACATTGTCGAGGAAGTATCGATCGTGCGTGATCATCAGAACAGAGCCAGGATACTCCCTTAAATGCTTCTCCAACCAGGCGATGGTCTCCGCATCCAAATGGTTGGTTGGCTCGTCCAGCAGAAGCAAATCAGGCTGTGAGAGCAACAATCTGCAAAGAGCAACACGCCGGATTTCACCACCAGAAAGGTTTTCAACAGAAGCATCACCCGGCGGACACCGCAACGCATCCATGGCCATTTCCACCTGACTGTCCAAGTCCCAAAGGTTTTGTGCATCAATGATGTCCTGAAGTTTTGCTCCTTCTTCCGCAGTTTCATCGGAATAATTCATCATCAACTCATTGTATCGGTCCAAAATTGCCTTTTTCTCAGCAACACCTTCCATAACGTTTTCTGATACGGTTTTTGATTTATCCAGCTGCGGCTCCTGAGGGAGGTATCCGCAAGTCGCACCCTCTGCCAGCCACGCCTCACCGGAAAATTCTTTGTCCAGCCCGGCCATGATGCGCAGCACGGTGGATTTACCGGCACCGTTAGGTCCCAAAATCCCGATCTTCGCATCCGGATAGAAAGACAAGTGAATATCTTCAAGCACCTTTTTTGAGCCATAGGATTTGGAAAGACCGGACATGTGATAAATGAACTGACGAGCCATGTGGCAACACCCCGTATGATGATCGGATTTACGAATGATCCTGCAAATGAAATGAATTCCGTGGTTTATCCTACGCAGAAACGTAAAACAAGCAGCTTAATGCTGGATTTAACTATTGTTCAAAGGGTTTCACTCGTTTCACACGAAAAGCCTGAAGGCCATCTATAGAGCTTGTTGTGATCCGCACACCAAATTGTTCAAGTAGATCAATGCCCTGCAAGCCCGTCGGCGGGATTGTCTCCAGCGCGTACCGATCAGGTGCAAACGTTCCGGGCCTCGCCTGATCCGCAAGCTTGTTTAAAAAATTTGCTTCAAAAACAATCGCACCTTCG
>JBCCXO010000062.1:0-20825 GCA_039191645.1 Pseudomonadota bacterium | reverse complement strand
ACCGGACAAGTATTCAAATGGCATTTGCGCATCATCAAGCACCCAGCCGCGATGAGCGGTGCCGTTGAAAAGCCAAACTCATCCGCGCCGAGCAAAGCTCCAACGATGACATCGCGCCCGGTTTTCAATCCTCCATCGACCTGAAGGCGTATTCTTGAGCGGAGTTTGTTCAGAACAAGCGTTTGCTGGGTCTCCGCAAGGCCAAGTTCCCAAGGGCTACCAGCGTGTTTCAGCGACGTGAGTGGCGAGGCACCGGTGCCGCCGTCATAACCAGATATTGTGATGTGATCAGCGCGGGCTTTTGCAACCCCGGCTGCTACGGTTCCAACGCCCACTTCTGCGACCAGTTTGACTGAAATATCTGCCTTTTCATTCACATTTTTCAGGTCATAAATGAGCTGAGCCAAGTCCTCGATCGAATAGATATCGTGATGCGGTGGTGGCGAAATCAAGCCAACACCTGGGGTGGAATGGCGTGTCTTTGCGATGACGGCATCCACCTTGTGGCCTGGCAACTGACCGCCTTCACCCGGTTTTGCACCCTGCGCAACTTTAATTTGAATCATGTCCGAATTCACAAGGTATTCAGTCGTGACCCCAAATCTGCCAGAGGCTACTTGTTTGATTGCTGAGCGTTCGGGGTTTGCGGAGCCATCCGGCAATGGATAGAACCGGTCCGGTTCCTCGCCACCTTCACCAGTGTTTGATTTTCCCCCGATCTGGTTCATTGCAACGGCAAGGGTTGTATGGGCTTCCCGAGAGATGGATCCGAAAGACATCGCGCCGGTGGAAAATCGTTTGACGATTTCTGAAGCCGGTTCGACTTCGGATAAGTCCAGTGGTTTGCGTCCAATTTCTTCCGCAGATTTTAACTTGAATAATCCTCGGATCGTAGCAAATTCCTCAGACGCGCGGTTTGCATCCTCTGCAAATTCTTCATAGCGTTCAGCTGAATTTCCACGAACTGCATGCTGCAAATGAGCAATGTTGTCAGGCGTCCATGCATGCGCTTCACCGCGCATTCTGTAGGCATACTCGCCGCCAACGTCCAGGGCGTTGGAAAGAACAAGGTCATCGCCGAACGCTTTTTTGTGCCGATCCAGTGTTTCAGTTGCTATTTCGTCCAGACCAACGCCTTCAATCATTGTCGCGGTGCCAAAGAAAAACTCATCTACGAGTTCTGAAGAAAGGCCCACTGCATCAAAAATCTGCGCGCCGCAATACGATTGGTAGGTCGAAATGCCCATTTTCGACATGACCTTCAGCATGCCTTTGTTGATCGCTTTGATGTACCGTTCAACGATTTCGGTAGTATCAACTTCTTCCGGGAATTCGCCTTTCGCATGCATGTCCGCCAAGGTTTCAAATGCGAGATAGGGATTGATTGCTTCGGCTCCATATCCAGCCAAAACGCAAAAATGATGAATTTCTCTGGGTTCCCCACTTTCCAGAACCAGCCCCACCGAAGTGCGAAGGCCCTTGCGGATGAGATGGCGGTGGACAGCTGCTGTCGCCAGCAAGGCGGGGATCGCAACACGCTGTGCCCCAATCTGACGATCCGAAAGGACAATAATGTTATATCCGTTGTTCACTGCCTTTTCTGCACGATCGCATAAGGAGTCCAATGCTGCAGCCATCGCTTCCGGCCCGCGGTCAACATTGTATGTGATATCCAGTGTCTGCGTGTTAAACTGGTTATCTCCAATGTCACCGATCTCGCGGATTTTTTCCAAATCATTATTGGCCAGAATGGGTTGTCTGACCTCCAGGCGCTTTTGTTCTGAAAGACCCTCTAGGTCGAACAAGTTGGGGCGGGGTCCAATCAAAGAAACAAGGCTCATCACGGATTCTTCGCGTATCGGGTCAATTGGAGGATTTGTGACCTGGGCGAACAATTGTTTGAAGTAAGTATAGAGTAACTTTGGTTTGCTGGACAAAGCTGACAGCGGCGTATCCGTACCCATGGATCCCACCGCTTCTTGCCCAGTGGTGGCCATGGGTGCCATCAAAAGCCGCAAATCTTCCTGTGTGTAGCCAAACGCCTGCTGTCGATCTAACAGCGTGGCCCGGCTCTGTGGACTATGGCGCGTTGGAATTGGCATTTCTTCGAGCACGATTTGTGATCGGTCGAGCCATTTTTGATATGGGTTTTGCGCAGCCAGTTCATGTTTGATTTCTTCGTCAGAAATGATCTCTCCGCGATCCAAATCAATAAGCAACATTTTGCCAGGCTGCAAACGCCACTTTTCTTTTATTTCGCTTTCCTCAATTGGCAAAACACCGGATTCTGACGACATGATAATCCGGTCATCTTTTGTTACGATGTATCGAGCCGGGCGAAGCCCGTTCCGGTCTAGTGTGGCGCCGATTTGATGTCCATCAGTAAATGCAACAGCCGCAGGCCCATCCCATGGTTCCATCAAGGCTGCGTGATACTCGTAAAAAGCGCGCCGTTCGGGACTCATAAGTGGGTTGCCGGCCCAAGCTTCTGGGATCAGCATCATCACGGCATGGGCAAGGCTGTATCCACCCATGGTGAGGAATTCCAAAGCGTTATCAAAACATGCAGTATCTGACTGGCCTTCGTAGGAGATTGGCCAAAGTTTGGAAATATCCTCCCCAAATAGCGGTGTAGAAACAGAGGCCTGACGTGCAGCCATCCAGTTCACATTGCCTCTTAGGGTGTTGATTTCGCCATTATGCGCGACCATCCGGTAAGGATGTGCGAGTTTCCAGGATGGAAATGTATTGGTGGAAAAGCGCTGGTGGACTAATGCCAGGGCTGATTTGAAGTCTGGATCGTTTAAGTCGTGGTAGTAGGGCCCAAGCTGGTCAGCCAGAAACATGCCTTTGTAAACGATCGTGCGCGAAGAAAAGGAGACGATATAATACCCGTTGTCTCGTCCCTCGGTATGTTTGAAAATCATGTTCGAGATTACTTTGCGCGCGGTATACAAAACCCTTTCGAAGGCTTTAGCATCCAAGTTTTCAGGGCGCGCAACAAAGTATTGGCGGTGTATCGGTTCTGTTGAAGCGATTTCAGGGTCTTTCGACAACATCGAGTTGTCAACTTTCAAGGTACGCTGGCCTATTAATTCAAGGCCTTCGTTGTTCAGACCTTTCAAAAGCATTGTCTCGATTTCGCGAATGAGAGCCTCATTGCGTGGCAGAAACACTTGAGCGACCCCGTAAAACCCTTTTTCGGGAAGCAAAAAACCCTCTTCCTTGCACGCTTTTTCCAGAAATTCGTGCGGGATTTGAACCAGCATTCCCGCACCATCGCCCATTAAAGGATCTGCGCCTACGGCTCCTCGGTGCTCTATGTTTCTCAAAATTTGAAGGCCGTCTTCGATGATTGAGTGGGAGGGGTTTCCTTTCAGATTAGCGATAAAGCCCACACCACAAGCATCTTTTTCATTGCGTGCGTCATACAGCCCTTGTTTTTGAGGGATTCCGGGCGTTTTTGTTTCAACAGCAATTTTGTTCATCGTAGCGTTCGTCATTTTCCCCTCCAACCGGAAGCCTACCATGGGGTTGTGATCCAGAGGCGCCATTATCTTTTTGTATGGATTTGAGAAAGTTCTAACGCCATTGGCGCGGCTTTCAAGGTAATCCGGCTTACTGCGGCCAAACGCCCAAATCCGGATTGCAAACCCTATAAAAGGACAGCATTGCTTACCTTTTATGGCGGGAACATGCCAAAATCCGGCGCGCGGAGCAAGAAAAAAGAACCCTGTTGCACGTTTTCCTTGCAGGACCGATAAATTTTCTAGTAAATTATCATATCAAAGAACCGACAGGGGCGCAGGTTTTTTTATTGTCCTACTTGCTACTTTTTTGTTCGGTTCGGGGACCAGTCTGGTGGGCCATTCAAAAGTATGACATTTTCAACGCCCCTGAAAATGGCCGTCTTTTGAATACCTTATCCGCTAATTTGATTGGCAACCGATGGGCTCGATTCTGTTTAATCAGGATCGAGCCTTTTTTTTGTGGTGTTTTGTGCGGCTTGCATTAAATCTGAACAGGGAAAAGCATGGATTGGAAATTCAATGTTGTTTGGCAGTGATAACTGGGCTGGAGCTGCTCCGGAAATTATGCAGTCTTTGGAGCACCATTCTTCCGGATACGCGGTTGCCTATGGTGATGGCGACCTTGATAAACGGGTGGAGGAGACATTCTGCGATGTTTTTGAAACCGAATGCCGGGTTTATTTCGTCGGGACCGGCACGGCCGCAAACTCGCTGGCATTTGCATCTGTCATGCGGCCTGGCGGCGTGGCGTTTTGCCATGCTGAAGCACATATGACTGCGAATGAAGGCGGTGCACCTGAGTTTGCAACGGGTGGCGGGCGACTATGTCTGGTTGATGGGGAACTTGGAAAGATTTCACCAGACGCTCTTTCTGCTGCAGTTGCGGGATATCCTCAACACTTTAATCATCTGGGGCAAGGAACGCTCGTAACGCTAACGCAGTCTACTGAAGGTGGGACGTGTTACAGCCTTGAGGAGTTATCGGCTATTTCTGCAATTGCGAAGCAACATGGATTGGCGTTGCATATGGATGGCGCACGTTTTGCAAATGCATTGGTCGATGTTGGTTGTTCGCCGGCGGAAATGACCTGGAAAAACGGAGTGGATATGGTCTCTTTTGGAGCGACCAAAAATGGCTGTTGGTGTGCTGAAGCGTTGGTTGTTTTTAATCCTGAAATCGCCAAAGAGGCAGAGTTTGTCAGAAAGCAAATGGGACATCTGTTTTCAAAGACCCGCTTTGTGACCGCGCAATTTCAAGCCTACTTTGAGGGGGATTTATGGCTAAAGCTGGCGCGCCATTCCAATTCGATTGGGAACGCGCTTGAAAAAATGGTTTCGCAAAGCAACCGGATCCGGTTAGCCTGGCCCAGTAAAACAAATCAGATTTTCTTTATTGCAAAACGCTCTGAAGCCTCGGTTTGGCTTGAGGCTGGTGCTCGGTTTCATCCATTTCCGACACCGCGATCCCTTGTGGAAGAGGTGCGGCCTGACGAGCAGGTTTATCGTTTGGTCGCAAGTTATATTTCCACGCAGGCTGACGTCGAAAACCTCTCTAGAGTAATCCATACCTGACAATAGGAGAAAGCGCCGGGGAGGGCGCTTTCAACGAAGTAAGTACAAAATAACTATTTTGTCTTTTTGCCTTCAATCTGTTTGACAGATTTGCCGATCTCGATTTTCCGAGGCTTCATTGCGTCGGGTATTTCGCGTTTTAGATCGATGTGGAGAAGGCCGTTTTCCATCGCAGCGCCTGCTACCTCAACATAGTCTGCGAGCTGAAATCTACGCTCAAACGAGCGCGCTGCAATGCCGCGGAAGAGCACTTCGTGGTCTTCTTCGTCTTCTTCGGATTTTGCGGCTGTTACCGTGAGCGTGTTTTGTTTGGCTTCAATTGAAATATCTTTTTCGGAAAAGCCTGCTACTGCCATGGTGATGCGATAGGTATCTTCGCCAGTACGCTCAATGTTGTACGGGGGATAAGACTGAGTGTTATCGCCCTGCGCCATGTTGTCGAGCAGGTTAAAAAGGCGATCGAAGCCCACGGTTGAACGGTATAGGGGTGAATAGTCGATTGTACGCATGATTTGTCCTCCTTAAAGCGACGTTTGCGTGTTTTCTTTCCAATTTTGTCGTTCCCTTATCGGGCAACAGCAAAATTCAGGACCCGTCTGGCGTCCTGACGATAATTTGGGTATTGGAGGTATTGTTTTCAAGATTCCAAAGACCGGTTCTCGAGTGTTGCTGAAAAATCCTCCCTATTGCCCAATCCCCGGAAAACCAAAGTCCGGTATGATTAAGACCGGTGACGGCGTCCAAGTGCGCTATGCCCATTGGCGGCTTTCGCCAGTGACGCGTTACGGCACAGTTATCGTGCTGCAGGGTCGAAGCGAATACATAGAGAAACAATATGAGCTCACTTCGGATTTGCTCGCACGTGGGTACGATGTTTTGAGTTTTGATTGGCGGGGGCAGGGTGGATCAACAAGGCTTCTAGAAAATGCCAATGCGGGATACATTGATGACTTTGATGAGTATGTGGAGGATCTGACGGAAATTCTGCAACAGGTGGGCTTGCCCGATTGTCGTGGACCGCTTCATATTCTCGGCCATTCAACGGGTTCTTTGGTTGCCTTGCTTGCTGCGCCAAGGATTGGAAACCGGATTTCCCGCATGGTTTTGTGTTCGCCTTTCCTGGGAGTTGGACGGCAGCCAATTTCGCCGGCAGCTGTGCGGTTGTTGGCCGGAACGCTTGCTGCGTTTGGTCTTGGAGAGGTTTATCTAACTGGTAGATCAACGGTTCCGACCATCTGGAATGAGAAACGGAACATCCATACGTCAAGCAAGGCTCATTTTGAGCAACATCATGCATTTGCCAAAGCGTTTCCTGAGCTGTGCATCGGGGGGGCTACGGCCTCATGGGTCTTTGCAGCCTGCAAAGCGATGGAGCGCGTAAAAGATCCGGACTTCTATTCAAAAATCACCATTCCTATTCTTATGATCAATGCGGGTAATGATGTTGTGGTCAACAACCGAGAATCGGAGTTTTTAGCCAAACGGTTGCGCTCCGGTTCTCTGCTCACAATTGAAGGCGCGCGCCATGAAATCTGGCAGGAAAAGGCATATTATCGGGAGCAGTTTTTGTCGGCTTTCTGTGCATTTGTGCCCGGAAGCAGCGTTGAAGAAAATTAGTCTGCCGGATGATTTATCACAAGAATATCTAAAGCCGTTTGATGCAGTTGCGGATTGGCAGCTGCAATTACCTTGCCACCCTGCGGGTTTGGATTTCCCGACCAATCCGTGATAACCCCACCTGCACCTTCGATGATTGGTATAATTGCGGCTATATCGTAAAAATTAAGGCCAGATTCTACAACAATATCAATGTGCCCCGCTGCAAGCACGCAATAAGCATAGCAATCCGCGCCGTATCTCACGAGCTTGCAACGCTCTGAAAGGTCTTTGAAAGCCGGTCGTTCTTTCTCATTGAACATATCGGGCGTTGTGGTCATCAAAATGGCGTTTGAAAGGTCCGTATTTTCTGATGTGCTGATTTGTTTGACGGTGTTTTTGTGGTGGTACTGCGTGATGTTTCCCGCGGCAATGAACCTTTCTTCGGTAAACGGTTGTGACATAATGCCGGCGATTGGGGCGCCTTCCTTACAAAGCGCTATCAAGGTGCCCCACATGGGGATGCCAGCCACAAACGCTTTCGTTCCATCAACTGGGTCAATAACCCAGCAAAATTCCGCTTCGGGCTGCAATTCACCATATTCCTCGCCAATAACGCCATGCTCGGGGAACTGTTTCGCGATCTCTTCGCGAATTATCCGTTCTGCCGCGCGGTCCGCCTCAGTCACGGGATCAAAACCGGTTGTTAGTTTGTTGTCGATTGAACCAAGTTGGCGAAAACGCGGTAGTGTTTCGTTTGCAGCCAACTTTGCAAGGTGATTCAGAAAACCCTCGATTTCCCCTGGCTTCATGACTTGGTTTCCGGCCATTACTCAGCCGCAAGCGGTAGCGACCCTTCCAGACCTTGCATCTCTATCGTAGAGAACAAATGGAAAAAGGTTTTAAAGTCATTAGCAAGGTTGGCGAATTGATCGTTTTGGGAAATGTGAAGTTCGTCCATGTAAAGTGCGCGATTTATTTCAATTTGCAATGCATGTAGCCCGCTGAGCGGCCTTCCATAATGCTCGGTGATAAAGCCGCCCGCATAGGGTTTGTTTATTTCAACCTGGTATCCCAAGTCTTTGAAAATTGTTTTGGCTTCGTGCAATATTCTCGGGTTGCAGCTGCTGCCAAACCGGTCACCAAGAACGATGTCACCACGATTTTCGCTGTTTGGAAATGTACCCATCGATGGCATTGAGTGGATATCAAGCAGGATTGCCATGCCAAATTTAACATGTGTGTGTGCGATGAGATTTTGTAAGGCCGCATGATAGGGTCGGTAAACCTGGGATATCCGGCTTAAAGCCTCAGAGGCTGGCAATCTTCTGGCATATATTTCCTGACCTTCCGCAACAATTCTCGCGATTGTTCCCAGGCCACTTGAAACTCGAATTGAACGTGTGTTGACGTGATCTGGAAGGTCGCCATCAAACATCGTGGGATCGAGTTCAAAAGGTTCGCGATTCACGTCAAGGTAAGCCCGGGGGTAAATTGCATTCAGGACGGGAATTCCTTGTTCCACGGCGTCTTTAACTAGTAAATCTACCAGGAAGTCCTCAGATCTGCGGATTGTGATGTTGTTCAGCCGAGAGGCTTCCAGGAAGGCTTCTGGATAATATCGACCACTGTGTGGTGAATTCACCACAATGGGTGCCGTCTGATTGTCCGGTATACGCTGATAAAATGGTTCGCGATGTGGTGATTTGTCTGCCAATGTTGAAAGCTACCCTGTTCTAAAGACTCAACCTATATTTGCCGGTGGTGAAGTCCACCCCATGATCACAACTTTTCACACCCGATTGTGTTCTGCAGCGCATCAAACTTTAATTGTATAATAACAATCCATGGACTAGAGTTGGGCCAATCATGTGATTATTCTGCATTTATCTCATGTTTACCAAAATACGGTGTTATGCAAAGACACTGATTCGTGAGGGACATCCTTTCTTGCCATGACCAAAATTTTGCTTGCTGAAGATGACAATGATATGCGCCGTTTTCTGGAAAAGGCGCTTGATCAGGCCGGATACCAGGTCGTTGCATATGACAATGGTGCCAGCGCGTATGATCGACTTCGAGAAGAACCGTTTACATTGCTTTTGACAGACATTGTGATGCCGGAAATGGATGGGATCGAATTAGCCCGACGCGCGACGGAAATTGATCCGGATATGAAGGTCATGTTTATTACCGGGTTTGCTGCGGTTGCACTTAATCCGGATTCAAATGCACCAAAAGATGCAAAAGTGCTCTCCAAACCCTTCCATCTCCGCGACCTGGTTTCCGAAGTCGAAAAAATGTTGGCTGCCGCATAACGCATTGTTCCACTCGCTGCCACTATATGTGATTACGACCTCAAAAGGTGTATTGACGGAGCTATTGCTTTATGGTGTATGCACCAGACCAAACGAACGCCGACCAGACGCGTTCATGGGCGATTAGCTCAGCGGGAGAGCACTACATTGACATTGTAGGGGTCACTGGTTCAATCCCAGTATCGCCCACCATTCTTAACTCATGAAACCGATTTTTTGTCTATCGTATTGACGTTTGCAGGCGTCCAATCCTTTGGCACTGTGCGTCATGGATTTATTTTAAGCCGTATGTTGCACGGTGATCTATGATGCCTTTGCCGCGTGCTAAAAGAAGCATTAATTGACTTAAAACCATTGCAAGACGGCTTTGTCGGGGATGCCGCTAGAACTTCATCTATGTTTTTGAGGTGAACCACTTCTCACTTAAGTCTAAGCATCCGGAATTCAGGGCGGGCAAGACAACAAGAGCGCCCGAGCTGTACAGGGATTTTGTAAACCCCGGTTTACTTGAATTCAAAACCAATGAATTCTGATTGATGCGAACGATCCGCGCATCCCCATCCAATTTGGACAGGACGGTTGAGGGGTTGCCTATGACGAGGGCATTTTTGCTAACATCAAACAACAGCATCATCGCGATCATTGTGCCGAACCAGAGTGACAAAAGCGATCCTAAGACAGCCGTCGACTTCAGGACGCTGTTCAAGGCTGATTTTTCAACTTTCCGATCAATAGTCGTAGATATGTTCAATTTTCCTGCCATTTTCGTTGGCATCTTGTATCGCTTTTCCCAAGTCTGAGACTTTAACACCAATCAAAACTCGTTGCGAGTTAAACCCGTCCCGGTTGATCTCAGAAAGAACGTCACCGGTGTTGAATTCAGGGGTATTGGTGCTGGCTGTTTGAATGACGGACAGCATAATGTCATCGTTTCCGGCAATTTCCACGATGTTACCACCTAACTCGGTGATTTTTATTATAATTCTGGTCAGCTTGCGATATCGCGGTGTTTCAATAATGGTGTATTCCGGCGTCTCAGAAACAATTTCCACTTCATCAATGGTGGATAGTACCGCCGGGGAGATGTCTTTCACGACTGATCTGAATCGCAATTGCGGTGCCCCCGCCAAGCCCGCATTACTATCGATAAACGCTGCGTAAGCAGACTTTGCTTTCCATTCCAGCCCCAGTGCCAACCGTCTTTCCCAACCCCGCAGAGCATGATCGACCGGTTGCGCCCAAAGTGCTTTATTGGCTGCATCAAAATCATATTTGAACCAGGGAATTTGCTGCAGAAAGGTTGCATAATCGAGCGCCATTTCGGCTGCGTAAGAATCCTGCGGCGTTTTTTGCGCTCCTCGTATTGTTGCAAATACGCGGCCTATTGTTTCCTCGTAAATTGCTTTTACTGCCATTTCGAGGGTAAAGCTTGCGCCGATTGTATAGATTACGAGCCTTGTGCCAAATTCACCCCCGCCGTGCTGGTTCGCCTTCTTGTTTAATGCACAGTAAGAACGCCAGAAGCCAACAACAGATGTTGTGTAATCAAACGCATATTCGTCATCTGTCTTGAGTGTGTTGGCCAAGCCCTCATATGCGTAAACAATGTGCCACTCGGGATACGTCAGATAACTATTGGCCTCGCCACGTGTGAATTTTTCATTGACTACAATGGGTGTGTACGCAACCTGATCTTCATCCGCTCTGCAAAACGTCTCGACATAGCCAATCGGTGCTAAAAGTGCCAGGACCAGCAATAACAGTCCCACAGAACACCATTTCAGAGTTTTCCAGATAAATCTGAGCATCATGTGTCCTGCTTAAAAAGGAAACCGCATATCAGGGCAATTCCGCCCAAACCGATGTGGGGAAGGTTCGCAAGTATCTTGAAGCCGAATGGCAAATCCTGCCAACCGTAGTTGATGATGCCTAAGTCCAGGTATCCTGATCCGGTGACCAGACCCATTGCACCATCAGCGAGGTATAAAAATCCAAAGTATAGCAGGAAGAGACGCGCAGCACGCGTTGAAATCAAGGCAGCGATCAAAGCCCACAGCGCAGATGCGACATGCAGCAAATCATCGAATATATCGAGCGCGAAAATTCCAAAAGCGCGGCCCTCCGCATCCGTTAGGCCGGGAATATAATTGAGGCTTGCTGCGATCATCAGCACAACGAAATAACCGATTGCGATCCGTCTAACCATCGACATGTGTGTCTCCTATAGGTGTGCCATGTACCGGTCCCACATCATATTTGTGAAAACGAGTTCAGGGTCTGCTCGTCTCTTCAAAGCAGCAAATTCTTTCGCGCGCTCATACCCTCGTAGAAACTGACCATTGGTGGCGTGGAGGCGGTAGGGAAGGTAATAGGTGCCGCCGATTTCCAGAACTCGTTCGATTAATGCGGATGTCATACGCTGCATATCTGCTTCTCCTCGCACGGACATTTCCTGCGAGAACAACATGACAGCTGCAATTCGCGGTTCTGTTGCATATGACAGGACACTCTCATTGTCGGTATCAACAAAACGCAACGTAATGTTCAGCAACTCCTGATAGGATGATGGGATTATGTCTTTGCAGGCATCAACAAATTCCGCAAACCGGTCTGGCGAAACGAAGTACTCATGTAAAATGTCTGTGCGATTTGGATCACCGTCATCCAGGGTAATGACTGGTTCATTGATAAGACTGTTCCGCGTCGTTTCACTGCCGCCGCCAACATTCGGGCCAATGGAGGTCTCGGTAAACCAACGCCAGCTTTTAACACGATCCGAACCAACCTGCCTGCGGAAGATTTCGCGTGAAGCATTGCTCAAGAAGCCTGAACCGCTTGCGGCTGGAAGGTCACTCTGGTCATCGGTCGGCGTATAGGTGATCATCAACGCCTCATCGAAAAACCCATCGATGGTTACATCGAGGCGGCCATACGCCATCTGGATCGTTTTGTCCGATGCCAGCTTTTCAACAAAGCGTGTCCCGAATTCAGGACCGGGAAACTGCTCGAAGGTCGGGACAAGACGTGCGTTTGGCACCATCTCAACATCGAGATCAGTGATGATGCCAGAAAGACCATATCCGCCCATTGCCAGATTAAACTGGTCAGCATTTTCGTTGCGTGAGCACTGTATCATTTCCCCATCGTGACGCATCATACGAAAAGACTTTACTGTGCTACCAGCGGCACTGAAGGGTACCGGCCAGCCGTGGGCGTTTACGCAAAATGTGCTCGCTACCCCAAAATCATTGTTGGATTGCATGACTTTTGGAGAAAAGCCAATTTCATCAAGGCGTTTGATGATCGTACTCCAACGTGTGCCTGCCGCAACCCGGTATACCCCGTTTTGCGTATCGGCTTCGAGCCATTCCTGGTCCATTGTGACTGCGGTTGCGTTGGTTGCCAGACTCTGTCCACCCATAGAATGGCGGGCAGCGCTTGCTACAAAGGGTCTTCTTTCAGATTTGGCCTCAGCCAATTCCTTTCGAAGTGCGTCAACCAAAGCATCACCCGGGTTTTCTTCAAGTGTCAGGTGTTTGGAGACTTTCACCGGACTAAGCAGGCTGGCATCATTAAGCACTAGCGGGTCGTTAGCGGGGGTGGGATATCGTGTCCCGAAACTGATGGTTTCATTGGTGAGGTATCGTGTGGCGAGTGCACCGCCAACGACTCCTGCACCAACAAGCAATGATCTTCTGCTGAACTTACCCATGATTTTCCCCGCAAACAGGCTTCCGCTGACCGGATGGATTTCCTCGAGACTATAGCTAACAATTGGTTAACAGTTTATTGGCTAACTATAAGTCAGGTGAGTGGATCAAATGAAAAAACTGTTCAAATTCCTGATCGCGATTTTCGCATTCATCATCCTTGCTGTTGCGATTGCAATACTGGGGTTTCGCGCCAATGCGCATTTCATGGAGTCCAAAACTGCTCTCGAACTTTCGCCCGAAAACGGCGCGTTCATCGAAACAACAGAGGGTGTTTTGCATGTTTCAATGTGGGGGGAGAACCATACCAAGACCATTTTAATGACCCATGGCATGGCAGCGTGGGGCGGGCTGTGGCATGACACGGCAAAAATACTTGCGCAGACCGGTTTCAGGATCATTGCAGTGGATCAGCCTCCGTTCGGATTTTCCGACCGTAGCGAAGAAGATTTTTCTCGTTCCAAACAGGCTAAGCGCCTCAAGGCCCTTGAAGTGTCCCTTGGCCTTGAAGATTATACGCTTCTTGGACATTCCTATGGGGGTGGGGTGGCGCTCGAAATGGCGCTGCGATATCCGGGTGAAATTTCCAATCTGATCTTAGTTTGCCCGGTGGTTGGCCTTCGTCAGGAAGCTCAGCCGGCGACGAGCAATCTTCCCTGGTTGCTCGAACAGGAAATGGTGGCAGAGTATCTGGTTTCTTTTACGGTGACCAATCCCCTAATGACCGCCTTTTTGACCAAGTCTTTCATGCACCGAAAAGAGAGTTTAACGCACTCACATGTTGAAATCTTACAACGGCCAATGGCCTTGAAGAACAACACAGCCTTTATGGTCAAGTGGTTGAAACAGTTTATTACCGAGGATCCAAATGCGATCAGCCGTGACCGAGAGAAAGTCAAAGGTCTGGGCATGCCTGTTAACTTCATTTGGGGCGATAAAGATACCGTGACGCCAATTTCCCAAGGTGAGGAACTTGCTACCTATCTTCAGCCAGCAAAGTTTCATCGGATGAAAGATATCGGCCACATGCCACAACTAGAAGCCTCAGTTGAATTTAATAAAGCGCTTTTGGATATTCTTCTTTCAAATCCGTCGGATTGATACGCTAGAATCAGTAGGCTTGCACGTTTGGGTGTTGCTCAATCGGTGGCGGTCGCCAACCACCCTGGGACATTCACGGTACGCCTGTTTCTTGAGTGAACAGTTGGTCGTTCTAATTTAGCGCCCTGCGCGTTTTCAGAGGTTCTTTCGAAATGGCTTGGCGTTGGACATAAAGCAGATGGCCCACTGCATCCTTAAAGGCCTGATGGCGTTCGCATGGCTCTAGAAAGTCACTCAGTCTCAACAGATTTATGGGGTGCTTTACGACCAGCGCTAAAAGCAGTTCTACCGTAGTTTCAAGCGGATGAATTGAGATGATCTGTGCGGCGGCCTGGGTAGGGGTGAGCAGTGCATAGTCCTGCGGTCGTTGGTCTGTATCCCTTAAAGAGTCGAACGGTGAAGCGCCAAGAGCCCGGAATTTGGGCATATGAATGCGAATGTCTTCATCCCGGTTTTCAATGACTGAGCCGGATCGCTGCACAAATCCTAAGGGTGCCAGTTTCGCCAAAGCGCGCCGTCTCATTGGACCTGACAACATGTCCATGTCTGCACGATCATACCGAAGATCATCAAATACGGATATAATGCGTAACTTCGTATCTGCGATCATAAGATAGGGGTCGGCATTGAGTACCCCCACTCTCTGCGCGAACGGTGTGCGTGGTTTGGTGACAGGTTCAGCCAATGTACTGCGAATGAAGAGGTTGTTTAGACGGCCTAACATCAAGAGATTATGCCACGGTTTTGGCTAGTGGCTCCAGCATTTTATTCCGCGGCATACCGCCTCTAACTTAGCAAATTTGTTCTTAAAAGACATCCTGCAGTTCATGAATAGCGGTTGTGCCCTATGTTTATCTGAAGAAACATGTACGAGAACAATATGCTTCAAGACAAGAAATCTGAAACAGATGCAGAAAAGCAAAAAGTTATCTTGCGACGATTGGTTGACGATTTGAACAAAACAAATCCTGACCTGTATTACCAGACTACCAGTCAAATAGCGCGGCTGGTGCAGCAACGCATCGCCGATCGTAGTGCCTTGAATGCCGATGAACATAAGCTGATGGTGCGTTTGAGTAGCCGAGATATTGAAATTCTGCTGAGCTTGCATTGATGTTATGTATATCGGACTTTGCATTTCCGCGTTCCCAGCCTGAACGGGGAGGGTGGCGCCTTTAGACCTTTAGTGAGTTCCATTGCTTCATATGAGTCGAAGCAGAAAAATCAACTCTTCAACTTCATCAAACATTCGGCTGCGGAGGTTGCAGATTGTTTGGCAGTTTTTCGTTCTATCTCCCCGCTCTTTACCATATCGATGACAGTGGATTTCATGATCTGCTTCGCGTCGACTCCCGGCTTTAACTGCACAGCGACCCTATTTGCAATTTCCTGAGCAGCCGTTGGCAAGGCATCGCGGCAAACAATGAAATCTTCCTTACCTGCGTGGGCCGGTGTTGCTGAGAACGGGAGAATGACTGCGATCATGGCTATGTACTGTTTCATACGAGGCTCCATTGAGAAAACCGTTTGAGGGATAAAGTTTGGAGGACCATCCTGTGGATCGCGCTACTTTTCAAATTAAATTCTGTCCATCTTCAAAAAAACATACGAATCTTAGAGTTCCGCCAGCCTGTGCATCTTTCAAAGCCGTGATGTTTTCTACCTCTAAAACGGTGAACAATTATCCAGTTGACATGGACGCTTGTGTTACACCCTTTGATCCACCAGTTTGGCAATTCGGGAAAGAAGCTTTGGAAAATCTTCTTCGAGGATTGCAGGGCCTAAAAGCGTCATCTTTTTTGGTCGTGCAATTCTTAGAGGTGTTTTTGAACGGCGATTATACGCAGCCTCCGGGATGCTCATGAGATCAAGTGCAAACTCACATCCTCCTCCGGGAAACAGACTGACATCAAACAAATTTGGGTCAGAAAGGGTTGCAGTGTATACCTTTCGTCCTGCGAGGATGAGCCAGCAGCGGAATGCTTCAAATGCATCGTCAGAGGCACCGTTCATGAGCAGGAAGGCAAGTGCCCAAACGTCGCTTCGATAAGCATCGGACAGTCGCGATTGCAAAATCTTTCTGAAATCACGAATGGCCTTCGGTGTGAAATCGGTGAGGCGCTTTTCGATATCCATAAGCTTTTCAGGAATAGGTATCGCACCTCCAATTTGAATGATTGACCAGAAAAGATCTTCGTCCATTGCTGATTTATCGGGCGAGGCCAGTTTGGTGCGTTTCTCTTCCTCAACTTCAGCCTCCCAAATCGCCAGCTGGGATTTATCCTGATCTGGAATGTTCCAGATGGCTAACCATTTTCGGTAGGCTGCGATGGCACCAAGAGCGCTGGACTTATGTTTTGGAACTTTTTTAGACATCTGTCGATCATACTTCGCCAGATCATCTTCAAGTTTGCTTTGTGCATCGAGTTTTTGTTGTGAGAGCTTTTTCCGTTTCTCGTAGCGCTGCTGAGCATCGTGGAACGTCCAAAACGTGCTTACATGACTTGCCACGTGTTGCCGCCAGATTCGGGCGCCGCGCAATGCTTGACCGGCCTTCGCCAGCTTGTCCACAACATCGCGTTGATAGCCACCTATCTCTGCGTGCTGCTCGCTGTCGATGTTGGAGAGAATTGCTCCAGCCAAACCCGAATATTGTGCTTCTGCAATGTAGCACTCGATTAACCAATCACGGCCTTTTTCGTAGTAGCCGGAGGTAAAAAGTGTCTTGCCTTTTGGAACTCGGATTTGATCGGCTTGCATGAGATCGAATACCTGCTCCGCATATCGATCAAGATCTTTAAAGAAATCATCGAAATGGGGTTTGAAGCTTTTGAGTATATCGTCTTCAAAGCGCATCTTGGTCTAGGTCCTTGACGTGTATTTGTATGACCATTTGAGCGCAGTTGTTAAGATGTAAATCGTAAGCCACAATCGAATGAACGCAAACACAGTTTGATACACTAAATAAATCAACGGCATGTGTTTGGCGCTGGAGGTAACATACAAATATTTTAAAAACTCCAGTTGGTTGTGGTTTAAAAATTGCATCGTGCCAACCAGAAAAAATGCGGCTAGCATCATGGCAAAGCCGTGTTGCGACAGACTTTCTCCAAGTTCTTTCCAGGTGACAGGTTTTCCAGTTGCGGCCGCGATTACCCAAAGAAAAACCATCACTGCGACGATTGCTGATGCTATTCGAGCCAGGAAATACCCGTCTGTGTAGATCATACCGTTGAACGATACCAAAAAGCTTGCTGGCAAGATGAGTGCTTTAGTTGCGTCGATCCCGCCTGCCTTTAAAGCTGCAATTGCAAACACGGCGCCAATGCATACAAAAAATTGCATCGCCAATACTTTTTTGATCACGCGCTTCATCAACCCGATTTTAGCCAATAGTGAGTATTTGCCGATTTGTGATTTGCCGCCACTGTCTGTCACGACAGAATGCACAGTTGACGCAAAAGCCATGAAAACGAAACACTGCACGAGGATTAAATTCAGTAATGCTAGTGATTCAATCGGAAGGACATGTTTTTGTACTCTGAAAGCACTGGCTATGAGAAGCCAGGGTATTGCTTCGGAAATCCTAAAGGGGCCAAAATCATCACGAATGATGTATTTAGACTTCGCGGCTGCGTTTCTTCCAAAGTAATTCATTGTATCTCCCTGTTTTCCGGAGATTATCCAGTGGAGCTTAAAATAACGTTTCTGTATTTGTTAATATCGTTTTAGTATCGTGTCCTAATCCTTTGAAGTAAGTTTGATGGAGCGGAAAATCGTATCACTCAACCTTCGGTCAGTCTGTTGTTCTGGTTTGCGCAAGAAGTATCAGGCAATTTTAAGAGGATTTGCTGCCGAGGCTCTGCAACCATAACGCACGCAAGGTGACCAGATGGAGTCCGATCCCCAGCGGCGGTCCGAAAAAAATCGGGATAGAATTGATGGGAAAATCATCTGATCTTGGTCCACCGAACATTTGCGCCGTCATGGGTGCTACTATCAGATCGATTATTCCCAGAATGCACCAGCCGAATACATAAAGTCGCCAGTACCGGATGCGCTTCCAGGCTGCGTAAGCAACGGGGATGGCCAGTAGGCCCGTTAGCACGTCACCCCAACCGGCACGCATTGCAAACTCGCGTGACAGATAGCTGTCAAACCAAAAATAAGACATCAAAAAGACAGAGCCAGCAATTCGATAGACCTGCACGCCAACCAATCTAGGCACGCTTGCATGTTCAAGAAGGATCGCAACGGGTCGCGTGAAGGTCGACCCTACAACCAAGCATAGGGGAAGCAGGAGCGATGGCGCGAACCACAGAAAGCCGCGTCCTGCTACCAGGGCGTAGGCAATTGCAAGTGCAGCCCATCCCCAAAGAGAAATGATAAGATTTCTAGCAGTTTTGGTCTCATTTGCTTTTTTTCCTGCAAGGCTAAGCGTTTGGCTGAGATGTATTAAAACAGCGAAGCCGACACCAAATATGATGATGAAGAACAGGATGTTGGCGAAGGTCATAAGGG
Source organism: Pseudomonadota bacterium (assembly GCA_039191645.1). Taxonomy (GTDB): domain Bacteria; phylum Pseudomonadota; class Alphaproteobacteria; order Rhizobiales; family Rhizobiaceae; genus JAALLB01. The sequence goes on along the minus strand of JBCCXO010000062.1, from coordinate 2,477 downwards.
TTCTTTCAAGTCACTATATTATTTATAGTGACTATTGTTATCGTGCCAGCTATGCTTGTGTCAATGACAAAGACTTACGACCTGAATTGCCCCGTAGCTGCTGCGTTGGATGTGATCGGTGAACGCTGGACACTTCTTATCGTGCGCGATCTTCTTCTTCATGGCCCGCGCAGATTTCAGGATTTTCAGGAGAGCTTGGTAGCGGTGAGCCCAAATACGCTTGCTGCACGTCTAAAAACCCTTGAGGCCAATGGGATCGTGAAAAAAGATATTTATCAGACAACGCCCATTCGCGCCCGCTATGTCCTAACTGCAAAGGGTCGTTCGCTTGGTGCGGTAATGTTTGAACTCCGCAAATGGGGAAACGCTCATGCGCACGCTCTACATTCGACCCGTTAGACCCGGTTGGATGTCCATGTGTTGGCACGCTCAAATGTAAGTTAAACAATCCTCTGATCTATGATCTGAACTCCAGCGTCGCCCGGGCTTACGGGATGTTTTCAAGTGATCCCATTACCGATTGGCTTGTTCAAGCAGCTTAGACCAGATCGTTGACATCACTTGTCCCATTACGCGGTCCCGACGGCGTATGGCATAGATATCAGTATGGCGTGGTGGAAACCCCTCAACGTTCAAGGTTACCAACTCTCCGCTTGCCAGTTCTTCCGAGATTAAGTGTTCCGGGATGCCGCCCCAACCCAGCCCGGCTTTGATGACCGATTTCTTGGTTGCAAAATCGGAGACTGTCCAACGCTGAGCGCCGGAAACAACATCTCTTGATTGGTCAAACTCTCGGCTGCCAGTACCTGAAACAACCACCTGGGTGTAAGTTTGCATTTCGCGTCGTGAACGAACACCGGTAAACTCTGCTTTCGGGAAAGTGTGGTGCGCGACTGGACGGATTGTTGTCGTTCAAACCGGAATTGTTTCTACTTCATGTATTTCGACACCATGTAGGCCAGCGAGGATCATATCAGCTTCATCGTTTAAGAGCCTCTCGATCGGCCCGCCCATCATCTCTGTTGTTACCTGCAGGTGAGTTCCGGGATAGGTGCGTTTAACATGCCCAAACAAATCCATTACCGGATCAAAGGACATGGTGGCGGTCATGGATATCCGGATCACCGGTTCTTGTTCACCTGTTAAGCTGGCAGCTGTGGCTTTCAATGCATGAAATTGTTCCAGGACACGGGTCGCCTCACGAAAGAATACTTCTCCTTCAGGTGTGAGAATTGGACGATATTCATCGCGAGAGAAAAGGCTAAAGCTTAGCTCCTCCTCAAGCTTCCTGATCTGATGGCTCACTGCCGATTGCGCTTTGTTAAGGCGATCCGCGGCTCCCCGAAAGGTTCCGATGGCGACAATAGCATCAAGCGTGATCAATTGGTCTAACGTCATGGGGCAGCGTATAATAATCTATTTTATCGATCATTATAGTGAAATATCGATATTATCAATCGATAATTATAACTGATATCTGCGGCTTACAAACCATTTAAAGGAGTAAGCTATGAAACTTTTTTATGTACCGGGTGCCTGTTCGCTCGCAAGTCACATTATGCTTCATGAGGTTGGAGAAACCTTCGAAATCGAAAAGGTGGATACTGTCGTTGGGAAAACCGAAACTGGCCTAGACTATTCTAACATCAATCCAAACGGCTATGTGCCGTCGCTGGCGATCAATGGCGAAGAATATCTGGCTGAAGGTGTTGCCATCCTTCAATACATTGCTGACACGCATCCAGACAGGGCGTTTTCACCAAAAGTCGGTACGATCGAAAGGGCACGCCTTCAACAATTTTTGAACTTCGCTTCAGCTGAATTGCATAAAGCTTGGGGCCCGCTCTTTTCCGCCAACTCTACAAAAGAACAGCTGGACGCTGCCAGAGCGAATGTTTCTTCGAAACTGGCGTATTTGGAGTCGGTTTTGGCGGATGAGCGTGAGTATCTTGTTGCTGATCAGTTTTCGGTGGCGGATGCCTACACATTTGTCTTGGCAAACTGGGCGAATTTCAAAGCTATTGAGCTATCGGCTTGGCCGTACTTGGCCGACTATGTGACCCGGTTGGCGGCGCGTCCATCCATTCAAGAGGCAATGAGAGCGGAGGGATTGATACAATGAGCGTTGCATCATCCTATCCAAAGATCCTCGGGCTGATGGCGCGATACTTCGATGGTCTATATCACTGCGATAGTGACACCTTGCGAACCGTATTTCATGATAAATTGTCATACGTTAATGCCACTGTCGGAAACCACGAGTTCATGGGCATCGAGGCTTACATGACCAGGATAGATAACCGATTATCGCCGGCATCACGCGGTGATGTCCGAAACGAGGCAATCGACAGCATTACACTAAATGGTTCGCAAATGGCATTTGTGGAAGCGCGCATGACAATGCTTGGGCGTGATTACCACGATCTGCTGACCCTTGTTCATGAGGGGACCGAATGGAAGGTCGTAACGAAAGTATT
>JBCCXO010000061.1:0-20946 GCA_039191645.1 Pseudomonadota bacterium | reverse complement strand
TTTCGTGCGACATTCACAAGCACATCCGCTTCTGGGTATCGCCGCATCAAAACGGCCCACTCGACCACTTCACCAGGACCATTCAATGCCAGCCTCCCATCATCATCCTGTGTGATCCTCACAGCCTCCTTGTAGATGGATGGTGCAATGGGTTGATTGAGCTCTATTTCCCGTTTGCAGGCTGCTTCTCGCTTCTGCAAAGTCGTGAAATCCATGTATCCGTGATCAACTGCGCGTTTGATCTTCAAGACATCCCTGTCACCCAGAAAAATCGCTGCGCCATGTGTTTTCACCCGGTCTACTTTCTTGGTTCCATCAGAAAACGCAGCGGGCGAGGAGAGAAAATCTTCCACACTTTTTTGATTTTGGGACATCATCGAACTCTGTTCAATTGTGTGTATTGGCAGTTCAATTTTAGCCAGTTCCGAGACTGGCGCCTTGATCTGTCTCAAACATATCTTGGCGTAAAATCGCTGTTGGTCACAATCCGTATCACATTGACGCATAACCAAAAATCAAGGCATAATCGATTTAGGGGTTCAAGGAATTATCATGCCAAAAACACCAGGTTCTCAACATCTGTTACGCATGCTTCCGGTGGTTCTTGCTTTTCTCTCGCTTGTGATTTTTGAGGTAAGCAGCGCCTTTGCAGCGCAACGTCATGCACTTGTCATCGGCAATGCAGACTACAACAGTAAAACCCTTTTGCCATTGAAGAATCCCGTCAATGACGCGGTGTTGATTGCGGAAAGCTTCAAAATCGCAGGATTTGAAACCGTTGTTGTATTGAACGCCGATCTTCGGAAAATGAAGCGAGCCGTCCGTGATTTCACCGCTCAGTTGGAAAACGCCGGTGAGGATACGATCGCTGCAGTCTATTTTTCCGGTCACGGATTTGAGGCAGGTGGCCGAAATTACCTCGCGCCGCTCAACGCAGATTTACAGGATGAAGTCGATGCCGAGTTTGAAGCGCTTTCGGTGGATTGGATTTTATCCGCGATTGAATCAGCGCATGAGGGGGCAAACATCGTCATTTTTGATGCTTGTCGGAACACAGCACTGAAGCGTTCAGCAGGAGGAAATTCCGGCGGGTTCACCTTGCTCAACAGCACCCCACGCGGCAGCTACATTTCGTTTGCAACGGCGCCGGGAAGCACAGCAAGTGACGGTAAAGGGCTTAACAGTCCTTATACCACCGCGATTGCCCGCGAAATTTTAGTCCCCGGCGCTAACCTGGAAACCATATTCAAAAAGGTTCGTCAGCAGGTCGTTGAGATCACAAACGGAGAACAGGTTCCTTGGGATCATTCTTCACTGACAACCGATATTGTTTTGATCCCATCCGACGGCGGGAATGGTGATGCGGGCGCCAAAACACCTGCCCAGTCAGAACACGTGGTGCAATTGGAGTTGCAATTCTGGAACGATGTCAAAGACAGCAATGATACAACTCTCTTGGAAGCATACTTGGACCGTTTTCCTGAGGGTGCCTTTGCAGAACTTGCCGAAGCCAGACTGTCCGGAATTGGAACCTCAAACAACTCGCAAATTGAGCAACTCTTTGCCAAGCTTCAGAGCAGGTCGCTATTGGTAGAAAACCCCAAACGCCCTCACGAGTATTATGCAAACGCGCGGCTTCGTGAAATCAAGGGGGACTATCCAAAATCCAGGCAGGATTACCTGAAGTATTTTGCGTTTGGCGAGCAAAAGGTAGATCCGCATTTACGCTTCCAAGCGGTCCTGAAAATACAGGAAGGCAAAGCGGGTGCCCGCGAAGTTTATCGTTCGCTTTCTCAAGGCCGAAGAGATCCGACAACCTTGTTTTCAGAGATTTTGCTGCAAGAACCCGAAGAGCGTTTGCGAAGGCTGACGAGCTTTGTCGAGGCTTTTCCCGAGTTCACGCCTGCCTTTTATGAATTGAGCCTCGAATATTCTCAAGCACGCCTTGGACAGCAGTCTTTGAATGATAAGACAAAAGAGCTTGAATTGCTGAACCAGTTTATGGAGAGCGTGGAAGATGGTCGTTACCTGAGATATTTCATCGACCAGCAAATGGCGGCTGAGCGTATAGATGATGCAAAAAACAGGCTGGTTGCTTTGTCATTCATGAACACAACTGCGCTTAAAAACCCGGTCAAACTGAATGCATCGCGAAGCAATCAGGGTTGGATGATCAGCCTGTCAATTGCTGATCGGACCCGAGAGATTTTTGTCAAATTGCCGGGTAAGGACTTTCGTTCAACGGGGTTTGTACAGGGGGCTATTGATCCGACAACGGGTCAGCCAATTGCAGCTCCTTTTTTAGAACTGCCGGGTAATACCGAAAAAACCAACATCGAGATTAAGTATACTGATATTCGCGGCGAGACCCGTGGTCCATTTGCAATTCTGTTTGATCCAAACGCCTCTCTTATATCTTCGCAGAAAGACATTCTTGATCGGTTTAAAACCGGTTGGGTGAGTTACCGTCTTTGGGATGGAAAGCAACTGATCTATTTCACCCATCTCATCAGCTATCGTTGTGCGATTGAAACGGTCATGTACGGCGTAGATAAGGATGAGCCAGACACTGAATTTGAGATTGGCGAATGCGATCCCTCCAATCCGCATGCAATACCATCCAGTGGTCCGGGATCGGTTGTCTTTTCAAACATCCCGAAAGATACTTCTTTCGTCTCTGTCAAATTAAGCTATGCGGATGGCACCCAGTCTGAGACTACACGGTTCGATGTCCCCAAGTGATGCGAAAGCCAAACAGCACCGGGTTTGAAAAAGCGATGGGACTTGCATGAATTCATCCGTTTCAACAAGTCCGACGAAACCCGGTTTTGCAATGCGTTGGTTTATGCCAATTGCAGCAATTTTATTTGCTTGTATCCTTGCCATCCCTCTGACAACTCGGTTTGAACCGCTTGTGGGGGATATCCTTCTACCACAAAATCAAAAAGAGGCACCCAATTCGCAAACGGTTGTCATCGTTGCAATAACAGAAGAAACCCTGGCACAATTTCCCTACCGGTCGCCGATTGATCGTGGGTTTTTAGCAGACCTGCTTTTGACCATCCAAGCCGGAGCGCCACAGAAGATCGGCGTTGACATCCTGCTGGATAGTCCCAGCGACCCAGCGAAAGACCAAAGACTGTTTTCTGTCGTTGGCAATGCAGCGGTTCCCATTGTTCTGGCAAGCGCAGGGCGAGAAAACGGACTGACAGAAAAACAAGTTGGCTACCTGAAGGAAGTCTTGAAAGATCAGGTTTATGGCTCGATTGTTTTGCAACGCGATACCATAGATGGAGTGGTGCGTCATTTGCCGTCGCTTCAAAATGAACGTGCAGGTTCCAAAGAGACCTTTGCGCAAGTTTTGGCGGAACGAACAAGTAAGCAAGGCATAGCCAAAGGGCGTATCTTGTATCAAACTAAAGCTTCAGAACCTTTTCCGATTTATCCTGCGCACACGGCTGAATTACTGCCGCCTGACTGGTTCAAAGACAAGATCGTTCTAATTGGAACGATGCTTCCTAATACAGACCGCCACCTCGTACCGGCGTCCGTTTTGGCTGGGGTTGAGGACGAAACCTTATCCGGCATTGAGGTACACGCACAAATTTTAGAGCAATTGCTCGCCGACAGGTCCCTGCCAACGGTTTCTGCCTGGCAATCTTTCACCGCTATACTTGTCTCGGCAATTTTCTCAATGCTCGCCTTCAGTCTCGTAGCAAATCCAAACTTCTTTTTCCTGGGGATGATGTTCACAATCGGCATTTATCTTTTCGCTGGTTCCATGCTGGCCAGTGCTGAGATCATCCTCATTCCCCTGATTGGGCCACCTGCCGCCGCACTTCTTGCCGCACTTTTGTTTTCCTTGTTTCGATGGTGGCAAGACCGTTCAGAGCGTGAGTTTCTGGAAGTTGCTTTTTCCCAATATGTCAGTAAGTCGATTGTAAAACGGCTAACCAGCGGCAATCTCCAGCTTTCGCTTGGCGGAGAAAAAAGACTGGTTACCTACCTGTTTACAGATCTGGAAGGGTTCACCCGCCTTTCTCAGTCACTGCCGCCAGATCAAATGGGTTCTCTGCTTAATACTTATCTGGACCGAATGTGTGATCGCATCACTGCACACGGGGCCACCATTGATAAGATAATTGGCGATGCGGTCGTCTGTTTTTTCGGTGCCCCGGACGCGGATCAGAATCAGGCTGAAAATGCGGTGCGGTTGGCATTGCAACTCGATAAACTCTGCCAGGATTTTAGGCGTGAGTGCGATCAAGACGGCATAAGGCTGGGCGTCACCCGAATAGGATTACATATGGGCGACGCGATCATTGGTAACTTTGGAGGCAAGCGATTTTTCGACTACACCGGCATTGGCGATACGGTGAACACCGCAGCACGGCTTGAAAGCGTCAATCGTCATTTGGGCACACGAATTTGCGCAAGTGAGACGATTGTGCAGCACAGCCCTGAATTGTCTTTCCGGCCGATTGGAGAATTGGTTTTGAAAGGTCGAAACACTGCACTGCCGTGTTTTGAACCTTGCTCCACCGAAACCCTGTTGGAACCTTGGATGCAGGTTTACCTCAGCGCTTACCGTCATTTGGAACGTCAAGAAACCAAGGCGATTGAACGGTTCGAAGAAGCCGCGCTTCTAAATCCTGACGATGGACCCACCCGCTTTCATTTGGAGCGCCTGAAAAAAGAGGGGATTGTTGATGCGCAAGTTACAATGTGGGAAAAGTAGAAACGCAAGCGCATTAAACGTATACCCCTTCGCAAAGGGAAAGGGTGTGATGCAAAAACTGATGACGACTTTCCTGTTGGTTGGTGGAATGCTGTCCAGTGCAGCAAACGCGGAAACCATTATCATAGCGGTAAGCGGTACCGAAAAATTCCTGCCTGGAGATAAATATGAAGACACGGCATCAGTGAGTGTGCCAGAGGGTGCCCGCATCACGTTTTTAGCAAAGACCGGTGAAATAATCGCCCTGGTGGGCCCGTTTGAAGGGTCAATTTTTAATGCTTCCCAAAGAGACAATGCAGGCCAAGCGCTCACCGAGTGGAGTGCGCTGAAACAATTGATTGGTGAGCCGGACGCCCGCATCGAAGTATTAGGCGCATCACGCGATATCGAAGGAAACATTCCGCCTACCCCGGATGTCTGGCATGTTAGTGTAGACAGCTCCGGCCCGCGTTGCACGCCATCCTCTCAACTTGTGTTTTGGCGACGAAATGCCGAGAAAAGCCAAACGGTTTCTGTCCGCGGCGAATCCGGAAGCCTTAAGGGCCTGGATTGGAAATCGGGCATAACGGTGCTTTCATTGCCTAAGTCTTTTGCATTGAAGAGTGGGCGGATGCTGGTTGGGATTGACGGTCAACTGCGCGATCTTGAGGTGCATATCGCCCCGCAAAACATAAACGATGCCAAACCGGCTGAACTCCTGAACTGGCTTTTGGAAAAAAAGTGCAACCGTCAGGCCCTGGCATTGATCAAACGCGTCCATTTTAAAGCTTCCTCGCAATAAAGCCGATTACGAATTCTTTAACCTGATCTGGTAGGATCCCAATTATGTAGACAGGGCATTGAGCATGTTTGGACTATTTGGGATTGTCGTTTTTGCTGGTATCTTTGGGGGCATGTTATGGGCAAATGCCCGCCGTTGGCGATATCTTGCGGAGTATTATGCGGAAGATAAGGAAAACCCTGTCGAGAAACGCATCATGCAATCAGCCGTTCTCGTTGGGCGGGGTGGATATAATTCGTTGCATGGTATCCTGACAATCGGCGTAAACAACAGTGGGCTAATCTTGCGCATCCTCAGCCCGTTTTCTCTTTTTCATAATCCGTTGTTTATTCCTTTTGACGAGGTAAAAGGCTGGGGTACCACCTGGTATCTCAACCGCGAGTCAACGGAGTTACAGTTTTCTAGAGCCCCAGATGTAAAAGTGATCATGCCACTGGAGCAGGCTGAATGGATTGAAAATTACTCCAAAGGAGAGATGGCATTAAGTGAATTGGATCCGCCTCAGGGCAAAGCTGGACGGGGTTGGTATTTTTTCGTTTTGATCAACCTCGTATGTGCCGTTGTCGCCTTCGCCTATCTGGGTTGGCTCCATTTGAGCCGGTAAACGTTCAAAAAAGAATCTGCTGTACAAGCATCATGGTTTCAACAAACACCCTACCGATATGTGACGAAACTAAAACGGTCCACCGGCAGGATATATGAAGGTGTAGTCACGTCAAAACGATTGCATTTAGGGAAGCATCAAAGCAGAAAATCTTTATATGGATTGCAACGAAACCGCGCAAGGTTTAATCGTTTCGCACCTCTGCCACGTTGCATCGGATCTGAACGCCATAAAAGCCTCGATCGACTTGTATAACCCAGACAGCTACACGTCCAACAACGCATCTGGGATCGAAAGTTTCAACCATGGCTCATTGCATGGGATCAGTCACCGATTGTGAACCCGCAAGTCGACTGTTGTGCAAGATTGAAGCAGCCTCCAAGGCAATCAATTCGTCGCTTAGGAAAATTGAAGGCTTGGAATACTCGCTGTCTGAAGCGGTGATTAACGACCATGACAGACTAGTAATCCAAGTAAAGAAAAACAGCACGTATGCATTGGATCTCCTATGCGAGCGTATTCAAGACTGTTTGGACCGAATTTCATTGGAAGACACGACAGTTGAGGCAAAACAGCAGACAATCATCGTTAGTTTCTTTGATGCCGATGACGAATAGGAATAGGGTGCACAATTAAACGCGCAGGTGTTTTTTCTTTTCCAAGATTTAGTCTCTAAACCAGAAAAGGATAGTTCTAACGTTTGATGTTGATGCGGTGTCGTTTCCTAGCGCGCTATCGCCTATACATTACGCTTGTCTACCGGACGCCGTGTGACCAATCAAATCGTACCTAAGAACGGTCCAATAGGCGGTGCGTCTTTAAACGACAGAGCGTCGAGATCGGGACTTAAGGGTGTTAGGAAAATCGTCTCCCAACCGGCGATAACGTCAAGCCCAGGATGGCTTCAAGCGATAGAGCGATGACGAGAGAACAAGCTATCCAGTTAGCGAACAATACCTTGGGAAAAACCATCGCTATGTTAAGGCAACAACAGCTCAAACAGTGTGACAGACTTGTACGTATTTCATCAAACAGTGGCAATACTGCCAGTACAGACTGTATCAAGATAACCCTGAAATCCGGCACGGACGCAAGCGAGGCTGCGGAGGCACTAAAACGCCTTTTATCTGATCGGAATTGGGTTGGTGACCAGTTTGATCAGACCTATCGGATCACAACTGAAAATGACTTGATTTACATAGCTGTGTTGAACGGCGTAGACAATCTGCCGACTGTGTTCAGGCCGTATAAGGCCAACCGGCGTCGCGTGACTTTCCGCTTCGATTAGAACCTTTAAGCCTGTTAAACTGAGTGCCCATTCAATAAAGATGACTGCCGTTAGAAACGTGCTGTTTCCCGGTTTGTTCAGTCCAAATTTTCAAAGAGTACTCAGCATGTGTTTCAGCGCCTTCCCGTGGACGCCTGTGATAAAATTACAATTTGGAGATGCGTACTTCAGGCAAAGAAGTAAAGTCAGGATATATAGTCATGTATGAAACATGGGATCACGTGTTCGTTCATCCATTCGCAGTTTTTCATAATGTATGAAACAATGTATACATTAAATTATTCATTAATGAAAGAAAGCATGTATGCGTTTGTGTGATCGTCCATAGGTGCGTGCATTCATGTGGAAAGACATCCAATGCTTGCCGACCTTGATTAGGTATCGGCGAAGCAGTCGTGTGATATAGTCTGCTTGATCTTGACCTTCATTCTGGCAACTTGCAAAAATAGTCGTACGCATCATCAATGGATGAACAGGTGCCGGAGATATCAAAATGGATGGCGTTGAAGAACTGAGAAAAAACGTTTCTGTTCCCTTTGAGCAGGCCCGTGCGATGCCGCCGTCGGTATACACGTCGCCGCAATTTCTGGATCGCGAGCTAAAAGACATTTTCTCCGTCGATTGGTATTGTGTGGGCCGTGCTTCTGCGCTTTCAAATCCGGGAGACTACGTCACGCTGGAACTCGCCAAACAGCCGATCATCGTCCTGAGGGGTAAAGACGGAAATCTCAAGGCGATGTCAAACGTGTGTCTGCACCGCATGTCGACCTTGCTTCAGGGGCGTGGAAACACCCGCACCATCGTGTGTCCCTATCACGCCTGGACTTATAACCTTGATGGTTCTTTGCGTGGCGCGCCGGCAATGACCCTCAACGATGGGTTCTGTAAGGACCAGTACAAGCTACCTGAAATTCGTTGCGAAGAATGGCTCGGCTGGATTTTTGTTACCTTGAATCCAAATGCAACTCCGGTTGGCGAGCAACTCGTGCAAGTTGAAGAGCTGGTCGGTGACTATGGAATGGAATCCTATACTCAGACATTTTTCGAAACCCATGTCTGGGACACGAACTGGAAAGTCCTGGCTGAAAATTTCATGGAAAGTTACCATCTTCCCGTGTGCCACGCCGGCACAATAGGCGGCCTTTCCAAACTGGAGGAGATGGTTTGCCCGCCAGGAGAAAAGGCTTTCAACTATCACACCATTCTTAAGGACGATACGTTGAAGATTGCGATGGCCCATCCGGATAACAAACGCCTTGAGGGAGATCGGCGCCGCATGACGTATCTTCTGGCAATCTATCCAAGTTTGCTGATCACGTTAACACCGGGCTATTTCTGGTACCTCTCCCTGCATCCCGAAGGGGTAGGAAAAGTTAGAATTGCCTTTGGCGGTGGCATGTCGCAGGACTATGTAAACGATCCGGATGCGCAAGCACACTTCACTCAGCTGAAAACCCTTCTGGATGAAGTAAACCTTGAAGACAAAGGATGCACGGAAAAAGTCTACAACGGCTTATGCTCAACCGTTGCGAAGCCTGGCCACCTGTCTCACCTTGAACGTCCGAATTACGATTTTGCCCGATATTTGAATGAAAAATTGCAAGCTGCCCAATAGCAAGCTTGCACGTGCACCGCAAACTGGGGAATAGCAATTGGCACATACTCGAATCAGAAAGTTCAACACCAAGGACACGTATCCCGAACAGAACCTCGACAATGATTTGTGTCAGGCAGTGGTTACCCACGGTGGAAAAACGGTCTGGTTAAGAGGGCAGTGCCCCCAAAACCTGGACGATGCGCAAAACATACAAAGCCACGATCCAGTAGAGCAAACCCACAAAGTGATGCAAAACATCAAACAATTAATCGAAGAAGCCGGCGGTCAAATGGAGCACCTTGTCAAAGTTGTTGTCTACATCACTGACGTACGCCATCGCGAAGCGATCTACCGGACAATGGGTGAATACCTGGTCGGCATACACCCGGTATCAACCGGGCTTGTTGTTCAGGCACTTGCCCGTCCTGAATGGCTGGTTGAAATCGACGCAACTGCGGTGATACCCGAATGACTTTCTCGCTTGTTGCCCGCTGTTCTGAGACCGGAATGTTTGGCGTTGCAATCTCTTCTTCTTCACCTGCCGTGGCGGCCAGATGTTCAAACACACGCGCTGGGGTTGGAGCTGTAGCGAGTCAAAACATCACTGACCCCTCTTTGGGGCCTCTAACGCTTGACCTGATGGAGGAGGGTCTATCGGCTGACGATGCGATTTCAAAAATGAAATTGCAAAAGGATTTTCTGGATTTCCGTCAGGTGCTGGCAATCGATGCAAACGGGAAAACAGCAATCCATTCTGGCACTCAGGTTTTGGGTGTTTGGAACGAGGCCCACGGCAAAGACGCCGTTTCAGCAGGAAATCTATTAGCAAATAAAGAAGTACCGCAAACCATCTTGGATGGCTTTGAACGTGCAAAAGGACACTTGGGCGATCGTCTGATTGCCGGGTTGAAAGCGGGATTGGAAGCAGGGGGTGAAGCGGGTCCGGTTCATTCGGCAGGCCTGCAGATTTCTGACAAGGTGCCATGGCCGGTCGCGGACTTGCGTTGCGATTGGACTGAGGACTGTCCCATAAAAGCCGTTGCGCAGGCATGGGAAGTCTACAAGCCTCAAATGAACGCCTATGTACAACGCGCGCTCGATCCGCGTGCGGCGCCATCTTACGGAGTGCCCGGTGATGAGTGAGTATCCGTTCAATTCAAGAGCAATGATGTTCGCGGTTGACGAAATGCGCAAGGAACTTGCCGATATCGCGTCTGCCCCTGCAGATGCGCCGATGGGACTGCCTGGCCGCTTTTACTTTGAAACACAATTCTTTGATCATGAATATAAAGGCGTTTTGAAGAATGGATGGCACTGTGTATGTCGAACAGATGAATTGCCAAACGAGGGGGATTTTTTAACCCTCAACCTTCTGGACGAACCGTTGATTATTGTTCGTCGTGGGGATGAAATTCTAGCACTCTCAAACGTCTGCAAACACAGAGGGATGCGCGTTGCACAGGGAAATGGCAATGCAAAGCGGTTTGTGTGCCCCTATCATGCTTGGATTTACGACACGGATGGCACCCTGTTGCGAGCAGCACGAATGGAAAATAAGGGTTTCGATCAAGCCAATTGCAGACTTGGTCATTTCGCCTGCGTAATGAAATATGGTTTCGTTTATGTGTGCTTGTCTGAAAATCCTCCCGACCTTGATGTGCATTTGAAGGGTCTCGAAACCCTGGTCGAACCCTATCAACCAGAAAAGTATGCAATTGTGCATGCTGCCACCGAAATCTGGAATACGAACTGGAAGTGTCTGGTTGAGAACTTTATGGAAGGGTATCATCTGTCGGTCGTGCATCCCCAAACCCTGCATGGTTACACTCCGACCGGGCTTAGCAAAAAAGCTGCATCAGGCGAGGGATTCACGAGTTACTTTGCAAACTACCCCCAAGATATCCCGTCGCGTGGAACTGGCGCACCAGGCCTTCCAGAAGAAGCCCAACACCGCTCTACTCTGTTTTCCGTGTTTCCCTGTCAGGTAGTGAGCATCGCAGCATCTCTTTTGGTATCTCTTGCCATCAGGCCGCTCTCACCGGAATCAATAGAAGTCCGTTGGACGATGTCCGTCTATAAGAATGAATTGGACAAAGAAACCATCAATCAGCGCATTGACCTTTGGGAAGAGGTAAATCGAGAAGATCGTGAAAAACTGGAAACGATGCAAGTATCACTTCATTCGGTTCACGCAACAGGTGGACCCTTGGCAGGACCGGACTATGAAGGTACCGTGCATGATTTTCTGCTATGGTTGGCGCGTCAGGATATTGACGTTGAAAACCGATTGGAGCATTCCAACTAAGAAACATAAAGACGGTTCCAAGAATGCCACTGCGTTACACATTTAGGCAATTAGAATATCTCGTTGCAGTCGGAGATGCAGGGACAATCGCGGTAGCGTCTGAACGGGTAAACGTCTCATCCCCCTCCATCTCTGCTGCCATTAGCCAATTGGAAGCCGAGTTTGGCGTTCAGATTTTTGTACGGCATCACGCTCAGGGTCTTTCTTTAACGCCAGGTGGTCGCAGAATATACAACGAGGCAAGACGGATTCTCGAAGATGCAGCAGCGTTGAATGATCTCGCAAAAGAAATCTCTGATAAGCCCAGAGGCTCTCTTGCTGTAGGTGTTTTAAATACGGTAGCGCCACTGATCAGCGCGGCTATTCGTCGTTCGTTTGAAGACGAATATCCTGATGCAACGGTGCGCCTGCACGAGGGGCATCAAGTTGAGCTGTTTGACATGTTGGGGCGCGCGGAAATCGATGTAGCGCTAACCTATGATATGGAAATCCCGAAAGAAGTTGCTTTTGAAGACCTGCTGGCCTTGCCGCCCTACGCGATGGTCGCAGCAGACCACCCGCTAGCGGAGCAATCTTCGGTTTCTTTGGAGCAATTGGCATCCGACCCCATGGTTCTATTGGATCTGCCAATCAGTCGTGAATACTTCCTGTCTGTTTTTCGAGCGTGCGAGGTACGACCCAACATTCGAGAAAGATCCTTCGACATGTCTGTGGTCCGAAGCCTTGTCGCAAACGGATACGGGTTCAGTCTGGTGAACATGCGCACAAAGTCCGAGATGGCGCCGGACGGAAAAAGTCTCGCATTTCTGAAACTCACGAACAAAATTCCATCCCTTGTACTGGGCTTTGCCACAAAGCAAATCGAGCACCGTTCAAAAATCGTCGATGCTTTTTACAAACATCTGCAAGTACGGATTTCAACCGATGGGTTGCCAGGAGTCAGTTTCTACGATGAAGCGTAACGGGTAAGGTTTGGAAATTATAGTCCCGACTGAAGTTTTGCTACCAATGCATCTAACATTGCGTCACATTTATCCAGTTGCTCTAGATGGATGAATTCATCAGGTTTGTGGCCTTGTTCCATAGACCCTGGTCCGCAGATGACGGTGGGTATCCCAAGCTCTGATGAGAACAAACCGCCTTCCGTTCCAAAGGCGACCTTCATGGTGGAATTGGAACCGGTCAGTGACTTTACGAAGTTGACGATCTCGGCAGTCTTTGAAGTGTTCAGCGAGGGATACGTGTTTGTGATTTCAAAGCCGATAGAAGCATCAGGAAATGTATCTTTGTGTTCATCCACGATCAAGACTGCATGCGCTTTAATCCGATCGAGAAGGACTTGCGGATCATCTTCTGGAAGGTTCCTGATTTCAAATCGCATGTGTGAAAGGTTGGGCACAATGTTTAGTGCCAACCCGCCATCAACCTGACCGACATGCAAGGTTGTGTAGGGAACATCGTAGTCTTCATCCTGTCTGGAAGAGGCCGCGATTTCAGACTGCAACTGTCGAATAAACTGGATCATATCAACACTGAAATGAATTGCATTCAATGCAGTTGGGGCAAGGGCAGAATGCGCCTCTTTACCTGTTGAAGTGACCCGACAAGCAGTTTTGCCTTTATGCCCAGTAGCAACAGACATGAGCGTCGGCTCACCGACAATGCAAAACATCGGCTTGAACGGCGCTTCTGCCAGCATGTCAATCATCGAGCGAACCCCAACACAGCCAATTTCCTCGTCATAGGAAAAGGCGAGATGTAATGGCGTTTTCAATTCTGTCGTTGATGCCCTCAGTGCCGTGCGCAATGCACTTGCAACAAATCCTTTCATATCAGTGGTTCCACGGCCATAAACCTTCCCGTCGGCTTCGCTCATCGTGAAAGGAGATACAGTCCAATCCTGACCTTCGACAGGAACCACATCCGTATGCCCGGATAAAAGCACACCCGGCGTGTCCCTGGGTCCAATGGTTGCATACAAATTGGCTTTTGCTTCTTTTTCATCCTCCAAGATGGAGATTTCAGCACCTGCATCCGAGAGCAGCGAGGCACAATAGTCTATCAAGGCCCGGTTCGGGTTCGAACTAACGGTCGGAAAAGCAATCAGATCATTGAGCAGATCTTTGGTGTTCATAGAATTGTCTCATACAGGTCAACTTAGCGCTCAGCGATATGGCTCGCGAGAAACTTCGCATCTTCCCAAACACCCCAGATGAATGACGAGCCACGCATGGAAAGCCATGGTAGCCCAACAAAATAAATGCCTGGAAGCTTGGAAACGCCATTCTTGTGATCTGGTTTACCATTTTGGTCAAATGCATCAACCTTCAACCAGTCAAAATTCTGCACATAGCCGGTAGCCCAAATGATCGTGGATATGCCCTCCTCAGACAGATGAAGCGCAGAAATTGGGTGAGTGATACAATCCGGATCGCTGCCAATGATCTTGGCATCGGGCTCTTGAGGAAAATCCAGGCCGTTTTCTTCAATGTACTGATCCGCCTCTTGAAGAAGGGACAGGTAATTGGCATCGCCTTCGGCAATGTTATCGGCCAAGTCTCCAGCAAAAGTCAGAACGCCGTTTTTAAAGTCTCCCGCCATGCCCAACAAGGTCATGCCGCGTTCGGCAAAGCGTCTGAAGTCAATGGTTTTGCCACCATATGCGCCACTCACTGCGATGGTAACATGCTCTCGTCCTGCAGGCGGGGTCTTCATCTGCCATTTACCCAAAACACCAAGCCACCAGACAAAGTCTTTGCCGCGATACTGTCTGGGCGGGCGGTCATGCGGTCCCACCGACAAGAACACCCGTCTTCCCGCTCTCAGCAATTCGTCGGCAATCTGTGAACCAGATGAACCCGCACCAATTACGAGGACAGCCCCTGCATCAAGTTGTTGAGGATTTTTATAGTCTGATGAATGCATCTGAGTGAGCGCCGGGTCCTCGGGTATGATTTTTGGAAAAACGGGAATTTGGAAGGGACCGGTTGCGGCAACGATATTGTTTGCTTCCAAAGTTCCCTGGTTCGTCTTGATCGAATAACCCTCTGCCCGGGCCTCTACTTTCTGAACATCGACGCCACACCGAATGGGCGCTTTTATTTTGTCTGCAAAGGTCTCAAAATAGGAAACAACACTTTCTTTGCCGGGAAACGCATCCGGATGACTGTCGGAAAACTCCATAGCCGGGAAACGATCATGCCAAGCCGGCCCATTCATGACAAGGGAGTCCCACCGCGCATGTTTCCAGCGATCCGCAATACGGTTTCGTTCCAGAACCACATGATCGACACCTAACACTCCAAGGTGTGCACTCATAGCAAGCCCCGCTTGTCCAGCGCCTACAACGACTGTGTCTACCGTTTCAATTCCCATCAACGCTTAGCCCATGTTCATTGAAAAATTTATACACGGAAGTACCCGTCATGCCATTCAGAAACGCAGATGATTTGTTTAATCAGCGATTGGGTTAAGGCTAACCTCTTGGGATAACTGAAACCTAATCTGGCTCCAAAATGTCAAAACGATAAAGGGTATTTTAAGGTTCTAGTTTTGAAAAAACTAAAATCTCAGTTTCCAACCGCATATCGCGCCGGAGGTTATCCGGCGCGTTTTTGCTGTTTTCCTCTAAGTCAGAAATTTCACCTAGCTTGATGGGCCGTCATCATAGCCAACTTTGTCGACAAGCTTGGAGGCTGCTTTTCTCAACTGTGCGATCTTCTCCAGTGACAACGTGTCGGGCTTAATATCACCAAATCCGGAGACAGTCTCTGAAGGCTTGGTGCCCGGCTTCAGCGGATATTCATAGACAACCTCCGCATAAAGTTCCTGCGCGGTGCCACTTGATAAGAATTCCATAAGCTTGATCGCAGCTTCCTTGTTTGGAGAATGTTTGGCCAGAGCCATGCCGGAAAGATTGACATGCGTTCCACGATCTTCAGAATTCGGGAAAAGGACTTTCATAGCCTTTGCCCATTCTTTTTGATCCGGGTCTTTCTCGTTGTTTTGCATGAGGCCGACATAGTAGGTATTCCCCAGCCCTAGATCACACTCACCTGAGAAAATGCCTTTCGCTTGGGCCCGGTCATTGCCATCTGGTTTACGCGCAAGATTGTTTTTAACACCGGTGAGCCACTCTTCCGTATAAGCCTCGCCTTTGTGTGCAATCATTGAGGCAATCAGTGCCACATTATACGCATGTTGACCGGAACGCGTGCAGATTTTTCCCTTCCACTTTGGATCAGCGAGCTCTTCGTAAGTAATGGTATCTTGGTCGACACGGTCCTTGGAGGCGTAGACCACACGGCCACGTTGCGTAAGGCCAAACCAAGTTCCGGCGGGATCACGATAGTTTGCAGGAATATTGCCGTTGATCGTTTCATTCGAAACAGATTGCGCAAGTCCCTCACTGGTAATGCCGGAAAGGCGTCCAATATCAACGGTCAGGATGACGTCTGCAGGAGAATTGGCACCCTCAGCCTTTAACTTTTCGACCATTCCCTTTTTCAAAAATTGTACTCTGGTCTGAATTCCGGTCTGCTTGGTAAATTCTTCAAGCAAGGGAGCAATCAGGTCAGGCTGGCGGTATGAGTATATGTTGACGGTGTCGGCAGCATAAACAGTTGCTGTCGATGCAACAGTCATAGAAAGCGCCAGTGCGCCAAGCGCGATGCGGGAGCGGGTCATTTAATTCTCCATGTAAACTAGATTGAGACCGTTCAATGAGCAGATATCTTCATCCCTGTCAATGAAACGGGAGAACGATGGTATAGTTTAAGCTTCTTCTTAAGGGTCGATGTTGAGTGTTGCCTTCCAAACAAACAAACAATCAAGTGAGCCGCCGTTACAAAGAGCCCAGAACCAGGTAATCCTAAACAAGACCATCTTGAATTTTGGAATTCACTCATGCTGCGATAGGTTAATTGCAAGACCATGAATCGCTATCAAAGATACGCCATATATTATTTACCGCGGCCGGAAAGTGCCCTGGCAGCGCTGGGAAGAAAATGGCTGGGTATCGATCCAGAAACGGGAGAACGCGCCCCTCCCCCGTCGCTTTGGATCGAATCTCCAAGGCGTTACGGGTTTCATGCAACCCTTAAGGCGCCCATGCGCTTAGCGGACGGGATCGCAGAAACTGACTTACTCAAAGAAGTTTCCGAGCTTGCGAACAAGCTGGATCCGGTGAATCTTGGCGCACTTAGGCTCAGCAGGCTGGGAAGTTTTTTGGCACTTATCAACGATCAGGTTAAGTTTCCCGAAGTTACAGATCTGGCTTGGCGTTGTGTAACCACGTTGGATCCTTTGCGCGCGCCGCTAAGCGAAGCAGAAATTTCCAGACGAAAAAACATTACCCCCGCACAACACGCACTTTTGGTGAAATGGGGATATCCATTTGTTGGTCCGGAGTTTCGGTTTCATATGACCTTGTCTTCAAGTCTTACGACGACGCAACTTGACGAAGCAGAAGCCGTACTTGCCCCTTCCCTCATAGATGTTTTAGAACAGGATATCATCCTGGATCAGTTGTCTGTACTGGGTGATCCAGGAAATTCAATGCCGTTTGAACTGGTCAGGCGGTTCAATCTGAAAGGCCTGTAACTGCCGCGACGAAACGGTTCACAGCAACCTCAATGGTGCTGTCATTTGCAATCTCAACAACGGTCAAATTCCCGGCCCAACTCCGCTCTACACAACGATTGCTTCGGTTTACAATCTGTTCTTGATTTTCTCTCCCACGCGCCTTCAACCGTGCCTCTCGCAATTCCCTGCCAGCGGTAATCTCCAGCACTTCGATGCGGGGAAAAGTTCTATTGGCTTCTGGCACACTGTTTCTGGAGATGTTTGCAATGACGTTTTGACCCTCGTTCAGTTGGTCATGGACTTGCGATGATATCCCATACTGCAATTCATGCGCTCCCCACCAAAGGCAAAACGCACCAGCCTGGCGCATCTGATCGAACATTTCAGGGGTGACACTATGATGGTTTTCGCCAAGTGGATCTGGCGCCCGCGTAATCCATCGTCTGGGAAAATGAAACGCGCCGGTTTCAACCAGCTTTGGTTTTGCCCCGTTGATGACCGTGTCCTTACCAACACCGCTTCCACCAACAACAGCAAAGAAAGTAGCCGCCAAATCAGACACCTTTTTCAAGAATGCTTTGTTTCACATAAGGCATGAAATGGCTAACGTCTGGGGTCTTTACTTGCGGATCTTTGGCAAGATCATCCCAAATTCGTAATTGAACGGCTTCCTTGTAGAATTCATTGGCTTCAAACGCTTTAACCTCTTCATCGCCCATGGGACCACCTTGCAGGTTAAGTGTGTGAACAGAAGCTGGTGAAAGCTTGGAAAAATAGCCTTGGTCTGTTGCACATAAATAGCGCTTTGCCGCAACATGCAGTTTAACGGGCTGCGTAACGGCCTCTCCAAAATATTTTTCCAAAAACGCTTCGCCCAGATCTTCATGGTAAAGATCTTCGCCCCGCTCAAGACCGCCTTCAAAATCCGGTTCAAGCAAGTGACCGATGTCGTGCATCAGGCTTGCGGCAACCAATTCAGCATCTGCACCGGCGTGCTCTGCCAAGGTAGCGCATTGCAAGGCATGTTGCGTTTGCGTAACCGCTTCTCCGCCATACAATCCCGACCCATTCTCGCGGATCATTGTTTCGATCTTTGTCAGTATGTCAGCCATTTCAAACCCCTATGCGATGCGCGCTCCGTCTCTCCAAACCTCGACCACATTCGGCACGTCCCCATCCATTCGGAAACGCACCAGATCTGCCTTTTTACCAATTGCAAGTTCGCCTCGATCCGTAAGCCCAACCTGATTGGCGGGATTTTTGGTGACCGTGGCGATCGCTTGAGGAAGCGTAATGCTTTCACAGTGTTTCTCAAGCAAGGTTGCACCATAAAGCAACGAAAAAGGTACATAATCGCTGGACAGAATATCCAGCAAGCCCGCTTTGGCAAGGTCCCGCGCAGAGACATTGCCGGAATGAGACTTGCCGCGCACAACATTTGGTGCTCCCATCAAAACCGCCAGATTATTTTTGTGGCTTGCTTCAGCTGCTTCTAGCGTGGTTGGAAATTCTGCAACAACGATCCCGTCTTCAATCGCTTCATCAACATGGTCAGTGGTCGCATCGTCATGACTGGCAATCGGAATGTTCTTTGAGTGTGCCATTTGGACAATTTCACGTCTGTTCGGCGCAGAATATTTCTCCTGAACGGCACGGCGTTCAGTCATGTACGCATCCATCTGCTGATCGCTAAGTCCATACTTCCCTTGGTAGTAGGTATAGTATGCATCCAACGACACAAATTGCCGCTGCCCGGGCGTGTGATCCATAACCGAAATCAATCCCGTCCGCGCATTGTCACTGACCTTCATGGCATTGGCCAACACCGTTGGGCTGGCGACTTCGCAACGCCAGTGAATGAAATGTTCCGCTTTCAGAGAATTGCGGGCACTCAAGCCGTCTATAGACTCTGCCATTTTCGTAATGGATTCGATCGAGCGTGCCCCCTGATCCATATGCCCAATACAAAGGGCATCAAAAACGGTCGTGATTCCGGCTGCAGAAATTTCTCGATCATGATTGAGAACTGCTGATTCAATTGGCCAGTAGGATTTGGGTCTCGGCATTGCATGCCGCTCAAGGTTATCGGTATGCAATTCGACCAACCCCGGGATGAGTAAGTCCCCCTCAAAGTCCACGCTTCCCGGTAGGGTTGAAGGCGTTGCGATGTCTTCAATCAGCCCGTTCTTGAGTTTCATTGAACCCTCAATCAACTCATCGGCAAGAACAATGCGGGCATTGGAGATTATGGTTTCAGGCATCCTCAGTCTCTTTTCGTTGCATGAGTTGAAAATCCCGTGTTCCCAGCTTTTGCCGATCTTGAGGGTCGTGAAAAATTCCCAGGACGGCGGTGCCTGAACGCGCAAGATCGTGGATCATCTCGAGCACCGTTTCTCGATTGACCGGATCGAGCGATGCGGTAGGTTCGTCAAACAACATCAGCGGCCGTGGGGCGGACATAGCGCGGGCAATGTTTACACGTTGCTGCTCGCCGCCGGAAAATGTCAGAGGTGATAACCCATGGAGAGCCGATGGGATTCTCAACCGTTCAAGCAATTCAATTGCCTGAATTCTTGCATCTTTGTCTTCTGTACCGATCTCTATCGCGGCATTGGCAACAATATCAAGCGTTGAAACCCTTGGGATAACCCTTAAGAACTGGGAAACATATCCGATTGTCTCAGTCCTCAATTCAAGTATTTCTCTGGGTTCAGCTTTGGCAATATCCATGACGCCCCGCTCCGAACGGATATGGATACTGCCTCCGTTTATCCGATACGTACCATAGACGGACTTCAATAAAGAACTCTTTCCTGCACCCGATGGCCCACACAGTGCAACAATTTCGCCCGCGCAAACCGTAAGATTGACATTCTCCAAAACGTTAAGGACAGCCCCGTTTTGCGTATGCAGCGTAAACTGCTTATCGAGCTGTTTAACGCTGAGAACTGCGTGCAGTGTTTCTGATGGTGTTTTGTCGGGTTTCATCGCATTACCTCACACCTGTAGAACGGATGAAACAAGCAACTGACTATAGGGCGCTTGCGGGTCTTCCAGAACCTGATCGGTAAGCCCATGCTCGATTACTTTGCCATGCCGCATCACCATCAATCGACTGGATAACAGTCGTGCAACAGCCAAATCATGGGTCACCACGATTGCAGACAGTCCAAGGTCTCTAACCAGCCCCCTGATCAAATCAAGTAGCCGTGCTTGAACGGAAACATCAAGGCCGCCGGTAGGTTCATCCATGAAAACCAGATTGGGATTTGTCACAAGGTTTCGCGCAATCTGAAGGCGCTGTTGCATGCCACCGGAAAAAGTTTTCGGGAGATCATCGATCCGGTCAGGATCAATCTCTACCGCTTCCAACCATTTCAACGCTTCACTGCGAATGTTTGTGTAGTGGCGCCATTTGTTCGCCATCAGCCGTTCGCCGAGGTTAGCGCCTGCCGAAACATTCATTCTCAATCCTTCTTGTGGATGCTGATGAACAAAGGCCCATTGTGTGCGCTGGAGCTGCCGCAACGCAGGTTCCCCGATTTCGGAAACCCGCACCGTTTCTTCCCCGTCACCGCAATAAGATACAGAGCCATGATCAGGATCAACAAGCCCGGCTATTGAGCGCAGAAGCGTTGTTTTTCCGGATCCCGACTCACCCACAATCCCCAGCACTTCGCCCGGCCACAAATCAAAGGAAATATCCTCGCACGCTACCGTTTTACCAAATCGTTTGGTCAGGCCATCTACGGTCAGAAGTGGGTTCATCATTCTGCTGCCTCAATGTTTGCCTGGCGCTTCGAGCAATAATCGGTGTCTGAACACACAAACATCCGACCGCCCGCATCATCCATAATAACCTCATCGAGAAATGTGTCTGTTGCTCCGCAAAGTGCGCAGGGTTTATCCCATTCCTGAACTTCAAACGGATGATCTTCAAAATCAAGACTGACTACTTTTGTATATGGCGGAACCGCATAAATCCTTTTTTCTCGGCCTGCGCCAAAGAGTTGCAAGGCCGCGCATTCATCCATTTTGGGATTATCAAAT